>NZ_JBIDBG010000010.1:0-274913 GCF_043202855.1 Micromonospora sp. NPDC048063 | reverse complement strand
ACAAAGGCCAGTCAGGCGAAGGGTCACGCCCGCCACTGCCAGCTATCAGCTCACCACTGCTGAGCCGACCCCGCCATGCTCACAGTCAGGCGAGGCGCTCGATCGTCGCGGGGACCAGGCCGTGGCAGCGGGCCACGTCGGTGACCTGGCGCAGCACCCAGCGCAGCCCGTCGCCACCGGCCGGGTCGGACGTCACGTCGATGCTCCACGCGACACCGCCGACCCGGCGGAGCTGCCAGAGGTGGTTCGTGTCGTTGACCCGCAGCCGGCCGGTGCCGACCACGCCAGGCTCGGTCGCGTCCGTGCCCGAGGCGCCGCCGAGCCGCAGCAACGCCGACAGGCGGGCTATCGCGTCGCCGTCCGGTTCACCGGCGAAGAGCACCCGGTGAACCGCCGGGCCGGTGCCCAGCCGCAGCGGCGTACCGGCCCCCAGCGGGACGTCGTCGCCGAAGTGCCGGCGCAGCGCGGCCTCGTCCGGCAGGGCCCCGCCGCCGAGCCGGGCGTACGCCGCTTCCGCCCCGGGGCGGTTCACGGCCGTCAACCGGGAGCGCAGGCGCGGGTCCGTGCGGACTGCCCGCACGAACGCGGCCGAGCTTGACCAGCCGGCGTCCGTCGCCGTCCAGCAGGCACTGCGCAGCCGTACGGCCGACAGGTCGTCGTCCAGCACGAACTCCTCGACCAGCAGCCCCGCCCCCGTCGCGTCATCCCCGCCCGTCGCTTGCAGCAGGTAGTAGTGGAGCAGCGCGGTGTTCGCGGGCAGCGTCGGCGTTACCGGGGTCATTCTGGGACGATACTGCCCGATCAGGCCGCATGGTCGACGGGCTCGTCGATTCCGTCGATTCCGCCCTGGCCGGCGGTCATCGGGGCATGGCCCGCTGGCAGCGGGCCAGTTCCGCGCGTAGGTCGCGTCGCAGCGACCGGTCCAGGTCGGGCTGGGTGAGCGCGTGGGTGAAGTCCCGGGCGGCTTCTTCCCACCGTCCGAGCCGCATCAGCGCCGTGCCTCGGTTGTAGCGGGGGACAGGTGCCGCCGACAGCGCCACCGCCCGGTCCAGGTCGGCCAGAGCGGCGGGCACGTCACCGCGTTCGAACCGGATCGCGGCACGGTTCGTCCACGCCTCGACCAGCTCCGGATCCCCGGCCAGCGCCTGGCTGAGCAGGTGGTCGGCCTCGGCGAGGCTGCCCCGCTCGGAGCGGATCAGCCCCAGGGTGCACAGCAGCGCGGGCTCCTGCGGGGCCAGCGCCAGCCCGGCCCGCGCGTCCGTCTCGGCCTGTGCGAACGCGTCGCGTCGGACGTGCAGGTTGACCAGGGCGATCCGGGCGTCGAGGTGCCCGGGGTCGATGGTCAGCACGCGCTCCAGGTCGTCACGCGCCCGCCCGGAACGGCCCCGCTCCTGGTGGAGCACGGCCCGGTTGTAGTACGCCTCCGGAAGGTGCGGTCCCAGGCGGATCGCGGTGTCGTAGTCCCTGATCGCGGCCCGTGGCCGCCCCGCCGCCCGGTGCAGGGCGGCCCGGTCCACGTAGTACTCGCAGTTGTCCGGGTCGTGGGCGATCACCGTGTCGAGGTCGGCCAGGGCCTGCGCCGGATCGCCCAGGGCGAGGTGCACCTGCGCCCGGTTGTGGCGCAGCCGGGCCAGATCCTGTGGGCGCTCGCCGGGAGCGAGCACCGCGGTCAACCGGGCCAGCCCGTCGTCGATCAGCCGCAGCGCGGAGGCGGGATCGCCTTCCCTGCTGTCCAGCAGGGCCAGGCCCTGCTCGTAGAAGACGGTGGACAGCACCCGCTGCCGCGGGTCGTCCAGCCCGGCGGCGAGGTGGAGCGCCTTCTCCAGCCAGTGCCGCGCCCGCGCCGGGTCCTGGTCGGCGGCCGGCAGGTGCCGGGCGTACAGCATGGCGGTGGCGTACGCGGCCGACATGGCGATCTTGGGGCTGTCGGTGGTGGCGCGCGCCTCGTGGTAGAGGTCGAGGGCTTCGGTGGCGCGGTCCAGCGCCGCCAGGGCGGTGGCCAGGCCGGTGGTGAACGCCCACCAGTGCCGCAGGTCGCCGTCGGGGGTCACGGCGGCGCGTCCGCGTCGGGCGGTTCGGGCCGCGTGGTGGTAGAAGCCGCGGGCCAGGCTGTCGCCCAGGGCCGTGCGCATCGCCTCCGGCGTCGGGGCGGCCGTCACCGGCGGACGGGGGCCACTGTCGTGCAGGTGGAAGCGCACGGGGGACGGCCCGAGCCGGCGGGTCAGCGTCTCCAGCAGCTCGCGGGTGGTCTCGTCGGCGCTTCCGACGTGCGTGAACCGCACCGTGACCGGGCGGCGGAGCCGGTCTGCCCAGGCCGCCACGAACTCGGCCGCGCCATAGGCCAGGTAGGCGGTGCGTCGGGCGGGATGGAACCGGATCGGCTCCTCCTCGGCGGCCGGTCGTGCCGCGCCGTCCAGCCCGGGTGCGATGGCGTGCAGCTCGACCCTGTGGCGGGACGCCAGGCGGGGGCGGTCGGCGGCGACCCGGCCGAGGAAGGCCCCGACCCCGGCGTACGGCCCGTGGTCGCGGTGGCAGTCGTAGTCGCCCGACTCGTCGGTCACGGCCGGGCCGATCGCCGCAGGGGCGGGCGCCCGGGAGCGCCCGCCGGGTCGGCTGCTACCAGCACCACTCGATCCAGAGCCGGCGGGCACCGGACAGCAGGCGCAGCGAGCTCTTGCGGCGGACGGTCATCTTCCTCACGGGGCGCCTCCATTGTGGATCATTACGGGACGGGTCAGAGCCTAATTGATATCCATAGAAATATGAAGACGGCTCGCGATGATTCTGGCTGCGGCAGGCTGCCGGACGGGCCCCAAGGCTCGGCCGGAGCATGCCCCCCGGCGGCCTGTGCGATCTCGACGAGGTCGCCCTCGGCCCAGCGGCGGAGGCGGGTCAGCCGCAGGGTGTCGATGTCCCCCGGTCACGGCGGCGAGGGCACCGGTGCGCGGAGGCTTCCGCGCACCGGTGCGGGCGCCTGGCGGACGAGCCGGCCGGGGCTGAACGCCACGGCCGGCGACGGGTGGGGTCAGCGTGAACGGGACTCGATGGCCTCGATGATCCGTGGGCGCAGTTCCGCGGCGCGGATGACGGCGTCGACGGAGCCGACCTCGACGGCGCGCTGGATGTTGTGCACGCGGTCGAACTCCGTGGCCACCTCGCCGAGCTTCTCCGCGCGGACCGACGCGCGGAGCTCGTCGAGCTCCGCGGTCAACGCGGCGCGGTCGGCGCCGGAGGCGGCCGCGACGCGGGCCTCGAGGTCCCGGACGCGCGGGTCGGCCGCGGTGCGGGCGTTGACGTCACCGGAGAACACCACCGCGGCGGCCGGGGCGCCGCCGAGCACCGAGGCGAACGAGCCCTCCAGCGCGAGGACGGTCATGTTCGGGTTCAGCGCCTTCGAGAACACCACGAACGCGCCGCCGTGGTACCGGGAGATCACGCAGAACACGATGGGCCCGCGGAAGTTCACGATGGCGCGGCCGATCTCGGCGCCGTACTCCAGTTGCAGCTTCCGCATCGACTCCGGCGAGCCGTCGAAGCCCGACAGGTTCGCCAGCACCACCAGCGGCCGGTTGCCGCTGGCCGCGTTGATCGCCCGCGCGGCCTTCTTCGACGACCGCGGGAACAGCGTGCCCGCGGTGTAGGTGTCCGGGCCGTCGGTGGGCGGGAAGCCGCGCCGCGGCACCGCCCGTGACTCGATGCCGAGCAGGCACACCGGCATGCCGCCGAGATGCACGTCCTGCACCGCCACGGTCTCCGCGTCGGCCATGCCCGCCCAGCGTTCCAGCACCGGGTGGTCCTGATCGGAGAGCGCCCGCATCACGGTCCGGATGTCGAACGGCTTCTTGCGGTCCGGGTTGGCCTCGGCCGAGAAGATCTCGCCGACGGTGGTGAAGTCGCTGCCGGCCAGGGCGTGCGGGAAGTCGGAGATGTCACGGTCGACGGGGTCGGTCGTCTTCGCCCGCCGCGGCCCCGCCTCGCCGGGCGCGACGTACGTGTGGTCGTAGTACGACATCAGCACGTCCCGCGCGGCGGTCAGGTTCGGCGCCCAGTACTGCGCCTGCCCGTTCGGCCCCATCACCCGGTCGTAGCCGCCGATGCCGAAGTTGTCCTCGGCCGACACGCCGCCGGAGAAGTCGAGCGACTGCTTGCCGGTGAGCACCATCGCCGAGTCCGGCGTCATCACCAGGATGCCCCTGGTGTGCATGAGCATCGTCGCCTCGGCGTTCCAGTACGGCTGCGCGCCGACGGTGATGCCCGCGACCACGATGTTGATCTCGCCGCCGTCCTGGGTGAACTCGACGATCCGCTTGAGCGCCGCGGCTACCCAGTCCATGTTCTCCGTGCCGGACTCCATCGAGATCCGGGCGCCGGCGGACAGCGCGTACCACTCCAGCGGCACCCGCATCCGCTCGGCCAGGTCCAGTGCGGCGATCACCCGGCGGCACTCCGGCTCCGACAGCGCGCCGAGCGACTTCGTCGGGTCGCCGAGCAGCACGACCCGGGTGACGCCCTGCGGGTGCCGCCGGGTACGCGTCCTGACCACGCCCGCGACGATCGCCGCGGTGTTGCGGCCCTTCGGCCGGTCGACCGGCACCAGCGCGTGGTCGTCGTCGAGGTCGTGCTCGACGAAGTCGCCGAGCAGGCCGGTCAGCTCGTACGGGTACACCGTGTTGCGGCTGCTCGCGCGCAGCACCTTCTGCCGGTAGCCGTCGAGCGGCTCGACCGGCTCGTCCGACGGCTGGCCGACGGTCAGCTTGGTGCCGCCGGTGGCGTCGAAGGAGACCCGCACGGCGATCTTGGTCAGCTCGCCGGTCGTCCGGTGACGCTGCCGCGCGATGAACAGGATCTCCTCCAGCCCGGCGCCAGCGGTCGTCGGCAGCACGCGCCCGGCGATCATCTCCAGCTCCGCGCGGGTGAGGTCGCTCGGCGGCCAGACGTAGACCACGATCCGGTTGGTGTTGAAGCGATTCTTCGACGGTCGCCGCGACTGCGCACGGCGGATCGAGTCGAGGCAGGTGGCGACGACGTCCTCGGCCGTCGGCAGCGCGACCAGCCTGCCGTCGTGCTCCCGCAGCGCGGTCAGGTCACGCACCTGCGCGAACGCGACCAGGCGGTCGTCCGACGGGTTCTCCTGCGCCACGCACCGGAAGAGGTAGACCTCCTCGTCCGACGACGGCAGCCGGGTGAGGTCGAACTTGCGCAGCCGCTCCAACTGCATCCGCTGCGCGATGTACGGGTGCAGGCCCCGGATCAGCCGCTCCTCGGTCATCCCGGTGCTCGACGGCCGGAACGTGAAGTGGTGGTGCATCACCGCGCCGCTGCGGCCCGCGACGGTGGTGGTGACCCGGCGGACCCGGCTCGGCAGCGGGTGCGCGCTGACGACCTCGTGCAGCGCCGCCGCCATCGCATCCGAGTCCTCCGGCTGGTTCTCCCAGGCGAGATAGATGTCGGCGTCGACGGCGTCCTCGCCACCCGCCAGCTCCGCGAGCCCGCGCAGCGCGCTGCCCAGCGCTTCGAATCTCACCGCGGCGGAGACCACGCACGAGCCCGCGCGCTCGGCGACCACTAAGGTGCAGCCCGCGACCTCGCTGGTGCGGACGCTGGTCAGATCCTTGTTGCCGTAGTACCGGCGGGTCAGCACTTCCAGCATGACCGCGTGGTCCAGGGAGTCGCGGACGAGCCGCTGGCCGAGCAGCCGCACCAGCGGTTCGGTGCTGCGCACCATCTCGCCGACGCGTTCGGCGCGGTCCGGTGCGTCCGGGTGCGCGTCCAGGTGGCGCAGGTGCTTGCGGACGTTCGCGTAGACGCGGGCGCGGTTGCGGCGCAGCAACGGCTGGCCGAACCAGGCGAACACCACGCCGCGCGCGAGGTCGGCGACCACGGGGAAACGGACCTGCGTCGCGGCCACCAGCCGCTCCAGCGCGAGGCCGGCCGGCTCACGCAGCACCTCGTCCGGCGGCGGCTCCCGCAGCCACGCGCGCAGCAACGTCGCGACGACCGTCGCGTCGGCGGACGCGCGTTGCTGGGCGAGGAAGATGCGGAACACCGCGGCTTCGAGCTCGGGGGAGCGCTCCAGATCGGTGACGCCGTAGTGCCCGAGCGCCCGGGCGAGCTTGGCCTGGAACGCCTCCGGCAGCCCGGCCCGCTCGACGTCGAGGCTCTGGAGGTAGGTGTGGAAGTGCTCGCGGGCGCTGTGCACGTGCCCTTCGCCACCGACGTCCTCGCCCGCCGGCCGGTTGCGGCTCAGCTCGGCGAGGTCGGCGAACACGTCGACGAGTTCGAACTCCTCGGCCAGCGGCCGGTGGCCGTCCTCGGTGGCCGCCCGGCGCGCGGCGAGGTAGTCGTCGAGCGTCCGGCGATCGTCGTGCGGGTCGATGTCGAAGCCCAGCAGCAGGCTGCGCAGGTCCTCCTGGCCGCGGGTGATGCGCTCCCGAGCCGGCACCTCCCCGGGCATGGCGGGCAGGTCCAGCTCGACGGACTGGGCGGCCGAGGTGTCCTCGGCCTCGTCGGCGTCGTCGGCGAGCGGCTCCAGGCGCAGCAGGGGGGCGCCGGTCTCCACCTGGCTGCCCACGGACACGGCGCATTCCCTCAGCCGCGCCCGGAACGGCGCCCGCAGCACCGTCTCCATCTTCATGCTCTCCAGCACCAGCACCGGCGCGCCCGCCTCGACCTCGGCGCCGACCTCCAGCGGCGTGGCGACGACCAGCGCCGGCGCCGGGGAGCGCACCACGCCGCCCTCGTCGCGGCTGACCCGGTGCGTCACCCCGTCCACCTCGACCAGGTGGATCGGCCCGTGCGTGCCGGTGAGCAGGCGGTACCGGGTGCCGTTGACGACGGCCTGCCCGGTGTGCCGGTCGAAGCGGTCGAGCTCGACGTCGGCGGTACGGACGTCGTCACCCGCTTCGATGCCGACGCGGAACCGGTGCGCGCCGACCCGCGCGACCCGCACGCGGTAGCCGACACCTCGCAGCTTGAGGTCCAGCGGTCGGCCACTCTTGTGCTGCACCTGCGGGCGCCCACCGAACGCGGTCGACAGCAGCCGCTGCCGCTCCGCGCGTTCCTCCTCCTCGTACGCCTCGATGGCGGCGGCCGCCAGCGCGACGGCGGAGTGCCGGTGCGAGACGAGCCTGCCCTCGCCGCGGACGCGGTCGATCCAGCCGGTGTCCGCGCTGGCGTCGATCACCTCGGGCTGGTCGAGCAGGTCGAGCACGAAGCTCTTGTTGGTCGCGCCACCCTCGATGATCACCGTGGTCTGCGCCATCGCGCGGCGCAGCCTGCCGAGCGCCTCGTCGCGGTCGCGGCCGTACGCGATGATCTTGGCGATCATCGAGTCGAAGTCGGCGGGGATGGTGTCGCCCTCGCTGACCCCGGTGTCCACCCGGATACCCGGCCCGGCGGGCAGGTCCAGCCGCGCGATCCGGCCCGGGGAGGGCGCGAAGTCGCGGTCGGGATCCTCGGCGTTCAGTCGGGCCTCGACGGCGTGCCCGCGCTCCACCGGCGGCTCGCCTTCGAGCCGTCCGCCCGAGGCCACGTGCAGCTGCGCCTTGACCAGGTCGAACCCGGTGGTCGCCTCGGTGATCGGGTGCTCGACCTGCAGGCGGGTGTTGACCTCGAGGAACGCGAACAGTCGGTCACCGGGGTGGTAGAGGAACTCGACGGTCGCGGCGCCGCGGTAGCCGACCGCGACGGCCAGCCGTTCGGCCGACGCCTTGAGCTCGGCCGCCTGCGCGGGGCTGAGCACCGGCGACGCCGACTCCTCGATGACCTTCTGGTTGCGCCGCTGCACCGAGCAGTCGCGGACACCCAGCGCCCACGCCGTGCCCTCCCCGTCCGCGATCACCTGCACCTCGACGTGCCGGGCGCCGGTGACCAGGCGCTCCAGGAACACGACGCCGCTGCCGAACGCCCGCGCGGCCTCCTGGCTGGTGCGCTCGTAGGCGTCGGCGAGTTCGGCCTCGTTCGTGATCACGCGGATGCCGCGCCCGCCGCCGCCCGCGGTCGCCTTCAGCATCAGCGGGTAGCCGATCTCGGCCGCCGCCGCCAGGGCCGCGTCCAGGGTCTCGACCGCACCGCGGCTCCACGGCGCGACCGGCACGCCGACCTCCTCGGCGATCAGCTTCGCGCCGATCTTGTCGCCGAGCTTGCGCATGGCCTCCGCGCTCGGGCCGACGAAGGTGACGCCGACCTTCTCGCACAGCTCCGCGAACGCCGGGTCCTCCGCGACGAAGCCCCAGCCGACCCAGGCGGCGTCGGCCCCGGTCTCCACCAGCGCGCGCTCCAGCGCCTTCAGGTCGAGGTACGGGCGCGCGGACGCGGGACCGAGGTCGTAGGACAGGTCCGCCTCGCGGACGAAGGTGGCCGTGCGGTCGACGTCGGTGTGCAGGGCGACGGTCTCGATCCGGGTGCCGGTCTCCGCGGCCAGGTCCCGTACGGCGTGGATGAGCCGCATGGCGGCCTCTCCACGGTTGACGATGGCGACACGACTGAACACCCGACCGAGCCTTCCTGTAGACCAACGATGTACGCCCCGTGACACGGCAGCCCCCGGCAGTGTTCACCCTTCCGCCGGCGCTTGAGAACCCCTGTTTCGCTCGACATCCGGCGGCCGGCAGTGCCATGTTGCGGACAGCGCGCTACGCGCCCCCAACACCGTAGGGCAGGGGCTCGAACTCCGGTGTCGCGCCCTGGCTGTCATCGACCACCTGGACATCGAGATCCTGGCGGAAGACGGCGTGGGTGACCGGCACCGTCTGCTGCTCCGCTCCACCGCGCGTCTCCCGCCGAGGGTGGTCCGGGCGATCGACCGGCGCTCCTGCCAGACCGCCTAGCCCCGGTCCGGATGTCCCCTCGGCGGCCCCCGGCCCCTTCAGGGCGCGGCAGGTGGGTGCAGTGCGCGACGGTGGCGTCGTCAGGGACCCGAGCGTCGGGGCCTCCGGAGGTGCGGGCCTCGGCCTGCCGGACGCGGCGGATGATGTGACCCGGCCCGTACGCGCCGAGCAGGCCCAGTACGCCGGGCCAGTCGGTCAGGCCGTACGGGCTGACGATGCGGCTGGCGCCATTGCTGAGCAGCGCGACGCCGTTCAGGTCATGAAGCGGCCGGCTGCCGGTCACCGCCTCCTCCGCCGCGTGCGGATCGTCCTTGGCGATCCAGTAGCCGCCCGGCTGGTTCCGGCGAGCGCGCAGTGCCTCGACGCAGGAGTCCCGGATGCGGTCGTACTCCGGTGTTCCCCTGGGAATGCCGTCCAAGGGCGCCGAGCAGGTGCGCCTGGTGGCGACCTCACGCTCGTCGGTGACGACCTGCGGGCCACCGCGGACCTGGTCGAGGACGAGGAAGGAGTCCGCGAGCAGGAGATGGTCCAGGCGGTCCCGGTGGGCGCGGACGATCACCACCGTCGCCTGCGGGCTGCTGGGGTCCGTGATGTCGCAGGTGCCGCGGTGATCGGCGGCTGTCTCGCCGATCGCGGTGGCGAGGATCGCCGCCAGGTCTCGCCCGTCGTCACGCGACAGCAGGCCGAGCAGCGCGCCGCCGAGACGGTGCGTGTACCAGGCGACACCGTGGGAACAGATCGACTCGGTTCCCGGGATGCCGGCGCCGTCCAGCAGCACAGCGGCGCCGGGAACGGCGCCGACGAAGTCCTCGTTCGGCTGGCCGGCCCTGCCGGCGCTGGTCGCCATGCTGACGCGCACCCATGGCCTCCCGCGTCAGCCAGCCGTCACCGCGAGCAGGTCGAGGACCTGGGCGGGCCGGTGGGCCACCGCCGGGACGTCCGCCGGAGCCGGGGAGCTGTCGCACCAGCGGGCGTGCACCGCCAGTGCTCCCGCCGCCTCCGCGCACGCGAGGTCCACCGCCGCGTCGCCGACGTACGCGGTCTCGGCGACGTCGACGCCCAGGCGGCGGCAGGCCAGCCACAGCCCGTCCGGCGCGGGCTTCGGCGCGGGGACCTCGTCACCACAGACCACGACCGGGAACAGCCGGTCGAGCCCCGTGCGGGCCAGCACGAGGGTCGTGCTCCGTCGTGGGGCGGCGGTGAAGATGCCGAGCCGGCAGCCGGCCCGGTCGAGGTCGTCGGCCAGGTCGAGCACGCCGGGGAACGGTCGTACGTCCGCGACCACCGCCTCGAAATGGCGGTGGAAGCACTCGAGGTCGGGGGCGGTGACGGGCCGCTGCAGGAAATGGGCCAGCACCACCGGCGTGGCTCCGATGTGCCAGGTGGCGACGACCGTGGCCGGCGAGACGTCCGGCCCGCCGAGGGCGCGGATCGTGTCGGCGTACACGGTGGGAGCGATCGTCATCGTGTCGACCAGGGTGCCGTCGAGGTCGAACACGACCGCGGCCGGGCCGACGCGGGGCGGTCGGTTCACGTACGGTTCCTGGCGGGTGCGGTTCACCGGCCGCCTCTCAGCCGTCCGTGGACCCGGGCCGCCACCTCGACCCTGTCCTGCCCGACCTCGCGGTCGCCGCTACCGACACGCACGCGCACCACCACCACGCCGCACCGTACGCGGCCAGCCGCCTCCCGTCGAGAACCAATCCCTGGCCGGTGGCCGGGCGTCGGCGGCGAGGTGCCCGTCAGCGACGGGAGAGCAGGGAGGTGACCCGCATCCGTTCGCTGTGGATCCACACGTCGGAGTACTCGATCGGCCGGCCGTCGTCGAGGTAGGTGATCTGCTCCAGGTACAGCAGCGGGAAGTGCTCCGGCACCTCCAGCGCCGCCGCGATCCGTCCGGTGGCGGCGGTCGCGCTGAAGGTACGCCGACCGGTGCTGATCTTCAGCCCGTACTCGTTCTCCAGCAGGCCGAACAGGGAGCGGTCGGCCAGGTCCACCAGGTCCAGGCCGGGAGCCAGGTCGACGCGTACGTAGTTGACCAGCCAGGCCACCGGGCCGGTGGAGGTGGAACGGAGCCGCTCCAGGCGGAGCACCGACTGGCCGGGGCGCAGGTCGAGCAGGGCGGCCACCGGTGACGGCGCGGCCATGACCTGGTGGGTGACCACCTGGGTGGTCATCGAGATCCCCTGCCGGGCGAAGTCCTCGGACAGGGTGGTCAGCTTCTGCGCGATCGAGGGCTCGATGGCGGTGGAGGTGACGAAGGTGCCACGCCCCCGGACCTGCACCAGCAGGCCGTCCCGGATCAGAGTGGACAGGGCCCGCCGCAGGGTGCCCCGGGAGATGCCGAGTTCGGTCGCCAGTTCGGGTTCGCTGCGAAGTCGGTAGTGCGGTGGCCACTCGGCGGACAGGATCCGGGCCCGGATCTGTTCCGACACCTGCGCGTGCAGGGGCACCGGCGCGTCACGGTCGAGGTGCTCGGACGCTCCGGACGGGCGCAACTGGTCGGACATGTCACCTTCCATGAGACTCCGCCGCCCCTCGACCCCGGCCGCACCTGGCGACGTGGTCGAGGGGCGCCGGACGGTCAGTAGCTCGTGGTCTCTTCGTTGGTCGTGTCGGTGACGATAGCGACCCCGGCGCTGGTGCCGAGCAGCACCGCCCCGGCCCGCAGCAGGGACACGGCCTGATCGAAGGACTTGATCGCACCGGAGGCCTTGACCTTCACGCCCTCCGGCGCGCGGGCCACCAGGTAGGCGACGCTCTCCGGGTTCGCCACCTCGATCGCGCCGCTGCTGGCGTTCTTCAGGACAGCCGCACCGGCCTCGATGGACAGTTCGACGGCCGCCTCCCGCTCGTCCGGGGTGAGCAGCGGCAGTTCGAGCATCACCTTGATCGGTACGCCGGACGCCCGGACCACGCCGGCGATGTCCTCGCGGAACGCGTCGTACCGCCCGCTCTTGAGCCAGCCGAGCTGAACCCCGATGTCGATCTGGGTCGCGCCGGCCCGGACCAGGCTCTCGGCCTCGGCGGCCTTGCCGGCGCTCGTGGTCACCCCGACGGTGGGGAAGTCCAGCGCCGAGGCGACCTCGACGCCGGTGCCGCGCAGGACCTCGGCGACCTCGGGGACCCAGGAGCCCGGCACCATCGCCGCGTTGAAGCCGTACCGGACGGCCTCCTCGGCGTGGGCCACAATCCGGTCCCGGGTCACCCCGGACTCGATCAGGGTGTGCTGGATGTAGGGGGCCAGCGCCGCGGCGGTGAGGTCGGCGTCGGTCAGGGTGGCAGTGCTCACGTTGTTCTCCAATGTCGGGTACGTCGTGGGGCGGCGGCGACGACGCCGCTACATCCGGTCCTGGTAGTAGTCGGGCACGATGACTCCGGGCTCGTCGAACCAGCGCGGCACGTCCACGCCGCAGATCAGCCCGACGTTGCCCCACGGGTTGAACGCCCCGGTTCGGACGATCGCCTTGGCCTGGTGGGCCAGTTCGCCGAGCATCTCGGCGTGCTGCCGGGTGGTCGTCGGTACGCCGGGGAAGCGCTGCCCCAGCCACTGGGCGAGGGGCTTGTTGTGGGTGGTGACGTCCTCGGCGACCACGACGCCCTCGACGATGATCTCGTCGGCGACGAGATCGAGCACCGTGGTGAGGCTCGGCAGGTCCTCGGTGACGGCCAGGTCGATGCGGTGGGCGGTGCGCGGGATCGGAAAACCGGCGTCGACGACGAGCAGCAGATCGGTGTGGCCCAGGGTGGCCAGCACCCCGGACAGTTCGGCGTTGAGCACGCCCCTGCGTTTCATGCCTTCTCCTTCATGGTGTGCGCGCCGGTGGCCAGGGCCATCACCGACTCCTCGGTGGCCTCCGCCGCGGGAATGATGCCGACCAGGGCGCCGGCGGCCATGACGGCGATCCGGTCGCTGACGGTCAGCAGTTCGGGCAGGTCCGACGAGGAGACGACGAGCGCCACCCCCTCGTCGGCCAGGGTGCGGAACAGCCGGTAGATCTCCGCCTTGGCGCCGACGTCGACGCCACGGGTGGGCTCGTCCAGCAGCATCAGCCGGGGCTCGATGGACAGCCACCGGGCCAGCAGCGCCTTCTGCTGGTTGCCGCCGGAGAGCTGCGTGATGCCCTGGGCGGTCGTCGACGTCTTCACCCGCAGCTCCCGCGCGCGGGTGTCCGCGTCACGACGCAGGGCCCGCCGCCGCAGCAGGCCGAAGCGCTGCCGACGGCCCAGGGTCAGGATGTTGACGTTGTCGGCGACGCTCATCGTCGGCAGGATCCCCTGCTGCCGGCGTTCGCCCGGCAGGTACGCCACCCGGGCGGCGATGGCGTCCCGCGGCGACCTCGCGGTGAACGTCTCCCCGTCCAGTGACAGCTCGCCGCCGGTCACGGGGTCGGCGCCGAAGATGCCGCGCAACAGCTCGATCCGGCCGCTGTCGGGCAGGCCGGCCACGCCGACCACCTCGCCCGGGGCGACGTCCAAATCGACCCCGGTGAAACCGGCGCCGGAGACGCCGCGCAGCCGTAGGCGCGGGGTGGCCGTGGCGGCGGGCGCGGGGCTGTCGTGCCGGCTGAACTCGGCGGCGAGTTCCCGGCCGACCATCGCGGCGACCACCTGGTCGGGGGTGACCTCCGCGGTGGGCCAGTGCCCGACGTGCCGACCGTCGCGCAGCACGTGGATGTGCTGGGAGAGGGCGAACACCTCGGGCATCCGGTGCGAGACGTAGAGCATGGTCACCCCGTCGGCCCGCAGCGACCGGATCACCTCGAACAGTCGTTCCGACTCGGCGGGGGAGAGGATCGACGTCGGCTCGTCGAGGATCACCATTCGCGCCTCGCGCGCCAGGGACCGGGCGATGACCACCAACTGCTGGGAAGCGGCGTCCAGGCGGCGGATGCTGCGCCGGGGGTCGACCCGCAGACCGAGCCGGTCCAGCAGTTCCGCCGCCCGCTCGTCCATCCGACGGCGGTGCGGGAAGGGGCGGGATCCCGGTTCGACGCCGAGCATGATGTTCTCGGCGACGGTCCGGTCCTGGGCGAGGGCGAGCTCCTGGGGCACCAGGGCGACCCGGTGCCGGCTGAGCAGCGTGGCCGGGTCGTACCGGCGGACCTCCTCACCGTCCACCCGCACCGTACCGGTGGTGGGGGTGTCCAGCCCGGCCAGGATCTTCATGAGTGTCGACTTGCCGGCACCGTTCTCACCCATCACGGCGGTGAGGCTGCCGGCGGGGACGCTGAGGCTCACGTCCTGGAGGGCACGGACGGCTCCGAAGTGCTTCGACAGACCCGTCACCTCGACGGCGGCCGTCGTCGGGGCGGCGATCGTGGCCGGGCTGGTCATCGGCTCAGCCCTCCACCGGCACGGTGGCCACGGTGTCGCGGGTGACCACGAGCGCCCCGGTGTCCACGTCCTTGATCTCGGTGCCGTTCTTCAGGAAGTCGGCGAGCAGCTTGACCGCCTGGTAGCCCTGCTCGGCGGGGCCCTGGCTGATGGTCAGGTCGACGACGCCGCCCTTGAGGTACTCGACGGTCTGCGGCTGCACGTCGAAACCGACCGCGTGGATCTTGCCCGCCTTGCCGGACTGCTGGAGCCACTTGGCGCCGGCGGTGAAGCTGCAGCAGTCGAGGGAGACGAGGGCGATCGCGTCGCTCTGCGCCGCCATCGTGGACTCGATGGTGTTGTAGGCCGCGCTGGGCTCGTTGCCGGTGTTCACCGGACCGACGATCTGCACGCCGGAGTCCTTCAGCCCCTCCTGGAAGCCGGAGAAGCGGTCGTTGGACCAGCCGGCGCCGGAGTCGACGGAGACCACGACGACCTTGCCGGTCTTCCCCTTGAGCACGCCGAGCAGTTCCTTGGCCAGGGAGCGGCCGGAGGCCACGAGGTCCTGGCCGACGAAGCCCATCTGCTTGGACTCGGGGTTGTTGGTGTTGAACGAGATGATCGGGATGCCGGCGTCGTACGCCTGGGCGATGATCGGCTTGAGGGCGTCGTTGCTGGCCGAGGAGACGGCCAGGCCGTGGATCTGCTTCTGGTTGATCAGGGTCTGCAGCTCGCTGACCTGGTCGGCGGGATTGCCGCCCGACGGCCCGATCATCTGCGCGTCGACGCCGAGTTCCTTGGCGCCGCGCTCCATGCCCTGGCGGATCGGGACGGCGAAGGCGAGCGACGGGTCGTGGTAGCTCAGCTTGATCCTGAGCGGCTCGCCCTTGTCGACGGCTTCCTTGATGTAGTCGGCGAGCTTGAAGCCGCCGCTCTCGGCGGAGGCGGTGCTGGCCGGGGTGATCGCGCCGCAGGCGGCGTTCGCCACCAGCGCCAGGCCGAGGGTCGCGGCGACCGCGATCCGACGCCCGAGGGAGAGCTTCATCAGGGGTGACTCCTTGCGGTGTGGGGGACGGGGGAGTGCGGGGTGGGTGCCGGCGAAGGTCACCGACGTCCGGAGCGTCTGCGCAGCCAGGTGTCGGCGGCCACGGCGAGGATGATCACCGTGCCGGTCGCCACCGTCTGCCAGAAGGAGGAGATGCCGCGGAGGTTGAGGATGTTCTGCAGTACGCCGATGAACGCGACGCCGATGACGGTGCCGAGCATGGTGCCGGACCCGCCGAACAGGGCCGCGCCACCGATGATCACCGCGGAGATGGCGGTGAGCTCCATCCCGGCGCCGGTGACGCCCTGCACGTAGGAGAGGAAGGACAGGCCGAGCACGCCGGCGAGACCGGCGAGGGTGCCGGAGAGCATGAAGGCGGTGACCCGCACCCGACCGGTCTTGATGCCGCAGAGCCGGGCGGCCTCGGCGCTGCCACCGACCGCGTAGGTGTTGAAGCCGTAGCGGGACCGGGAGAGCACGATCGTGCCGAGGACGGCGACGAGGGCGAAGATGACGAGCTGCATCGGCAGGACGCCGAAGAGCTTGCCCTGACCGAGCAGGTTGAACTCGGCGACCTCGGGGTCGTTGGCGGACAGGGAGATCGGCGACCCGCCGCTGAGCAGCAGCGTCACCCCCCGGAAGACACTGAGGGTGCCGAGCGTGACGATGAAGGACGGGATGCCGAACCCCACGGTCAGCAGGCCGTTGAGCAGGCCGGCGACCGTGCCGGCGGCGATCCCGGCGACGGCGGCCAGCGGCCAGGCGACGTCCGAGGTCATGAGCAGACCGCAGACCACGGCACCGAGGCCGTAGATGGAGCCGACGGACAGATCGATCTCGGCGTTGATGATGACGAAGGTGACGCCGATCGCCATGATGCCGATCTGCGCGATCTGCTGGCCGACGGTGAGGAAGTTGCTGGCCCCTACGAAGCCCGGAGCGACCAGGGTGCCCAGCGCGAAGAGCACGACCAGGGCGAGGAAGGTGCTCGACTCCCGGGCGTGCAGGAACCGTTGGAAGGGCGAGGGGTTACGGGAAGCGGCGACCGCCGTCTTCACGGGAGGCGCCGCCTGAGCGGTCATCTGGGCCATCTCTCATCTCCTCAACAGGGCCGCGACGTCGTCCGGGCGGGGCAGGGCGGGAATGACCTCGGCGATGCCGACGGTGTGGGCACCGGCCGCGGCGGCGAACCGGACCGCCTCGGTGAGGTCGTCGCCCCGGACCAGGGCGACCGCGAGCGCACCGGTGAAGGCGTCGCCTGCGCCGGTGGTGTCGACCACGCGGGGCACGGTGACGGGCGCGACCCGGGACCGCTGCCCGTCGGAGTCCACCAGGGCGCCCTCGGCGCCGAGGGTGAGCACGAGGGTCCCGGCGTAGCGGGTCCGGAGCAGGTCCACCAGCTCGTCGCCGTTGGCCGGGTCGTCCGGGTCGCGGCCGGTGAGCACCCGCGCTTCGCTGGCGTTGGGGGTGAGCACGTCGATCCACTCCCACGCCTCGTCGGGCAGGGCCACGGCCGGGGCGGGATTGAGCAGGGTGCGGACTCCGCGTTCGTGGGCGGTACGCAGGGCCGCGACCGCGACCGGCAGGGGAATCTCCAGGCTGACCACGACCAGGTCCGCCGTGGCGATCCGGTCGGCGAACCCGTCGACGTCGGCGAGGGTCAGCTCGTCCAGGGCTCCGGGCGCGATCGCGATCCGATTCTCGCCCTCCTCGTCGACGAGGATGATGCCGACCATGGTGGCGGCGTCGGCGGTGCGGACACCGCTCGCGTCGATTCCTTCCTCGGCCCAGAGTTGGCGCGCGGCGGCGCCGAACTGGTCCGGCCCGACGGCGGTCAGGAAGCTGACCTCCGCACCCAGGCGGGCCGCGGCCACCGCCTGGTTAGAGCCCTTGCCCCCGTGCCCCGAGGCGAACCTGCCGCCCGAAAGGGTCTCACCCGCCACGGGCATCCGGGGCACCTGCATGGTGAGCCCGGCGCCGTAGCTGCCGACCACTGCAATCTTCATCCTGGCCTCTTGTTCATGGACAACCATGTACAACTTGGCGGCGACCATACGCACGGCGCGACAGAGGTGTCAATAGCGTCCGGGGCGTTCCCCCGAAACGATCCGGAAACGGGTCGCCGGCGGACGGCACCGGGGCCGCGCCCGGACCAACGGGTACGGCGCCGGCGCGGTGACCCGCCGGCAGCGGCAGTCGCGGTGCGCCTCGGCACCGTCCCAGGCCTCGGTGCGGAGGTCGCTGAGCTGGTGGAACGCTCCCTCCTGGACACTCCGGGACCCGCCGAGCGGGGCGGCGGGCAGCCCGATGGCCGCAGCGGCGGTGCGGCGAGCCCGGCCGGCGGGGTTGTCCGCGTCGCCGGAGTGTCGTCGGAACCGGGGTCGCGGACCCGGGTCGTTGCGACACGTGCCGATTGGCCAGAGATGTCGCGGGCGGCTCTGGTCAGCAAAAATCCACTTGATCCATGTATAGCGACCGATGCCTTCGGTGCGGTACTGCTGTTCCTTGACCACGGAAACACCTAGCAAACGGAGGCGTGCCATGCTGACAACTCGTCGTGCCCTCACGGCGGCCGGCGCAGCGCTGCTGCTGGTGGCGGCTGTGCTGGTCGTCGTGGTGGGGAACCACCGCACCGCCGAGGCCGAGCGGGCGACGCTGGCGGCAGCGGCGGCCGGCCCGGCCGCGCCGGTGCTGTTGGACGAGCGCCTCCGTGAGGTCCTGCTGCCCAAGGCCGAACACCCCGCGGGCACCGAACTCGTGGAGATGTCGTTGGCCGACGCGGGCAAGTTGTTCGAGCCCGACCCCGACGTCACCGTCTCGCCGGTGGCCTGCCTGGGCTCCCTGCAGCTGGCGATCGGCGAGCAGAGTCGGGTCGCCGGCGGCTGGATCCAGGTCGGCAGCCGGCGCGACGCCGACAAGGGCGCCACGGGCAGGTTCACCGCGACCGTCGAGGAACTGCCCGAGGGGCTGGATCTCGCCCGGCTCCGCGAGGCCGCGGGCACCTGTACGTCCGGCAGCATGACCTGGCGGTCACTGAAGGTCGGCGCCAGGATCACACTGGCCGAGGTGCCCGTGCCGGCGCTGGACGGAGCCGCGACGTACGGGCTGCAGTCGACCATCACGTTCACCGGCCTGACGCAGCAGCAGTTCGACCAGCTCGTCGCGGACAGCTGCTCGATCGAGGCGGCGTCGGCCGTCGTGGCGGTCGGCTGGACCTGCGACGAGGGCGCGGGAACCGTCACGGCGGTCAACCAGCCCGCCGGGGACTTCACCGTGCGGCAGTACCAGCTCTACGTGGCCCGCGGAAGCCACTACCTGGAGATCTGCGAACCGGACCTGGCCACGGCGATCTCGATGTCGGAGACGCTGTACGGCCGGTTGCGCTCGGTCGTCAAGTGACGGTGGTCGAGGCCGGGGTCGACCGGGCCGATGGGCAGAAGGGCGTCGCGCAGGTCCGGGACGGTCATGGCTGGTCCGCCAGTCGGAGTACGGCGTTGGCGAGGACGTCGGTGCCGTTGCCGCAGGCTGTCGGGTTGGAGTACTCGCGGGGCGTATGGCTGATGCCGCCGTTCTCACCGGCGACGAACACCATGGCGGTGGGGCAGATCGCGGAGATCTCCTGGGCGTCGTGGCCGGCGCCGGACATGGTGCGCACGTACGGCAGACCGAGGTCGTCGGCGGTGGCGGCGAGCACCTCCTGGATGCCGGGGTGGAACGGGACGACGGCGGTCCTGGCCATCCGTTCCCAACCGACCTGGACGCCGTGGTGGGCGGCGAGCGTGTCGACGTAGCCGGCGAGGTGCTGCTCGGCGGAGGTCATCTGGTCGTTGTCGGGGTTGCGCAGGTCGATGGTCAGGGTGGCCTGGTGCGGGATGACGTTGGTCTGGCCTTCGCCGATGTCGAAGTTCCCGATGGTGGCGCGAAGCTGTCCGAAGTCGCCGCTGTCGCACATCCGTCGGGCCTCGACCACGACATGGGCTGCGACCAGGCCGGCATCGTGCCGGGACCCGATGGGGGTGGTGCCGGCGTGGGCGGCCTCACCGCAGATGGTGAGCCGCTGCCAGGAGATGGACTGAACGCCTTCGACGATGCCGATGTCGACGCCGGCGTCGGCGAGGACGGGGCCCTGCTCGATGTGGCACTCGATGTAGGCGTACGGGATGGCGCGCCGTTCGTGGGCGTCGCCGTCGAATCCGATGCGAACGAGTTCTTCCTTGACGGTCCGGCCGTCCCCGTCGGTGAGCTTGTGGGCGTGGTCGAGCGGGATGCGTCCGGCCGTCACGGCCGAGCCGAGCATGTCGGTGCCGAACCGGACGCCTTCCTCCTCGGTGAAGAATCCGACCTCGATGTCGCGCAGGGTCGAGATGCCGGCGTCGTCGAGGGTGCGCATCACCTCGATGCCGCCAAGCACACCGAGGGTGCCGTCAAAGGCTCCGCCGGTGGCGACGGTGTCGATGTGGGAGCCCATCAGCACGCACGGCAGGGACCGGTCGCGGCCCGGGCGGGTGGCGTAGACGTTGCCGATGCGGTCGACCCGCACCTCGAGCCCGGCCTCGAGCATCCACTGCACGCATCGGCGGCGGGCTTCGGCGTCAGCGTCGGTCAGCGCCAGACGCCGGACTCCGCGCAGCCCGGTCGCCTCGTCGTGGTAGGCGCCGATCTCCTTCAGTTGCATCAGGGAGGCCCAGAGCCGGTCGCGGTTGATCCGGACGGTACGGGTCATCGAACGGGTCCTTCCGTACTGAGCAGGACGACTACGGCGTCGTGGCCGAGGTCGAGGGCGGCACGCCGCTGGGGGTCGGTGAGGACGGCCCGGACGCCGGCCAGGGTGGCCGCGCCGCTCGGGCCGGAGGAGACACCGAGCCGACCGAGGTCGTCGACGGCGCGGAGCGCCTCGTCGTCGGTGACGGCCACGGCTGCGTCGCAGCCCGCACGCAGCACCGGCCAGGCGGAGCGGGACATGGTGCCGCAGTTCAGGCCGGCCATCGACGTCGCCGCGGTCGGCACCGTCACGGGTCGGCCTGCGGTCAGGCTGGTCAGCACGCATGCCGCGGCGTCGGGTTCGACCGAGAGCACGCTCGGATGCGTGGTGCCCGGGCGTCGGTAGTGCCACACGACCGCCTCAGCCAGCGACCCGACCCCGACCGGGACCGCCACCAGGTCCGGTGGCCCCTCGAGCTGGGCGTCGACCTCCTCCAGCAGCGTCTGGTAGCCCTCCACGATCCAGGCAGGCACCTGCTCGTAGCCGTCCCAGGCGGTGTCCTGGACCAGTGCCCGGTCGGGATGCTCGTCGGCGAACTCGGCTGCCCGACGCACCGCGGCGTCGTAGTCTCCGCCCACCCACACGACCTTCGCGCCCTCCCCGGTGATGCGGGCGGCGGTTTCCGGCAGCATCACCTCCGGCACGAACACGGTCGCCTCGACACCGAAGTGAGCCGCCATGCGGGCGACGGCACGACCGTGGTTGCCATCGGTCGCGGTCACCAGCGTGGCGCCGGGGCGTTGCTGAAGCACCTGGCGGCAGGCCCAGGAGGCACCGAGCACCTTGAACGCCGGGAGCCCGAGTCGCGACGACTCGTCCTTCACCAGTACCCGCCCGACCCCAAGCTCGCCGGCCAGGTCGGGGACCGGAACCATCGGCGTGGGCGTGTACCCCGGCAACGACCGGTGGAACGCGTACGCGTCACCCGGCGCGAACGAGCTGGTCCAGTCACGAGCGGCCGGCGACCGGTACCACGACATCATGCGGACCATCGTCCCCACCACAACTCATCAGGTCCAGCGCGGAAACCAGCAAGATAATGTGAAGCAAACCTGATGCTTTGGAGGCTCGATGCTTGATCTTCGACGCCTACGACTGCTGCGCGAGCTCGCCCGTCGAGGCACCATCACCGCGGTCGCGGAGGCGCTGTCCTACAGCCCGTCCGCGGTCTCCCAGCAGCTCGCCGCGCTGGAGAAGGAGACCGGGGTGCGCCTCCTCGAGCCAGCCGGCCGCCGGGTCCGGCTGACCGCCCAGGCCGACCTCCTCGTCGCCCACACCGAGCTGCTGCTGGAGGAGATGGAACGCACCCAGGCCGCACTCGCCCAGTCCCTGAACGAAACGGTCGGCACGCTGCGGGTCGCCGCCTTCCAGACCGCGGTCCTCAGGCTCGTGCCGTACGCCCTCACCCAGCTCGCGCAGCAATACCCGAGGCTGCGAGTCGAGGTGACCGAGCTCGAGCCCGAGGTCGCTCACCCCGCCCTCGTGGCCGGCGAGTTCGACATCGTCCTCGGCGAGGAGTACCCCGGCCACCCCCTGCCGCGGGCCCGGGAGACCGAGCGGCGCGACCTGCTCACCGACGAACTTCGGCTCATCACGCCAGCCGTGTGGAGCGAGCGGTCGTTGTCCGAACTGGCGTCGCGTCCGTTCGTGATGGAGCCCGTCGGCAGCACCGCCCGGGAATGGGCGACGGCGGCATGCCGACAGGCGGGGTTCGAGCCCGACGTCCGCTACACCTCCACCGACCTGCAGATCCACCTGCGACTCGTCGAGAACGGCCTCGCCGCCGCCCTGCTTCCCGACCTGTCAGGTGCGGGTGACCGGCACAACGTGGTCTCGCACCCGCTCCACGACCGTCCCAGAAGGCAGATCTTCACCACCGTACGGCGGGGAGCAACGCGCCATCCCAAGGTCCAGGCGTTCACGTCCGCCCTCAAGGCCCAGCAGGCTCCCGCCGCCCGGCTGGAGCAGGACCGGACCTGAGGCGCGTCCCGTAGATCTCCAGGATGTCCGACTGATCGACCTCAGCGGCCGACATCGAACGAAGCGACTCTGTCGACGAGCCAGGTCACATCGGCGCCGCTCGTGACCTCGACGGGCTCGGAGGCGCGGCAGAAGACCCGCCCTCCCGCGGCCACGCCATCGAGACGCATCGAACTGTTGCTCACCCGCAGCCAGGTGCCCTCGCGCATGGCGAGTACCGGGACGTCGTTCTCCTCGAGGAACTGTGTGAGCCGCTCCTCCCGGGTCTCACCCTGGTGCGTCGAGGCCGGGTCCGGGTCGAGGTAGTGGGGGTTGATCTGGAAGGGCACGAGGCCGAAGGTCTCGAAGGACGGCGGTTGGACGATGGGCATGTCGTTCGTCGTACGCAGGCTCGGCGTCGCGACGTTGGTGCCGGCACTCGACCCGATGTAGGGCATTCCCTCGGACACCCGGGTGCGCACGACGCTGATCAGGTCGAGCTCGTGGATCGCCTTGACGAGCCGGAAGGTGTTACCGCCGCCGACGAAGACCGCCTCGGCGTCGGCGACGATGTCGCGTGGCGTGCCCTCGTGTGCTCCTCGGACGGTGATGCCGAGTGGCTCCATGGCCCGACGGACCGTGTCGGTGTAGCCGTCGTGGTCCGCCAGTGCGAAGGGGACGAACACGATGGAGCGCCGGCCGTCGAGTGCCTGGAGGATCGCGTCGCGCGCATGCTCCAGGTAGGCCCGTCCCGGCGCCGTCGAGTTGGACAGGAGCAGGAGGTTCTGGTGGCCCTGGGTCATGGTGTCTCCTCGATGCGGCCGGTCTGGCTCGCCGGCGCGGCGTTCAGTGGGATCGGACCGTCGTGGTCTGCCGGGCTGCGGCGGCCGAGTTCGCCCGGTTGTCGAGCAGGGCGCACAGTTGCTCCGCGGCGGCCTGTAGTGCGGGCAGGTGGTCCCGGATGTCGTCCGGGCGCGCCGGATGCTTGCTCTCGCCGAGGCTGAGCGAGCCGACGGGCCGCCCTCTGAGCATGATGGGAACGGCGAGCGCCCTGGTGGCGTAGTCGTATTCGCCCTCTGAGTAGGCGTAGCCCTGCGCGACGGTCTCGACGAAGAGCCGTTCGAGCTGGTGCTCGTCGATCTTCGTCAGCTCCGTGAACGTGGCGAAGACCCGACCGGAGATGAGGGCGCGCCGTTCGTTGCTGTCGAGGAAGGCGAAGTAGCCGCGAGAGGTGGCTCCCGCGTTGGCCGGGTACAGCTCGCCGACGAGCGGATGACTGCGCAGCGGTTCACCGCCGTTGACGGCGGCGACGCAGCGGACGTGGAGCCCGTCCGGGACGGCGAAGATGGCGGTGCGATCGGTCTGGAAGGCGAGCGGCTCGAGCACCCGCTGGGCCAGGGCGGCCAGCCCTCCCGTGCGCTCCCAGACGGCGGCCATCCGCCACATCGTCGGTCCGAGGCTGTAGCGCCGGGTCACCGGATCGGCGTTGAGGAAGCCGCGCGCGGCGAGCGCGGCGAGGAGTCGCTGTGCGGTCGACTTGTCGATGGCGAAGGCTTCGGCAAGCTCCAGGACGCCCCAGTCGCGACGCCGCTCGGTGAACGACAGAAGGACCTCCAGGGCGCGGTCCACGGTCTGGAGCGGCGAGCGGGGGCGAGCGTCTGACATGGGTCCTCCGGGATGGGTGGGACGTGTGAGAACCTACCGCACCCCGATCCAGTTCGAGACGCCCTCTCATATACAGAGAAGGTATTGCGCATGGGTGCGGGGCGGACGAATCCTGGGTGGCGCCAAGACCAGGTCAGACCCAACAAAGCGCAGATTGGAGGTGGCCGTGAACCACGTGGTGCGACGAGTCCTCGCGATGATCCCGGCGCTCCTCGGCGTCGTGCTCTGCATCTTCCTTCTCACGCGAGTCCTGCCCGGTGACCCGGCCCGGACTCTCGCCGGGGAGCAGGCCGACCCGGCGACCGTCGAGAAGATCCGTGCCGAGATGGGCCTCGACCAGCCACTGGTCGCCCAGTTCGTCTCCTACGTGCGCGGCCTCTTCGCCGGAGACTTCGGGTTCGCCTGGCACACCGGGCAGCCCGTCCTCACGGACTTCGCCTCCCGGCTGCCGGCGACGGTCGAGCTCGCCATCGTGGCGATCCTCATCTCGCTGCTCGTCGGGGTCCCGATCGGTGTCATCAGCGCGACGCGCCGCGACCGGCCCGTCGACCACGCCAGCCGCATCTTTTCGCTGGTCGGAGCGTCGATGCCGCTTTTCTGGCTCGCCCTCATCGTGATCTTCGTCTTCTACAACCGGCTCGGGTGGGAGCCGGCCCCGCTGGGCCGCATCGCCCAGGACGTGAACCCACCGACGTCGATCACGGGGCTCTACGTCCTCGACTCGCTCCTGACCGGTGACCTCGTCGCGCTCAAGTCGTCGCTGGCCCACATCATCTGGCCGGCCCTGTGCCTCGCCACCGGGAGCACGGCGATCATCGCCCGGATGACGCGGTCCGAGATGCTCGAGGTGATCAACCAGGACTACGTGCGCACCGCTCGCTCCAAGGGCCTGCCGCCGGCCAAGGTCATCCTCAAGCACGCGCTGAAGAACGCCGCCCCCGTCATCGTGACCGTCGTCGGCCTCCAGTTCGGCCAGCTCCTCGGCGGCGCGGTCATCACCGAGACGGTCTTCAGCTGGCCGGGCATCGGCGCCTATGTCGTGCAGTCCGTGCTCGCCACCGACTATGCGCCGGTCCAGGCCTTCACCCTGCTCGCCGCGGTCATCTACCTGACGGTCAACCTCTGCGTCGATCTGTTCAACGGCCGCCTGGACCCGAGGATCGAGAATGCCTGACACCACCGTGTCCGCGACCGCGCGGGGCCACCGGGTCGCGTCGTCCGACCGGGCGACCGCCAGGCCCACCACCGCCTGGCGCCTCCTGGTCCGCAACCGCCTGGCGATGGTCGGTCTCGTCTTCATCGCGATCTGGACCATCGGTGCTCTGGTGGCCGACCTGCTGCCGTACTCGCCCACCGAGACCGGAGCCGGAGGGCTTCTCGAACCCCCCTCTGGCGCGCACCTCTTCGGCACGGACAACTTCGGCCGCGACATCCTCGCCCGGGTGCTCGCCGGCGGGCGGATCTCCCTCTGGACCGGGCTCATCGCCGTCGGGATCTCGCTGCTCGTCGGTGTTCCGATCGGCGCCATCTCCGGCTTCGTCGGCGGCGCGGTGAGCGCGGTGCTCATGCGGGTGATGGATGTGCTCCTCGCCTTCCCGTCGCTCGTGCTGGCCATGGCGATCGCCGCCGCCCTCGGCCCGGGCCTGGCGAGCGCGATGGTCGCCGTGGGCGTCGTCGGCATCCCCGAGTTCGCCCGCATCGTCTACAGCCAGACCCGCTCGCTGCGGGAGCGTGACTTCGTCGAGGCCGGGCGCGCCATCGGCCTGCGGGACCGGACGATCCTCATCCGGCACATCGTCCCGAACACCGTTGCCCCGATCCTCGTCCGAGCGACCCTCGGGATGGGCTACGCGATCCTCACGGCCGCCTCGCTCAGCTTCATCGGCCTCGGCGCGCAGCCGCCGACGCCGGAATGGGGCGTCATGATCTCGGACGGCCGTGGCTACATCATCAGCGGCGAGTGGTGGATGACCGTCTTCCCCGGCATCGCCATCGCCACCTCGATTCTCGGCTTCAACCTGATCGGCGACGGCCTTCGCGACGTCCTCGACCCGCGCCTGCGGACGAGCCGATGACCCGGTGCGGACCTGCCACGGACGCCAGCCCATCCGCCCACCCCAACCCCCACCCTGACCTGAAGGAGAACAGCGTGAAGCGCAGCGCCACCCTGGCCGCCGCGGTCGCCGTCATCTTCGTCGCAGCCGGCTGTGGAGCCAACGCCAACCAGGGCGGCTCCTCGCAGGCCGATGGGACCGCCAAGGACACCCTCGTCGCCGCCTACTCCGAAGGCGGCAAGACCCTCAACCCCGCCGAGGCCAACGACGTCACCTCCGACACGTTCGTCGTGGCGGCCTACGACCAACTGGTCACGTACGACCGCACGACGGTCGACGGCAAGCCGACCGCGAAGACGGACACGATCGTGCCGATGCTGGCCGAGTCGTGGAAGGTGAGTACCGACTCGAAGAGCTACACCTTCACCATGCGGCAGGGCGTGAAGTTCGAGGACGGCTCGGCGCTCGACTCCGACGACGTCGTCAAGACGTTCGACTTCATCAAGAAGTCGAGTTCGGCGAGCTTCCTGTACGGCATGGCCGGCATCGACACCGTGACGGCGATCGACTCGCAGACGGTGAAGATCGACCTCAAGGCGCCGAACCACCTCTTCCTCCAGATCCTGCCGATGTACTCGTTCTCGATCATCAACATCGACAAGGTCAACGCCGAGGGCGGCGGCAAGTGGCTCGACACGCACACCGCGGGCTCCGGCCCCTACCGGCTGACGAAGTGGGACCCGGCGACCGAGGCCGTGCTCGAACGTAACGACACCTACTGGGGTGAGAAGCCGGCCCTGCGCAAGATCAACACCAAGTTCATCGGCGAGGCGAGCAACCGCGTGCAGCTCCTCACCAAGGGCGAGGTCGACATCGCGCTCGAGGTGCCGGCGAAGGACGTCGGCACGCTGTCGAAGCAGTCCGGCGTCGCCATCGACTCCCGGGCCAGCAACAAGGTCCTCTTCTTCGGGATGAACAACGCCATCAAGCCGTTCGACAACCCGAAGGTCCGGCAGGCCGTCTCGTACGCGATTCCGTACGACAAGCTCATCAGCGACGTCATGAAGGGCCAGGCGTCGCCCATGCGCTCGTCCGTGGCCAGCTCGACCCCGGGCTTCACCGACGCCGGCTATGTCTACTCGTACGACCTGAACAAGGCCAAGGCGCTCCTCGCGGAGGCCGGCTACCCCAACGGCTTCAGCTTCGACTTCACCCTCGGCAGCGGCTTCGAGGACTGGTCGGACGACGCCGTGCTCATCCAGGCCGAGCTGGCGAAGATCGGCGTGACGATGAACATCAACAAGATGGCGCGCCCGCAGTTCCTCGAGGCGCTCGCCACGAAGAAGGTGCAGGCCTACATCAGCCGCTGGACCTCCTTCGTCAATGACCCGGGCTACCACCTCGGCCTCCTGTTGACGAGCGACGGCACGAGCAACTACGTCAACTTCAACAGTCCCGAGGTCGACAACCTCTGGAAGCAGGCCTCGACCGAGACGGACCAGAACGTCCGGAACGATCTGTACGGCAAGGCGCAGGAGATCATCAACACCCAGGCGCCGTGGGCGTACCTCTACGAGTACAACATCGTCGTCGCGCAGCGCGCGGGCGTGCAGGGGTACACGTCGTACCCCGACGGGATCATCCGTTTCTTCCAGCTGAGCAACAAGGGCTGACGCCGATAGGAGAGGCGTGCCGCCGGGCCCACCGCCATCCCGACGCGCCCGGCGGCCGCCTCCTCCACACCACCGCGAATCCGACTTCCCGCAGGCGAACACGACACCTGGAGCCCGACTTGACCACGACATCCCCCGCCTGGGAGACCCGGGTCCTCGACGAGATCGAGCGCACCCAGGACGAACTGCTGACGCTCGCCGGAGACCTCATCCGGATCCCGAGCGAGAACCCTCCGGGGGACTGCACGGACGTCGGCAACTTCATCGCCGACCACCTGCGCGCCCAGGGCCTCGACCCCGAGGTCCACGACGCCGGCGATGGTCGCCTCAGCATCGTCGTCCACCGTGCCGCGAGCAACGCCGCGGTGGACGACGACCCCACGACGGCGCGCCACCTGGTGCTCGCCGGTCACACCGACGTCGTTCCCGTCGGTGACCTGAACCGTTGGACGTTTCCCCCCTTCGCGGGCGACATCGTCGACGGCTACCTCCGCGGTCGCGGGGCGAGCGACATGAAGGCCGGCCTCGCCGGCGTCATCCACACGCTCGTCGTCCTGCACCGCCTCGGTGTCCCGCTCGCCGGGAAGCTGTCGCTCGCGGCGGTCCCCGACGAGGAGCAGGGCGGCTCGCGCGGGGCGGACTGGCTCCTCGACCAGGGGGTCCTCGACGGCGCGACCGGCGCGATCATCGCCGAGCCCGCCGAACGCACGCACCCGACGATCGGCCAGAAGGGCAGCAACTGGTTCCGGATGACGATCGACGGCAAGCCGGGGCACGGCAGCCTCCAGCCGCTGCACGGCGTCAGCGCGAACCTGCTCGCGGCCAGGGCCGTCATCGCCCTGCAGCAGCTCTGGGACATGAAGCCGTCGCCGCCCGAGGACGTGGTCGACCTCATCGAGCGGTCCAAGACGTTCGCCGAGGAACGCGAGGGCTACGGTCCGGGCATCGGCGCCGTCTTCGAGCACGTCACCGTCAACATCGGCACGATCCACGGTGGCACCTCCTCCAACGTCGTCGCGGACCGGTGCGTCGTCGACGTCGACACCCGCGTGCCGATCGGGTTGTCGCGGGCCGAGGTCCTCGCCCGGGTCGACGAGCTGCTCGCCGAGGCGGGCATCGAGGCGACGATCGAGCCGACCGGCTTCCGCAGCGAGCCGAACTGGACGCTGCCGAGCGACCCCATCGTCGCCGAACTCGTCGCGGCCCTACGCGAACTGACCGGGGACCCCACCGCGGAGGGTGTGCTCCAGTGGGCGTCCTCCGACGCCCGCACCTTTCGCAGCCACGGCATCCCCGTGCTCCAGTACGGGCCGGCAGAGCTGGCCACCATCCACGGCTTCGACGAGAGGGCACCCGTCGCCGACGTCGTCCTCGCCGCGAAGACCTACGCCCTGACCACCCTCCGGTACCTCGGCGTCGCCGAGACCGCCGTCGAAAGCGAATGATCATGCTGTCCCACGTCCTCACGGCCCTCGACCTCCTCGACCGCCCCGACGCGTCCGGCAAGCTCGTCGCCGAGCACCTGCGCACCCTCGGCGACGACGCCTGCTCGATCACCGTCGAGACCGTGGCGGGCGAGCTCGGTTCGACCGACTTCATCCAGGTCATCGTCCCGGGCAGCCGCGGCAAGACCGTCGGCGGCGACGCCCCGACGCTCGGTGTCGTCGGGCGCCTCGGCGGCCTCGGCGCCCGCCCGGAACTCATCGGCTACGTGTCCGACGGTGACGGGGCCACCGCCGCCGTCGCCACGGCCGCCAAGCTCCTCGCGATGCACGCCCGCGGCGACATCCTGCCCGGCGACGTCGTCATCTCGACGCACATCTGCCCCGACGCGCCGACCCGCCCGCACGACCCCGTGCCCTTCATGGACTCGCCCGTCGACATCACCGCGATGAACGAGCACGAGGTCACGTCGGAGATGGACGCCGTCCTGTCCATCGACACCACGAAGGGCAACCGCCTCATCAACCACCGGGGCATCGCCATCTCCCCGACGGTCCGCGCCGGCTACATCCTCCCCGCCAGCACAGACCTCGTCAGCGTCCTGGAGACCGTGTCGGGGGAGCCGGCCGTCGTCTTTCCGCTGTCGACGCAGGACATCACGCCGTACGGCAACGGCCTGCACCACCTCAACTCGATCCTCCAGCCGGCCGTCGCGACGGCCGCGCCCGTCGTCGGTGTCGCCATCACCACGGTGACGCCCGTCGCCGGCTGCGCGACCGGCGCGAGCCACGAGGTCGACATCGCACTGGCCGCGCGCTTCGCCGTCGAGGTCGCCAAGGGCTTCACCGCGGGTGCGGTGTCCTTTCACGACGAGGCCCAGGCGGCGCTCCTCGAGAGCCTCTACGGCCCGGCCACCCACCTGCAGACGAGCGGGAAGAGCCCCGCGCACGCCTGAGCGGGCACGCGGGACCGAGCCCAGCGGCATACGGAACAAGGAGCACGGACATGGCTGAGACCCTGCTGTCGATCGAGAACCTCTCGATCCGGATCGACACGTCGCGCGGCCCGATCCACCCGGTCCGGAGCCTCGACCTGACCATCGCGCGAGGCGAGATGGTCGGGCTGGTCGGCGAGTCGGGCTCGGGCAAGAGCGTCACCGCCATGTCGATCACGGGACTGCTGCCGGCGCGGCAGGCGCACGTCACCGGCGGGCACATCCGCTTCGACGGGCGCGACCTCGCCGCGCTGTCGGACCGGCAGATGCGCAGGATCCGCGGCAAGGAGATCGCGACGATCTTCCAGGAGCCGATGACCGCGCTCAACCCGGTCTTCACGATCCGTGACCAGCTCACCGAACCGTTGCGCCAGCACCTGCGCCTCGGCCGACGGCAGGCGGCGGACCGAGCGGGCCAACTGCTCGACATGGTGGGCATCCGCAACACCGCACGCGTCCTCGCCGGGTACCCGCACGAGTTGTCCGGTGGAATGCGCCAGCGAGTCATGATCGCCATGGCCATGGCGTGTGAGCCGAAGCTGCTCATCGCCGACGAGCCGACGACCGCGCTCGACGTCACGACCCAGTTGCAGATCCTCGACCTCATCATGGACCTGCAGGAGCAGCACGGAACGGCGGTCCTGCTCATCACGCACGACCTCGGCGTCGTCGCCCAGACCTGCCAGCGGGTCGCCGTGATGTACGGCGGTGAACTGCAGGAGACGGCGCCGACGGAGCAGCTTTTCGCCGCGCCGCAGGCCGACTACACGAAGCGGCTGCTCAGCTTCATCCCCTCCGCCAACGAGCACGTCATCGAGGCGGTCGAGGCGCTCGCCGAAAATAGCGCGGCGCCCGACGGCTCGGGGCCGGTTCGCGTCGAGGCGGGCACGGACGCTCCCTCGGCATCCGACGACGAGGCGCCGGTGCTGCTCGAGGTCACCGACCTGACGAAGACCTTCACCGGGCGACGCCGCCGTCTGGGACGTCCGGCCGATACCGTCAAAGCCGTCGACGGCGTGTCCTTCCGGGTCCGCCGTGGCCGCACGCTCGCCATCGTGGGCGAGTCCGGTTCGGGCAAGTCGACGACCGGTCGGGCCCTGCTGCGCCTGCACGAGCCGACGTCGGGCGCGGTGACCTTCAACGGGGTCGACCTCCTCGCGGCGAGTGACGACGAGTTGCGTCGGCTCCGCTCCGAGATGCAGATCGTCTTCCAGGACACGTACGCCTCGCTCGACCCGCGGTGGACGATCCACCGGGCCCTCGCCGAGCCGCTGCGGTTGCACACGGACCTCGACGACGCGGCGATCCGCGCCCGCATCGTCGACGTCCTCGAGACGGTCGGCCTGCGGGAGGAGGACATCGACCGCTTCCCGCACGAGTTCTCGGGGGGTCAACGCCAGCGGATCGGCATCGCACGGGCCCTCATCCTCAACCCGAGCCTCGTCGTCTGCGACGAGCCCGTGTCGGCACTCGACGTGTCGGTACAGGCCCAGGTGCTCGACCTCATGAAGCAGTTGCAGCGGGACCTCGGGCTCACGTACGTCTTCATCTCGCACGATCTGTCCGTCGTCGAGATGATGGCCGACGAGATCGTCGTCATGAGCCAGGGCCGCGTCGTCGAGCAGGGCAGTGTCGAGCAGATCTTCACGGCGCCGCAGCACCCCTACACCAAGGCGCTCCTAGCTGCGATCCCGATCGCCGACCCCACCGCCCGGGTCGACCGGGCCGTGCGGCGCCGCATCGTCGAGCGTGGCGTCGCGGCGGCCGACCTGCCCGAGAAGGAGGTGGCGTGATGCACGAACCGGCTGCGGGCGGGGCGCGCAGCGTAAGGCCGACGCTCGGTCTCGTCACGATCGGCCAGGCCCCCCGCGTCGACCTGATCCCCGATGTCGAGGCTGCCCTCTCCGGCGTCGACTGGGTCGAACACGGGGCGTTGGACCTCCTCGACGCGGACGGCATCGCCCGGCTCGAACCACGCGGCGGGGAGCGTACCCTTGTTTCCCGGCTGCGGGACGGTTCGCGCGTCCGCCTCGGCGCGACGAGCATCGCCCCGGCGCTTGACGGCGCTCTCCGACGTTGCGTAGCCGATCACTGCGGGGCCGTCCTCGTGCTGTGTACCGGCCGCGTCGAGCACGGTCCGGCGTCGGTGCCGGTGCTCCACGCGGAGGACCTCGCCCACGACCTCATGGTGCGCCTCGTCGGTGAGGGGCGGTTGGGTGTCCTGTGCCCCGTGCCGGAGCAGTTGACGGACATCCGGCAGCGGTGGGAGGGGCGCCTGGGCCGCCCGGTCGTCGCGGCAGCCGTGGACCCCTACACGGCGGGCCTCGACGAGGTGGCGGCCGCCGGACGAAGGGTCACCGCGGGCGGAGCCGACGTGGTCTTTCTCGACTGCATCGGCTACACGGGGGAGCAGCGGGAAGTGCTCGCCGCCGCGGGCATCCGAGCCGAGACCGCCCGCCACCTCGCGGTGACGGGCGCGGTGGGTCTCCTGTCCTCCGCCTCGTGCGCCGACCAGGAGCGTTCACCGGGTTGGTGACCCGCCAGGGGCGGCCTTCGGTCCGGAAGTCGTTGCGGGCCCGGACGCGAGCAGACCCGTCAGATCCGTGAACGATCGAGATCAGTCCACAGTCGGCTTTCGGCCCACGCCGCCGAGGATCCAGACCTCCTCCGGGCTGATGTCGGTTTCGGTGTCGGGCCGCCATTCGGAAACGAACACCAGGCCGGGGTCGATGAGGTCTACGCCGTCAAAGAAGCGTTCGATTTGACTGCGCGTGCGGTGTGTGGACGGATATTTGGTGTTCTTGTAGACCGCTGCGGCGCCACCAGCGTTGTCCGGCCTGGCGTCGGCGGTGGCGTGATTGATGACAAGGTAGCTACCCGGGGCCATGGCGTCGCGGAGGTGGGCGACGATCGCGTACGGGTCGGCTTCGTCGTCGATGAAGTGAAGGACGGCGGCCAGCAGGATTGCCATCGGCTGGTCGAAGTCGATCTGCGCCCGGGTGTCGGGGTGGTTGAGGATGACGTCCGGGTCGCGCAGGTCCGCCGTGATCACGCTCGTGGTCTTGGCTTCGGTGGTCTTCAAGGCGCGCGAGCGGGCCAGCACCTTCGGATCGTTGTCGACGTAGACCACGCGGGCGTCCGGCGCCTCAGCTTGGGCGATCTCGTGGACGTTGCCCTGGGTGGGCAGGCCACTGCCGATGTCGAGGAATTGGCGGATGCCCGCGTCGCGGGCCAGGAAACGCACTGCACGTTGGATGAACCCACGGTTCTCCCGTGCCATGAGAATCACCTCGGGAGCCGCTGCGAGCACCTCGTTCGCGGCTCGGCGATCGGCTGCGGAATTGTCCTTGCCGCCCAAGTAGTAGTCGTACATGCCCGCAGCAGTGGGGACCGAGGGGTCGATGCCGCCCGACTGGACCGAGCTGTCCGTGGTCACCTGTCTCCGAATCCTTCCTCGGGAGCGTCCACATGGTCGTCTAGATCCGACGTGAACTGGCAGCCCAGCAGGACGTCGCGTCCCGACGTGCGTCATCGCGGCGCACGCGCGCCCCTGAGCCCTCTCGGGCTGCATGGCTGAGCATCGGGACCGTCCGGCACCCTGGCCCGCGAGCACAACAACATGGGTTGGCCTCGGATTATTCACGTTGACCAGGGTCAGGGGAAGAGTCGGGCCGAAACCGTTGCGGCCGTTGTTCGAGACGATCAGGGGCCGCCCCACGAACCTCCTGCTCAGAGCCTTACCGCCCGACTACGCGATTCGCCCTGGCCCCGCGCCAGAGGGGCACGCGGGGCCTCTCCGGCCGTCAGTTAGTGCGAGAAGGTGAAGGAGGGCGAGTAGATCGTGCCGTAGGTCCGGAACACGTTGTGCTCGCCCGTCTTGATCGTCTTCGAGCCGAGGAAGACCGTCGCGCCGCTGCCGTGGGCATACACGTAGACAGGCTCAGTGCTGCCGGCGGTGAGCGTGATGCTCCAACACTTGCCCGGCCCTACCAGATTGCTGGTGAACCCGCCACGATAGGGGAACTCCAGGGTCGACGAGTAGGTCGTTGACTTGTTGCAGAGTCCGGTCCGGTTGGTGCTCGCTGCGCTTGCCGGTGTCGCGGCGGTGGCCAACCCTGCCAGGACCAGGGCGCCGATCAAGACCGGCCGCCACACCTTGCGCATGCGAGTCAAAGCTGTCATCTGGGCTCCTAGGACCTGGTAGTGGACATTGCCATGAATCAGTTGCGCCTGGACGCGCGTAACGCGTGCGTCTATGGAGGCACGGATGCGGCCGGGTGGTTGGTTCACGGAACCTCTATGAGGTTCCCCTTCGGACGCGGAGCGCCGGTGCTCGCGGCGATCTTCGAGCACCACGGCCCGCGCACTGTCGGCCGATCCGCTGCAGTTCGGATGCAGCCGGTGCCCCCGCTATCGATCAATCGGCCTGGCGCCGGGTGCCGCTGGCCTCCGGCCCGCCTCGACAGCGTTTCGTAGGCCCACCGGAGCCGCTGACCACCGCGAACGCTTCCACCAGACCAGCGACAAGCCGCAGCAACGCAGCCCCGTCTGCCGGCAGCCAGGGGTTGTTGCCCCGCTGACGCCTTGTGAACCGACCACTCCGAGGTCGACGGTCGCTACAGCGCAGGTCCAAGGACGACTCGTCGCACCGCGTCCACAACCAGCTGCGGCTGGCCGTAATGAACGTAGTGGTCGGTCGTGTCGGCGATCACGTGTCGTCCCCGGCTGGACAGCGCGGCCAGTTGGGCGTGATGCTCGAGCACCTCGCGCGACTGGCCGGCTGCGGAGATCACGACCACCGGACGGTCCTGCCAGGCTCCGGGCCGTACCGTTGACTGCACCAGACGGGCGCTGTCCACAGAGGCCTCGGCTTCGCTGGCGGCGGCTGCCATGCTGGCGCTCCGATACACGACCGCCGCGTTCTCACGTACCTCCCGCGGCGCGCCCGTGCTCGCGGCGATCCCCGGGGCCAGCCGCACCGCACCGATCCGCGCGGCGAACTGGAAGGCTGCCATCTGCGCGCGAACGACAGGGCCGCTCGCCTGCAACGTCCCGGTCTGGCGCTCGTCGGTGACGTCCACCAGCACCAGACCCGCGGTCTCGTCAGGCCAACGGTCAGCGAACAGACGCACCACGAACCCACCCACCGAATGACCGACCAGGACGTAGGGCCCGTGTTCGCCCGCCTTGTCCAGGAGCGTGTGTAGCTCTTCGGCCAGCCGCCCGGCGTCGCGCCGACCGGGCCCCGGATCGCTCCACGCGTAGCCGCCGCGGTCATAGCTGCATGCCCGGACCCGCACGGTCGCCGAGGGGTCGGTCAGCATCTGTTGCACCGTCGCCCATGTCGTGGACGACTCGCCGAGCCCTGCTTCGAACACCACGGTCGGCGCGCTGTCGGCCAATCCGCTGCAGTTCAGATGCAGCCGGTGCCCCCCGATGTCGATCGACCGGCCTGGCTCCGGATACCGCTGACCGTCGGCCCGCCTCGACAGCGTCTCGTAGACCCAACCGGAGCCGCTGACCACCGCGAACACGACTACCAGACCAGCGACGATCCGTAGCAGCGCTCGCCGCCAACGCGTCCGGACAGGTCGGCGAGGCTCCGCCACGCCATCAAGGCTTTCTCCCACAGCCACGACGGTAGGCAGCCGCCACCCCCGCGGCATCGTCCTGCGGTCGCGTTGGCCGTACGACTCGCGTCGCCACCGGTCCCAGTCCTCTCCACCTCCTGGCGGATGCGTTGTTTCCGACCGCTACGGGATCGCCCCTACGGCCGAAACGCCGGTCGGCTGCGGGAGTTGGTGCAGCGGCTGATCAGGGCCCGGCAGGGGAGCCGGGCGACCCGGCTCGCTGGGTTTCCCCGCACGCGGCCACGACCTGCGCCGCCGGTGGGAACCCGGTCCTGACCGCCATCCGCGTCCCACGCCTGACCACCGGCCGCCCGCGGACCCGTCCGGACCGGGTCTTGGCCGACAAGGCGTACACGTCGAAGGCGAACCGGGTTTACCTGCGCCGACGCGGGATCGCCGCGACGATCCCGAGCAAGGCCGACCAGGACGCGAACCGGCGGGCCAAGGGATCCAGGGGCGGTCGCCCACCGCCATTCGACGCGCACGTCTACCAGCAGCGACACGCTGTGGAGTGCGGCATCAACCGGCTCAAACGCAACCGGGCCGTCGCTACCCGCTTCGACAAACTCGCCGCCCGCTACGAAGCCGCCATCCACCTCGCCGCCATCAACGCATGGCTGTAGCCGACTTCGACAGACCCTAGTCGCGCTTGGGCCAGATGAGGCCCTGATCGGTCCAGATGACACCCTTGTTGCGGCAGAGGCAGAAGGGGTGGCCAATGGGGTCGGCGTAGACGCGGAAGCCGTAGCCGTCGGGGCCGACGCAGTCCCGCTGCAGGGTCGCGCCGAGGGCCAGGATGCGGCGCTGTTCGGCCTCGATGTCGTCGACTTCGAAGTCGAGGTGGAACTGCTTGGGGTGCTCGCTGTCGGGCCACTGCGGGGCGCGGTAGTCCTCCACCTGGATGAAGGCCAGTTCGATCTCGCCGAACTGGATACCGGCCCAGTTCTCGTTACTGCCTCCCTTGACCGGGAGCCCCGTCACCTCGGAGTAGAAGGCTGCCAGCTTCATCGTGTCCGGGCAATCGATGATGAAGTCGGTTAGTCGTAGCATCCCGCGATCTTGTCACAAGATCAAATGAGCCGGACTTTGAGACAGGCCCTGGTGGTGCTTTGTCAGGTTCTGTGGCGTTTGCTGCGGTGTAACGGCTTTCACGGGTTGGTGGCAGGTGGCACAGATCATGAAGGATCTCGTGTTCGAGACGCGCGATCTTGATGAGTCGAGCGGGCCACGGACACCGCCCAGTTCTTCGTCAAGGACGGCGCCATGAAGGCGGTCCATGGTGCACACCGTGGCGATCACATGTCCATTTACCGAGCGGAGTGTTCCGCTTGCCGGAACAAACCACATCGAGGGCCGGTACCCCGGAGGAGGTGCCGGGCGCGGCGGTGGCTACCTGGCGGACTTGGTGAAGGTCGAGCCGGAGGCGTTCGCCAGGAAAAATCCGGGAGGCGGTGTCGGATCGGGGCGGTGGTGTTCGTAGCAGGGGTGAGGACGCCCACGAGGGGCGGCGCCAAGGTAAGGAGCCGCGATCATGAAGCTGACGACCATGACTCAGGTCACCATCGATGGAGTGATGCAGGGAAACGGTGCCGCGTCGGATGACCGCAGGAACGGATTCGAGCGCGGCGGATGGGCCCGGGGGAAGGGTGACGACGAGACCAGGACGTTCATCACGCAGACCTACCAGCGCGCCGACGCGTTCCTGTTCGGCCGGCGGACCTACGAGTTGTTCGCCGGCTCCTGGGGATCAATCGACCAGATGCGCGCACATCCCATCGGTGTGGCCTTGAACGAGGCTCCCAAGTACGTTGCCTCGACCACGCTCACCCCGCCGCGTTGGGAGGACACGACCGTTCTCCGCGGTGACCTCGCGACGGCCGTCAGTGAGCTGAGGGCCAAGCCCGGGGGTGAGCTGCAGGTGCACGGCAGTGGCGCCCTGACCCGGTGGCTGCTGGAGAACGACCTGGTCGACGAGATGACTCTGATCGTGATCCCGGTGATCCTCGGCCAGGGCGCGAGACTGTTCCCGGAGACCGGTCCGGATCTCGCGCTCGACCTGGTCGAGTCGCGGGTCGACTCGAAGGGCGTGACGATCCAGGTCTACCGGCCGGCCGGGCGCCCGCGGTATGCAACGGCCTGAAGTCCCTGACCACCGAACCACGCTGTCTCGACACCACAGGAGATGATCTTCAGATGCGGTACCTGGTTTCCGTGATCGATGACAAGAGCAATCCCGGCAGCACGGACAGGCAGCCTGCCATCAGCGCGTTCAACGAACGACTGATCGCCGAGGGCTACTGGGTTTTCGCTGGCGGACTCGCGGACACCGACGCGGCCACGGTCATCGACAACCGGGGCGAGGAGGCGGTGTTCAGCGACGGGCCTTTCGTGGAGTCGAAGGAGTACCTCGCCGGCGTCTGGGTGTGGGAGGCCCCCGACCTGGATGTGGCGCTCAGGCTCGCCACCGAGGCGTCGAAGGTCTGCGATCGGAAGATCGAGGTGCGGCCGTTCCTGTGAACAGGGTCGACGCCCGGGCGGCGGTCACCGAGGCCCACCACGAGGAGTGGGCGCGGGTGGTCGCCGCCCTGACCAGGCGCTTCGGTGACCTCCACATCGCCGAGGAGGCAGCGGCCGAGGCGTTCACGACCGCCGTCGAGCGGTGGCCGGCCGACGGCGTGCCCCCCAACCCCGGCGCCTGGCTGACCACCACCGCCAACCGCAAGGCCATCGACCGGATCCGGCGCGAGAACAAACGCGACGACAAGCACAAGGAGGCTCAGATGCTGCACGACGACAGCCCACCCGAGCCTCTCGGCGCCATCGACGACGACCGGCTCCGGCTGATCTTCACCTGCTGTCACCCGGCGCTGGCGATGGAAGCCCGCGTGGCGCTGACGCTGCGCATGGTCGGCGGTCTGACCGTGCCCGAGATCTCCCGCGCCTTCCTGGTGGCCGAGAGTGCCATGGGGCAGCGGATCACCCGCGCGAAGGCCAAGATCAAGGCGACCCGCATCCCCTATCGCGTGCCGTCCGCCGACGACCTGCCGGCCCGTGTCTCCGGCGTACTCGCCGTCCTGTTTCTCGTCTTCAACGAGGGCTACCTGGCCAGCGGCCCCGACACCGACCCCGTACGACACGACCTGACCGCCGAGGCGATCCGGCTCGCCCGCCTGATCCGCGCCCTCCTGCCGGACGACGGTGAGGTGGCCGGGCTGCTGGCGCTGATGCTGCTCACCGAGGCCCGCCGCCCCGCCCGGATCTCGGCCGGCGGCGAACTGGTCGCCCTCGACGAGCAGGACCGTGGGGCCTGGGACGCGGAACTGATCGCCGAGGGCCACCGGCTGGTGCGCGAGCGCCTCGCCGCTGCCGCCGCCGGGGTGGCTCCGGGTCGCTACCAGATCCTCGCCGCGATCAACGCCGTGCACACCTCCGCCCGCGACATACGCGACACCGAGTGGTCGCAGGTCCTCGCCCTCTACGACCAGCTCGTCCGCCTCGACCCCTCGCCGATCATCGCCCTCAACCGGGCCGTCGCGGTCGCCGAGCTCGACGGCCCGGAGGTGGCACTGGCCATCGTTGACCGCCTCGCCGAGGCGTTGGTCGGATATCACGCCTACCACGCCACCCGCGCCGACCTGCTGCGCCGGCTCGGCCGAAGTCAGCAGTCACGCGCGGCCTACGACAAAGCCATCGACCTGGCGGGCAACACCGCCGAGACCGCCTACCTGACCCGCCGCCGCGACCAACTGCGGTAGCGCCACGGATCCCGATCGAAACCCCGCACACAGCGGCGTGGCGTCCGACTCGATGCAAGACCACCGACGGCTGAACCCGCGGGGCCGATGGCGCTACCGAGCGGGATGGCGCCGACCGCGCGGGACCTGACCCCCCACCTGAGCTGTTCGCTGGTGGGCGAGGGGAAGCGCGATGGTGAATGTCGTCCCGACGCCGACCTCACTCGCGACCGTGATGGTGCCCTGGTGATCGGTGACGATCTGCCGGGTGATGGCGAGGCCGAGGCCACTGCCCCCGGTACGGCGACCCCGTGCGGCGTCGGCCCGCCAGAACCGGTCGAACACATGCGGCAGCGCGTCCGCTGCGATTCCCGAGCCGGTGTCGACGACCTGGACGACCGCCTGCGTGTCGGTGCGGCTCGCGACCAGCCGGACGCTGCCGCCGGCAGCGGTCGCCCGTAGTGCGTTGGTGACGAGATTGCCCACCACCTGGCGGAGCCGGTCGGGATCGGCGTGTACCGCAACCGGCTCGGCCGCCACGCACAACGACACCCCGGCTGACTCCGCCCGGGCGTGGTGGGCGGTGCCGCAGGTCTCCAGGAGTTCGGCCAGATCCACCGTGACCCGGTGGTACGCCAGGTTGCCGGCCTCAGCGAGGGCCAGGTCCTGCAGGTCGTCGACGATGCGCTGTTGCAGCACCGCCTCTTCGAGCAGCGAGGCGTAGAGCTCCTGGTCCGGCGCGATCACGCCGTCGGAGAGCGCCTCGAGATAGCCGCGCAGGTTGGCCAGCGGGGTGCGCAGTTCGTGTGCGACGTCGGCGACCAGCCGGCGTTGCCGCTCCTCCCCGCGCTGCAGGGAGTCGGCCATCCGGTTGAACGACAGGGCCAACTCCGCCAGCTCGTCGTTGCCCCGCACCGGAACCCGTCCGGTGAGGTCGCCCCGGCCGAGCTGCTGGGCGGCCACGGTGAGCGTGTCGATGGGTCGCAGCACCCGCCGGCTCAGCAGCACGGTGCCGATGATCGCGACCGCCGCCACGCCCGCCGCCGCGGCGAGCAGCGGACCGGCCGCCAGCGCGGACGCCGGATCGCCACGAGTGCCGAGGTAGACCCGGGCGGGTACCGGCGCGACGTCACTGATCTGGTTGGTGAAGACCTGGGCCAGGCAGGAATCCAGTGGTTCCACCGCCGTCAGGGCGCCACAGCCCTGCACCCGGTCGGCGTCGGCCCCCCGCTCACGGCCCGGCCGGGCCGCGACGTCGCGACAGCCGCCGGCGATCTCGTCGACGCTTCGGCGATCGCGCACGTCGGCCCCGCTCAGGTTGACCTCGAAACGAGGAACTCCCGTGCTGGCGGGCGAAACGGCAACGGGAACGGATGCCCGCGTCAGGCAGGCCGCGAACAGCACGCCGGTGCGGTAGGCGGCGATCTCGTCGACCACGCCTTTCTGCCGGCCGACCGGGTCCACCGGCAATGCGGCCAGATTCAGCACCGGCCGCGGATCGACGAACCCGACCATCGTGCCGAGCGGCCGGGCGGTGCGATTCTCCTGGGTGTCCGTGTCCACGATCACCTGGCCCGTATCGGCGACCAGGTGGATCCGCTGACCGGTCTCGGCGCGCAGGTCCTGCACCAGGCCGGGCACGCCCTCCCAGGTGCCGTGCCCGCTGCCGTACGCCTCGAGTCGGTCGACGACCTGGTCGAGCTGTGCCCGGTCGACGGTGGCCGACTCGTTGATCTGTTGCGAGGCCTGCCGCAGGGTCAGCCACGCGGTCGCCGCCGTCGCGCTCACCGCGACGAGGATCACCAGCCAGAGCACCCGTAGCCGAAAACTCACCGGCTGGCTCCGGGCGTCCCCTCGGGCGTCGGCGTTGCCGCCGGTCCCGGCTCCGGTTCGGCGAGCCGGTAGCCGCGGCCGTAGACGGTCTGCACGTACCGCGGCTCGGCAACGTCGGCCTCGATCTTGCGGCGGAGGTTCATCACGTGCGCGTCGACGGTGCGTTCGAGAACGAAATGATCGAATCCGAAGGCACGGTCGATGATCTGCGCCCGGGTGAACACCCGCCCGGGCTCGCCGGCGAGCACCTCGAGGATGCCGAACTCCTTGGCCGTCAGGGCGACCGGCCGGCCGCCGACGCGTACCTCGAACCGGCCGGCGTCCACCTCGAGCTCGCCGACGCGCAGCACCGCCCGGTTGTCGGCGCTCACCACCCGGGCCCGGCGCAGCAGCGCCCGTACCCGGGCGGCCAGCTCCCGCGGGCTGTACGGCTTGGTGAGGTAGTCGTCGGCACCGAGATCGAGGCCCAGCAGGACGTCGTCCTCGGTGGTACGGGCGGTCAGCAGCAGGATCGGAATCTCCGATTCGGCGCGCAGGATCCGGCACACGTCGAGGCCGTCGACGACCGGCATCATCACGTCGAGGACCACCAGGTCCGGCCGGCGGGACCGGCACCGGTCCAGCGCGGCCCGCCCGTCGCCGACCAGCAGCACGCTGTGCCCCTCGCGTTCGAGATAGACCCGTACCAGGTTGGCCTGCTTGGGGTCGTCCTCGGCGACCAGGATCCGCGCGCTCATGTTTCCCCATTCTGGCTGGTGGTGGCGGGGGTCAAGTAAAACCGAAACCTGTGAAGAACTGATGCGGACGGCTCCGGAGAGCGGCGAGCGGGATGTCCCCACAGCTGGCCCACGGTTTCTTCAAGGGTTCTTCACCACAGGCTGCCTACCGTGCCGGTCATGTCAGTCAGGATCCGGACATGATCTTGGAACCAGCGCACCCGGGCCGCCGCGAGGAGCAACAGCGGCGGGCGGTCCGGCGGCGGATCCGGGAGACGCGCGCGGTGCGCCGGGCCGCCGCTGTCGGCGGGCACGGGGCCGCCGAACCGCCGGACGAACCTCCCGTCGAACCCAGGGCTGCCGGGGCGACGCCGGGTACGCGCGGTCGGCGCGCGGGGACCGGTGTGATCAGTGAGAGTGCCGAGCTGGCCGAGGCCGTGATAGATCTCGCGGCGATCGCCCAGAACATTCGGACGATCGCGGCGATCGCGCGTACCGGGTTGATGGCCGTGGTGAAGGCCGACGCGTTCGGGCACGGCGCGGTGCCGGTGGCACGGGCTGCGCTGGGGGCCGGCGCCGACTGGCTGGGCGTGACCTCGGCGACGGAGGCGGTGGCACTGCGATCGGCGGGCATCGACGCGCCCGTCCTGAGCTGGCTGCACCGCCCGGACGAGGACTTCACCCGCCTGATTGCCGCGGACGTCGACATCGCGGTGTCGACCCTGACCCATCTGCGCGCGATCGCCAACGCGGCCAGGGGTCTCGGTGTGCCCGCCGCGGTCCAGCTCAAGGCGGACGTCGGTCTGTCCCGCAACGGCGCCAGCGGCGACGAATGGCCCGATCTGGTCGCCTGGGCCCGCAGGCACGAGGTGGAGGGCAGCATCCGGGTACACGGGGTGTGGTCCCACTTGACCAACGCCGACGTGCCCGGATGCCCGAGCATCGCGCGGCAGCTGTCAACGTTCCAGGAGGCACTGCGGATCGCGCTTGACGCCGGGCTTGATCCGGAAGTGGTGCATCTGGCCAATTCGGCGGCGGCACTGGCCGCCCCGGAGACCCGGTTCGATCTCTGTCGGATCGGCCTGGCCATGTATGGCGTCGACCCCTTTGGCGCGGCCGGCCCCCGCCGTTTCGGCCTGCGACCCGCCATGACCCTGCGGTCAAGGGTGATCAACCTGAAGCGCGTGCCCGCCGGGACCGGCGTCTCGTACGGGCCCGACCACGTGACCAGTCGGCCGACCACGCTCGCTCTGCTGCCGCTCGGGTACGCCGACGGCCTGTCGCGCACCGCCGAGGGCCGCGCGTGGGTCTGGCTCGCCGGTCGACGGTGCCCGATCGTCGGCCGCATCGCCATGGATCAGTGCGTCGTCGATGTCGGCGATCTGCCGGTGGCGCTCGGCGATCCCGTGGTCGTCTTCGGCCCCGGCGCCGAGCCCGGCTCGCCCGACCCGGCCGAGCCGACGGCCGCCGAGTGGGCGCAGTGGGCCGGCACCAACCCGCACGAAGTCCTGACCGGAATCGGCGCGCGAGTGGCGCGCGTACACCTACACGCGGAAGCGGCAACGTCATGACCGTTCGTTTGGCGGTGCTGTTCGGTGGGCGCAGCGGGGAGCACGACGTCTCCCGGCGCTCGGCGGAAAGCATCCTGGCCCATCTCGACCGCGACACGTACGACGTGACCGAGGTGCTGATCGAGCGGGACGGCCAGTGGCGGGTGAACGGCGACCGGGCCACGTTCGCGCAGGCGCTGCGGACCCTCGGCGACCAGGACGTGGTGTTCCCGGCGCTGCACGGCCCGTACGGTGAGGACGGCACCATCCAGTCGATGCTGGAGTGGCTCGGCGTCGCGTATGTCGGAAACGGTGTCTTCGCCAGCGCCGCGGGGATGGACAAGCCGGTCACGAAGAAACTCCTCGCCGCCGACGGCCTGCGCGTGGCCGCCGGGGTGACGCTGCGCCCCGACGAGGAGCTGTCGTCGCGGGATCAGCAGCGACTGGGACTGCCCGTCTTCGTCAAACCGGCCCGGGCCGGCTCCAGCCTGGGCGTCTCCAAGGTCGAACGATGGGCGCAACTGCCCGCCGCCCTGCGGCTCGCGCGCGAGAGCGACGCGAAGGTTGTCGTCGAACGCGCCGTGCGCGGGCGCGAGATCGACGTCGGCGTCCTTCAGCACCCCGACGGTCGCGTCGAGGCCGGGCCGCCGCTGGAGATACGGGTGGCCAACGCCTCCTTCTTCGACTACGACGCCAAGTACGACGGCGGTGCCGTCTTCCACATTCCGGCCCGGCTCGACCCCGGCACCACCCGACTACTGCAGGACCGGGCCGTGCGGGCGTTCCACGCGCTCGGATGCCGCGGGCTGCTCCGCGTCGACTTCTTCCTCCCGGATCCGGACGCCGACCACGGCACGGGGTGGACCGGAGACCACCGGGAGCCGGTGATCAACGAGGTCAACACCTTCCCCGGATTCACCGCCGCCTCCCAGTACCCGCAGATCTGGCAGCGGGCCGGCGTCGGCTACTCGGCACTGCTCGACATCCTCATCCAGGGCGCACTGCACCGACGCGACACCGCCTCCCCCTGCCCGAGTTCCTGCTGATGGCCGTCTACGCCGCGGCACATCTCCGTGGTCTCCGCATGATCGTCGCGGGCGGGGGAACGGGCGGGCACACCTACCCGGCGCTGACCACGATCCGTGCGCTCCGCGACCGGCTAGCGGCAGCCGGCACCGAACCGGACGTCCGCTGGGTGGGCGTCGCCCACGGGCTGGAGGCCAGAATCGCCCGGCAGGAGGGCATCCCCTTCACGGCGATCACCACCGGCAAACTGCGCCGCTCGCCGAACCTGCGCGAGTGGGGCCGCAACGTCGCCGACGCCTTCCGCGTGCCGCTCGGTATCTTCCAGGCCATCATGATCGTGGTGCGCACCCGGCCCGAGGTGGTCTTCTCCACCGGCGGATACGTCTCCGTCCCGATCGGGATCGCCGCCTGGCTGACCCGCCGCCCGCTGGTCATGCACGAGCAGATCCTCACGCTCGGGCTGGCGAACCGGATCCTCGCCCGCCTCGCTGATCGAGTCCTGCTGAGCCACGAATCCTCCATCGACCACCTGCCCGCCGGAGCGAGAACCCGCGCGGTGGTCACCGGCAACCCGATCCGGCCCGAGATCCTCACGGGTAACCGCAACCGGGCGCTCGCCGCATTCCACCTGGACCCCCGCCTGCCGCTGGTGTACGTCACCGGCGGCGCCCAAGGCGCCGTCCAGGTCAACAACCTGATCGCCGACAGCCTCCCCGGACTCCTGCCGAGATGTCAGGTGCTGCACCAGTGCGGCGACTACTCCCTCGGCCGGATGCGGCAGGTCGCGGCCGCCCTTCCGGAACACCTGCGCAGCAGGTACCGGGTCGTCGACTACGTCCACGGCGAGCTGCCGGACGTCCTGAGCGCCGCGGACATCGTCGTCGCGCGCAGCGGCGCCGGCACCGTCGCCGAACTCACCGCCCTGGGCAAGGCATGCGTCCTCGTCCCGCTCATCCCCACCGGCGGCGACGAACAGCGGCGGACCGCACAACACCTCGCCGACGCCGGTGCCTCCCGCATGCTCGCCGGCCCCGAGGCCTCCGCCAACCGCCTCTACGAGGAGATCATGGTGCTGCTCGACCACCCGGAACGACGCCAGAAGCTGGCCAACGCCGCCCGTCAACACGGCCGCCCCCACGCGGCCACAGCCGTGGCCAGCGCAATCATCGACGCCGCCGGCCGGTGCCGGCCATGATCCTGCTGTCTGATCGGCGAATCTCGGCCATCCCGCTAGGCGACAACGGGGAAGCCCTGGTCGACGTGCGCCAGGTTGCGGAACTTCGGGTTGACGATCGCCTGGCCGACGAGGCCGGGGCCTACGCGCACCTCCGTGAGGCAACGGTCCAGCGCTTGCTCGCCGCCCAGCAGACCCTGCCCCGAGGACTGCGGCTGCTGATCATCGAGGGGTACCGGCCGCTCAGCCTGCAGACGACCTACTTCGAGAGCTACAAGGACGAACTGCGCCGCAGGTACCCGGAGTGGGACTCGGCGCGCCGGCACGTGGAGGCCAGCAAGTACATCTCGCCGCCCGAGGTGGCTCCGCACAGCACCGGCGGGACGGTCGACCTCACCCTCTGCACGGCCGACGGGATCGAACTGGACCTGGGCACGATCGTCAACGCCAGCCCGGTGGACAGCGCCAACGCCTGCTTCACCGGATCACCCCACATCGCCCCGCAGGCCCGCACCAACCGCGACATCCTCGCCCGGGCGCTCTCGTCCGCCGGCATGGTCAACTACCCGACCGAATGGTGGCACTGGTCGTTCGGCGACCGCTACTGGGCGCTGAGCACCGGGGCCAACCGGACCCGGTACGGGCCGGTAGACCTCCCGTGAAGCGGCTGTGCGATTGCGGGCGGGCGTTGTGGGCGAATGCGGTGGCGCGGGCGCGGGTGCTGGCTGCCCAGCGGAAGTGTCACGACCATCCTGTTCCCACAGGGTCTGGGTAAGGTCGTCCGCATGGCTGACGCTGTCGTGATTCCCGGCGCGAGGTTCGGACCCGACAACGTATGGGGCGGTGATGTCGCCCGCCGGTTGTCGCCCCACGTGTTGGAGGTGGAAGGCGCGGATCACGGTATGTACGTACCCGGCCCGCTCACCGAGTCGATCGCAGTGCTCAGTCGAGTCGTGGTTGCCGTGGAGGAGTTCCTCGACGCGATTGGCTGGCCGAGCTAGGCACCCTGGCCCCGGAGGTTTCGTCCGCCCATTCATCCAGCGCTGGCAGAGCCTGCTACAGCGATGAGGGCGGCGCTTCCGAATGGCTCCCACGCGCCACCGTACGTCTGTCAGCGGGGGCGGTCCTAGCGTTCATTGCTTGCACTGCAACGGCGGCGACGAGTAGCGCCCCGGCCGTGAGACACAGCAGCCGTACTGCAGTCGCCCATGGCAGATTCTCGGCTGGCAGAAGCGGGGTCAGGGCGTACCCGATGATTGCGGCGGCGCCCGCTGTGGACCAGAACACCGTCGGGCGGGTGGGGACCGGCGGTGGGTTGCCGTGCCAGGCGCGAAGGAGCCGACGGCGGCCGACCACGACGGCGCCGGCGAGCGTGACCAGCGCGCCTACGAGGCTGCTGGGAATGTCGGACACGGTCCACCAGGCGACGTCGCTGACCTGGTCGCGACGGTGGCGCGGACGAGCCACGCGCCGAGCAGCGCCACCGGCAGACACCACCACACCAGCGCGGTGAGGGTGTGGCTCTGCCACTCCGGACCGACCCCGAGGAACGCGTATTTGATGTGGGGTGCGACCGCCCCGGTAGTCAGCGCGACACCGTCGAACCATCGGGGTCGCCAGAGCTTGAGCGGGAGTACCACGCCGGGGTGCGACGGAAAGGTGAGCGGCATCGGCGCATCTTCCCACCTGGGGCCAAGGACCTGTGGCAGACGACACGATGCCGGCTGGTCGCCCCAACTGCGTGATCATGTACTCTGACCTGCGTGAACACTGCGCCGTCGTTGGACCGGACCCCGCTCGCGGTCCGTGTCGTCGCCGCGCGCCGTATCTGCTGTTGTTGACGGTCTGACACCCCGGCCCGCGCCCGTGGCTGCCACGCCACGCTGCCCGCGCGCCGTCATCAACGTCTGATCTTCCCCTCATTTGTGAATCTCAATCACCGCGTCCCGCGCTCGCGCGACGCAGGTTCCGTCTGCCTGGAGTACGGACATGACCACTCACCGCAGGCCCTCGGTCGGCCTACCCTTCGCACGCCGGTTGCGCCCGCTCGGCGCGCTCGCGGCCACCACCATCCTCGCGTTGCTGATCGCCGCCTGCGGCTCGTCGACGAGCCCCGGGTCGACGGGCGCCGCCGACCCCGACGCGACGATCACGGTCGGTTCGCTGAACGAGCCGACGACGCTCAATACGATCAAGGGCGGCAACACCGGCCACGCCCAGGTGCTGCTGCGCAACGTCGTCGAGGGGCTCACCGTGCTCACCGACGAGGGCAAGGTCGAGCCGCTGCTGGCCAAGTCGTGGGACGTGTCGCCGGACGGCACGGCATACACCTTCCACCTGCAGTCTGGCGTGACCTTTTCCGACGGCACCCCGCTGAAGGCCAGCGACGTGGTGGTCGCGCTCAAGCGGGTGACGTCCGACGAGTCGACCAGCGCCCGCAAGAAGAACCTCTCGATCATGAAGACGATCGAGGCGCCGGACGACGGCACCGTCAAGGTCACCCTGTCGACGCGGTCGCAATCGTTCCTCTTCTACCTCACCAGCACCGGCGCGGCTGTCACCAAGCCCGGCGCCGGCAACCCGGAGACGACGGTGATCGGCACCGGCCCGTACGCCCTGACCTCCTGGAAGCAGGGTGACTCCATCACGCTGACCCGCAACGACGGGTACTGGGGCACGAAGGCCAGCAACAAGCAGGTGGTGTACCGGTTCTTCAAGGACGCCACCGCCGAGAACAACGCGCTGCTCGCCGGCCAACTCGACCTGGTGACCCAGGTGTCCTCGCCGGATGTGCTCCCCCAGTTCGACAACCAGCCGCAGTTCTCCATCGTGGAGGGCACGTCGACGACGAAGGAGTTGTTCAACTTCAACGACGCCATCGCCCCGTTCAACAACCCCGACGTGCGGCACGCCATCCGGCAGGCCATCGACCGCAAGGCGCTGCTGACGGCGGTGTGGGCCGACCGGGGCCAGGTCATCGGCTCGATGGTGCCGCCCACGGACCCCTGGTACGAGGACCTGACCAGCATCGACGACCACAACGTGGCCGGCGCCAAGCAGCTGCTGGCCAAGGCCGGGTACGCGAACGGTCTGTCCTTCACCGTCGACTACGTACCGTCGGACGCGGTCAACATCATCGCGCAGGGGCTGAAGAGCCAGCTCGCCCAGGCCGGTATCACCATCACGCTGAACCCCGTCGACGACGCGACCTGGACCGACAAGGTCTACAAGAACCACAACTTCCAGGCCACCATCATGACCCACGTCAACCAGCGCGACCTGGTCTGGTACGGCGACCCGACGTTCTACTGGCAGTACGACAACCCGCAGGTGCAGAAGTGGGTCAAGGACTCCGAGACCGCCGCGACGCCCGACGAGCAGACCGCCCTGCTGAAGAAGGTGGCACGGCAGATCTCCGAGGACGCGGCGAGCGCCTGGCTGTTCCTCGACCCGGCCATCAAGGTCGCCAGCACCTCGGTCAGCGGCTACCAGAAGAACAACACCACGGACAGCTTCTACGTCGCGCCGATCACCAAACGCTAGGCGATAGGCATGCTCAGCTACCTCATCCGTCGGGTCGCCTGGCTGATCGGTTCGCTTTTCGTCGCGGGCTCGGCGGTGTTCTTCCTGCTCCGGGTCCTACCGGGTGACCCGGCCGTCACGCTGCTGGCGGTCGGGTCCTCCCCGGACCAGATCGACGCGATCCGGCACCAGCTCGGCACCGACCGGCCTGTGCTGGCGCAGTACGGCCACTGGTTGGGCGACCTGGTGACCGGGAACCTCGGGGACAGCCTGTTCACCCGGATGCCGGTGCTCGATCAGATCGCCGGCCGGCTCCCGGTCACCGTACCGCTGGCGCTGAGCGCGTTCGTGCTGTCGATCATCGTGGCCGTACCGATCGGGGTGTTCGCGGCGGTACGGCGGCGGGGCCTGCTCGGGGTGGCGGTGTCGACGCTGGCGCAGTTGGGGATCGCGCTGCCCATCTTCTGGGTCGGGATCGTGGTGGTCTGGCTGGTCGCGGTGCAGTGGCGGGCGCTGCCGCCGGGCGGGTTTCCCCGCACCGGCTGGCAGGACCCGCAAGCCGCGGTCCAGTCGCTGGTCCTGCCGGTGGCGACGTTGGCGATCGCGCAGGGGTCGGTGCTGGTGCGCTACGTACGCTCGGCGACGCTCGACGTGCTGAGCCAGGAGTACGTGCGCACCGCCCGCTCCCTCGGCTACAGCCTGCCGCAGGCGCTGTGGCGGCACGGACCACGCAACGGTGCCGCAACCGTGGTCCAGATCCTGGGCCTCCTGCTGGCCAGTTCACTGCTGGGCACCGTGGTCATCGAGAGCGTTTTCGCCCTGCCCGGCCTGGGCTCGCTGCTGTTGACCAGCGTGAAGGCCCGCGATCTGCCGATCGTGCAGGGCACGGTCTTTCTCATGACGGCGATCGTGCTGGTGATGGGGCTCGTCGTGGACGTCGTGCAGCGGCTGGTCGACCCGAGACTGAGAGCACGGGCATGAGCACACCTCTGGTCGAGACGATCGAAACGACCGATGCGCTCGACACCCCCGTCCGGCGACGCCGAGGCTGGCGCTCGCCGTCGTTCGTGGTCGGCGCGGCGCTGCTGCTGGCGGTTCTCGCCCTGGCGCTGGTGTCGCTTGTCTGGTCCCCGTACGGGCTGGACCACACCGACCCGGCGGCCCGGCTGGCCGGCCCGTCCGCACGGCACTGGGCGGGCACCGATCGCCTGGGCCGCGACCAGTTCACCCAGCTGATGCTCGGCGCGCGTACCGCGGCGTGGATCGGGCTGGCCTCGGTCGCGGTGGCGTTCGTCATCGGCGTCCCGTTGGGCCTGCTCGCGGCGATCGCCGGCCGGCTCGTCGAGAACGCCGTCATCGGAGTGATCGACATCGTGATCGCCTTCCCGACCCTGCTGCTGGCGATGCTGCTGGTCACCGTGTACGGCGCGTCGACCGGAGTCGCGATCAGCGCGATCGGGATCGGCGTCTCCGCCGAGGTGGCCCGGTTGACCCGGATCTCGGCGAGCCGGGTGCTCACCCAGGACTACGTACTCGCGGCGCGTACCTGTGGCACCGGGCCACTGATGGTCCTGGTCCGGCACGTCCTGCCCAACATCTGGCACACCCTGCTGGTGCAGGCCGCCCTCGCCTTCGGCGTCGCGGTCATCGCCGAGGCGTCGCTGTCGTACCTGGGGCTCGGCACTCCGCCGCCCGCGCCGTCGTGGGGCCGCATGCTCCAGGAGGCGCAGTCGACGGTGAGCGTGGCCCCGTGGAACGTCCTGCTGCCCGGCCTCGCAGTCGCCGTCACGGTCGTCGGGGTCAACCTGCTCGGTGACGGCCTGCGGGAGGTCCTCGACCCGCAGCTACGGCAGGAAAGGCAGGCAGCGGACCGATGACCGTCCTGGAGACCACCGGGCTGACCATCACGCTCGACGGGCAGCCGCTCGTTCGCGACGTCTCGTTCGGCCTCGCCGCCCGCGACCGGGTCGGCCTCATCGGCGAATCCGGCTCAGGCAAGTCGCTGACCGCGCTGGCGCTGCTGGGACTGCTACCGCCGGGCATGCGCACGAGCGGCCGCATCCTCATCGACGGCGAGGACCACCTCGGCGCGCCGGACCGGCGGTGGCGTCGGGTCCGCGGCCGCACCGTCAGCATCGTGTTCCAGGAGCCCCTGACCGCCCTGGACCCGCTGATGCCGGTCGGCCGCCAGATCGCCGGTCCGCTGCGGCTGCACCAGGGCCTCAACCGCAGCGACGCCGAGCGCCGCGCGATCGAGTGGTGCGACCGGGTGCACCTGCCCGACCCGGCCCGGCTGGTACGGGCCCTGCCGCACGAACTCTCCGGCGGCCAACGGCAGCGGGTGGCCCTGGCGATGGCCCTCGCCTGCCGGCCCCGGGTGCTCATCGCCGACGAGCCGACGACGGCGCTGGACGTGACCGTGCAGGCGCAGATCCTCACCCTGCTCGACGAGCTGATCGAGGAGACCGGGGTGGGGCTGCTGTTCATCAGCCACGACCTGCCGGTCGTCGCCGGACTGGCCCGCCATCTCCTGGTCATGCGCACGGGCCGGTTGGTCGAATCCGGCCCGGTCGACGACGTGCTGCGCCGGCCCCGCTCCGGCTACGCCCGGCAGCTCGTCGCGAGCGCCGCCAGGGTGACCCGGCTGGCCCGCCCCAGCGTGCGCAGGGAGGACCGATGAGCGATCCGATTCTCACCGGGCATCAGCTCACCCGATGGTTCCCGGGCCGCACCCACCCGGCGCTCGACGGGGTGGACGTCACCGTGCGACCGGGGACCAGCCTCGGGATCGTCGGCGAGTCGGGCGCCGGGAAGTCGACCCTGCTGCGGCAGCTGCTCGGCGTGGACCGCCCCACCTCGGGCGAGATCCGCTTCGCCGGCCAGTCCCTCGACCGGGTTCGACACCGCGTGTTCCGTCGGCAGGTCCAGGTCGTCTTCCAGGACCCCCGGTCGTCGCTGAACCCCCGCATGTCGGTCGCGTCGATCGTCGCCGAGCCGCTGCGCTCGCTGCGCATCGGTACGGACCGGGCGGCCCGCGCCGAGCGCGTCGCCGAGGTGCTCACCGCGGTGGGGCTGCGCCCGGAAGACGGACGGCGCTACCCGCACGAGTTCTCCGGCGGCCAGCGCCAGCGCATCGCCATCGCGCGGGCGCTCGCACCGGCCCCGCGGATCCTGCTCGCCGACGAGCCCGTCAGCGCCCTCGACGTCTCGGTCCGGCTGCAGATCATCGACCTGCTCAAGGATCTCGTTGGCCGGCTCGGGCTCACGCTGGTGCTGGTCTCGCACGACCTGGCGATCGTCAGCCAGCTGTGCCAGGAGGTGCTGGTCATGCGCCACGGCCGCGTCGTCGAGCGCGGCCCGACCGCGGACGTGCTGACCGACCCCGCCGACGAGTACACCCGTGCCCTGCTGGCGGCCATCCCGCAACTGCCGCTCGACCTGCTGGAGGAACCGTGACCTTTGTCGATCAGTGGCGGACCTGGCACGCCGAACGTGAGGCGGCCGTTTCGGCGCCGGGTGGGGACCTCACGCTGACCGGCACTCACTGGCTGGTGGGGCGCACCCGGATCGACGGGATACCCGGCACCTGGTGGGCCGACGGAACCGACGTGCGGGTGTCCGGCGCCGAAGGCCTGCTCGTCGGCGGCGTACCGACCGCCGAGGGCCGGCTGCGCCCCGACCAGCGACTCATGGTGGGCGACGTCGAACTGAAGATCATCCGCCGCGGCGCCGACCTGGCGGTACGGACGTACGACCCGCACGCGCCGGCGGTGCACCGCTTCGCCGGCATCGACGCGTACGCCCCCGACCCCGCCTGGGTGGTGACCGCCGAGTTCACCCCGGCCGACGCCGGCCAGGCGGTGCGCACCGCGCACAGCCGCTCCGACCGGCTGGTGGACTACCCGGTCGTCGGCACGTTCACCTTCACCGTCGACGGCCGGCACGCCGAGCTGGTCGCGCTGTACACCGGCCACGAGGGTGAAGCGCACATCACGTTCCGGGACGCCACCAGCGGACGGGAGAGCTACGGCGCGGCCCGGTTTCTGTTTCTGCCCCTGCCGGCGACGGCGGGCCCGGTGACGCTGGACTTCAACCGCGTCACCCTGCCTCCGTGTGCGTTCTCCGAGGCATTCATCTGCCCGCTGCCGCCCTCGGGGAACGTGCTGCCGTTCGCCGTCCGGGCCGGCGAGAAGGCAGTCCTTGACCAGCCAGCCGGTCAGGTGCCGATCCCTTGCCGATGATCGGGAACCGGCACCGGGCAAGCGAATTGACCGACGAACCTGTCGGACCGGGCCGCGTTTCGATAGTTCGGGTCAGCGTCGATCAGCGCATGGCGAGGGCGCTCTTGCCGATCCCACCAGGTCCCTGGACGATCGCGAGCGCGCGACCCTGCCGCGGTCGCTCCATGATGAGGGAGTCGATCTGGGTCAATTCCTCAGTGCGACCGACGAACGCATGGTCGCCTGTCGGCAACTGGGCGGGAGCGGAGGCCATTCGGGGCATGGTCCGCCCTCCCTCATCGGGATTGCCACCTCGTCCCCCTGCAGGATCCGGTCGTGCATTTCCCGCAGTTGGGGGCCCGGCTCCACGCCCAGTTCCTCTACCAGTAACCGGCGACCGTCGCGGAACACGGTGAGTGCATCGGCTGTACGTCCGCAGTACGTCAGCGCCACCATGAGGCAGGCGCGCAACTGTTCCCGGAACGGGTGTCGCTGAACCAGTATTTGCAGCTCGGGAATGACTGCGCGAGCGCGGCCCAGTCGCAGCTCCAAGCCGAGGCACTCCTCGGTCAAGGCCACCCGGCGCTCCTCGATCCGCTCCACCACGTGCGCGAGCCGGCCTTCAATATCGACCAGCGGCCGGCCCTGCCACATGGCCAGAGCATCGCGCAGCTTCGTCACTGCCTCGTCCAGCCGTCCCGCGCCAGCCAGTGTTCTCGCCTCGGCGGCCCAGCGCTCCATCTGGTGAAGGTCGATGCTGTCAGCGCCGACCTGCAGTACGTATCCAGGCGGACTCGTGCCGATGAGCTCGCTACCGAGGCCGGCCGCCCGGAAATCGCGGCGCAGGCTGCAGACCCCGGCTGCAATCTGGTTCCGGGCCGTAGATGGCGCGTGCGGACCCCACACCGCGTCCACGATCCGTTCGACCGGGACGACCCGGCCTGGCTCCAGCAGCAGCGCCGCCAAGATTGCCCGCTGACGTGGACCGCCGAGACGTACCGCCCCATTGGGCAGTACAGCAGTCACCGGCCCCAGCAGGCTGAACAGGACTCCTCTTTCAGCGGCTTCGTGCATACCAACCCCCGGTGACATCCACTAACCGCGCTCATCGGAAATGGCCGGGACCGGTCCTCCGGGTCCGTCAACGGTGAGACATCTCCGGGTGGCCACGGATCGCAGAGAACGCAGTTGTGCTCTTGTTCAGCGGTTACTCCTCGGACGACCCCTCGTGCTGAGTGGACGTGCGGGGTCGTTCCTCGTATCCGATCGTCAGGGTCCCGTTCCGGGACGGGCAACACCTTTCGGTCACGTCCGAAGGGTGCGCGGCACGACCCCAACGGGCTTCTCGGCTGTGATGAGGTCTCCCGATCTGGTACCGGCCACCGCACGCGGGCCAGGGGCCGATGCCGGCCTGACCGACGTCCGCAGCCGCGGCCCGCGGTGCCTGGTGAGGCAGTACGGACTGCCCCAAAGACCGCCGACTGCGCGTGTCGGTGAGGCCACCGCTGCGCCATGGTGACCGCGTCGACTGTCGCCGAGCGAGAAGAGCGGTCATGACCTGGCGAGAGACCTACTGGCACGACGCTGCCTCCGACCCCGCGTACTTCGCTGCCGTGGAGTTCGCCACCGTCCTGGATGGTGACTACGGCACGCGGATGTTCGGCCGATGGGTCGAGGAACGCTACCCGTACTCGCACGAGCTGGTCCGCGCCGTGGAGTACCTGCTGGTCACCAACGCCTACGCCGAGGACGTCGCGGAGACGATGGAGATTCTCCACCGACGCCTACCCCGCCCGTGGGACGATCCGGCGATGCTCACCGCCCTGGAGCGGACCGCCGCCCGGTTCCCGTACGTGCCCACGCAGGTACGCGACGACCACGACGCCATGGTGCTCGCCGACGCGCTCTCGACCGACGTCGACACGTTTCGGCTGTGGCGGGAGGAGATCCAGCAGGCCGCCGTCGCGCTGCTGCGCGACGGCGGGGTGATGGACGCCTTCCTCGACGACTGCGCGCTGCTCGCCGACGAGGCGAAGGAGCACCAGGCGGTGGAGGCCCTGGAGAAGGGCAAGGAGCGAGTCGACGACCCGCTCCACATCCCGAGCCACGACCAGGGCCAGCACGGCCACGAGGAGAGCGACGACACGGGGCACGTCCGCGGCGACGAGGGGACGGTCACCGTCGTCCGGAAGCCGGGTGTGTCGTTCAGCGAGCCCGCCGAGGTCGCGGCGAGGCGGTATCCCTGGTTGTCCTACCCCTTCCGGCTCGGGGTGGCCTTCACCCTGAACCCCGAGGCCAACTCCCACCTGCCCGAGACGTTCAGCTGGGACGAGGCGCAGGTCCACCTCGGCCGTTGGGGGGTCGACCTCGACGAACTCGTCGAGCGGATCGAGCAGGCCATGGGCAACCGCTTCGCGCGAATGTACCGGGACGAGCGGATGGTGGTCTCGGTCATCGGCGAGAGCGTGGACGTGACGGTGACCATCGACTCGGCGCTCAACGCCCACAACACCGGGATCATCGCCACCCTAGACAGCGACGGGGCGTACACGCACTACGTCCAGTTCAAGGACCTGGTGATGTTCTACGTCGACGAGAACGACATGTACACGCCGATCTACAACGTGCTGAAGACGTTCGGCGACCTGTGGGTCGGCGGCGACGCGGAGAGCTACGTGGTGCGGCACGGCAAGGGCCGCAAGGCGTACTTCACCGTCACCCCGGTCAAGGCGAGCCACCAGGCCAGCCTGGTCGCGGTGGTCCGGCGCTGCTCGGACGGCATGACGGTCAAGGTCCTGTCCTGACCCGACGCGATCGGCCGGCAACCGGGTGCGCCGGCCGGTCCGAGGGACGCGGGTGCGGCCGGCGTTGCCCGTAGGTGTAGGAAGGTCTGCACCCAGGTCTGTCCGCCCACCCGCTGCGCGACGCCGGCCCGGCCGGCTTCAATGCCCGGCATGGCCGCATTCGCCTCCCGCTCACTGCGCGCCGCGTCGGCGCTGGCCGTCATGGCAATCCTGGTGGCCAGCGCTCCGCCGGCCGGGCACGCCGCGTTCCTCGCGACACCGACCACGGGCGGCGGAGCGGAGTTCCGGATCAGCGTCGCGGACGCCGCCGCACCGGCCGCCGGCCCGCCCGACGGTGGCCTGACCGACCCGACGATCGGGTTGAGCCCCGGCGGGTCGGCGACGCTCACCCGCACAGTCACCACGGCCACCGTGCCGCCCCGCCCCGACGTGGTGCTGCTCGCCGACACCACCGGCAGCATGGGCGGGGCGCTGGAGGACGTCAAGACCAACGCCCGCCGGATCGTCGCGGACATCAGCGCCGTACAGCCGGACGCCCGGTTCGCCGTCGCCGAGTACCGCGACGGCGGCGACGAGTATGCCTTCCGGGTCAACCAGGACCTGACCGCCGACCCCACCGCCGTGCAGGAGGCGGTGAACACCTGGACCGCGGCCGGTGGCGGGGACATCCCGGAGGCGAACCTGCACGCGTTGTCCCGGGTCGCCACCGGCGCGGTCGCCCTCCGCACCGACAGCAGCCCGATCCTGGTGATCTTCGGTGACGCGCCGTCGCACGATCCGAGCCTCGGCCACGACCTCGCCGGGACGGTCACCGCGCTCACCGCCCGGGGCATCCGGGTGGTGGCGGTCGACGTCACCGCGTCCCCGTTCTCCAGCCTCGACCAGACCGGGCAGTTCACCGAGATCACCGCTCGCACCGACGGGGTGCTGCTCAGGGCGGCCTCCGCCGGTGAGGTCTCCACCGCGATCCTTGCCGGCATCCGGGCGATCCCGGCCACCGTCGCCGCCCGCGTCTCCGACTGCGACCCGCAGCTCAGCGCCGACGTCACGCCCGGCGAGCGGACCGTCGACAGCGGCGGCAGCGTCGACGTCACGCTCACGGTCCGGGTCGACCCGAAGGCCCGCAACGGCGAGTACGCCTGCCGGTTCACGGTCACCGTGGACGGGATCGTCCACGGCACGGCGGAGCGGCTGGCGGTGACCGTGACCGGGGCCGCCCCCGACGTGCCGGTGCTGCACTCCGACACGACCCTGCTCGACCTCGGTGAGGCGTCCCTCGGGGTGGCCGCCCCGACCCGCCGGGTGCTCCTGAGCAACGCCGGGGACTACCCGCTCAGCGTCACCGCCACGCTCGGCCCGCAGCCGTACCCGGCGGCCTTCGCGGTCAGCGGGAACGGGTGCGGCCCGGTGCTCGCCGTCGGCGGTTCCTGCGCGCTGGACGTCGCGGCGACCCCGCGCGTCATCGGGGCGGCCAGCACGGTGCTCACCCTGGCCAGTTCCACCGACACCGGGGGACGGGCGGCGCAGTCACTGACCCTGCGCGTCTTCGGCCGCAGCCCGATCCTGACGTTCAACCCGGGGGTCGGCCGGCCCGGTCAGGTGGTGACCGGCATCGGCCGGGACTTCCCGCCGGGCGCGACGGTCTCGCTGGCCTGGGCTGACGGCACCGGGGCGGTGACCGTGGCGGCGGACGCCTCCGGCCGGTTCGCCGTACCGATGGTGGTCTTCGCCGACGGGCCGGCCGGTCCCCGCACGGCGGTCGCGGCGGTGCCGACGGTCGGGACGGTGACCAGCGGGACGTTCCTCGTGCAGTCCCCGACGGCGCAGCCGGGCGTCTTCACCCGGCGTCGCTGACCCCCGGCGCGATCAGCCGACGAGCACCTGACCGGTGGCGACGACGGTGCCGTTCGGCGCGGGCGCGGGATCGTTGCAGGTGTTGACCTTGTCGCCGTGCCGGGCGACGGGCTTGCCGTTGACCAGCACCAGCGGGCTGCCGGCGAGGACGGTGCCCTGGTTGGTCGGCGGGACCTGGAACGGCCCGCCGGTGGGCACGTGCGGGGGCGCATTCACCGCCCCGCTGCCCACCACGGCGGCCGGTTTCCCCTCGATCAGCACGTCGGTGCTGCACCCGGTGGTGATCGTGCCGGTGAAGGGCATCGGGGTCGGGGTCGGCACCGGCCCCACCGGCGAGGGGAGCATGACGATGTGCGTGTCGGTGCCGACCACCTTGTCGCCGAGCTTCGCCGCGGGTACGCCCACGTCGCCGCTCCTTCCTTACTTCCGGGACCGGGAACGGTCGGACGGTCAGATCAGACCCTCGCGGATGGCGTGCGCGACCGCCTGGGTCCGGTTGCGGACGCCGAGCTGGACGGTGATCTCGTGCACGATGTTCTTGATGCTGCGTTCCGAGTAGGACAGGTCCCGGGCGATCGTCGCGGTGTCCGCCCCGGCGGCGATCATCCGCAGCACGGCGAGCTGCCGTGGCGACAGGGGCAGGATGGTCAGACCCCGGGGGGCCAGCACCTGGCGCTGGGCGCGTCCCACCCGGGTCAGCAGGGAGCTGAGCAGGTCGGTGGGGAGCCGCGCCTCACCTCGGGCGGCGGCCCGCACCACCTCGCGGAGCAGCGGCGCGGTGCTCTCCGCGCGTCGTACCATGCTCAGCCCGCCTGCCTCGATGGCCTGGAGCCCCGCCGTGTCGTCGAGCTGTCCCACTACCAGCACCGGGCGGGGTGCCGGTCCGGGCGCGGCGGCCAGCGCGTCGAGCTGGGCCAGCAGCCAGTCGTCCACGGTGTCCCCGACGAGCACCAGCACGTCCGCCGTCGCGTCGTCCCCGGTCACCATCACGGGGCGGACCCCGGCCGGGTCCCCGCCGCCAAGATCGGCGCCGAGCTGGGCGACCACCCCGGCCTGGGAGATCGGGTCGCGGGCGCGGACCGCGGTGCGTACGGGAGGGACGTCGGTGGCCCCGCCGGACTTCGGCCGGGCGCTCATCGGGCGGCGCCGGGGCTGGCGGACGGGCTGGTCGCCGGCGCGACCGGCACCAGTTGGCCGGCGAAGTACGCCGCCGGGGTGCACGGTGTGTCGCCCGGGTTGGTGCACCGGACGGCCACCGTGACCGGCTGGTCGGCGGAGAACTTCAACGGCTGTACGAAGTGGTAGTCCAGGTCGCGGAAGTTGTTCAGGCCGGTCTCCAGCAGCACGGTGTCACCCCGCCGCACCTGGAGCACGCCCGCGTCGCCGTGCGGGTTCTGCAGCACGACGTCGGTCACCCAGAGCACCTTCCTCGCCGCCGGCCGGTACGTCGACAGGGCGAACTCGTTCGAGGTCGGGGAGGCGTTGGTGGCCACCCGGAAGTCGGCGGCGGTTTCCGGGTCGGCGTTCTCCAGTGTTCCGGCCGGACCGCCCCCCGGGCCGGCCGTCGGGCTCGCCGGCGCGCTCGGCTTCGGCGAGGCGGCCCCCCCGGTCACCGCCTGCTCGGCCTTCTCGGCGGTCTTCGCCGCCTCGCTGGCCTGCGTCCTGACCTCGGCGACCTCCTCGCTCAACTCCTGGTTGAGCTGCTGGGTCCGTACCTGCGCGGCCTCCTTCGCGGTGGACTGCACGGTGGGTTTGAGCACCGCGAACCAGAGCGCCGTCACCGCCACGACCACCGCGACGGCGACCAGCGCCACCCGGGGCGACCAGGCGGGCAGCACCGCCCGTTGCACCAGCAGCCCGTCGCAGGTGATCGGCTCGGTCTCGGGCCGGGTGACGGCCACCTGGAAGGGCAGGCTGCGGTCGGGGCCGAGCAGGAACCGCTTCTTCGGGCGTACCCGCAGCTTGACGAAGGTGGCGGTGCCCGGACGCAGCACCGGCGCGGCGGGCCGGGCCCGGAAGCCGAGCAGCAGGTCCGGGTCGGTGGGCAGCACCTCGACGGTGGTCTCGGTGTTGCCGGTGTTGTCCACGACGAGCTGGTGGGCCCCGGTCCGACGGGCCCGGGAGGTCCGGGGCACCAGCTCGGCGGCGAGCTCCACGAAGGGCAGGACGGTGACCCGGCCCTCCTCGACCACCGAGCCGTCCGGGTCCTCCCGGCCCCGGACCCGTACCCCGAAGTCGAGGTCGCCGGCCGGAACGGTGGCGGAGCGGGGCGGCCGGAAGGTGACCCGGGCCTCCTCTTCGGTGCCGGGCAGCAGGTTCATCGTCGGTGGCTCGACCTGGGCCCAGGAGCCGGCGTCGCCGACCACGTCGAGGGTGAAGTGGTCGACGACGGAGGCGGTGTTGCGCACCCGTACGGTGCAGCCGACCTCGTCGCCGGGCGCGACGGTCAGCTCGGTCTCGGCAAGTCCCACAGCGGCGCTCATGCCGCGCAGTCTCGCCGCGCGGCGGGCGCCGGCAGTACCGCGATCGAGGTACACCAACGGGCAGCCGTGGCTACCTGATCGGGCAACCCGCTGGCCCGGCCGTGTCGGGTCGCCCGGTGCGGACCGGGCCCACCCTGATCCGCTCGACGCTCAGCCGGGTTCGCTGATCCGTCCGGGGCGGCGGGCGGCGCGGGCCCCTGGGGTGTCGTCGTGCCGTCCGGCGCTGACGCTCACCTCGCGCGGTGCCGGCGCCAGGTCGGTCGTCGCCTCCGGCACGTACGGGACGAGCAGTTGCAGGTGCAGGCCGGTGCGGGCGGCGCCGCCGTGCGGCAGCCACGCCGACCCGGCGTCCCCCTCGCGGCGGGGGGCGCTGCGCACCACCACGGACTGGTTCGCCCGCGCAAGCACCCCGACGAGGAAACGGACGGGCAGCGCGGTGCAACCCGCGCAGCCGACCAGCAGGTCGCCGAGGAGACGGTGTTCCCGCTCGGTGTCCGGTCCCCAGGCGGTGAGCAGGTAGCTGAACCGGTAGCGCCGCCCCGGCGGGCGGCGCCCGGTCACCTGGCCGGTGGCGTCGCGCAGGTCGTCCCAGCTGGCGGAGACGCCACTGGAGTCCTCCTCCACGTCGAGCAGGAAGGCCGAGACCCGCTCGCCGTCCAGCTGCGCGCAGCGGTCCGGCGGGTCGAAGACCACGGGCACCTCCGGCGGCAGGTAGCTGCCCAGCCAGGCCCGGACCGACAGGTCGACATCCCAGATCACCCACCCACCCTGCCGGTCGGCGGGGTGGGCCCGCGCTCGGCGGCCGGGCAGGCCGATGGGGCGGATCCGTTGCCCTTCGGGGCAGTGCGGCCTACCCCCGTGGCGGTCCGGCGGGCAACGGATCCGGCCCGGCGCCGTTGGCATGCTCGCCGCAACACACCGTCGTACAGGAGGTTCGATGCCGACGTATCTGTCGCCGGGCGTCTACGTGGAGGAGGTGTCCTCCGGGTCGAGGCCGATCGAGGCGGTCGGGACCGCCGTCGCCGCGTTCGTCGGCTTCGCCGAGAGGGGGCCGGTCAACGAGCCCACCCTGATCACCAACTGGTCGCAGTACACCCGCACCTTCGGCGGCTTCGTTGCCGGGGCGTTCCTGCCCCTGTCGGTCTACGGATACTTCCTCAACGGCGGCGGTTCCGCGTACGTCGTCCGGGTGGGTGGCTCCGACGGAGACGCCGGGGCGGCGGGCGGCGACGGGGCGTACGCCACCGCGGCGGTGCCGGCCGGCGGGGACAACGGGAAGCTCTCCTTCACCGTTCGCGCCGTCCTGCCCGGCCCGGCCGGGCAGGACCTCTCGGTCGAGGTCACCGACGCCTCCGACGGCGGCGACGACACCTTCAAGCTCGTGGTGAAGCGGGCCGGCAAGCCGGTCGAGACGCTGGACAACCTGACCACCCGCCGGGGTGCCGGCAACGTGGTCACCGTCGTCCGCCAGCAGTCGAAGCTGATCCAGATCGAGGAGGCCAAGGGCACGACGCTCGCCCCGCCTCGACGCGGTGCCGAGGTCGCCCTCGCCGCTGCGGCACTGCCGGACACCACCACCGTCGACGGCGACCTGCGGGTGCGCGCCGAGGACTACGTCGGGGACGTCAGCGACCGGACCGGCTTCGCCGGCCTGGAGGCGATCGAGGACGTCACCATGCTCAGCGTGCCGGATCTGGCCGCCGCCCACCAGCGCGGGGCCATCGACGACGAGGCGTTCAGGGCCGTCCAGCTCGCGATGATCGCGCACTGCGAGCTGATGGGCGACCGGGTGGCCATCCTCGACCCGCCGCCCGGGCTGCACCCGCAGCGCCTCAAGGAGTGGCGGCAGGACGTCGCCGGCTACGACTCCAAGTACGCGACCCTCTACTGGCCCTGGATCAAGGTCATGGACCCGGCGCAGGGGCGGGCGGTGTTCATGCCGCCGAGCGGCCACGTCGCCGGTGTGTGGGCCCGCAACGACGACACCCGGGGCGTGCACAAGGCACCGGCCAACGAGATCATCCGGGGCGCGCTCGCCCTGGAGAGCGGCCTGACCAAGGGCGAGCACGACCAACTCAACCCGATCGGGGTCAACTGCATCCGGTCCTTCCCCGGCCAGGGCATCCGGATCTGGGGCGCCCGTACGCTCTCCAGCGACGCCGAGTGGCGCTACCTCAACGTCCGGCGGCTGTTCAACTGGATCGAGAAGTCCATCCTGCTCGGCACCAACTGGGTGGTCTTCGAGCCCAACGATCCCCGGCTCTGGGACGCGGTGCGCCGGGTCATCACGATGTTCCTCCGCCGGGTGTGGCGCAGCGGCGCCCTGATGGGCGACACCTGGTCCGAGGCGTTCTTCGTCAAGTGCGACGCGGAGAACAACCCGCCGGAGAACCTCGACGCCGGGATCCTCACCGTCGACATCGGCATCGCACCGGTCAAGCCGGCCGAGTTCGTGGTGTTCCGCCTCTCCCAGCTCTCGCACGGCGCGGGCGACGACTGACCCCGAGCGACGACGTAACCAGGAAGGACGACCATGGCAGGTCAGGGTACCCAGGACCCGCGCCAGAACACCGAGATCATCAGTGCCGCCGTGTTCCGGCTGGAGGTGCCGGGCATGAACGCGGTCAACTTCGCCGAGCTGGTCGGCATCAGCAGCGAGGTGGAGAACGCCGAGTACATGGCCGCCGGTCCCACCGGGCCGATCTTCTCCCGGCACTTCGGCCGGACCAAGCCGCCGACGGTGACCCTCAAGCGGGGACTCGACCTCAACGGTGACCTCTGGCTCTGGCACCAGAAGGTGCGCAACCTGATGTACGACGCGTACCGGGACTGCGCACTGAAGCTCTACGGGCCCGGTGACGACCTCAACGGCGACGCCCGGCTGACCTACATGATGACCAACGCCTGGCCGGCGAAGGTGGAGGTCAGCGGGGTCAAGGCCGGCTCGACCGACATCGTCTACCAGACGGTCACGCTGATGTGCGACGACCTGTTCGACTTCAATGCGCGGATCTGACCTCGCCGAGCCCGCCGCCGGACCGGCGGCGGGCCTGCGGACCGAGTTCCCGTTCGTGCTGCCCCGTGGGCTGGTCGACGACCGGGGCGCGGTGCACCGGCAGGGCGTCCTGCGGCTCGCCACGGCCCGCGACGAGATCCATCCCCAGGGCGATCCCCGGGTACGGCAGAACCCGGCGTACCTCACCGTGTTGCTGCTGGCCCGGACGGTGACCCGGATCGGTGCGGTGCAGCCGGTCGACACCACGGTGATCGAGCGGCTCTTCGCCTCCGACCTGGCCTTCCTGCAGGACCTCTACCGGCGGGTCAACCAGCAGGGGCACACCGGCGCGGAGGTCACCTGCCCGCACTGCGGGGACGAGTTCGCGGTGGACCTGGCCGGCGCCTTGCCGGCGGGAGCCTGACCCAGCCGTCCCGACCACGAACCGGCCCTGATCTGACTGAGGAGGTGGGGGATGGCCTGGTCCCTCCGGCCCCGCCGGTTGTTCCAGCCGGCCGCGGAGGCGTCCGTCCCGGCGTCGGTGCCGCCCGCCGGGGGACGGTCGTCGCTGGCGGCCGCCCCGCTGGCGCGGGTGCCCGGGCCGCTGACTGCGTCGGCGTACCCCGTACGGGAGTGGGCCGGAGCCGCCGCGCCGCTGCTGACCGTGGCACCCGTCCCGGCCATGGTCACGCTCACCCCGCCCCCGGTGGTGGCGGGTGTTCCGTCGTCCGGGCCGGCCTTCTCCGCCGGGGCCGCCGGCGCCACCGCCGTCCTCCGGTCCGCCGGGCCCGTCGTCGCACCGCTGCTCACCGGGTCCACCGACCGCCGGGTGGACGCGTCCCGCACGCTGGTGCCGGTCGTCCCGGCAGCCACCCACGGGACCCCGCTGACCGGAAACGACGACCTGGACCCCGGCACCGGCCTGGGGCACCAGCTGGACCCGGCCAGCGGCTCGAAGCCCGACCTGGGCCCGGCCACCGGGCCGGCGCGCGACGGTGGCCCGGCCGGGCGGGACGAGGCGGCAACCCGGACCGCCGCCCGGTTCGCCGCTGCCGGACTGCCGATCGCGCCCGTCTGGCCACCCCCCGGTTTCGAGGACGTCCACCTCGCGGCGGAGGCCACCCGGGCGGCGGAGGCGGCCCGCACGGCCGGCACGCCGGGGGCCGTGCGACAGCGGGGCGAGACCGCACCGCGTGCCACCGATCCGCCCCCCGACAGCGAGCAGCTCGGTGCCGGCTCGGCACCGGCGGACGGCCGGGTGGTCCGCCCGGTCGAGGTGGTCTCCCGTGCCCGGTCCGCCCGGCGCACACCGCCCCGCCCGGCTCGGGCGGGGGAGGACACGCCGGTCACCCCCACGCCGGAGGTAAGGCCGGTGGGCGCGGCGAGCGCCCCGGTGGACCGCCCGGCAGCAGTGCCCGCGACGAACACCGCCCCGCACCCGGCTGACGACCCGCCGCCCGTGTCGCCGACCGACCCGCCCGCGCACCGCTCCGACGACCCGACCGGACTGTCCGCACACAGCCCCGCCGCCCCGGCCAGCCCGGCCCCGCACCGCCGCGACGAGCCGGTCGGGCCGGCCCCGCACCGCCCCGACCGGCCGACCGCACCGGTCACGCGGCGGGTGGAGCGAAGCGGGTCGACCGCCGGACCGGACGACCCGTCGGGAGGTGGCCCGGTCGCCGCGACGCGGGGTGGGGCCGCCGTACGTCCGGCGGGTGACCAAGCTGCGCTGTCGCCGGCCCGGTTCCTGACCCGGCGTACGGACGCCTCGTCAGTCGGCACCGGGGAACGGCCGGCGCCGGTGCCACCCGTCACGACCGGGGTGCCGGCATCGGTCGTCCGTACGGAACTCCCGGCCCAACCACCCGGTCCACCGCCGGTCGGCGGTGCGGTGTCGGTCACCGGCCCTGACCCGGCGACCCCTGAGCAGGACCGCGGCGACGCACCGCTGGTCAGCCGTCCGGTGCCCACCAGCGGCGCGGTGCCCGGCGACGCGGGGGAGCCGATCGCCGGTGCCCCACAGCTTCCGGCCCCACCCGGCGTCGCGGGGTACGCCGATCCGCGTCCCACCGGGACGGAGCCGACGTCGGGCGTGTCCACCCCGGGCACGCCCACCCCGCCCCCGTGGCGCCCGGCGTCCCCGACCGGGCCCGCCATCGGTACGCCGGTGGTCGCGGACCCGTGGCCGGTGCCGGCACCCGGCACCGGACCGGCACCGGCCACGGACGACCGGATCGCGTCCGGAACAGCCGTGCCGTCCACTGCGGGCGGTCCGTTCCGTCGGTCGTCTCCGGTGGCCGGGATCGACGGGGCGCCAGCGACGCCGGAACGCAGATCGCGAAACGACCTGACCGGTGATGCTCCGCCGGACAACGCGCCGCCCGCCCGGCCGGGGCACCCACCGGCCATGCCGCTGCGGTACCCGGACCCGCCGTCCCGGGTGCTCCCGGCCGCACCGGCTGAGGGGCCTACCGGCGAGCCGGTGCCCGCCGTACTGGTGGACGGGATCCGCCGCCGATACGGCGTCGACGTCTCGGACGTGCCGGTCCGGCGCGGCCCCGAGGCCACCGCCGAGGTACGGCAGGCCGGTGCCCGTGCCGCCACCCGCGACGGCGAGGTCCTGTTGCCGGCGGACGCCGGCCCGCTCGACGCGCCGCCCGCCCGGGCCCTGCTCGCCCACGAGCTGGCCCACGTCGTGCAGCAGCGCGTGCTCGGCGGGACGGCCCCGGCGGAGTCGACGGCCGCCGGACGTGACCTGGAGGCACGTGCCCTGGCCGCCGAGTACGCCTTCGGCGACGGATCCACGCCGAACGGAGTGGGCCCGCTGGCCCCGGCGGTGCCGCTGGTGGCCGTCCCCGCCGGACCGGCCTCGACGTCCGCCGGGGGCACCTGGGGGGCGACGCCGGACGGCGGGCTGACCTGGCGGGCCGGTCCCGTCGGCCCGGCCCCGACGGGTCACCCGGTCCAGCGGGCACCCGTGGGGGGTTCGGCCGACGCCCTGGCCGACCTGCGCGACCCGGTGCGGGCCGAGGTGAACCGGCAGGAAGGGGCCGAGCAGGCCGGGTCGTCCGAGCCCATGCCGGAGACGACCCTGGCGGCGCTACGGGCCGAGGTGGCCGCCGCGACCGCCCCGCCCGCGTTCGACCGCAGTGCCGGCCGCCTCGCCGAGGTCCGCGACGCGGTGGAGCGACTCCGCGAGGAGCTGCGTACCGCGACGGAGCGGGAGGAGGCCACCACGGCTCGCCTCGACCGGGACACCGCATTCCTGCGGTCCTGGCTCGGTGACCGGCTGCCGGGGCGGACGGTGGACCTGGACGACGCGGACGACCTGGAGGAACTGGCCGGACGCCTCTACGGACGGCTGCGCGGCCGGCTCCGACAGGAACTGCTGGTCGACCGGGAACGCGGCGGACGACTGGCCCGGTTCCCCTGACCCGACGAGCCCGACCGAGGAACACCCGACCCAGGAACACCCGGACCGGGAACGCGCGACCCACCAGCACGACGACGCGGACGACGAGGAGGTACGGAACGATGGCGGGCGGTCTCTCCACCGCGGCCCGGTTCATGGGCGGCTTCTTCGAGGTCACCGGGGTCAACCACCGGTACCTGGTGGTCATCGACGACGAGCGCTACAACCTCGGCTCCTGGTCCCGGGTCTCCGGGCTCGGCGTGACCTGGCAGGTCTGCGAGTACCGCGCCGGGGACAGCAACGACGTCCACACCTTCGTGGGCGCCCCGACCTACAGCCGGATCCGACTCAGCCGGGCGGTCTGCTTCGACTCCCAGGTGGTGCAGGAGTGGCTCTGCCAGCAGGCCCGGCGGTACCAGCCGCTCAGCGGCAGCATCCAGCTCGTCGACAGCCTCGGCATCAAGATCGTCGGCTGGGAGTTGAAGCACTTCTTCCCGGTCGGCTGGTCGGTGTCCGAACTCGACCCGAGTCGGGCCGGGGTCGCCGTGGAGACCCTGGAGCTGGCCCACACCGGCTTCCTCGACGACGACGTCTCGTTCTCGCTCTGACCCGGCCACCGCCACAGCGAGACCAGGAACGGAGCAGTGATGAAGACGATCTCCGCGGGACAGCTCGGCGGGATGCTGGGCGACCCGAACCAGACCGCGCAGGGGCTGGCCTCCGGGGGCCTGGCGCAGTTGTTCCGCAGCGGACCCGGGGTCCGGCGGACCGACAAGCTCGGCCTCGCCATGCGGTTCCAGGTGACCATCGGCGGCGTCCAACTCGGCCTCTGGCGCTCCTGCCGGGGCCTGCGGGCCGACTTCAAGCCGGAGGTGGTCCGGGTGAGCGGGGACCACGTCGGCCAGTACCACCTGCCGGGCGAGGTCAGCTACCCGCCGATCGTGCTGGAACGGGCCGTCCACCGGGAGCACTCCGCGCGGTTGCGGCGTTGGCTGGTCGACGTCCTGGGCTCCTGGCGGGACGGCACCGGCGACGACACCCGGACCACCGCCCGGATCACCCTGCTCGACGCCGACGGCAAACCGGTCGACAGTTGGCTGCTCTACGGCGTACGCCCGTCCTCGTGGTCCGGACCGGACCTCTCCGCCGACACCAACCAGGTGGCGGTGGAGCGCCTGGAACTGGTGCACGAGGGCTTCTTCCCCGACCTCCAGGCCCGGGCGGCGACGGCCTCGCTGTCGTCGCCGGCGGACGGCACGGTCACCTTCGCCTACAACCCGACCAAGATGAACATCACCCGATCCTCCCGGGCCAGCCAGCTCGTCGGGCAGGGCAAGGGCCTGGTGATCGCCTCGGACACCGCGCTGCGGGTGTCGGCGGGGGAGGTGCTCCTGGTCGGGCCCGACGTCGCGCAGGACGTGCAGAAGCTGATCGCCTTCTCCGGGACCGAGGACCGGAACGGCACCGCCAGCGAGGCCGCCCTGCCCGATCTCACCTTCACCTGGGGCAAGCTCTCCATGACGGTCAAGCTGAGCACGCTGAACGTCAACCTCACCCGGTTCGACGGGGACGGGCAGCCGATCCGGGCCCAGGCCACCCTGGACCTGGTCGTGTTCAAGGGGGAGATCTTCCCCCGGCAGCCCGGTGCCCCCGCGCCGCCCCGCTCGGTGTGGACCGACCCGGCGCAGTGGCGGCAACGGGCCGCGGCGAGCGGCATCGACGACCCGCTCCGGGCCCAGACCCGTGGCGGGGCAGTGCCGACGCCGGGGGCGCGGCGATGAGCGGCGTCGACCGGCGCCACCTGCTCTGGGGTACGACCGCCCTGCGCCCCCGGGTCACCACCGGCGCGGCCGGTCGGGACCTGCCGGCACCGGTCGCCGCCGGTCTCGTCCGGCTGGTGGTGGACACCCAGCAGTGGCTGCCGGACATGTTCGAGTTGACCTTCGCCGACCTGGACGGTGACGTGCTCACCCGGGCCGGTCTCCAGCTCGGCACGGCGGTGCAGGTCTTCGGCCCCACCCAGGACGGCTCGGCCGAGCACCGGCTGATCAGCGGCGAGGTGACCGCCCTGGAGGGCCGCTTCGTCGACCTCACCGCGTACGTGGTGGTGCGCGGCTACACCCACGACCACCGGTTGCACCGGGTCCGCCGGACCCGTACCTTCCTCAACCAGTCCGACTCCGACATCGCCCGCCAGGTCGCCACCGCCGCCAAGCTCACCGTCGGCACCATCGACGCCACCGGCGGCACGCTGGCCCATCTCGCCCAGGTCGACCAGACCGACTGGGAGTTCCTCACCGGCCGGGCCCGGGAACTCGGCTACGAGGTCGGCGCCGACGGCGACCGGTTCCACTTCCGGCGGGCCACCGCCGCCCGCCGGGCCGGCACCCCGCTGCCGCTGACCTTCCGGGGCAACCTGCGCCGTTTCCTGCCCCGGGTCACCGCCGGCAACCTCGCCCCCGAGGTCGAGGTGCGGGCCTGGGACCCGGTCGCGGCGACGGTGGTCGCCAGCCGTACCGCGACCACCGCCGACGGGGTGGACCTGGGCGCGGGCCGGACCCCGGCCGCTGCCGCCGACGCCTTCGTGCCCCGCGCCGCCCCGGCCCCGCGTGCCGGCAACAGCGCTGTCGGTGACGTCGGGCCGCCCCCGGGCCCCCGGGCGCACGTCCTGGTCGGCCGGGGCCTGCCCGTCCCGGACCGGGCCGACGGCGCGGTCCGGGAGGTGGCGGCGAGCCTGGCGGCCGGCCTCGGTGGCTCGTTCGCCGAGGCCGAGGGGGAGACGCTCGGCGACGCCCGGCTGGTCGCCGGCCGGGCGATCCGGGTGGACGGGGTACCGGCGCCGTTCGCCGGCACCTGGACGCTCAGCGCCGCCCGGCACGTCTTCGACGAGACCACCGACGGGTACCGGACCGAGTTCACCGTCGGCGGCACCCAGGACCGGTCGCTGCTCGGCCTCACCGGCACCGACGACACCGGCGGCGGAGCCGGGGCGGGTCGGATCGACGGGGTGGTCTGCGGGGTGGTCAGCAACGTCCGGGACCCGCGGAACCTGGGCCGGGTGAAGCTCGCCCTGCCCTGGCTGTCGCCGGACCACGAGACCGACTGGGCGCCGGTCGGACAGCTCTTCGCCGGTCCGGTCGCCGGGGCGTTCTTCGTACCCGAGCCGGGCGACCAGGTGCTGGTGGCCTTCGAGTTCGGCGACGTACGCCGCCCGTACGTGCTGGGCAGCCTGCCCAGCCGGCACACCGGGTACGGCCTGGACGGCGCACAGACCTCGTCGACGAAACCGGGCACCAGCGGCGTCAAGTCGGTCGGCCAGACCGGCTCGGTGATCCGGCGCGGGCTGCTCTCGCCGTCCGGCAACCGCCTGGTCTTCCACGACGAGGTACCGCCCGGCGGCAAGGGCCGGCCCACCGCCGCGAACGTGGTCCTCGGCACCAAGGGCGACAAGCTCGCCCTCGCCATGGACCAGGTGACCGGGGAGGTGACCCTGCGCTGCGCCCCCGACCGGCCCGGGAAGCTGGTCATCGAGTGCACCGGGCAGACCGCCGTGGAGATCAAGGCCGGCCCCGGCGGCAGCATGACCCTCGACGGCGGCACCAGCCTGAAGCTCAAGGCCAAGACGGTCGACATCGACGGTACGCAGATCAACATCAGCGGCACCGCGGCGACCGCCATCAAGGGCAAACCCATCCAGCTCAACTGAGGAGTGCCATGCAGGCCGACGTCATCGGCACCGGGTGTGCCTTTCCCCTGCGCGTCCAGCCCCACGGCGGGCTCGCCACGGTCAGCGGGGCCGCCCTGCTCGAGCAGGCGATGCACGTGATCCTGGCGACCTACCCGGGCGAACGCCCGATGCGGCCGGAGTTCGGCTCCCGGCTGCGCGACTTCGTCTTCGAGCCGGCCACCGCCGCGACCCGCCGCGCGGTCGCGGTGGAGATCCGTACCGCGCTGGAACGGTGGGAACCCCGGGCCGAGATCGACGAGGTCGCCGTCACCGACGACCCAGCCGGCGGCGACGGGCTGCTGCACATCGACATCCGCTACCGGGCCCGCGGCACCGAGGATCCGCACAGCCTCCAGCTCGACCTGCGGACGTTGCCCGGTGGCGAGGCCCCGGCCGGGGCGGAGGTGCCGAACTGATGGCGCTGCCCGCCCCCGCCCTCGACGACCGTACCTACGAGGACCTGGTCGCCGACGCGCGTCGGCTGATCGCCGACCGCTGCCCGGAGTGGACCGACCTGCACCCGGCCGACCCCGGCGTGACCCTGATCGAGACCTTCGCGTCCCTGACCGACCAGCTCATCTACCGGCTCAACCGGGTGCCCGACCGGCTCTACGTGAAGTTCCTGGAGCTGATCGGGGTGCGCCTGGTGCCGCCCACCGCAGCCCGGACGTCGTTGACGTTCTGGCTCTCCACGCCGGCCCGGGCCATCCAGGTCGTCCCGGCGGGCACCCGGGCGGTCACCGTCGCCGACGGCGACGACCCGCTGGTCTTCACCACCCTGGCCGACCTCACCGTGCCGCCCTGCGCCCTGACCCGGTTACGCGTCCGCACCGCCGACGGGACCACCGACCAGACCGCCGCCCTGGAACTCGGCGGCCCGGTGGCCGCGTTCTCCGCCGTACCCCGGCCGGGCGACGAACTGCTGGTCGGCCTGGACCGGCCGGTCGGTGGCTGCGCGGTGCGGCTGGAGTTCGAGGGCCGGGTGGACGGCGTCGGGGTCAACCCGCAGCATCCGCCGCTGCGCTGGGAGGCGTGGGTCGCCGACGGCTGGCGGGAGTGCGAGGTCAGCCTGGACGAGACCGGCGCGCTCAACCGGCCCGGGGCGCTCCTGCTGCACGTACCCGAGGGACACCAGGCCACCCTGGTCGACGGCGTCCTCGCCGGCTGGCTGCGCGCCCGGGTGGTGGAGCCCGAGGAGGGCCAGCCGGCCTACCGCGCCACCCCGGTGATCCTCGGCCTGGCCGCCAACACCGTGGGCGGCACCACCGAGGCGGTGCACGCCGACCTGGTCGACGACGAGGAACTCGGCGACTCGGAGGGGGTGCCCGGCCAACGTTTCCCGCTGTCCCGCCGACCGGTGCTGACCAACCTCGGCGACCCGGTGCTCGAGGTCAGCTCCGACGACGGCTGGCAGCCATGGACCCCGGTCCGCCACTTCGCCGCCAGCGGCCCGGACGACCGGCACTTCCTGCTCGACGGGGTGGCCGGGGAGGTCGTGCTCGGCCCGGCGGTCCGGCAGCCCGACGGCACGCTGCGCCGCCACGGTGCCGTGCCGCCCCGGGGCAGTCGGCTGCGGCTGCGCCGCTACGCGGTCGGCGGTGGCAGCCGGGGCAACGTCGCCGCCAGCGCGGTCCGCGCGCTACGCACCAGCGTCCCGTACGTCGCCGGAGTGGACAACCGCCACCCGGCCAGCGGCGGCGTGGACGGCGAGACCCTGGACGAGGCCCGCCGCCGGGGCCCGCTGACGCTGCGCAGCCGGGACCGCGCGGTCACCGCCGAGGACCACGAGGTGCTCGCCCGCGAGGCGGCCCCCGAACTGGCCCGGGTGCGCTGCGTACCGAGCGACGGCGACGGCCCGCCGGTGGCCCGGATCCTGGTGGTGCCGGCGGCCCCGACCGACCGGGGCCGGCTGCGGCTGGAGGACCTGATCCCGGCCGAGGCCAGTCTGACCCGGGTGGCCGAGCGGCTGGACGCCACCCGGCTGATCGGTACCCGGGCGGTCGTCGAGCCGCCCCGCTACCGGGGGGTGACCGTGGTGGCCCGGGTGGTCGCCCGGCCCCGGGTCCGCGTCGACCGGGTCCGCGAGGACGGCCTGGCCGCCCTGTACGGCTTCCTCAGCCCGCTGGCCGGCGGCGGCCCGGACGGGCTGGGCTGGCCCTTCGGCCGCCCGGTGCAGGCCGGGGAACTCTTCGCCGTGCTGCAACGGGTCCGGGGCGTGGAGCTGGTGGAGGACCTGAGGCTGTTCACCGCCAACCCGGTGACCGGGGAACGGGGTGCCGAGGCGGGCCGGGTCGACCTGGAGCCGGACAGCCTCGTCTTCTCCTTCGACCACCAGCTCCGAGTGGAGGAGCACTGATGCGCGGCCTGGTCGACGTGCGGATGCCGTACCCGGTCGCCGGGTTCCTACCCGCCCTGTTGCAGGAGGACGACCTGCTGGTCCGCTGGACAGCGGCCCTGGACCAGGTGGTCGCCCCGGTGGTCTCCACCCTGGACTGCCTCGACGCGTACCTCGATCCGTGGCTGACGCCGCCGGACTTCCTGCTCTGGCTCGGCGAGTGGGTCGGTGCGCACCTGGACGAGAACTGGCCGGTCGAACGGCAGCGCGCAATGGTCGCCAACGCGGCCGCGGCGCACCGGCTACGGGGCACCGCGCGCGGGCTCCGAATGCTGCTGGAGCTGGCCACCGACGGCGAGGTGGAGGTCGTGGACTCGGCCGAGGTCTCCTGGTCGGCCCACCCGCGATCGCACACCGGGCCGGTCCCGCCGGCCCGGCTGCACGTCCGCGTCCGGGCGGCCGAACCCGACCGGGTCGCCCGGTACGCCCTGGAGGAGCTGATCCGCGCGGCCGTGCCGGCCCACGTCGCGACGACCCTGGAGGTGCTCGGCCGTGATCGTCTGTCGTGAGTGCGGCAACCACAACGGTGACGCGGACACCTTCTGCGGTTCCTGTGGGAGCTTCCTCGAGTGGACCGGCGAGAAGACCACGCCGAAGGTCACCGTGGAGCCCGATCCCGAGCCGGAGCCGGAGCAGCGCCTGCGTCCGACCCTGCTGCAACGCATCGCCGGCGTGATCGCGCCGGCCCCGGGCGGTTCCCCGGTCGACCAGGGCGTGGTCCGGGTCTCGGACGGCTCCGCCCGGGGACCGGGGGCCCGTCCCGGGCTGGGCGGTCCCCCGGGGTTGCCCGGTGGAGCCGGCGGGACCCGACCGGGCCCACCCGGCACCGGCCGCCCGGGTGCGCCGCCCGGTCTCCGTCCCGGCCCGCCCGGGGTGTCCCGTCCTGGTCCGCCGGGAGGGGGCGGCCCCGGAACGCCCCCGGGCGTGCGTCCCGGCCCGCCCGGCACCGGCCCGGCGGTTTCACGTCGCCCCGGACCCGGCACCGTCGGCCCGAGGGCGGTGCCGTCGGGGATCCCGGCACCGGGAACCGGTGGCCCAGCGACCCCGGCTGTCCGTCCCGGTCCGCCGGGGACCGGCGGCGCGGGCGTTCCGGGTGTTCGTCCGGGCCCGTCCGGTGCCGGTGGTGGTGTGGTCCCGGGGCTTCGTTCCGCACCGGCTGGCCCGCCGGGCGTGGGCGCGAGGCCGCCGGGTACGGGTGGGCCGCCGCGCCGCCTGCCCCCACCGCCACCGGGGGTGGCCAACGCACGGTTGCCCCGACCGGTCGAGCGCCCCGCCGGCACCCGGCCCGGCGTGCCCGACGGACCACCGTCCGGCCCGGCGCGGCCTGCCTCCGGCGAATCCGGGAGCGCTGGAGGGTCCGGGACCGCTGCCGGGCGTGCCGGGCTGTCCCGGCCGGCCGGATCGGACCCGGAACACGAACCGGTCGACGCGGTCGAGGTGGCCGCCGTCGCGTCGGCCGTGCCAGAACCGGCTGACGGGGCGGACCGGGCCGACGATCCGGACGAGGAGCCCGTCCCGGCGCCGCGTCCCCGGCGCGCGCTCGCCGCGCCGCACACCAGCCCACTGGTGGCGACCGAGGAGGACCCGGCCAGCCAGGCCGGGCGGACGACCACCGGCCGGACGTCCGGGCGGCCCCGTGCCGGGGGTTTGGTCGGCTCCGAACCGGAGGAGGTGACGCCCCAGCCGGTCCGGCCCCGGACGGCCACGACCGGCCGACGCGCTTCCACCCGCCGGCTGGAACCGGGTGACCTGATCTGCGGCGAGTGCGGCGAGGGCAACCCGCCGACCCGCCGGTTCTGCAGCCGCTGCGGCGACTCGCTGCGTACCGCCGAGGTGGTCCGCCGCCGGTGGTGGCAACGGCTACTGCCCCGGCGTGGCCCGAAGGTCGCAGCGGCGGGCACCCGTCCCGGCGCCCCGGGTGGTGGCTCGGGTGGTGGCTCGGGCGGTGGCGTCGTCGGTGTGCTCCATCGCGTCTACCAGCGGGCGAACGCGGTCGCCGCGGTGCTGCTCTTCGCGCTCGGTGTCGCGTACCTGATCTATCCGCCGCTGCGGGAACGGGTGAACGCGGTCGTGGTGCCGCCGGTGCGCGACGCCCGCGCCTGGGTCGACCGGAAGCTCAACCCCCGGTTCGTGGCGGCCCGGCCGGTGGAGGTGACCGGCAGCGCGTCGGTCGCCGAGCACGGCCCGGACCTCACCGTCGACCAGTACCGCAACACGCACTGGCAGGTCCGCTGGGACGCCGAACAGCCGCCCACGGTGACCCTGCGCTTCGGCGCCGAGGTCGACCTGGAACGGCTCATCGTCACCGCCGGGACGGCGGAGGACTACACCGCCTCGCACCGGCCGGCGAAGTTGCACCTGGTCTGGTCCACCAACCGCTCGGACACGCTGACCGTGCAGGACACCGGCGAGCCGCAGACCCTCACGCTGACCGCCGCCAAGGGAGTCACCAGCGTGCAGATCCAGGTCACCGACGTGTACCGGGCGGAGAAGGGCACCGACGTGGCCGTCAGCGAACTCGAGTTCTTCGCCCGGGAGTGACGCTCCCCGGCGGCGCGGTCCACCGCGCCACCACCCCGACCACCCCCGTCGGTCACCCGTCCGGCGGTCCACCTGAGACGGAGGTACGTCCGTGGCAGAGGCAGCCATCGTACTGAACACCACCGCCGGCCTGACCGGGTTCGTCACCGGCCAGGCACGGGGACTGACCGAAGGTCTGTTCCAGGTCACCGGCTTCAACGACGCCCGCTTCGAGAAGGAGATGCCGCTGGACATGCTGGCCTCACCGAACCCACTCGGGGACAAACAGGTCGTCATGGTGCGGGGCAGCCAGTCCGTGGACCACGTGTACTGGCTGCGCTACCTGCGCCGGGGCAAGGTCGGCGTGACCGACCGGAAACGGGTCTGCGTGGAACTGCTGGTGCGGTTCACCACCTTCGACTACGTGCCGAAGGCCGGCCAGCACCTGAAGACCCGCCACCTGGACGCGCTCGCCGACTATCCGATGTGGGGCATCTCGGGACTGAGCATCTCGCTGATGGCCACCGGCCGGGGCCGGAACCCGTTCAACAAGTTCAACGAGGTCGGCAGCCTCGTCTTCGACACCACGCCGATCACCAGCGGGCTGCCGCACTTCCGGATCAACTACCGGGTCCAGCACCAGGCCAAGACCGTCATGGGGGCCACGCTCGCGCTGAACCACAACGACGTCGGCGCGTTCCTGGTGCACAGCAACGGCCTGCTGGAGATCGCCCCCGGTGAGGGGCGTACCGAGAAGCACTTCCGCATCACGCCGCTCAGCGGACGGGTGCACAACCGGCCGAGCCTGATCGGCGCGGCCAACGCCCCGGCCGGCCGGGTGTCCCTGCTCGCCGCCACCCGGATCACCCGGAGCGCCTGGCAGGCCGCGCACGCGCTCGCCGCGCACGAGCACGACAGCCTGCGGGTGATCGGATTCGACCAGCTCAGCGGCCCGGACACGCTCACCGTCGACAGCGCCGCCGCCAACGGGGTGGTGGCCCGGGCGGGCCAGAACGGCCGCCAGGGGGCGATGCGGCTGGAGTACATCCGCAACGGTGCCGTGCTGGGCAGCCAGGTCCGCACCAAGATCAGGGTGCTGCTGCTGCTCCGCTACACCCTGGTCCACTACTTCACCGATCCGGACCAGGCCGGCCACCGCCAGGTCGTCCAGCAGAACGGGGTCCGGTACGCCAGCTTCCAGGATGTGTCGCTCACCGTGCTGGACACCGTGGCGGGGGATCCACTCGTGGTCGGCGAGGACGGGACCAAGTACGACATCAAGGCGATCAAGAACCGCTTCCACGAGACGTCGACCCTGCGGTTCGGCGCACGGGTCGAGGAGGTCAACGGTCAGGTCGGGGCCCAGGTGAAGATCACCTGGCGGGCCCAGCACGCGGGTTCGGTCGGCAAGTCCCAGTCCCACGACGACACCGGCAACTTCCGGCTCGGCGTCGACCAGTCCGGCAATCCGGTGCTGCGCCTGCTCGACGAGGACAGCAACAAGTACTTCACCGTGACGGCCTGACAGGGGAGTCGAGATGACCAACTACCCGGAGACCTTCGACCCCACCGGGCCGGCGAGCCTGGAGGACGCGTACCTCTACCTGAACTGGACGGCGGTGAGCGTCGGCCGGATCCTCGCCGGGCAGCCGGAGACGAGCTGGGAGCTGCTGCCCGGCCTGCTCGGCGAGAACTGGGGCGACCTGGACTGGTACCAGCACAACGAGTGGCTGGCCGACTTCTACGACACCGTCTACCAGTACGCCAGCTCCGTGCCCCCGGTCGAGATCTTCGCCGTGGACGAGCTGGGCGAACCGGCGGCGGACATGGCGCGCGTGATCGACAGGGTGGTGCAGACCTGGACCCTCGCCGCCTACCAGGACCCGGAGGCCGACGAACAGTCCGACGACGAACAGGACCAGTGGTCGGAGCAGGACCAGTGGACCGGGCAGGACCAGTGGGTCGAGCACGACCAGTGGACCACCGGGCGGGAGCAGTGGACGCCCCACGACCACGACACCGGGCTCGACCCGTCCGGCGGCCACCACCCGGCGGCGGAGTACGACCCGACCGCCGTGTTCGACCCGGAGACCGGAACCGCCGACCAGCCGGACCTCACGCGGCAGGAGCCGCTGACCCACGTCGACCCGGACGCCGCCCGGCAGGTCCTCGCCAAGGTGCTCGACGACGAGGTGGACGACCTCTCGGCCGAGGACGAACTGATCCTGGCCACCGTGCTCACCGTCGAGAGGTTCCAGTACCTGGCCCGCGAGTTCGACCTGGTCTGAGGGGGCGCTCCGGGACGCCCGGGTGGACCGCCGACCGGTTTCACCGACCCGCGTCGGCTGATCCCACCGGCCAGCCCCACCGGCTCGGCACCGCGCCGGCCGTCCCGCGTCACCCGACGCCGGGCGGCCGGCCGGCGGGTCGCCACCGGCCGAGGCCGTCGAGCCGGTCGGCCTCCCGCCGGTACGCCGTCTGCTCGGCGGCGGTGAGGCCGGCGACCGGGCCGATCCCGGCGAGCAGCCGCAGGCTGCGCAACCGGCCGAGGAGATGGCCGGTCTCCCGGTGCGTCGCCAGCGCGTCGCGGGCCGTCCGTACCGCCGCCACCGGGTCCCGGCCGCTCAGCGCCTCGGCCCTGGTGACCAGGGCGTGGCCCACCCAGACCCGGTACCCGGCGGCCCGGGCCACCTCCCACGCCTGCCCCGCCACAGCGAGCGCCTCCGTCGGATCGGTCCGTCGGTGCACCTCGGCCAGTCCGATCAGCGATTCCGCCTGTTCACCGTGGGCACCGCTGGCCCGGGCCAGCGCCAGCGCCCGCCGGTGCTCCGTCACCGCGGCGTCGCCGTCTCCCCGCCGCAGGTGCACCATGCCCAGCACGTTGCGGGCGGCGGCCTGCTGGGGCGGGTCGCCGACCAGCTCGGCCAGGGCCAGTGCGGCCTCGGCCAGTTCGGCCGCCCGGACCAGGTCGTCCGCGTGCACGTGCAGCGCGGCCAGTCGCCGCAGGCTCTCCACCTCCGTCGGCCGGTAACCGGTCTCCCGGCTCACCTCCAGGGCCTCGCCGAGGTGGGCCAGGGCATCGTCGTACCGGCCGAGGGCGTACTCGACGTCCCCGAGGTTGCTCAGGCTGATTCCCGTGTTCATCCGCATGCCGGTACGCCGGGTCAGCGCCAGCCCCTGCCGGAAGACCTCCTCGGCCTCGCGTAGCCGACCCATGTCGCGGTAGATGACCCCGAGGTTGCCGAGACTGGTGCTCAACCGCTCGGCTCCGCCGAGCCGTTCGTGGATCTCCACCGCCCGTCGGGTCAGCTCCGCCGCGTCGGCCAGCCGCCCGGCCCGCAGGTGCATCAACCCGCAGGTGCCGTACGCCGCCGCCAGCCCTTCGGGCCAGTCCGCCCGGATGGCCGCGTCGATCATCGCGGTGGCGTGTTCCAGGCCCACCCGGTACTCGCTGCGGCGTAGGTGCAGGCTGGCCAGTCCCAGCCGGCTCGCGGCCTCGCCCGCCTCGTCGCCGGCGGTCTGCGCGGCGCGCAGCGCGTGGGTCGCCGCCAGGAAGCCGTCGCTGTGTGGGCGGAACTGGTAGTACCCGCGCAGCGCGTCGGGGACGCGCCAGGCGGCCGGGTCCGCGTGCTCGGCGGCGTGCGCGACGACCCGGACCAGGTTGCTGCGTTCCGCCTCCAGCCAGGCCATCGCCTCGCCGGCCGAGGCGAACCCCGCCGCGTCGTCGGTGCCGAGGTCCCTGCTCGACGGCAGGCGCACCATCTGCGGGTAGATCGCTGCCGCGGCGGCCTCGGTGCGTCGCTGGCACCAGGCGTAGAGCCGCCGGTTCGCCGCGCGCAGCTTCGGTGCCGGGTCCTCGGCGGTGGCCCGCTCCACCGCGTAGATCCGCAGCAGGTCGTGGAAGGTGTACCGGCCGGTGCGGGGCTGCTGCACCAGGTGCGCGGCGGCGAGCCGGTCCAGCTCCCGCGCGGCCGTGGCCTCGTCGACCGCGGCGACGGCGGCGGCCGCCGGCGCGGTCACGTCCGCCCCGGGAGCCGGCCCGAGCAACCGGAAGAGCCGGCGGGTCGAGGGGGGCAGCGCCGCGTACGACAGGTCGAAGGCCGCCCGAACGGCGGCCTGGTCATCCCCCTCGACCCGCAGCCCGGCGAGCTGGTTGCCGGCGCTGAGCCGGGCGGTGTGCGCGCTGATCGGCCGACCCGGATGGTCGATGAGGTCGGCGGCGGCGATCCGCAGTGCCAGCGGCAACCGGGCGCACACCTCCGCCAGCTCGGCGATCTCGGCCGGGGCGGCGGCCACCTGGTCGGCAGGGATGATCCGGGTCAGCAGGGCGCTGGCCTCGGCCCCGGTGAGCACGTCGAGGGCGATGCGGCGCGCGCCGTCGATCGCGACCAGCCCACTGAGCCGGTCCCGGCTGGTGACCAGTGCCAGGCAGCCGGGGGTGCCGGGCAGCAGCGGTCGGACCTGGTCGGCGCTCGCCGCGTTGTCGAGCACCAGGAGCATCCGGCGGCCGTCGAGCAGGGTACGCAGCAGCGCGGCGGCCTGGCCCGGGTCGACCGGGATCTGCTCGGCCGGCACGCCCAGCGCGTGCAGGAACCCGGCGAGCGCCTCGCCCTCGCGGACCGGGTTGGCCGTCGAGTAGCCCCGCAGGTTGACGTAGAGCTGCCCGTCCGGGAAGTGCTGCCGCACCCGGTGGGCCCAGTGCACCGCCAGAGCGGTCTTGCCCACCCCGGCCATGCCCGTGATCGTGGCGACGACGACCGGCCCGCTGGCGCCGGTCGACGCGGCCAGCAGGGTGTCGAGTGCGGCCATCTGGCTGCTCCGGCCGGTGAAGTGCGCGACGTCGGCCGGCAGTTGGGCCGGCGGCCGGTGGTCGGGCATCCGGGGCGGTGCCGGCTCGACCGGCCGGGGCGGAGCCGAGGCGGCCGTCCCGGCCCGAGGCACGATCACCGGCAGGTCCTGCCGGAGGATGCGTAGCTGCGCCTCGCGCAGTTCCGGGCCGGGCTCCACCCCGAGCTGGTCGGCGAGGCGGTCCCGTAGTTTCCGATGCAGGGTCAGCGCCCGGGCCTGCTGGCCGCAGGCGGCGAGGGCGAGCATCAGTCGGGCGTGCACCTGCTCGTGCAGCGGCTCGTGGCTGGCCACCGCGCTGAGCTCGCGGACCGCCCGGTCCGGCAGGCCCAGCTCCACGGCGAGCGTGGCGTACGTGACGGCGGTGGCGATCCGGCGGCGGTTCAGGGCGGCGGCGGTCGGATGCTGGGCCAGGCCGGGCCCGAGGTCGGTCAGGACCGGTCCCCGCCACAGGGCCAGCGCCTCGGCCAGGCGGTCCAGGCTCGGCAGGTCACCGGCCACACTGCCCTCGGCCCGACCGATCAGGGCGGTGAACCGGGTCAGGTCGAGCTGCCGGGGGCCGACGCGCAGTTGGTAGCCGCCACCGGCGTGCACGATGGTCGTGCCGCCGCCGCTGGTCGCCCCACCGCTCCCGCCCGCCCCGGCAATGCCGTTCGCCCTGCCGCCGCTCGTCCCGCCGCCGGGGTGGGCGAGCGCCCGGCGGAGCCGGGCCACGTAGGTGTGCACCAGGTTCAGGCAGCTGTCCGGCGGATCGTGGCCCCAGAGGACGTCGACGATCTCCTGCCGGGAGACGGTCGTCTCCGGATGCAGGGCGAGCAGACCGAGCAGCATCCGCTGCCGTCCCGAGCCCAGCGCGACCGGCTCCGCGCCCACCCGCAGGGTCAACGGACCGAGCACGCCGATGCGTAGCGACCCCGTCCCGCCGGGCGGCTCCGGGCCGGGTGGCTCCGGGTCGGGCGGGCCGACGGCCTCGGCGATGCGGCGCAGTGACTCCGGGCGGGGAGTGCGTACCCGACCCTGTTCGATGTCCCGTACCGCCCGGACGCTGATCCCCGCCCGACGGGCCAGCTCCTCCTGGGTCAGCCCGGCGCGCAACCGCCGGAGCCTCAGCTCGGCGCCGTTCTCCGCCATCTTCCGGTCCCCTGTTCGCCCCCGCGGCTCGGCCGGCCACCACCGACACGTGATCCTGGCGGTTCGGGGTCAGGTGATCCAGCGAAACCGGCCAGTAACCACAGTGGAGCGTAGACGGACCGAGCACGGAGCGTGGACCATCCGCCCGGGTAACCGTTCTGCCGGTTTCTGCCGGTGCCCGTCCAGCCCGTCGTTGCCCGGACGGGCAACTCCGCAGCTCGACAGGGAGGCGATGGACAGGACCGCCGTCCGGTCGCGTCCAGTGCGCTGCCAGTCCCCGGGCCACCGGGTTCTCTACCGTTTAGGCCGGGTCGGATCACCATCGCCGGCTGGTCCCGCCCGTCACCCGAGACACCGCCACTCCGCGACCCGACGGCCGGCCCGCAACCCGGCGACCGTGTCGCGTACCCCCGATGCTCGTTCGACCCCACAGGCTAAGGAACCGTCATGACCGGACGTGCGCAGGCACACATTCGTACCCCCGACCCGATCTCCACGGCCGGCATCACCGCGGCCCTGCGCGGGCGGATGGAGATCGAGGTCGTCCCCGAGGATCGGATCACCGCCGAGACCGTCGGCGTGGTCGCCGCCGACACGCTCGACCAGGAGGCACTGGACCTGATCCGGGCGGTCCGCCGGCTGGGCTGCCGGCGTTTCGTGCTGGTCGCCGCCGTCGAGTCGGACACGGCCCTGATCCCCGCCGTGGAGCTGGGGGTACGCTCCCTCGCCTCACGGGCCGAGGCGACCAGTCACCGGCTGGCGCAGCTCGTCGTCAGCACCGCCTCCGGGGGTGCCGCGATGCCGCCGGAGGTGCTCGGCCGGCTGGTCAAGCAGGTCACCCGGTTGCAGCAGACGGTGCTCGCCCCGCGCGGCATCGACGTCAACGGGCTGTCCCACCGGGAGAGTCAGGTGCTGCGGCTGGTCGCCGACGGGATGGACACCCGGGAGGTGGCCACCCGGCTCAGCTACTCCGAGCGGACCGTCAAGAACGTGCTGCACGACATCACCACGCGGTTCCAGCTGCGCAACCGCACCCACGCGGTGGCGTACGCGGTGCGCGAGGGCCTGATCTGACTGTGCGTATGGCGCCGTTGGTTCCGAGGGAGCGTCTCCGGCGGTGCCCGGTTGGTGGGGGCCGTACGGGCGTCCGGCTTGGCAGATACCGGATCTCCACCTACGATCAGTGCAATGGCACACCTTACTGATGGGCCAGGCGTACGTGCCCGCAGCAGGTGGTGATCGTGTTCGGTGCCGCGGGGGCGACAGCGGCTCAGCCGGCCGCGGCGGCGAGAGGAGGGTGCCGATGACCGTCACCGCGACCTACACGATCCCTGGCATGCGCATCCGGGACCACGTCAGCGAGGTGCCGCTGGATTGGTCTGACCCGACGCGCGGCGACATCCAGGTCTTCGCCCGTGAGATCGTCGATCCCACCCGGGCCGGGGAGGACCTGCCGTGCCTGGTCTACCTGCAGGGCGGACCGGGCGGGAAGGGGCCCCGTCCGCTCACCCGGTCCGGCTGGCTCGGCCTGGCACTGCGCGATCACCGCGTGGTCCTGGTCGACCAGCGTGGCACTGGCCGCAGCACCCGCGTCGACGGCCGCCGGATGAGCGCGTTCGCGACGGCGGAGGAGGCTGCCCGCTTCCTCGCGTGCTTCCGGGCTGACTCGATCGTGGCCGACCACGAGCACCTGCGGAAGTCCGTCTTCGGCGGCGGGCGCTGGTCCACCCTCGGGCAGTCGTACGGCGGCTTCGTCACGCTGACGTACCTGTCGAAGGCTCCGGAGGGTTTGAGCGCCTGCTACGTCACCGGTGGCCTGCCCGGTCTCGACCCGTCGGCGGCGGAGGTCTACCGGCGTACCTACCCGCGAGTGGAGGCGAAGAACAGGGAGTTCTACCGGCGGTACCCGCACCAGGTCGCGCAGGTGGGTCGGATCGCCGATCGGCTGGCCGAAGGCGACGTGTTGCTGCCCGACGGCGATGTGCTGACGGTCCGCCGGTTGCAGTCGCTCGGCATCGACCTCGGCATGAAGCCCGGATACGAGCGCATGCACTGGCTGCTCGACGAGGCGTTCTCCGGGGACGAGCTGTCGGCGACGTTCCTGCACCAGGTGCTGGCCAGGACGGCGTACAGTGACAACCCGCTCTTCGCGGCCCTGCACGAGAGCATCTACGGACATGGCGCCGCTGCCACCGGCTGGGCGGCCCAGGCGGAGCGGGAGAGGCATCCGCAGTTCGCCGAGGAGACCAGGCCGCTGCTGTTCACCGGTGAGATGGTCTACCCCTGGATGTTCCAGGAGATCGCCGAGCTGCGTCCGTTTCGCGACGCCGTGGAAGCGCTGGCGGTCCGGGACGAGTGGCCACCGCTCTACGACCTCGACCGGCTGGCCGGCAACGAGATCCCGGTGGTGGCCGCCGTCTACCACGACGACATGTACGTGGACGCGGGTCTGCAACTGGACACGGCGTCCCGGGTGGGCAACGTCCGGACCTGGATCACCAACGAGTACGAACACGACGGCCTACGCGAGGACGACCGGGTCTTCGCCCGGCTGACCGAGATGATCAACGAGGTGGGCGGAGGAGTCCGCGACATCGACGGATCCGACCCGAGCCCGTCCGCTCCACGGCAGGAGGGAATTTCCGTTGCGTGATGGCAGGCCGCCGAAGCTGTCCGAGGTCGCGGCGTTCACGGAGTACATGACGACGGGCTGGGACGTGCCCGACCGCACCCCGTCGGTCGTGCCCGGCGCCGCCGAGGCGGCTGCCGCCCACCGGGCCCGCCTGGCCGAGGCCCTCCCGGGCCGGACCGTCGTGTTGGCGGCCGGGGAGGCGCCCGTACGCAGCAACGACACGAGCTACGACTTCCGTCCGGACAGTGACTTCTTCTGGACGACCGGCTGCTCGGTCGAGAACGCCGTCGTGGTGTTGCGCGGCGGCGACGCCACTCTCTACCTGCCGCCGCCGGCCCAGCCCGGTGACTCCGGGTTCTTCTCCGACGCCCGCTACGGCGAGTTGTGGGTGGGCGCGGCGCCGGGGCTGGCCGACTGGGCGCGGGCGCTGAACGTCGAGGTTCGGCCGCGCGCAGAACTCACCGAGGACGTGACCCGGGACGAGGAGGTCGCGCGGACCCTCGCCGAGTTGCGCATGTACAAGGACGAGTGGGAGATCGGGCAGCTCCGGGAGGCGGTGGACCGCACCGTCGAGGGCTTCGCCGCGGTCGTCCGGGAGATCCCCACCGCGATTGCGGGGCCCGGGGAGCGGTGGCTGCAGGGCACCTTCGACCGGTACGCCCGGGCGTACGGCAACGGCCCCGGCTACACCACGATCGTCGGTAGCGGCCGGCACGCGCCCACACTGCACTGGGTGCGCTGCGACGGCCCGGTGCTGCCGGACGAGGTGCTCCTGCTCGACATGGGGGTCGAGGTCAACAGCTACTACACCGCCGATGTCACCCGGACGTTTCCCGCCTCCGGGCGGTTCTCGCCGGCGCAGCGGCAGGTGCACGACCTGGTGGAACAGGCCCACAGGGCCGGGTTGGCGGCGGTGGGCCCGGGCCGCCGGTTCACGGAGTTCCACCACGCGGCGATGGAGGTGATCGCGCGGGGCCTGGCGGACTGGGGGCTGTTGCCGGTCTCCGTGGACGAGGCGCTGTCCGACACCGGGCAACACCACCGGCGCTATCTGGTGTGCGGAATTGGCCACCACCTGGGGTTGGACGTGCACGACTGCGGCCGAGCCGCGGAGGAGGCCTATCAGGGTGCGGCTGTGGCGCCCGGCATGGTGCTGACGGTCGAGCCCGGACTGTACTTCCACCCGCACGACCTGACCGTGCCTCCGGAGCTGCGTGGGATCGGTGTGCGTATCGAGGACGACCTGCTGGTCACGCCCGACGGTCCGGAGGTGTTGTCCAGCGCGCTGCCGCTGGAGGCCGACGGCCTGGAGAAGTGGATGGCCGTGCATGGATGATGTGACATTGCACTGTGTACCTTCCCCGTACGATCGATGAGGAGCCAGCAGTGACCACCCCCGCAAGGCCCTGGCGCGGCGTGCACGTCGCGACGGCGCTGCCCCTCCACGACGACCTCTCCATCGACTACGACGCGTTCGCCGAGCACGTCGGGTTCCTCGCCGCTGGAGGCTGTGACGGCGTGACGCCCAACGGCTCCCTCGGTGAGTACCAGACGCTGACCCCGCAGGAGCGGGAGCGCGTCGTCGAGACCGCCGTACAGGCCGCCCCCGCCGGATTCGGCGTCATGCCCGGCGTCGCCGCCTACGGCGCGCTCGAGGCCCGCCGCTGGGCCGAACAGGCCGCCGAAGCCGGAGCCACCTCCGTCCTGCTGCTGCCGCCCAACGCCTACCGCGCCGACCGCCGGGCAGTGGTCGAGCACTACCGCGAGGTCGCGCGCGCCGGACTGCCTGTCGTCGCCTACAACAACCCCATCGACACCAAGGTCGACCTGGCGCCTGCGCTGCTTGCCGAACTGTTCCAGGAGGGCTTGATCGTCGGGGTGAAGGAGTTCACCGGCGACGTGCGCAGGGCGTACGAGATCAACGAACTGGCCCCCGACCTGGACATTCTGGTCGGCGCCGACGACGTGCTGCTCGAACTGGGTATCGCCGGAGCCGTCGGCTGGATCGCCGGCTACCCGAACGCGATCCCGGAGAGCACCGTGGAGCTCTACCGGCTGGTCACCTCAGGCGACCCCGCCGACATCGCCAAGGCCCTGCCGATCTACCGGGACCTGCACGCGCTGCTGCGCTGGGACTCCAGGACCGAGTTCGTCCAGTCGATCAAGCTGTCGATGGACGTCGCCGGGCGCAAGGGCGGTGCCTGCCGTCCGCCACGCCTGCCGCTGCCGTCGGAACTGGCAGCCAGGATCACCGCCGACACCGAAGCGGTGCTCGCCAAGGGCTACCGATGAGGTCCCGCCGCACGTTCCACGTCGTCGACTCGCACACCGAGGGGATGCCCACCCGGGTCGTCGTCGGCGGCATGGGCACCATCCCCGGGGCGACCATGGCCGAGCGCCGGCTGTGGTTCATGGAGAACAGCGATGACGTCCGCACGTTGCTGATGTACGAACCACGCGGCCACGCCGCGATGAGCGGCGCGATCCTGCAGCCGCCGACCCGTCCCGACGCCGACTACGGCGTGCTCTTCATCGAGGTCTCCGGGCTGCTGCCGATGTGCGGCCACGGCACGATCGGCGTCGCGACGGTCCTCGTCGAGACCGGGATGGTGCCCCTCGTCGAGCCGGTGACCACGATCAGGCTCGACACTCCCGCCGGCCTGGTCGTCGCCTCCGTGACGGTGCGCGACGGTGCGGCGGAGTCGGTCACCATCCAGAACGTCCCGTCTTTCGCGTACGCGATCGACCGGAAGATCGAGGTACCGGGCATCGGCGCGGTCGAGTACGACATGGCGTTCGGCGGAAACTTCTACGCGATCGTCGACCTGGCGGACCTCGGGCTGCCCTTCGACCGCGCCCGCGCCGGCGACCTGCTCGCCGCGGGTCTGGCGGTCATGGATGCGGTGAACGAGCAGGACCGGCCGGTGCACCCCGAGCGTGACGACATCAACGGCTGCCACCACGTCTACCTGAGGGCCCCGGGCTCCACCGCCAAGCTGTCGCGGCACGCCATGGCCATCCACCCCGGCTGGTTCGACCGGTCCCCGTGCGGCACCGGCACGAGCGCCCGGATGGCGCAGTTGTGGGCGCGGGGCGAGCTGGGCATCGGCGAGGACTTCGTCAACGAGTCGTTCATCGGCACCCGCTTCACCGGGCGGCTGCTCGGCGAGACCACGGTCGGGTCGCTCCCCGCCGTGCTGCCGTCGATCACGGGCAGGGCATGGGTCACCGCGACGGCACAGTTCCACCTCGACCCCACCGACCCGTTCCCCGCGGGATTCCTGCTGTGAGCCCGGTGCCGGTCCCGGACCTTCCTGACATCGGTCGCAGAGAGAACCTCCGCGACCGGATCAGGGAGGCCCTGCGTGCGGCGATCATCTCCGGCAAGCTGGAGCCCGGCGTGGTGTACTCGGCTCCGGCGCTCGGCGCGCAGCTCGGCGTATCGCCCACACCGGTGCGGGAGGCCATGCTCGACCTGGTGAAGAGTGGCCTGGCCGTACCTCATCCGAACAAGGGCTTCCGCATCACGGAGGTCTCCGAGGAGGACCTCGACAACCTGGCCGCCGTGCGGCTGCTCATCGAGCCGCCGACCGTGCGCAATGTCGTGGCGGTGATCCCGAAGGCGGACTTCCCCGAGCTGAGGGCACTCGCGCAGGCCATCGTCGACGCGGCGGAGCGCGGCGACCTGGTCGGCTACATCGAGGCCGACCACGTCTTCCACCTGACCCTGCTCGGCTACAGCCGCAACCGCTTCCTGGTGGATGTCGTGTCCGACCTGCGCTCGCGGACCCGGCTGCTCGGCCTGACCCCACTGTTGGAGAGCGGCAGACTGGGCCGCTCGGCGGCGGAGCACCACGAGCTTCTGGACTTCATCGAAGCCCGCGACCCGTCCGGGGCCGAACTGCTGATGCACCGCCACATCGGCCACGTTCGCGGTCTGTGGGCAGACAGCGTCAAGGACGCCCCATGAGGCGAAGCGGGGCGGCATGACCGAGCGCAGCGAGCGGATCCACGGCGCGGTCGAGCCCCACGCTGCCGCCCACCGTGGGGAAGCGACGGCGTGAGCGCGGACCTGGTGGTCGTCGGGGCAGGCGTGGTGGGCGCTGCCAGCGCGTACTTCGCGGCACTGGCGGGCCTGCGGGTGGTCGTCGTCGAGCGCGGTGCGATCGCCGGCGGTACCTCCAGCGCCGGCGAGGGGAACGTGCTGGTGTCCGACAAACAGGCCGGTCCCGAGCTGGACCTGGCACTGTACTCGCAGCGGGTCTGGCGCGAGGATCTCGCCGAGCACGGCGATCTGTGGGAGTTCGAGGCCAAGGGCGGGCTGGTCGTAGCGGCATCGGAGCAGAGCCGTGCCGCACTGCGCGAGCTCACCGTCCACCAGCGCCGCTGCGGCGTCGAGGTCCGCGACGTCCCGCGAGCCGAGTTGCGCGACTACGAGCCGCATCTGTCGCCGCGGCTCGCCGGTGGCGCCTACTACCCACAGGATGCTCAGGTCCAGCCGATGCTGGTGGCGGCCCACCTGCTCCGGCTGGCCCGCGAGCGCGGCACGCGGGTGCGTACGCACACCGAGGTGACGGGGTTCCTCCGCGACGGCCCGCGGGTGACGGGCGTACGCACCTCGGGAGGAGACATCCCGGCCAGCGCGGTGCTCAACGCCGCCGGCACGTGGGCCGGCGACCTCGCCGGCCGCGCCGGAGTGCGTGTCCCCGTGCTACCCCGACGGGGCTTCGTCCTGGTCACCCAGCCGATGCCACCCCGGACGATCCGCCACAAGGTGTACGCCGCCGAGTACGTCGGTGACGTGGGCAGCTCCGACGCGGCACTGCAAACCTCGCCCGTGGTCGAGGGGACCGTCGGCGGCACGATCCTCATCGGCGCGTCGCGTGAGCGCGTCGGACTCGACCGGACCATGTCCGTTACCGCTGTCGGCACGCTCGCGGCCAAGGCCATCGCGTTGTTCCCGATGCTCCGGCAGATCCGGGTGATGCGCACCTACCTCGGTTTCCGTCCCTACTGCCCAGACCATCTGCCCGTCATCGGTCCGGACACCCGGGCACCCGGCCTCTGGCACGCCTGCGGCCACGAGGGCGCAGGCATCGGTCTGTCCGTCGGCACCGGCAAGTTGATCGCCCAGGCGCTCGTGGGGGAGCGGACCGACCTGAGTCTCACGCCGTTCGCACCGGACCGCTTCGCGCAGGACGAGGAGGCGTTTCGATGACGCACCAGATGACATTCCGCGGTGCCGTCGTGCCGGCCGAGCCCGGCCAGAGCGTCGCCGCCGCGCTGGTCTCCGCCGGAATCACGAGCTGGCGCACCACCCGCAGGGGCGGCACGCCGCGAGGACTGTTCTGCGGCATCGGCAGCTGCTTCGACTGTCTCATCACGGTCGACGGCGTTCCCGACCAGCGCGCCTGTCTCGTCACCGCCGCCGACGGCATGCGCCTCGGCGACGACGCCGGGCCGGACACACCAGACGCCGGCGACCGGGGAGACAGCGAGGCCACACGTGCCTGACGTCGCCGTGGTCGGCGCGGGACCAGCCGGCCTCGCCGCCGCCGTCGAAGCCGCCGAGGCCGGGCTCGGGGTCACCCTCATCGACACCGCCGCGCAACCCGGCGGGCAGTACTGGCGGCACTACGACGAGGCCCACGCCCGTCCCGACGATCGCGTCGGCCATCACGGCTGGCCGGCCTTCACCCGGCTGCGGGACCGCCTGAACGCCCTCCGCACAGCGGGCCAGGTCCGCTACCTCCCCGGCCACCAGGTCTGGCTCATCACCCGCGACACTGGCGGGACCTTCACGCTCCGGATGACGGCTGCCACGTCCACCGTCACCCCGCTGGATGGCGCGGACCTCACGCTCGTCGCGCCAACGCTGATCCTGTGCCCAGGAGGATACGACCGGCAACTACCCGTGCCCGGCTGGGACCTGCCCGGCGTGATGACCGTGGGGGGAGCGCAGGCCCTGCTCAAGGGGCATCGCACGGCGGCGGGGCGGCGTGCGGTCATCGCCGGCACCGGCCCGTTCCTGCTCCCCGTGGCCACCGGCCTCGCGCGCGCCGGAGTGACCGTCGCAGCCGTCATCGAGGCCAACGCGACGCTGGGCTGGCTACGCGATCCGCTCGGCGCGATGTCCGCGCCGGCCAAGGGCGTCGAGGCCCTGCGGTACGCGATGCTGATGGCCCGGCACCGCATCCCGTACCGGACGAGGACCGTGATCCGTGAGGTACTCGGGAAGGACCGGGCGGAGGCGGTCCGGGTCGCCCGGGTGGACCGCGACGGCCGCCCGACCGGGCCGGACGAGGAGATCGCCGCCGACCTCGTCGCACTCGGTTGGGGCTTCACCCCCTCGCTCGAACTGCCGCTCATGCTCGATGCCGAAACGGCGAAGGACACCGACGGATCGCTCGTCGTGGTCGTCGACGACCGTCAGCGCAGCAGCGTCGAAGGACTGTACGTCGCTGGTGAGGCGACCGGTGTGGGCGGCGCGGCGCTGGCCGTCCACGAGGGGCGGCTGGCCGCGCTCGCCCTCGCTGACGCGCGCGGCCGCCCGACCGACCGGGCGCTGATGTGGCGGCTGCGACGGGCCGTCCGGCGGGGCCGCGGGTTCGCCGCCGCCATGCACCGCACCTATCCGGTGCCAGGTGCATGGCCCGAGTGGCTGTCGGAGACGACGCTGGTCTGCCGCTGCGAGGAGGTCTCATACGGCGACCTGCGCCGGGCGCACGAGCACCTCGGCGCGGAGGACGCGCGGACGCTGAAGATGCTGGCCCGGCCTGGGATGGGCTGGTGTCAGGGACGGGTGTGCGGCCTCGCCACCGCCGGGATCGCGGCCTGGCTGACCGGGCGTGAGACCACGACGGACGACCTGCGCCCGCTGGCCACCCGCAGCCTCGCCGTGCCGGTGCCCCTGGGGGAGCTCGCTGCCCTGGCCGAGGACACGACGCCCGCCGAGAAGGAAGAAAGAGGACGATACGGTGAATGACGTGTTGAGCGTCGACCCGCGTACCGGCAGACCACGCGAGCGCGTGGCGGCCGAGTCGACGGCGCACGATGTGGACCAGGCGGTGCGCACGGCCGCAGCCGCCGGTGCGGCACTGCAGGACCGCGCCGCGCGTACGGAGCTGCTTCGCGCAGCCGCCGCGCTCCTGGAGACGAACGGCGAGGAGATCATCGCGACCGCCGACGCGGAGTCGGCGCTCGGCCGGGTGCGGCTCGGCGGCGAACTCGCCCGCACGTGCTACCAGCTGCGCCTGTTCGCGGACGTGGTCTCGGCCGGCACCTACCTGGGCGTGATCATCGACCACGCCGACCCGTCGGCGCAGCCCGCACCTCGCCCCGACCTGCGTCGCTACAAGGTGCCGCTGGGCGTGGTCGGCGTCTTCGCGGCGAGCAACTTCCCCCTGGCGTTCAGCGTGCCAGGCGGCGACACCGCGAGCGCTCTGGCCGCGGGGTGCCCCGTCGTGGTCAAGGCACACCCGGACCACCCCGCCACCTCCGTCCTCTGCGCCCGGATCCTCCGGTCGGCGGCGGCCGAGGTCGGACTGCCCGAGGACGTCCTCCGCCTGGTCCACGGTTTCGACGCCGGCCCGGAACTCGTACGCCATCCACTCACCGCGGCCGTGGGGTTCACCGGCTCGGTGCGCGGCGGCCGCGCCTTGTTCGACATCGCATCCTGCCGGCCGCGACCGATCCCGTTCCACGGTGAGCTGGGCAGCCTCAACCCGGTGGTGGTGACCGAACGCGCAGCCGAGACCAGGGCGGAGGAGATCGGTGCGGGGCTGGCGGCCTCGTACACGCAGGGCATGGGCCAGTTCTGCGTCAAGCCGGGCCTCGTCCTGCTGCCCGAGGGACCAGCGGGTGACGCCGTCGTCCAGGCGGTCGTCGCGGCGGCGGTCCCGTCCGGGCCACTGCTCGACCCGCGCATGCGGGAGGCGTTCCTCGCCGGGGTGCGCGCCCGCGCGGCGCTACCAGGGGTGGCGGAACCGCTCGGGGCGGGCGAGGCCGGCGATGACGCGGTGCCGCTGGCCGTACGGCCGGGCGTACTGACCGTCGCGGCGTCGCGGCTCGACGCAGGGGCGTACCGGGAGTTGCTCGAGGAGTGCTTCGGGCCGGTCACCGTGCTGGTCCGCTACGGCTCGACGGCCGAACGGGACGCGGTGCTCAACGCCTTGCCGGGCAACCTCACGGCGACGGTGCACCTGGCCGCCGACGAGCGGGACGACGCGGCGGCGGACCTGGTCGCCGGGTTGAGCGAGATCGCGGGACGGGTCGTGGTGGACGGTTGGCCCACCGGGGTGACGGTCGCCCCCGCCATGCACCACGGGGGACCGTACCCCGCCTCCACGAGCGGCTCGACCTCGGTGGGAAGCACCTCGATCGAGCGCTGGCTGCGCCCGGTCTGCTACCAGAACGTCCCGGATCCGTTGCTTCCGCCGGAGCTGCGCGAGGCCAACCCGCTCCGCGTCCCCCGCACGGTCGACGGCGTCAGTACGACCTGAACCGGGTCGGGGCGCGGGTGGTGCCCCGGCCGGTGGCCGGAGAGGGCCGCGCCCTGATCGTGGAACGTGGGCCATGCCGTCCCGACGGCGAAACCACGGACCCGTGGTCCACGTCGCCCCGTCGTCCGCCCTGCGCGTGGTTGGCCGAACCCCACACGGATCGCGTCAGGCGCTCTCCGCCGCCGGAGCGTGTCGGTCAGCCGTTATGTCGTGCACGCGCGCTCGGGTCGTCAGCGGGTCATCTGCCGGCGCTTGTGTGACAGGTCGGTGTGGTGGTGGGCGCCGGGGTGGCAGTCGGGATCGGTGTGGACGGTGGCGCTGGTGAGTCGGGGTACGGCGTGGGTGAGTTGGTGTTCGGCGTCGGCGGCGATCTCGTGGGCGGCGACGAGGCTGAGGTGGGTGTCCACGACGAGTTCGGCTTCGGCGTGGAGGCGGTGGCCGATCCAGCGGAGCCGGACGGCGGTGACGTCGCGGACGCCGTCGACGGCGCGCAGTGTGGTTTCGGCCTGGTCGACCAGCTCGGGGTCGACGGCGTCCATGAGGCGTCGGTAGACCTCGCGGGCGGCGTCCTTGAGGACGAAGGTGATGGCGACGGCGATGGCGAGACCGACGACCGGGTCGGCCCAGTGCCAGCCGAGGGCGGCCCCGCCGGCGGCGGCGAGTACGGCGAGGGAGGTGTAGCCGTCGGTGCGGGCGTGCAGGCCGTCGGCGACCAGGGCGGCGGAGCCGATGCGGCGGCCGACGCGGATGCGGTAGCGGGCGACCAGTTCGTTGCCGATGAAGCCGACGAGGCCGGCGGCGGCCACCCAGGGCAGGTGGGCCACCTCGGCGGGGTGCAGCAGTCGGGCGACAGCGGTCCAGGCGGCGGCGACGGCGGAGGCGGCGATGACCGCGACGATGATGATGCCGGCGATGTCTTCGGCCCGGCCGTAGCCGTAGGTGTAGGCGCGGGTGGCGGCACGCCGGCCGAGAAGGAAGGCGATCGCGAGGGGCACGGCCGTGAGGGCGTCGGCGACGTTGTGCAGGGTGTCGCCGAGCAGGGCGACCGAGCCGGACAGCACGACGATGACCGTTTGGGCGACGGCGGTGGTCCCGAGGCCGACGAGCGAGATCCACAGGGCGCGTAGTCCCTCGCGGGAGGACTCCAACGCCGGGTCGATCTTCGCGCGGGAGTCGTGTGAGTGGGGGACGACCGCGTGGGTCAGCCGGTGCCACCAGGCGGTGAGCCGGCCCCCGTGGTGATGGCCGTGATCGTGCGGGTGGTCATGGCCCTGCCCGTGACCGTGCTCGTGCCCGCCCGGATGGTCGTGGCCCTGGTCGTGGTCGTGGTCGTTCACCGCGTCTCCCACCATCCCTTTACGGCAGGGGGTTGGTACCCCCGACGACGGCGATAATATGTGCTCATGTACGCACGCGACAACGGTGCAGGTGCTAGTGACCTGCAACAACGCCTCCCTGTCGACAGCCACGTCGAGGCAGCAACGGAGATGTTGCGGATGCTTGCGGACGGCACTCGGCTGCGGTTGATGTGGCTGCTCGTCGACGGGGAGCATGATGTGACCGCGCTCGTGGCGGCGCTGGGAGTGGCGCGGCCGGCGGTGTCGCAGCACCTGGGCAAGCTACGGCTGACGGGACTGGTCACGGTGCGGCGCGACGGCCGGCGGGCGTTGTACAGCGCCCGGGGAGGTCATGTGCGTCGACTGGTGACCGAGGTCATGCACGCCGCGTCGCACCGGGTGGCCGGTATTCCCGAGCACGACTGACCGCCCGGGAAACGCTCCTATGGCGCGCCAAGTGGTTGGGGTGTGTTTTCGAGGCGTCGATGGAGCTGGCGGTCTCCTGAGCGGTTGAGTCGGTAGCGGATGGTCTTGCCGGAGGACGCGGGAAGCGGGGCCCGCGCCGGCGAGCATGGCGAACGCCGCCGTCGTCGCGGCAGCGCGGCGAGTTCGCCGAGGTGCGCTACCAGGTGTTCTGCCGGCGGGCACTACCGGGCCGGCGAGTTCCAGAGCGGCCCCCGACGATGGCAAAGTGGGACAAAGCGGAAGCCTGTCGGCCTGGTGCCGACTACGCTGTCACACGAGGTGAGCCATCATGTTGACAGACGCACCGATGCAGGCGGCCATTCCCGCGAGCGACATGGAACGGGCCAAGCGCTTCTATCGCGACACCCTGGGCCTGACCATGTCGCAGGAAGCCGAGGACGCAGTCCATTTCGAGTCCGGCGGAACGCGGTTCTTCATCTATCCCACATCCAACGCCGGGCAGGCGCCCCACACGTTGGCAGCCTGGCTGGTCGCCGACCTCGACGCCGAGATGGCGGACCTCCGGAGGCGCGGCGTGACGTTCGAAGAATACGATCTCCCTGGCCTCAAGACAGTCAACGGCGTCGCAGAGTTCCCGACGATGCGCGGCGCATGGTTCAAGGACAGCGAAGGCAACATTCTCGGCGTGAGCCAGCCCCGCAAAGGTTGATCCCGGACGCGGCCCGCGTGACTGGGCGGTGTGCAGCGCGACCCGGAGGTTCCGGACGGGCGTCCGGTTCGGCGCCCGGCCAGCACATGTCCAATGGCCTCGTCGCTAGCCGGCACCTACGGCCGGCCGGAACGCGCGTCATGGCGACAGTCGCCCAAGATCACGACCCGGGCATCCAACAGCCACCTGGTGGTCGCCCGCCGCCGGTACCCGCAGGTGAGCGATCCTCGACGCATCCGCTGATCGGCGTCGCGCTGCTCTGACGGCACCAAGGCGTCTTGACGTCCGAATAGGATCGGGGCTCGTCCTGTCAAAGGAGGGTGTCGATGCATCGGGCGCTGCGGATGGGTACGCCGATCTTTCTGCTCATCCTGCTCGGCGCGGTCGGCTGGTACGCCTCGTACGCCACCACCGTCCTCGTGTGGGAGCTGCGCAAACTCGTGCCCTGGCTGGTAGCGCCGGCCCTGCTGGCCCTGCTCGCCGGGGCGCCGGCCCTGGTGCGGCTGCTCACCCACCGGCTCCGCGGGCGCAAGGTCACGCCCAGGTCGACCGGCGGGGCCATCGTCCTCGGTTGGCTGGGCGCCGCCGTCGGACTGGCCCTGGGGGGCTGCTGGCTGGTCTACGGCGAATACCTCCAGGACCGGGCGTACGGGACCACCATGACGGTGGTGAGCGATCCGGTCCCGGAGCTGGCCGCACGCGCGCCGTACCTGGTCGGCAAGGCACAGGCCGCGCCCAACCTGGGCGACGTCACCGGCGAGATCACCGACGTCAGCTACCTGCCCGACTCCGACCGCTTCGCCGTCCTGGTCGAGCGGCGCGGCTGGTTGGCCGGTTACGAGGTCGGTCTGATGCAGGAGGTGCCGCTCGGCGGCAAGAGCCGGGCGCAGCAGCGGTGCCAGTTCGACGTGTCAGCCGCCGACGCGCGGATCGGCGGCTGGTTCAGCCACAACCTGGGCCGGAAGATCTCCGCCGAACGACGTTGGGCCCGGTTCTCCGCCGACGACGCGTACGTCTACTGCCAGGGCGACAACCCGATCGTGGTGGTGCCGCTGAAGAAGCAGACCGGAATCCTGGTGGTGACCGAACGGCCGGCCGGTGTGGCGCGGTACGACGGCCGAACCGGAGAGGTCACCATCACCGACGACACGACGAAGGTGCCCGGACCGTCCTACCCGATCAGCCTGGCCGCCCGGCAGCGGGAGGGCACCACCGCCGTCGGCGGTTTCGCCGACTGGTGGTTCGAGCGCAGCGGCTGGGACGCCTCCGAGGACGGCGCCAACGAGGGCAACGAGTCGGAGTTCACCCTCCGCTACCGCGACGGCAGCGGACGCAGCGCGTACGTCACCCCGCTCACCCCGCAGGGCGAGGCCAGTTCGGTGGTGGCGGTGTCGACCGTGCCGACCCGGCACGCCGGCAGCGGTCTCGCCCCGCTGACCGTGCACCGGCTCAACCCGACCTGGTCGTCGCCCCAGGCGATCGTCGCCCTGATCAAGGCGGAGTACCGGGACGTCTGCTGCTGGAACGACGACCAGGTGTTCGAGGTGGTGCCGACCGGCGGCAGCACGTGGACCGCCACACTCGGCAGTGAGCAGAGCATCCGGTACCGGGTGGAGGGCCGGGGCCAGATCAACGGCCGGGAGGCAACCTGCCTGAAGAACGCCGACGGCACCCTCGTCCGATGCGCGTACGCCGCCCCCGGTTCGCCTGAGGAGCAGGAGCTGCAACGCCGGGAGCAGCAGAAGCAACAGGAGCAGGCGGCGAACGGCGGCACGGACCCGGGCGACCTGACCAAGTACACCGACGAGCGGTTGGCCGAGCTGCACCGGCGGGTCGCCGAGGAGGTCGACCGCCGCCTCAAGGAGCGGTAGTGGTCGATGATCGGTCCACTCGCCGCCGCGACGTCAGGACCAATGCCACGTAGCTCGGTTTGATCTTGCTGCGGGTGGGGTTGCAGCCGCCAGAATCGGATGGGTGTGGCTGCGAGCGTCCGGGCGAGGCAGGCGGAGGTAGGGTCAGATCGAGCCGAGGTCGAGCCGCCCCGGCCGGTTCCGCTGACCGCCCGACCACCGGGCGGTCGCCACGGTCTCACTGTCGGACTCCGGCGCCAGCGGCCGGCGGGCCGGCCCCGCATCCTGCCGTCGCTGGTAGACGGCGGCCAGGTGGTCCTGGAGTTCGGCGTGCCGGAACTGGTACACCACACCAGCCTGCCGCAGCACCTGCCGCCGCAGCGCCTCCCGGAACAGCACCGGGAACCGCACCGGCGGACGCCCGTGCAGCAGCAACGCGACCTGGCCGAAGCCCGTCAGCACTGCTGGGCCGAGGCCGGTGATGACGCCATACGCCGCCCCGATCACGATGCCGGACTCCGGTCCGACCGACCACGTCCCGGGCCGAGGCGGATCCGCGACGTTGAACAGCGCGAACATGACGCCACCGAGGATCACCGCAGAACTGAACGTGACCACGGTGCGGCGGCGGTCGGCCCGAAACGTACCGTCCGGGGTGCTCGCTGGTGAGTCGGCCAGCGGCGTCAGCCAGATGCCGAGCAGGCCGAACGTGACGTTGGCCCGGACGATCGACGAACCGACGATCAGGAGGCCCATGAGAGCCAACCCGGAGATCACGCCGGCGAACGGGCCGAGGACGAGTCCGACGCCCACCCCGACAACCAGCGGCGGTCCCGATCCGGCCAGCCACAGCGTCCGCAGCTCCGCCCGAGTCGGCCACCGCAGGTCCATACCGATCGGTTCGGTCGGGGTCGGCACCGAGGCGGAAGGAGAGGACGTCAGGACGAACCCGACCGCGGCGGCAGCCACGAGAAACGCGCCCAGGGAAGTCAACAACACGTCGGACCGAGCCCCGCCGGTCAACGCCACGTACGCCCCGGCCAGCACTGCCGTCGGCAGTCCGAACCCGGTGCAGATCGCAATCGATAGATCCCTGATCGGAATCCAGGTCGGGATCTCCCACCAGCGCAGGTCGCGGCGCCCCCGCAGGTGGTGAGCGAGCCAGGACAGGTAGAACAGGTGACGCTGGTCGCGCCCGCCGCGCCGGCCGGAACCGGACGGGTAGGCCCGCTCCAGGAACTGGCCGATCACGCGGACCTTCACCGCTGCCACCGAGGTGAGCCCGATCAGCTCCGCAGGGTCGGGTACGTCACCGTCCGGCCCGTCGAACGCGTCGCGGGCCAGACTCAGGATCAGCGGGGTGGCGAACGCTTCCGCGACCGGTGAGTCGGGTCGGCTGAGCAGATGTTCGGTGAGCCGGTGCCAAAACCGGCGTTGCCGGTCACTGTCGTGACCACGGCGCAGGTACTCGACGGCAGTCTCCGACTCGACCTTGTCGAGCTGGAGGACGACCGGACGCGGCAACCGTCCGCCGGCACGCGCCTGGTCGTACCCCTCGATCCGGGAGGTGAGCACGATCCGCAGCCCGGCGGCCTCGCGCGCGATCCTGGTGAGCGCGGCCCGCTGCCCCGCCGCGGGCATCTCGTCGAGGCCGTCGAGGAAGAGCGCCACCCGCTTGTGCTCGACCAGGCGGCGTGCGACCTTCGCGCCGTAGCGCGGGTGCCGCAGCGCCGGGAAGTTCGTCTCCATCTCCTCGACCACGTGGTCGAGCAGCGACCTCTCGTCCGGGTTCCACCCGCCCAGGGTGACCCAGACCGGCACCGGCGTGTCGGCGCGCTCCGGTGCCGAGGCCGGTCTGACGCACTCCTTCGCTGCCTCGATCAGCAGGATCAGCATCGTTGCGGTCTTCCCGCTACCGGCCGGGCCGAGCAGGACCAGTTGCTGGCGCTGGATCCGCCGATACAGGTCGACATACAGGCGGGTGACCACGCCTTGTTCGCCCGGCTGGTCCCCGGCCGGGGCTCGGCGGCTGGCGCTTCGACGGCGCGGAACCCGCCGAACGTTACCCCCGGGAGCGCCGAACACCTCGTGCATCGGCAGTGACCGCTGATGGTCCCGGTGCCAGGTGACCCGCACCGGGTCGGCGTTCGTACCGATGCCCTGGGCATCGGCTTGCGCTGACCACTGCGACACGGTGGCCTGGGCCAGCATGTTCGCCGCCTCCGTGACCTGTTCCGGTGCCGACAACTGCGGCTCCTCACGACCGCGCCGCCCCTCCACCACCACGATGGCCAACAGCAGCAGGACGATCGCGACCCAGGGGGCCCAGCCGAGCCACGGCGGTAGGGGGATCGTCTCAGAAGCCAGGTTGACCGCGAGGCCGAGTACGGCGGACAGCACCACGGCCAGAGGTAGAAGGAAACGCCGCATGTAGATCTCCCGCAGTCCTGACTTGGCTCTTCAGCGGTTCGGTGCCGACCCCTGGCTCCATGTGGGCACGATCCCTTGGTTGGTCGTTCCTCCTGTCCAGAGTAGAGGCCCGTCAACCAAGGGCCAGTTCGGTGATCAGTGTGATGGCGCCTGCCTGACGACCTCGTGCGTGGTTGCGGCCGGGACCGACTGTTGGCCACGCTGGTGCAGGCTGGCGGAAGGGTGAGCTGCTGGCGGTTGCGAGTTGCTCAGGAAGTTGTGGCCGGCCCCATGCCCGGAACCGCTGAGTCACGCCCCGGGGCGGGCAGTGGTCAGGAGGCTGTGGCGGGCTTTTTGGTGGGGTCGGCCGAGGTGGGGCAGTGAGTGGGGCGGCGGGTCAGGACCTGGGGGCCGGAAGCCGTGATGGCGACCGTGTGCTCGGAGTGGGCGGTGCGGGAGCCGTCGGCGGAGCGGATCGTCCAGCCGTCGTTGTCGAACTTGATTTTGTCGGTGGAGCGGCAGAACCAGGGCTCGATGGCGATGGTGAGACCGCGGTCGAGCCTCATGCCGCGACGGGCGCGGCCGTTGTTGGAGACGTGCGGGGCCTCGTGCATGGTGCGGCCGATGCCGTGGCCGCCGAACTCGGCGTTGACGGCGTAGCCGTAGGAGCGGGCGACCTCGCCGATCGCGGCGGAGATGTCGCCGAGGCGACCGCCGGGCTGGGCGGCGGTGATGCCGGCCTCCAGTGCGACCTCGGTGGCCTCGATCAGCTTCTCATCGGCCGGGTCGGGGGTGCCGACGATGACGGAGAGCGCGGAGTCGGCGACCCAGCCGTCGATGCCGGCTGCCATGTCGATGCTGAGCAGATCACCGTCCCGCAGAACATAGTCGTGCGGCAGGCCGTGCAGCACCGCGTCGTTGACCGACAGGCACAGCACGTTGCGGAACGGGCCGCGGCCGAACGAAGGGGCGTAGTCCCAGTAGCAGGATTCGGCGCCGCGTTCCTTGATCCGGCGGCGGGCGTGGTGTTCGAGGTCTAACAGGTTGACGCCGACTGCGGCGACATCGCTCAGCTCGGCGAGCAGCTCGCCGACGAACTGGCCGGTCACCGCCATCCGGCCGATCTCCTCGGCGGACTTGAGTTCGATCACGACAGCCTCCCTCTCCGGATGCGGTATTTTTATACCGGCATTTTTATACCACGTCAGGTCGGGGTGCTCCGGAGGGATATCCTGCTGGCATGGTTCGCCAACCACTCACCGCCGAACAGATCGCAGCGGGCCAGCGCCTCGGAGCCGCCCTTCGGGCCGCGCGTGCCGGCCGCAGCCTCGTCGAGGTGGCCCTGGCAGCCGGCATCTCCCCCGAGACGCTGCGCAAGATCGAGGCGGGCCGTCTTCCCGCGCCGGCATTCGGCACCGTGGTCTGCCTCAGTCAGGCCCTCGACGTCCCCCTCAGCGGCCTGGCCGACGTCTGGCTGGCCGACATGCCCATCCGCCAGGCGTCCTAGAGGCCAGCCGCCCAGATGCTCCACCAGGAGATCTCTTTCACGGGACCTCCTCATCCACGCGGTGATCGTACACATGTTCGACAGTGTGGCGAGGTGGCGTCGCGAACTTCTTGGTTCTCGCGGGAAGGCGCTTCCTGGAAGCCGTCACCGCCTTGCCGGGGCGACATGCTCTGGTGGTCCGGGTCCACCGGCGGGCGTACGGTGACCGCCTGGCGGACCCTGGACTTGGGCACCCTGGCCTGAGCCGGCGGTGCCCCCGGTCGGTCAGACGTTCACGTGGTAATGCACCGCGAAGTAGCCGGTGTTCGCCGTGGAGTTGGATGCCTCCACGCCGACCCACCCGTGGAACGTCCCGTTGTCGCCGATCACCTGGAGCTGCGGCTTGCGGTGCGAACCACCGGTGTAGCAGGTGCTCGACGTCAGGCAGGTGCACCAGTGCTCGTAGAAGTTCCGCCGGCCCGCTCCCGCGAGGTAGTAGCGGATCGGGGCGGAGGTCGCGCCGTTCGGGCAGGACGAACAGGTGGTGGTCGGGGGGCTGAGCCAGCTCAGGCAGTTCCCGTTGCATCGGGCGAACGACCGGAGGTCCATCCCGCTGGGGCCGGCGGCGCCGGTGCTTCCGCTGTAGCCGGCGTACCGGCCGGTGTACTGGGCCAGCGGGATGTTGCTGACCGGCGTGTACGCGTCGTTCGAGGCGGAACTGCCGAAGCCCCAGCCGGCGGTGACCCCGTAGTTGGAGCTGACGAAGTCGAGCCGGGCCAGGTCGCTGGCGGGCTGGCTGACCGCCCAGGTTTCCTGGACGCCCCCGCTCCAGGTGATGGTGACGCTGTCACCGGAGTTGGTGTACGTGCCGCTCAGGGACTTCACGACGCCACCGGGCTGGAACCCGGCGGCCGTCCGCACCTCGCAGTCGTGGCCGGTGCAGCCGGTCGTCCGGACGCCCGTGCCGGCGGCCCCGACGACGGTGGACCGGTTCCAGTACCAGAAGCTCTCGGTCACCGTGCCGTTGCCGAAGAAGTAGTAGGTCGCCAGCCGGACCCAGACCGGAGCGGTGGCGGGCGCGCCGGCGGCGGGGATGGCCCCGAGCGCGACGCTGTAGATGCGCCGCCCGCCGGGGTAGTCCACCGCCTGTGCGGGCGCCGGCAGGACGACCGCTCCCATGGTCAGCGCCAGCAGCGCGGCGGCGAGATACCGCCAGGTGATCCTCCGTCGACGACCCATACGTCACTCCCCCTCATGACCGACCGGCCGACGTATCGTATCTGATCGATGCCGGCCGGATGGTCCCGCGGCGCGGGACGTCCAGGGGCGACACGCTGGACGGAGCGGGGCGGCCATCGGTCCTCCTGGATACCGCAGCGGATCCGCCTTGGCGGCACCAGGGGATCGGCCGGCGGCTGGTCGAGGCCGCGACGGCGGCTTCGCCGCCGACTCCGGTTGCCGGGCCTACGAGGCGGCTGCGCCGCCGTCGGGGAAGTTCTCGGCCACCGCCACTTCCTCGATCCAGCCGAGGGCGGCGATCGCGGTGGGAAAGCCGCACGTGGTGATGGCGCCGAGGGCGACGGCGCGCACCTCGTCGAGCGTTGCTCCGTGCTCGACGGCTTTGCGAACGTTGGAGCGCACCGCCCCCTCGGCCTCGGCTCCGATCGCCATGGCAAGTCGGATCAGCCGGTCGGTCCGCTCGTCGAAGGGGCTGCGCTCACGGACGAGGCGAGCGAGCACCCCCTGCGCCTCGGCGACCTCGGGGAAACGTCCGAGGAACTGTTTGTAGATGGTGGGCAGGTAGTCGACCACGTCTCCTCCGCCGGTCTCCGTGACCTCGTCAGTCCCCACCCTAGTTGTAACGCGGGGGTGACGTTCGTTCCTGTCGCTCACCGAACCGGTGACCCGGGCCGGCGGGCGGTCGCCTCGCGCACGGCGGCCGGGGAGGCGGGAGCGGCCGGGACGGGGCCGCGGCGCCCGCGGTAGACGACGTACGGGCGCCACAAATAGGCCAGCGGCGCAGACCAGACGTGCACGAGCCGGGTGAACGGCCACAGCGCCAGGAACAGGAAGCCGCCGATGGCGTGCAGCTGGTAGACCAGCGGCGCGCCGACCATGAGGTCGCTGCGCGGCGCGAACCAGAAGACGCTGCGGAACCAGACAGCGATCGTCTCCCGGTAGTCGTACCCGCTCCCGAGCAGGTTGGTGGCGACCGTGGCGGTCATGCCGAGCGCGACCATGGCCGCCAGCGCGGCATAGAGCACCTTGTCCATGACGGTGGTCTTGCGCCGGACCCGCCCGTTGACGAAGCGACGGGCCATGAGCAGGGCCAGTCCGGCAACGAGCATGAGGCCGGTGATGGTGCCGCCCCAGACGGCGGTCAGGTGGTAGGCGTGCTCGGGGATGCCGAGGGCCTCGGTGACGGAGGCCGGCACCAGCAGCCCCATGGCGTGCCCGCCGATGACGCCGAACGCGCCGAGGTGGAACAGCGGCGATCCCAGGCGCAGGATCCGGTTCTCCAGCAGCTGGCTGGTGTGGGTGGTCCACCCGAACTGGTCGTGTCGCCACCGCCACACGTGGCCGGCGACGAACACCGACAGGCACAGGTAGGGCAGGACGATCCAGATGACGGTGTTCATCGCGGCGCCTCCGACGGGCGGCAGGTGGGGTAGGGGGCGAGGCCGACGCCGGTGAGCTCGTCGGGACCGAGGGCGTCCAGGCCGACGGACTCGACGGGCGGGCCGTCGAGGGCGAGCGCCGCGATGGCGTCCCGGTCGGCGTCGGTCAGCGCGGGCAGGGCGCTGGTGATCGCGTCGAGGAGGAGGTGGTAAGGCGTGCGGAGCTCGGCCAGCGCGGCGCGTAGCAGTTCGATACCGCGCCGGTGCTGGCGCAGCGGGGCTTCCCCCGCACCCGGGCCGACGGTCGCGGCGAACTCGAGCACGACCGGCAGCAGGTCGGGCAGCTCGCCGCCGGTCAGCCGCAGCCCGTGGGCGCGGTAGCGCTGCTGGAGGATGAGCAGCGCCATTCCCCGCTTGCGGGTGTCGCCGTGCAGGTAGTACGTCAGGTACAGGCCGGAGCGGCGGCGCAGGTCGAAGGTCTGCACGTAGTGCCGCTGCACGTCGATGGGCGCGGTGCCCAGCAGCCAGGTGAGGAACTCCTCGACCTGGCCGCGCAGCCGCGGGTGCTCGATCCGCTCGGCCGCGCCGCGCAGCTCGTCCCCGGCGGCGAGCAGCTCGGCGTCGGGGTAGTTGAGCAGCACGGAGGTGAGCTGGAACAGCCGGGTCCGATCGGCTGCGGCCACCCGGACGGTGTCGATGGCGGAGGCGGTCATGACTGGCCCCGCAGCGGGTTGATGGACAGCCCGGCCCGCCCGTCGCGGCGACGGGACACGAGCCCGCGCCGGCCGACGTGCACGTCGTCCTTGCCGTCGACGAGGTGGAAGCGCTCCACGGCCGCTGCGGCCGTCGCCTCGCCCCCCATACCGGGTCCGCCCTCGCAGTCGAGTGAGCAGCCGGTCTGCGCGGCCTGCGCCTCGAGGGCGGCGGCGTCGGCGCGGTAGGCGGTCGGGATGACGTACCGCTCGTCGTACTTGGCGATCGCCAGCAGCCGGTACATCGACTCGACCTGGCCGGCGGTCATCCCGATGCGGTCCAACAGATCCTCGGCGACGGTGCCGTCGAGGGTGCGGGCGCGCATGTACGAGCGCATGGCGGCCAGCTTCATCAGCACGCCGGCGGTGGCGTCGGCGTCGCCGGCGGTGAACAGCTCCGCCAGGTACTCCACCGGGATACGTAGGTCCCGGATGGTGTGGAACACCTCGTCGGCGTCCGTGTCGTCCCGGCCGGCCGCGCCGGCCGCGTCGAGCACCGGCGACAGCGGGGGCACGTACCAGACCATCGGCAGCGTGCGGTACTCGGGGTGCAGCGGCAGCGCGATGCGGTACTCACTGATCAGCCGCCACACCGGCGACAGCTTCGCCGCCTCGATCCACTCGTCGGGCATGCCAGCGTCGCGGGCCGCCTGTTGCACCGCCGGGTCGTGCGGATCCAGGAAGACGTCGCGCTGGGCATCGAGCAGGTCGCGCTCGTCCGGTACCGATGCGGCGGCGAGCACGCCGTCCTCGTCGTAGAAGACGATGCCGAGGTAGCGCAGCCGCCCCACGCACGTCTCGGAGCAGATGGTGGGCTGCCCGGCCTCGATGCGCGGAAAGCACAGCGTGCACTTCTCGGCCTTGCCGGTGGCGTGGTTGACGTACACCTTCTTGTACGGGCACGCCGACACGCACATCCGCCAGCCCCGGCACTTGTCCTGGTCGACCAGCACGATGCCGTCCTCTTCCCGCTTGTACATCGCGCCGGAAGGGCAGGCCGACACGCACGCCGGGTTGAGGCAGTGCTCGCAGATCCGCGGCAGGTGGAACATGAAGGTCTTCTCGAACTCGAACCTGACCTTCGCCGCGGCGTCGGCGGGCATACGCGCGATGTTCGGGTCGGCGTCGGCGCGCTCGTGGGCGCCGCCGAGACTGTCCTCCCAGTTCGCGCCCCACTGCACCGACATGGGCTCGCCGGTCAGGGCGGAGTACGGCCGCTTGACCGGCGTGTCGGTGAGGCCGGCGGGCGCGCTGACGAGGATGTCCTTGTCGAAGGTCGCCGGCTCGTAGTAGTCGTCGAGCGACGGCAGGTCCGGGTTGGCGAAGATCCGCGTCAGCCGCTTGACCCGCCCGCCGGAGCGCAGGGTCAGCCGCCCCTTGCCGTCGAGCTTCCACCCGCCGTGCCAGCGGTCCTGGTCCTCGTAGTGCTTGGGGTATCCGATGCCCGGCTTGGTCTCGACGTTGTTGAACCACACGTACTCGGTGCCCTCACGGTTGGTCCAGGTCTGCTTGCACGTCACCGAGCAGGTGTGGCAGCCGATGCACTTGTCGAGGTTCATCACCATGGCGACCTGCGCACGAATCCGCATCAGTACTCCACCTCCTGGTTGCGACGGCGGATCACGGTGATCTCGTCGCGCTGGCTGCCGATCGGGCCGTAGTAGTTGAAGGCGTAGGTGAGCTGGGCGTGCCCACCGGCGAGGTGGGTGGGCTTGATCAGCAGCCGGGTCATCGAGTTGTGGTAGCCGCCGCGGCGGCCCTTCTCGGCCTTCGGCACGTTCACGGTGCGCTCCGGCGAGTGGTACTGGAACGACGTGCCCTCGGGCATGCGGTGGCTGACCACCGCCCGGGCGACGACGATGCCGTTGCGGTTGTGCGCCTCCACCCACTCGTTGTCCCTGACGCCGATCTTCGCGGCGTCCTCGACGCTCATCCAGATCACCGGCCCGCCCCGCGACAGCGCGAGCATCAGCTCGTTGTCGTGGTACATGGAGTGGATCGACCACTTGGCGTGCGGGGTCAGGAACCGCACCGTCACGCCGCCGTCCACCAGCTCGCCGGGCCTGCCGAAGTGGCGCGCCATGTTCAGCGGCGGGCGGAAGGCCGGCAGCTGCTCACCGAGCTCGGCGATCCAGTCGTGCTCGACGAAGAAGTGCTGCCGGCCGGTGAGGGTGTGCCACGGCTTCGACCGTTCGACGTTGAGGGTGAACGGCGAGTACCGGCGGCCGCCCTTCTCCGACCCCGACCACTCCGGGCTGGTGAAGACCGGCTGCGGCGCGTCCTGGGTGTCCGGGTACGAGATCCGGTCCTGCTCGTGGCCGGCGACCAGGTCGACGAAGGGCTGCCCGGTACGCTCCTCCAGGGCGGCGAAGCCGGCCGCGGCGACCCGGCCGTTGGTGGTGCCGGACAACGCGAGGATCGCCTCGCACATCCGGTCGGCGGTGGCCAACGACGGGCGCCCGGCGAAGGGGCCGTCCGGGACCACGCCGTTCTGGTGCCGCAGGTATTCGATCTCCGCGGTGACGTCGACCGTGATCGCCTTGGTGGTGGTGCCGAGGGTGTCCAGCAGCGGGCCCACCGCGCGCATCTTGGCGCCGATCAGCGAGTAGTCGCGTTCGATCTCGACCAGCTTCGGCATCGTGACACCGGGTACGGGCTCGCAGTCGCCCGCCTTCCAGTCGCGTACCCGGCCGCCGGGGGTGGCCAGCTCGTCCGGGGTGTCGTGCTGCAAGGGCACCGCGAGGACGTCCCGGCGCACACCCAGGTGAACGCTGGCGAGTTCGCTGAACCGGTCGGCGAGGGCGAGGAAGGTGTCGTAGTCGGTGTGCGCGTCCGCCGGCGGCTCGACGGCCGGGCTGAACGCGTGCACGAACGGATGCATGTCGGTGGTCGAGATGTCGTGCTTCTCGTACCAGGTGGCGGCCGGCAGGACCATGTCGGCGTGCAGGCCGGTGTTGGTCATCCGGAAGTCGATCGCCGTGAGCAGGTCCAGCTTCCCGGTCGGCGCCTCGTCGCGCCAGACCACGTCGCGGGGCCGCTGGCCGGGGGCGCACTCCTCCGCGCTCGCGAGGGAGTCCACGCCGAGCAGGTGCCGCATGAAGTACTCGTTGCCCTTGCCCGAGGAGCCCAGCAGGTTGGCCCGCCACAGGGTCAGGCACCGGGGGAAGTTCGTCGGGTCGTCGGGGTCCTCGGCCACCGCCTTGAGCCGGCCGGCCCTCAGTTCGTCCACCACGTACTGCTGGACCGTGCGGCCCGTGGCGGCCGCCTCGTCCGTGAGGTCCAGCGGGTTGCGGTTGAAGGCCGGGTGGCCGGGGCTCCAGCCCATCCGCTGGGCGGCCGCGACCGTGTCCGCGAACGACATCCCGGCGAACCGGCCGGTACCCAGCGGTGACGACAGCTCGTCGGCGGGCACCCGCTCGTAGCGCCACTGGTCGGTGTGCAGGTACCAGAACGGGGTGGCGGCCTGGTGGCGCATCGGGCGCTGCCAGTCGAAGGCGAACGACATGTGCTGCTGGCCGGTCAGCGGCCTGGCCTTCTCCTGGCCGACGTAGTGCGCCCAGCCACCCCCGTTGACGCCCTGGCAGCCGGTCAGCGTGACGAGCGAGATGAAGGCCCGGTACGTCATGTCGGAGTGGAACCACTGGTTCGCGCCGGCGCCGATGACGATCATCGAACGGCCCCGGCTGCGCTCGGCGTTGCGGGCGAACTCGCGGGCGATCCGGGCGGCGAGCGCAGCCGGCACGCCGGTGATCTGCTCCTGCCAGGCCGGGGTGTTCGGGGAGTCCACGTCGTCGTACCCGGTCGGCCAGTCACCCGGCAGGTCGCCGCGGCGCACCCCGTACTCGGCCATCAGCAGGTCGAACACGGTGGTGACGAGGTGGTCGCCCACCCGGGTCACCGGCACGCCGCGGCGCATCGTGGTGCCGCCTTCGGTGTCGCCGACGTCGAAGCGGGCCAGGTCGACCTCCACGGCGTCGTCGGTACGGCCGAGCAGCCCGAGGGCGGGCACGACATCGCCGAGGTCCAGGTTCCACCGGCCGGCGTCGTGGGCGCCGTAGCGGAAGCCGAGCGAGCCGTTCGGCACAACCGGTTCGCCCGTACGCTCGTCGATCAGCACCGTCTTGTGCTTGCCACCGTCGTCGCCGAGGTCGGCCGCGGTGAGGAACCGGTCGGGCGTCCACCCGCCGCCCGCGCGCTGCCGGAGCGTGACCAGGAACGGCAGGTCGGTGTACCTGCGCACGTAGTCGGTGAAGTACGGCACCTGCCGGTCGCGGAAGAACTCGGCGAGGACGACGTGGCCCATCGCCATGGCGAGGGCGCCGTCGGTGCCGGGGTGCGGGGCGAGCCAGTCGTCGGCGAACTTGACGTTGTCGGCGTAGTCCGGGCTGACCGCGACCACCTTGGTCCCCTTGTAGCGGGCCTCGGCCAGGAAGTGCGCGTCCGGGGTACGGGTCACCGGGATGTTGGAACCCCACATCATCAGGTACGTGGCGTTCCACCAGTCGCCCGCCTCCGGCACGTCGGTCTGGTCACCCCAGATCTGGGGCGAGGCGACCGGCAGGTCGGCGTACCAGTCGTAGAAGCTGAGCAGCGTGCCGCCGAGCAGCGCATGGTAGCGGGTGCCGGCGGCGAACGACGCCATCGACATCGCCGGAATCGGCGAGAAACCCACGACCCGGTCCGGCCCGTACGTCTTGGTGGTGTAGACGTGCGCGGCGGCCATCATGGTGATCGCCTCGTCCCAGGTGGCACGGACGAAGCCGCCGCGCCCGCGCTGGCTCTTGTAGGCCCGTGCCTTCAGCGGGTTCTCCACGATCTCGGCCCAGGCTGACACGGGGTCGCCGAGGCGCTGGTACGCCTCGCGGAACATCTCGGCAAGGACCCCGCGCACATACGGGTGGCGTACCCGCGACGGGGAGTACTCGTACCAGGAGAAGGAGGCGCCCCGGGGGCAGCCGCGCGGCTCGTAGTCCGGCGAGTCCGCACCCGTCGTCGGGTAGTCGGTGGCCTGGTGCTCCCAGGTGATCAGTCCGTCCTTGACGAAGACGTTCCAGGAGCACGAGCCGGTGCAGTTGACGCCGTGGGTGGAGCGGACGACGCGGTCGTAGCGCCAGCGGTCGCGGTAGAACGACTCCCAGCCGTTCTCCTCGACCTGGTGCAGGGTCCGACCATGGTCGCCGGTCGTCGTCCCGGTCAGGAAGCGGCGAGCGGCCAGCAACGGCGCCACGCCGGGAACCTGGTCCGTCGCGGGAGGCTGGGCGGCGTCCGGCGAGCGGTGTGGTGACACGGTGGTCACTCCTTCGGCGTCGAGTGAGGCGACGGCCCGTGGCGCGTCGGTGCCGCGCTGCCGCGCCGCACCAGCCCAGCCTCCAGTGCGAATACCTTCGGATCGGGAGGCAGCGGTCCTGAGCCGGAAGGACCAAAGTCCTGATGTCGCGGGAACGGCGGTGGCAACGTCCGGTAGCTGCTGCCCTTTTGCGCGATCCCACGCCGTACGAGCACGTCATGGGAGCAGTCCGGGGCTCATCGGCCAGCGATCCGGTGCCGGATCGCGAACCCTGCGGAGCGGGGTCACGTCGGCACGCAGGTCGTCCAGCACGTCCACGGAGACAGTCATGAGGTGGCAGGGTGACGGCGGCCGAACTGCCGCGAGGCCGTGGTCACGGCACGGGCTGGCGGTGACTCGGGAAGAGCCCGCTCACGAGCGGGCGAGCGGGCCAGGCTCCGCCTCGCCCTACCGGCCGGTCAGCAGGGCGCAGCCGCCGGCGGCGAGGGCCGGGGTCCGCCAGCACGGCTGGGTGGAGCTGGCGCTCGTCGGGACGCCGACCGGCGCCGGCCGGCGGTGTCGGCCGTGGGCACGACCAGGCGCACCACGCAGGCGTCCGGCGCGCCGAACGGCTCGAGGGCGGCGCTGGCGGACGGGGCCCCGGCCTGCTCCAGGGCACCCTGCACCACGCCGACGTGGAGGTTGCAGATCGCGTCCGGGTTGCGGTTGACCAGCTCCAGGAAGGGGCAGGTGTGCAGGTGGATCTCCGTCCGTCCGTCGCCGGTGTGGTGCAGACGGGGGCTGAAGCCGAGGCCGCGCAGCACGGCGAGGAGAACGTCGGTCGGGTCGTCACCGGGCGGGGTGACGGCGGCCAGTTGCCGGCCCCAGTCCTGCCCGGCCCGGGCGGCTTCGGCCCGCACGTCGCCCCGGTTGCGCCGAGACAGATGGTCGAGCAGAGCGACGGCCAGGGCCCGGTACGGCGCGGGCGCAGGAGCCTCGGCTGCGACGGTCCGGTAGCGCCAGGCCGGCCTGCCCGGCTGACCGCCGCTGGCCCGGGCCTTGACCAGCAGGCCCGCGTCGACCAGCCGGTCGAGGTGGGCGCGGGCGGTCGACGGGTGCAGCCCGGTCCGCTCTCCCACCTCCGCGATGGTCATGCCGCCCCCGGACGCCTTGATGATCTCCAGGATCGAGGCCCGGCTCGCGGTGCCGAGCGCCCGGTGCCGGCCCGTGTCGATCACTTCCCCGATCGGCCCTGTCCGCGTGGTTTCCACGCTGGATAACGTTACAACGTCGCCAGCCGTAAAAACCCGGGAGTCACGTTCTGCCGCTCACATTCCCGACAACGACCGGGACCCTGGTCCCGGCGGGACGGGTCTGACGAGGCCGATACAGATGGATCCGCGGGGGAGGGACGACAACTGGTCACTTCTCCGCTGGCCAGGGAAACGAGCCGGGCCGGTAGCCGCAGGACGGGTCCTGCGCCCACAGGTCCCCGGTGACCGCGTACGCCCGGGCCCGAGATCCCCCGCACACCGCGCGGAACTCGCAGGCGCCGCAGCGTCCCCGCAGCCGCCCCGGATCCCGCAGGCCGGTGAACAGCTCGGAGTCGCGGTAGATGTCTACCAGCGACAGCCGCCGAACGTTGCCCGCGGGCAGCGGCAGGAACCCGCTCGGGTGAACGTCCCCGCGGTGCGAGACGAAGACGAAGCCATTGCCCGCGCTGACCCGTAGTGGCGCCCGTCGCACCCGATCGGCGCGACCGGTCAGGCCGTGCTCGTCCAGGCGCGCGCGCAGTTCCCGGTACAGCGGCCCCAACCCGAACGCCGTCACCGGGTCCTCCCCGCGGCGCGCCAGCGCGTCGCGTTGCAGGCAGACCCGGCGGAAGTGGTGCGCCTCGGTGGTCTTCACCGGCACGGTTTCCCCGAGGTCGTAGAGCACGTGCAGCACGTCCTCGGTCTCCGCCGCGTCCAGGCTCGCCAGCGCCCGTCCACGACCGGTCGGCACGAGGAAGAAGACGCTCCACAGCGAGACGCCCCGATCGTGCACCTGGGCCGCGATCGCCGGCAGGTCGCGCACCGTGTCCCGGGTGACCGTCGTGTTGATCTGGACCTTGAGTCCCAGGTCCCGCGCCTCCTGCCAGGCCCGGCCGGTGAGCTCCCAGACTCCCGGCACGCCCCGGAACCCGTCGTGTCCGGCGGCGGTGGCCGCGTCCAGGCTCAGCGAGATGGCCCGGGCGCCGGCGTTCCGGATGCCGGCCAGGGCGTCCCGGGTGAGCGTCGGGGTGCCCGACGGCGACACCGACACCGGCAGGCCCAGCTCCTCCCCCCGGCAGACCAGCGTCTCCAGGTCCGGCCGCTGGAACGGGTCCCCACCGGTGATCACGAACAGCGGCGCGGGGCGGCCGAAGGCCGCGACCTGGGCCATGAGCGTCGTCGCCTCGTCGGTGTCGAGCTCGGCCGGGTCGCGCAGCGGCCGGGCCGACGCGCGGCAGTGCCGGCAGGCCAGCGGGCAGGCCTGGGTGGCCTCCCAGATGACGATGAACGGGCGCTCCCGTACGTCATGTCGTGGTGTCCGCACCGACGCTCCCGCCCGGTGCGGCCCGCCGCCTGATGCCGATGTGGTAGCCCCTGTCACGGCGTGCACGGTGCCCGGCGGAAACGGCGCACACCAGGGACCGGAGACCCCCGCCGATGGGTCGCTCGACCCGGGAATGCCACGGACGTCTCGGCCGTGACGGCACGGCCGAGGACGCTCGTCCTCAGCCGCCGAACCGCCCCATTCCCACCTGCGGCCGCCGCGTAGCCCGGTCGTCTCGACCACGGGCGTAACTGCCCGGTGATCTCGGGACCTTCGGCCCCGGTCCGGCGAGATATCGGGTCGGCAGGATTGCCGGGACGTCCCTCCGGTTCGTGTGCCGTGACCGGTCCGACCGTGGACGCCACAGCGACCGATCGGAGGCATGAGGCGTATGTCGCGAGCGACCGAGGAGGCGGAGCGGGCACTGCTGGCCGTGGGTGGCCGCACGCCCACCCGGACCGGCTGGGACGGACCATCTCGGCCACGGCACCGGGGCCGGGCCCGGACGGGCCGATGACCACCGTACGGATCCGGTACTTCGGCGGCACCCGGGCCGCCGCCGGAGTGACCGAGGAGGACCAGCAGGCCGGCACGCTGGCCGAACTGCTCGACCGGATCGGCGTTCGGCACGGACCGGAGCTACGGAACGCCCTGCGGGCGTGCAGCTTCCTGGTCGACGGCACCCAGTGGCGCGACGAACACCAGCTCCTACCTCCGGCCGCCACGGTCGACGTGCTACCGCCGTTCGCCGGCGGCTGAACCACGAAGGAGACATCATGGCCGACCCACGGCTGGACGACTGGCTCCCCGGCGCCGCGGCGGCGCTCGACCTGCCGACGCCGTCGAGCGACGACACCCGCGCACTGCTCGACCTGGTGCGGACGGTGGCACACGGTGTCTGCCGTCCGGCAGGCCCGCTCGCGGCGTATCTCGTCGGGGTGGCCGTCGGGCGGCGTGCCGACCTCGACGTGGCACGTGTCGCCCTGACCGCCCTCGTACCTGAGGAGGCCACGTGACCATCGTTGCGGGGCATCCGCACACCTCCCGGCCGACCGACTGGGCGGTGGCGCGCCCGCTGGCGCACGCGCTCCCGACACCGGGCGCCGCGGAGTTGGGACTTCCTGCCCTGACTCGTCCCGTTCGGCTGCAACAGGCTCAGAACCAGGAAGCGGATCATGCTGATCCGCTTTGGCTTGGGGCACCTTTCGACAATCTCGACGGAGAAAAGCGATGACCATGACCGGAGAAAGACACCCGGCGGCGGGCAACCGAACGCAGCCGGCCAGAACCAGCGGCGCGCCCCTTCAACTCGCCGTCGCCACCCTCGGATTTCTGGTCAACTTCTGGGCGTGGGCGCTGCTCGGGCCGCTGGGCCCGGGAATCAAGGAGCGGCTCGGCCTGAGCTTCGCCGCCCAGTCGCTGCTCGTCGCCGTGCCGGTGGTCGTCGGTTCGCTCGGCCGCATCCCGGTCGGGGCACTCACCGACCGGTACGGCGCGCGCCTGGTGTTTCCCCTGGTTACCGTGGCGACGATCGTCCCGGTGCTGACGCTCACCGTGGTCAACTCCTACGCGGCGCTGATCCTGACCGGCTTCTTCCTCGGCATCGGCGGCACCGCGTTCGCCGTCGGCGTCCCGCACGTCTCCGGCTGGTACCCGCCGGCGCGGCGGGGCTTCGCCATCGGCGTGTTCGGCGTGGGCATGGGTGGCACGGCGATCGCGAACTTCACCACCGTCCGGCTGGCCGACGCCTACGGCGAACGGGCTCCGTTCCTGCTCGTCGCCGCGATCCTCGCCGGGTACGCGGTGCTGGCGTTCCTGCTGCTGCGGGACGCCCCCGGCCGCACCCGGCCCACCGGTTCCCCCTGGCGGCGACTGGCCGACGTCGGGCGGCTCACCGTGACCTGGCAACTGTGCTTCCTGTACGCGGTCGGCTTCGGCGGCTTCGTCGCCTTCAGCGTCTACCTACCCGCCTACCTGGGCACCACGTACGAACTGAGCGCCGCCGACGGGGCGCTGCGCACCGCCGGCTTCGTGGTGCTGGCCGTGGCCGCCCGCCCCGTCGGCGGCTGGCTGTCCGACCGTCTGCACCCCGTGCCGGTGCTGGTGTGGTGCTTCGCCCTGGTGGCCGCCCTGGCCGTCGTCCAGGCCTTCGAACCGCCGCTGATGCCGGTTGCCACGGTGGCCCTCCTCGGCATGGCGATCCTGCTCGGTGCCGCCAGCGGAGCCGTCTTCGCGCTGGTCGGCAAGGTCGCCCCGGCCGAGCAGGTCGGCGCGGTCACCGGGCTGGTCGGCGCGGCGGGCGGCCTCGGTGGCTTCGTGCCGCCCCTCGTCATGGGCTGGGTGTACGGCGCACAGGGCTCGTACTCGATCGGGTTGATGCTGCTGTCGGACGTGGCGCTGGCCGCAGCGGTGTTCACCGCGGTACGGATGGGCGGCTTCGCCCGCAGGCCCGGTCGGCAACCGGTGGCGGCGTGAGGTCCCGCGGTCGAGCGGCTGCCTGACGGGCGCGGCGGGCTCCCCCCGCCGCGCCCGTCAGTCCTATACCTGGCCGCTGCCGTCCGGTGGGGGTGTCGGTGGTGACCGGCGCAGGCAACCCCAGCTCGGCAGCGGTGGCGGCGGCGTTCGGGCCAGAATCGACCGGGCCTGGTCGAGATCCCGTCGCCACGGCCACCACCTGACGCACACGGTCCAGCCCCCTCCGCCACCCAGGGGCTGGGGTTCGGGTACCTCTTACCCGCGTTCTACGCATCAACCGAAGTCGGACAGCCGGCCACCGGCGATGACCGGTCGCCGGCGAAGTGGACGCTCCTGTTTTGTCAAGCCTGTTGAGCTACCGCGTTGGCATGCCGCCGTGCTCGTCAGCTGCCATTGATTCGAGGTTCGACGCGAAGATGGCCAGCGGGGCGGGGGCGCCGGAAATCTGGAGTATGCCGTCGGCGTGGTCGATCGAGATCAGGACCATGCTGTTGGCTGCGGTTGAGATCCGGACGCAGGAGAGGGCGGTGCCGCCGAAGGGGTCGGTGGCGTCGTGCTCCGCCGCATGGGTTCCACCACCGGCCGAAATGAGTACGGCCAGGGCGTGGTGGTCGTCGGCGGTCTGTCAGGAGGGCGTCACCTCGAAGACGCCCCGGGCACCGCGTTCCGCGTCGACCATGGCGTGGCTGACGAACGGGTAGTGCCCGGGCTCGGGGAAGACCATCTCGACGAAGCCGCCGGCGGCCGGAGTCAACGAAAGCACCTGAGCCCCGCCGGGGTCGGCCGGCCGGCTCTCCCAGCGCCCCTCCCGGTAGACGGTGTCGAACTGGGCGCCGACGACGTGGAAGGAGCTGTCCCGGTTGGGGCCGGCGTCGAGCAGCCAGACGCGGACGCGCTCGCCGGCCCGCGCGGGTAGCGGCCGGTGGGCGTACTGGGCGACGTAGCCGTTGAAGACGACGGCATCGGGCCGCTCCGCCTGCATCTTCGCCAGGTCGCCGGGCTCGCCGTCGCCGCCGAGGTACAGCTCGGACTGGACGAGGACGTATTCCCGGTCGACCTTGGGCAGGTCGGGCGGGTCGATGATCACCGCGCCGTACATGCCGTTGCCGATGTGGTGCAGCATCGGCATGGTCGAGCAGTGATACATCCAGATGCCGGCCCGGGTGGCGGTGAACCGGTAGGTCAACCGCTGCCCGGGGTCGATCGGGCGCATCACCTCGTCCGGGGCGACCGCACCGGCGTGGAAGTCGATCCCGTGGTCGACCGTGCCGTCATTGATCAGGGTGATCTCGAAGGTGTCGCCGACCTTGCCGCGCAGCACCGGCCCGGGGACCGTGCCGTCGAACGTCCAGAGCTTCTGCCGTACGCCCGGGGCGACCTCGCGCTCCACCTCGCGCACCCGCAGTTCCCGCTTGTGCAGGCGACCGGGCGGCGTGGCCGGCGCGGCGGCGTCCCGGGCGGTGAAGGTCGCCGCGGGGGCGGCCATGGCGTCGACGCGCGGTACCTCCGCGCCGGGCGTGGTGTGCCCGCTCTCGTGGCCGGTGCCGGCCGGCGCGTCGGTGGTCGTGATCGTCAGCGTCATGCCGGCCTGGCGGTGCCCGGGCAGGGAGCACCAACCCGCCACCGGTCCGCCGATCACGCCGGCGTCCAGCCGCGCGGTCGCCCCACGGCCGATGGCGGCGGTCCGTTGGCCGGTGGCCAGGACGAGGTCGTGGCGGCGGTCGTCACGGTTGGTCACCTCGATGACCAGGCGGTCGCCGCGTGGAACGGTGATCCGGTCCGGTTGGAACCGCATCCCCTGCGCGACCACGGAGACGGTGGTGGTGCGCCCGGAGGCCGGCACGGATCCGTTCGCGGCCGTGCCGGCACCGGACGGTGCGGTGGAGAGCCGCTGGCCGGCGACGCCGACCAGGACGGCGATCAGGACGAGGGTGAGGCCTACGGCGACGCCACCGAGGGGGCGGATCGGCGTGGTGGGGTCGGGCCCGGACACGGTTACCTCCGCGCGGCGAGTAGGACCCGCACGGCCGGCACGAGGAACTGCACCAGCGCGGCGAGGATCAACAGTGAGGTGGTGATGCGAACGAACGGGGGACTCGGCAGGGCGAACACCACGAGGGCCGCGTTCGCCATCGCCACCCGTTGTGGCCAGTTGCGGTCGAGGATGGCGATGCGGCGCCGCGCCGGCCCCGGTCCGCCGCCGAGGACCACCGGCAGCAGGTAGCTCAACGACCCGATGAGGACCTGCGCGACGAAGCCGGCCAGCAACGGGACGAGCACGATCCCGAAACGGCCCGCCGCCTCCTCCGGCCCGGTGCTGGCGAGCAGGGTCGCGGTGTCGACGGCGAGCGCGACGAGCAGCCAGCCGGCGGCCGCCGCGATCGACCAGGTGGCGAAGGAGGCGGGTGGCCGGGCGCGGGCGGCGGTGATGGCGGGGCGCAGCGCGGTCAGCGCGCCGAGGACGAAGAGCACCAGGCCGCCCCCGATGACCGTACGCCACCAGGCGAGTAGCCCGACGCCGAGCAGGACGAGTCCGGTGGTCAGCAGGGGCAGGGCGAGCGTGGCGGCGCGGGCGGCGCCGGCGGCCATCCGGGCGCGCAACACCGTCGGCCAGAGCGTCAGCAGCGTGCCGAGGACGGTGAGGGTGACCCAGCCGAGCAGGTTGACGTGGGCGTGGAAGAGCGTCAGCCGGGGACGGGTCGCGTCGTCCACCACCAGCATCCAGGCTCCGACCGGGATACCGACGCCGATGGCGAGGGTCGCCGCGAGGTAGTAGTGGACGGTGACCGTGAACCGGCCGGGCAGTGCGGCGCGCAGGCGGCCGGCCAGCCAGTGGGCGTGGGCGGCGATCGCGGTGAAGACGAGGGCCGCGCCGGCGACTCCGGCCCACGGCCGGCCAACCAGGGCGCCGAACAGCACCGCCAGCACGCCGACATTGAGTACGGCGAGACGGGCCGTCTCCCCGCGGCGGTTCGGCGGTGCCGGGGCGCGCAGCACGGCGACGGTGAAGTGGGCGCCCCACACCACGATCGCGTTGGTCACCGCCCCGAGCAGGAGAAGGTGGATCGCCAGCCAACGCCAGGAGGGCAGGAACGGGTGACTGAAGGCGAGGACGACCAGCCCGGCCAGGTACGCCATCGGTAGCGCGGTCACGCGCCGGTGCCAGCCGGCCCGACCGGTCCCCGTCGACCCAGGCGTGGCCGCCCGGTCCGTCAGGGCCATCACCTCACCGCCATCGGAACGGGTCGGGTCGGCGACGCGTCCCGGTTTCGGGGCGGTCGCAGCGAAGACACCACCGCGAGGCCGACGAAGGCGAGGACCGCGAGGACGTTGGCCACGCCGGCCCCACGCCACACCGGCTGCACCCGCAGGGCGTCACCGATGACGACCCGCACCAGGAGGGAGGCGTGCAGCAGCGCCAACGGCGCGTACAGCAGGCGCTGGTACGGCAGGGGCCGGCGCAGCACGGCCGGCAGGATCACCGGGGCGTGCACGAAGATCATCGACATGGTGAACCCCAGGAAGACGGCGTGCAGGGTGGCGTCGTAGCGGGGGCCGTCAGCGCTGGCGCCCGCCCCGGCCCAGAGCAGGCCGGCCAGTCCCAGCCAGGCGTAGCCGGCGAGCAGGCCCAGCGCCACGTACCGGGGCAGACCCCGGCTCCGGACGGTGCGGCGGGCGACGTCGAAGGCGGCGAGCCAGGCCACCACGGCGAGCAGTCCCGCGCCGAACAGGTACGGGCCGATGCCGGGCCAGACGGCGGTGGCGGTCACGCCGGCCATCAGTGCCGACAGGGCGCCGAGGAACCACCGACCGGCGCGTGGGGGCAGCGCCACACGCGCCAGTTCGAAGCGTTCCCCCGCGATCGTGGCCACCACGAACGTGGCCAGCCACGGCACGATCTCGGCCACGGTGAGTCCGGCGAGCCAGAGCAGTGTGGCGGCGTACCAGGCCAGCGCGCCGGCAGCCTGGGCGAACAGCGCGACGCCCGGCTGACGCCGCCAGATCTGCCGGTAGACGCCGAGCAGGAGGACCGAGGCGACCATCAGCAACAGGCGGGCGGTGAGGCTCGGCCCGGTGAGCACCAGCAGCAGGGCGCCGCCGCCGGAGCAGGCCGGCGCGAGCAGGGCCCAGCGGTCGCCCAGTGCCACCGCCCGCTCCAGGGCGATCAGGGTCCCGACGAAGCCGAGGACCATCAGCGGCCCGTGCACCTCTGCCAGCTGTCCCGGGGGCGCGGGCACCCGGGTGCCGAGCAGCAACAGGGCCGCGTACAGGCCGGTGAGCAGGGCGACCCCGCCAGCGGCGAGGGCTGGCAACCGCCAGGCGACGGGTATCGGCCGGGGCGTGGTCATGACCGGAGCCGATGGCAGGGAGAGCCGCACCAGGTTGCGGATCGCCACCCCTGGCTCTGGGTGCCGAGGGCCCGACGGCGGGGAGTGCCGATCGTCTCCCCAACCGGCCCTTCTCCACGGGTTTTCACGATGGTTAACGTTACAACGTCAAACGGCATCAAAACCCGGGAGGGCGCCATGTCACAGTCGGAAGCGACCGCGGACCGCCAGGCGGCCGAGGCGGTCGTACGGCACCACGCCGCACTCGCCACCACACTCGACACGCTGACCAACCACCTGGTGGAGGCAGCCGGCCGCGGCGACGACGCGGAGGCGATGCGTGCTCGCGACGAACTCGTCCGGTGGCTGCACGCCGAGCTGCTGCCGCACGCGCACGCAGAGGAGGCCGCCCTATACCCGCCGCGGCGGCACTCGCCGAGGGGAAGCTGCTCGTCGACGGCATGCTCGGTGAGCACAAGGCCATCGTCGGGCTCGTCTCCGAGCTGGCCGGCCTCACCCGCGCGGTACCCGCGGCAGCGGCCGCCAGCGCCCTCGCCGCGCTGTTCGCGGTGCACCTCGACAAGGAGAACCACCTGGTCGTACCACTACTGGTCGGAGCCGCGGACGTCTCGCTCGCGGGGTTGCTCGCCGGCATGCACGACCTGCTGGGCGAGGCGACGCCGGCCGCCGGGGGCGGGTGCGGCGGCGGCTCCTGTGGCTGCGGCGGGGACGCCCCGGCCGGCGCAGGCGCGGCGCCGGTGCTGAGCATCGACCCCCGGCTGGACGTCCGGGACCTGCCGCACGGACAGCGGCACGCCACCGCGCTCGCCGCCCTGGACCGGCTGCGGGCGGGTGACGCGCTGGTCCTGGTCGCGCCGCACGCGCCCCGGCCGCTGCTCGCCGAGATCGACCAACGCTACGGCGGCGCAGTGACGACCGAGTGGCTGCAGGAGGGCCCGCAGGTGTGGCAGATCCGGCTGAGCCGGACGCTCGCACCCCGCTGACCGGCACGACGACGATTGCGGGACGCCGGGCGGTGTGACCACCGTCCCGGCGCCGGCGGGTCTTTCGGCCTGGCTGGCCGTGCCGCGCCGGGTGGACGATCGAACCGCGCCTGGAGGAGATAGGGAGAAGGACATGTGCAACTACTGCGGCTGCCGCGACTTCCCGCTGATCGGCCGGCTGTCGGCCGAGCACGACGAGATCGCCAACGCGGCCGGCGAGCTCCGCCGGGCCATTCTCGCCGAGACCGACGACCGGCTGGCCGCCCTGGACGCCCTGCTCTCCCTGCTGCTGCCGCACACCGCGACCGAGGAGACCGGCCTCTTCGTCGAACTGCGCGAAGAGGGCAGCCTGGCCGAGGCCGTCGACAAGCTCTGCGCCGAACACGACGACATCCACGGCGTGCTCGGTGCGGTGGATCGGACGACCCCGGACTGGCCCGCCGTGCTCGCCGCCCTGGACCGGCTGCACCGGCACATCGACAACGAGGAGCACGGGCTCTTCCCGGCCGCCGTGATCGCCCTGCCCATTCCGGCGTGGGACCGGATCACCGGCATGGCGGAGGCCGATCCGGCGACGTCGTAGGTACGGGTACGCCGTGAGCCCGCCCGACCCTTCGGACGCTCGACCCGTTGGGGCAGCAGAGGTGCCGGTCGGCGCCGCCGCGCGATCCTTGTCGCGATCTTGGCGCGGAACTCATCGATTTCCACGCATGCTGACAGCCCACCTTCGACACCGTCAGCTACGCCGGACGGCGTAGCGTGATGGCGGGTTAAGTTTTGCTTATCGCGTTGCCGGTCAACGACGGAAGCTCGGTACCTTGCCCGGATGCGACACATCAAGACCGTAATCGCCGCGCTCGTCGTGGGTCCGCTGGCCTGGGTCCTGCTCGCCGCTGGACAAGGCCGGTCCCTGCGGGTGTTCGGGGATGCGCAGGAAAGCGGTGGTGCCCTCGACGCTGACGCTCTGCTCGAGCCGTTGCTGGTGCTCGCGGCTGCTGGCCTTCTGCTCGGGCTCGTCGCCACCGTACGGATTTCCCCGCTCGGCTCGGTGCTGACCGGGCTGGCGTACACGGTCAGCTACGTGGGCCTGTTGTTCAGCCCGGCACGGCTGCTGGATCTACTCGGTCACAAGCTGAGCGTGGTGGGTTACCAGATCGACCTGCTCACCCCGGTACGGACCGGGACGACGCTGCTGCTGGGCTCGCTGCTCCTGGTCGGGGTCGCCAGTGTCCAGAGGTGGCGGCGCTGGCCGCAGCCGGACGCCGATGAGTCGGCGGCCGTCGTCCCCGACAAGATCATGCCGCTGGCGTCGGAACGGGACCGCCCGCTCGGCGCGGACGGACTCCGCCCGCTCGGCGCGGACGGGCTCGGGTCGACGAAGCAGGCTGAGGATCCGACGAAGCCAGGTAGGGCCGACGAGCCGGAGCCGGTGATGGTCGGCGGTTCGCCCTGGACCGATTCGCTGCCCGGCGAATCCGCGAACGTGCCCTGGCAGTCGGGCTTTCCGGCTGTTCACCGACGACCTCGTCGCTGACTTCACGGTCACCTTCGATCTGCTCGCCAGCATCGTCGACGTCGTTGGCTGGCGGAGGGTGTGCCGAGGCCGCCGCCGTTGTTGCGGCCGTTGTCGAAGCTGCCGATCATGCGTCGCTGGCAGATGCCGCGGTGCAGCAGCCCGGACAGCACGCATGCACTTGCTGGCGCGCGGCTTCATGGCTCCGTCGGGACGTCTCCCTACGCTGGCGAGCAGTGCCTGGACGCGGGTGAACGTCTCGTCGTCGGCCAGCGGTTCGTAGGCGAGGGCGCGAGTAGGTCACCGCTCGCGCAGCCGGGCCACCGGGTCGGCCGGCGGGACCGCCGGGCTTGAGGTCGTGGTCGACCACCTGCGCCAGACCTGTTCGAGTTCGGTGAGCATGGATGCCGCCGACCGCACCACCGTCACGTCGCCGCCGGCCAACTGCTCCTTCCGCTGTCAGCGAGCGCATGGAACAGGGCGTCCGCCCGGTCGGCGTCTTTCTCGGTCACGAGGCGCACGTACAGCCGTCCGGTTGTGCGTGCGCCTCGTTCTGCCTACGTGCTGTCGTGCCGATCGAAGTGGTTCGGCGTCGTGCCGGGCCATGGCCCCCCCGAGTCTGCGCACGACCGTTGATGCTCGGCCGCCCGCATCTGCGGTTCGCGGCAGGGTTGACGTGGCCAGGCGCGGCATGGATTCTTGTTACTGGTATAGACCGGTCTGGCTAGCTGATCTCGGTTGGGAGTGGACGACGCGGCGCAGGGATCGGGTGCCGGTCGGCGCCGCGACTATTGAAGGAGTGGAGGTGTGATGTTTCTGTCGCGTTCGTTTCGTGGCTGTCGCCGCGCCGGAATATTCGCCGGATTGGTCGGGCTCGCCATTGGGCTGGTGAACCCTCCTCCTGCTCGGGGCGAGGCCCAGGCTCCTGATCGGGTGGATATGGCCCGTATTCTCCCGGTGCCGCAGCAGGTAGCGCCGCGTCCGGGGTCCGTCGTCCTGCCCGGCGATGTCGATGTCGTCGCGGGCGCGGCCGTGGATTCGGCGGCCCAGGAATCGCTCGTGGATCTGCTCGGGGCGCACGGTGTCACGGCCAGGGTCGTCCGAACCGCGGACATGTCGACGTCGCGCCCGTTGATCCTCCTCGGCGGACCGGGCGAGACGTCGGCGAGCACCGCAGTGCTGAGTGCCCTCGGGGTCGAGGGGCCAGCGGGGCTGCCCGGTGAGGGGTACGTCCTGGCGGCCGGCCACGATCGTCTCGGGCGACCGCGGATCGTCCTCGCGGGTCTGGACGGCGCCGGCACCTTCTACGCCGTTCAGTCACTGCGTCAGCTGCTCGTGTCGGAAGGCTCCCGGGTAACAGTTGACGGTGTAGCGGTGCGCGACTGGCCGGGTTACCGAATTCGGGGCGGCATGGAGTCGTTCTACGGACCGGTGTGGTCGCAGGAGGACCGGCGCTCGCAGATCGAGTTCCTGGCTCGGCACAAGATGAACCAGTTCTTCTACGGGCCTGCGGACGACCTGCGTACCGGCTCGAAGTGGGACTCCCTGTACGACGAGGCGGAACTGGGCCGGCTGAAGGAGATCGTGGACCTGGCGCGGTCGCGTCATGTCGATTTCGTGTACCGGGTCTCGCCGGAGGCGCCCTTGGCGCCCGGTCAGGGGATGTGCCACGTGCGCGAGTCCGATCGGGCCAAGCTGCTGGCCCGCTTCGCGCAGTTGTGGGAGATCGGGGTCCGCAGTTACGTCATCGCCTGGGACGACGTGTCCGGTAACTTCGCGTGCCAGGAGGACCGGGACGCCTACCAGGGCGATTCATCGCCGCTCGCCGCCGCCCAGGCCGGGGTCACCAACCTGGTCCAACGCGAGTTCATCGAGAAGCACCCCGGCGCCACCCGTCTGGTGACCGTGCCGACCGAGTACTGGGGCATGACCCGTACGCCGTACAAGAACCGGTTCGACGAGTTGGTGAGCGCCGACGTCGACCTCTACTGGACCGGGCCGGAAGTGGTCTCGCCGAGCATCACCAGGGACGACCTCCGGGCGGCGCAGGCCGCCTGGCCGCGGCACCGGATCATGCTCTGGGACAACTACCCGGTCAACGACTACAGCCCCAACCGGCTGCTGTTGGGCCCACTGGTGAACCGCGACGCCAGCATGGCGGACGACGTCATCGGCATCTCGTTCAACGAACTCGTCCAGCACCAGGAGGCCTCGCTGATCTCACTCGGCACGCAGGCCGACTACGCCTGGAACCCCGGGGCCTACGACCCGGAGCGCTCATGGACGCGCACGCTGCAGATCGTCGGCGGCGACGCCTACCAGGAGCTGCGGCTGTTCGCGGAGAACAACCGGGCCAGCGTCCTCGACAACACCGCACGGCCGCAGTTCGCCGCGCTCGTCAACCGGCTCATCGCCGAGTACTCGGCGGGCCGGCCGGTGGGCGACGAACTCGAGCAGCTCGATCGTGAGATGCGCCGCCTGGCGGAACTGCCCGCCGCGCTCCGGGCGCAGCTCGACAACCCCGCGCTGCTCAAGCAGATCGGGCCCTGGCTGGACCGCGTCGGAGTGACCGGCCAGGCAGGCCGGGCGGCCGTGGCCATCCTCCGGGCCCAGGACCGGGGGGACGGCGAAGCGGCCTGGCTGGCACGACGGGACCAGGCGCGTGCCCGTGGCATCCTCGACAGGACGTGGCACCAGATCAGCCCCGGTCCGGTCGACGACCTGCTCAGCTTCGCGGCCTCGCAGAGCGACGGCTACATCGGTGACCGCTGGTACGGCGACCTCGGGGCTCCGACGGGCCTACCGGCTGCCACCCAGGGGTCGGCGCTGGGCAACCTGACCGACCGGCGCGACGACACGGCGTACGTCGCCGCCGGCAAGCCGCAGGACGGCGACGTGATCACGGTTCCGATCACCAAGCCGCACCGGCTGTCGGCGGTGACCGTGGTGCAGGACGCGACCGCTCCCGCCGACGGCATGATCCAGGCGCTGGTCGACGGCGCCTGGGTGGATCTCGGACCGCTCGCTGACGGGTTCACCAAGGTGCCGGCCGCGGACCTCGCGGCCGGCGCGGTACGGATCCGGTGGACATCGGGCAGCGCGGCCCCGCACATCTACGAGATCGTCCCGCACTACTCCGACGTGTTCAGCGGCACCGTCTCGGTCGATCCGCCGGGATCGCTGATCGCGCCCGGTAAGACGAAGCGATTCCAGGTCACCTTCGAGGTGTTCGCGGATCACGGGATCAGTGGCCAGGTGAGCGCCACCGGCCCGGCCGGCTGGACCATCGACCCGGCGAAGCAGGTGTTCCGTGCCCAGCCGGGTGGGCGGACCATCGTCGCGAGCGTACCGGTGGAGGTGACCGTCCCGGCCGACGCCGAGCCGGGACGCCACCAGGTGACGGTGTCCTTCGCCGAGGACGGCGTGCCACCGGTGAACGTGTCGCTCCCGATCCTGGTCGGGGAGCAGAGCTACCCGAACCTCGTGACCGGGGCGAACCCGGCCGGCTACTGGCGGCTCGGCGACGCGACCGGCTCCAGCACCGCCGTGGACGGCTCCGCCAGCCAGCGGAACGGCACCTACCTGGCCGGTGCCCACCCGGGGGCCGAGGGTGCGATCACCGGTGACCGGGCGGCAGACCTCTCCGCCGGGTACGTCGAGGCGCCACGAAGCCCGCGAACCGACCTCCGGGGCGCGTTCACCCTGGAGGCGTGGGTGAAGCTCGACACGCTCGCCCCGGCGCCGGGGCAGGCGATCATCGAGAGTTACAGCGGGCCGGCGGTCAACGGGTATGCGCTGAGGGTGACAGACGGCGTCCTGCAGGCGTGGTCGCTGGGCGCTGCCGGAAAGGGGTACGGCCTGGTGACCGGCCGTACCCGGCTGTCACCGAACACGTGGCACCACGTCGCCGCCGTCTTCGACGGGTCACGACTGACCGTGTACCTCGACGGGGTGGCGGACAACAGCGTCGCGACGTCGGTGTCGCCAGGCAGCGGTACGGCGGGCGTCAAGCTCGGTGGCCGCGGAGACGACGCGAACCAGCGGCTCCAGGGCGACCTCGACGAGGCGGCGATCTACGACCGGGCCCTGACCGCGGCCGAACTCGAGGCGCACCACCTCACCGGCCTCGGCTGACCGGCCTCCCCCGATGTGCGTCAGCCCTCCGGCGACGGGGGGCTGACGTGCATCTGGATGGCGTAACGATCCCCGCGGTAGAGCGACCGGCCGAACTCCACGACCTTTCCCATGTTGTCCACCGAGATGCGCTCGATCAGGAACGCCGGGCTGTCCTCCGCGACTTCGAGCCGCTTCGCCTCGGCGTCGGTCAGCCGGGCGATGGTGACCGTCTGCCGCGCCGATTCCAGCCGCACCCCGAAGGCGCGGCCCAGCACCTCGTACAGCGAGTCGTCGCGCCCCATCACCGCCAGCAGGTTGGGGAACCGCGTCGCGGCGAGGTTGGTCCGCTCCAGCGCCATCGGGATGCCGTCCGCGGTGCGGATCCGCTCGATGTAATGGGTCGGCTCGCCCGGGGCGATGTCGAGGCTGGCGGCGACGGCGCGAGTGGCCGGGCGGGTGCGGGCGCGGTACGACTTGGCGCCCGGTGCCATGCCGCGCATCCGCATGTCCTCGCTGAACGAGCGGAAGATCTCCGAGTGGGTCAGCGTGGGGTGCTGCACGAAGGTCCCGCGCCCGGGCACCCGCCGGACCATTCTCTTCGACTCCAGCGCGTCGATGGAGCCCCGGACGGTCATCCGGGCGACGCCGAACCGTTCGGCGAGGACCCGCTCCGAGGGAAGCAGCGCGCCGTCCCGCGAGCTCAGGACCATAGCGGTGAGCACGTCTCTGATGTGCTCGCCCTTGCCGCGGTTGTGCTCCGCCAGCAACGATTCAAGCGCCCCGTCGCTCGGCTCGTGTCGCCTCCTTGGCACGGACCCGATCCCCTTTCCCCGCAGTTGGAGCCATCCTACGGGCAGTTTCCGGCCCGCCGTTGACTCGCTGCAACCCGTTGACCTCCGGTCTATACCAGTATTACGCTCGGCGCGTCCGCCAGGTCTGGAGGGTGGCGGCCACGACGATCGGAGACGAGATGCCCAGAAGATTCGGTGTGATAGGGGTGGTCGCGACACTCGCCGTCACCCTCGCCGCCTGCGCGCCGGGCGACAGCGGGGACGGTGGTGGCGACGCCGTCAACCTGAAGGTCTGGGGCTGGCGGCAGGAGGACGTCGCGGCGTACAAGAAGATCTTCCAGATCTACGAGAAGGCCCACCCGGGCGTGACCGTGGAGTACGTCCCCTACAAGAACACCGAGTACGACACGATCCTCAAGACCGGGCTCACCGATGCCAACGGCCCCGACGTCGCGCAGCTGCGCTCCTACGGGCTGCTCCAGCCGCTGGTCGGCTCCGGCAGCCTGGTGCCCCTCGACGACCAGGTCGACAAGCTGAGCGGATTCCCGAAGCCGATCCTCGACGGCGCGAAGGGCGAGAAGGACGGGCGCGTCTACGGCGTTCCGTTCGCGATCCAGACGCTGCACGTCATCTACAACAAGAAGATCTTCGCCGACAACGGCATCGCCGCCCCCACCACCTGGGCGGACATGATCGCGGGCTTCGACAAGCTCAGCAAGGCCGGCGTCACCCCGCTGGCGAACACCGTCACCGACAAGTGGATGCTGCCGATCGAGCAGGAGATCTTCGGAGCCACCACGTACGGCGGCCCCGACTACCTCACCAAGATGCTCAACGGCTCGGCGAAGTTCACCGACGCGCCCTGGGTGAAGTCGCTCGAGACCTGGCAGAGCACCCAGAAGTACTGGCCGGCGCAGGCGGCCGGGGTGAACTACAGCGACGCGCAGGCCCTCTTCACCTCCGGCCGGGCCGCCATGTTCCCTGGTGGCGTCTGGGAGCTCGCCGGGTTCAAGAAGGCCAACCCCCAGCTCGACATGGGCATCTTCAACGTGCCGCCGGCGCCCGGCGCGGCGGTCGACAAGACGCTGGTGCCCGGCTACGTCGACGGGTCGTTCGGCGTCTCGGCGAAATCCCGCCACCGGGACGCGGCGCTGGACCTCGTGCGGTGGATGGCGACGGAGGAGTTCGGCAAGGCGCTGTCCAACGAGCTTCAGCAGATCTCCCCGGTACCGGGCGCCGAGCCGCAGGACGAACTCCTGGCGCAGGCACTCAAGGGTTACCAGGCGAACCCCAGCCCGTACGTCACCTACGCGTACTTCTCCGGCGGCACACCCACCGCCTGGGACCTCGCCTCCGAGGCGTTCTCCGACTACGTCCTGGGCCGAAGCACCGCCGCCGACGTGGCCGCACACATCCAACGAGGGGTCGATCAGTGGTTCCGGCCCAAGAACTGACGGTCCGTCCTGCCCGGCGGTCACGCCGCCGGGCAGGACGGGTCTCGGCAGGGTGGATCACGTCGTTCTGCCTGCCGGCGTTCGCGCTCTACGGGCTGTTCCTCGTGGTGCCGCTCGTCACCGCCTTCTACTACGGGCTGTTCCGCTGGGACGGCACCCGCCAGGGGGAGTTCGTCGGGATCGGCAACTACCGGGAGATCCTCACCCGCTACCCGCTGAGCGACGAGATCCCCGCCGCGCTCGGACACAACGTGCTCTTCTTCGTCGGCACCATGGCGATCCAGAACACCATCGGGCTCGGCCTGGCGGTGCTCCTGCACCGCAACCCCTGGGGCAAGCGGCTGTTCCAGACGCTCTTCTCGCTCCCGTACCTGATCAGCCCGCTTATCGTCGGGTACATCTGGTCGTTGTTGCTGAGCCCCACCTTCGGCCCGATCAACTTCGCGCTCAGTGCGGTCGGCCTGGACGCCTGGGCGCGCCCGTGGCTCGGCGAGCCGGACCTCGCCCTGCCGGTACTGATCCTGGTCAACGCCTGGCAGTGGATCGGCGGACCGATGCTCATCTTCGGCGCCGCCCTGGCCGGTATCCCCAAGGAGCTGGAGGAGGCGGCCGCGATGGACGGCGCGTCAGCGACCCGGGCGTTCTGGAGCATCCGGTTCCCACTTCTGATGCCGGCGGTCGGCGTGATCACCGTGTTGACGTTCATCGGATGCTTCAACATCTTCGACCTCGTCTACGCGCTCGGCGGTTCCGACGGCGGGCCCGGGGGCGCCATGGACGTGCTGGGCCTTCTCTACTACCGGACCGCCTTCCAAGGCGGCAGCAACGCGATCGGAGAGTCGTCGGCGTTGGCCATGCTGATCTTCGTGCTCATCTTCGGCGTCTCCCTGGCCCTGGAGCGGGCGCTGCGCCGTCGGGAGGTCCACTAGATGAGTACCACCCTTCGCGCCGCCCCCCGCCGGGCATCGAAGGCCGGAGCCGAGACCATACGTCCGCGCGGCACCCGCCAGCGTTCGCTGCTGCACGGCGCGGGCAGCCAGCTCCTCCTGTGGACGTACGCCGCGATCGCCTTCGGCCCGCTGCTGCTGGTGCTGATCGGCTCGCTCCGGCCCAACGCGGAGATCCTCCGCGCGCCGGTCGGCCTGCCCAGTTCGTTCGACCTGAGCAACTACACCCGCGCGTGGCAGACCGCGTCGATCTCGACGTACTTCGTCAACTCCCTCACAGTCACCTGCGCTTCGGTGGCATTGTGCGTCAGCGTGTCGGCGATGGCCGCCTACGCCCTGGCCAGGTGGAAGTTCCGGGGCCGCGCCCTGCTGGCGGCGTTCTTCCTGTCCGGGTTGATGATTCCCGCGAAACTCGGCCTGCTGCCGGTGTTCTACATGTTCCAGTCGATGGGTCTGATCGACAGTCGGATCGGGCTGGTGCTGCTCTACGCGGCGAGCGGAATCCCGTTCTCGGTCTTCGTGATCATGGGCTTCATGCGGGGACTGCCCGGTGAGCTGGAGGAGGCCGCGCGGATCGACGGGGCGAACGAGGGCCGACTGTTCGTGTCGGTCGTCCTGCCCCTGATGCGGCCGGCGCTCGCGGTGGCAACCGTCTTCCAGTTCGCACCGACCTGGAACGACTTCTTCTACCCGTTGGTCCTGCTGCGCAGCGGCGACAAGTACACCATTCCGGTCGGGCTGACCCGGTTCTTCGGCGAGTTCGCCGCCGACCGCGGCACCCTGTTCGCCGGACTCGTGATCGCCCTGGTACCGCTGGCCGTGGTGTTCGCACTCGCGACCAAGCAGATTGTCGCAGGGCTGACCGCAGGGATGTCGCGATGACCACGACGATCACCATCGACGGCGGCAAGTCGGAACTTCGGCTGCTGCTGCGTACCCCGGAGGGCCGCCAGCTCGGCGTCGGCCCGGGCTTCTCCTACCAGCCCCACGAGGACGGCGTCGAACGGATCCTGGCCGCCGTTCGTGGCGCCGCGGCGACGATCTCCCTCCCCGCACAGGTGGCCGGCGTGGTGGCCGGCCTGACCGGCGTACCGGGGGAGCGCGCTGGACGCCGGCGTCTCGCACTCGCCCTCGAGCGGCAGTTCGGCGGCCGGGCCGTGGTCGTGGAGGACAGCATCCTCGCGCACGCCGGCGCTCTCGGCGGCCCCGGCGTACTGCTGTGTGTCGGGACCGGGACGACCGTGCTCGCGGTGGACGCCGGCGGCGACCATGCCCGGCTCGACGGATGGGGCCCCCACCTCGGTGACCGGGGCAGCGCGTACGCCATCGGACTGGCCGGCATGCGCGCCGCGACCGCGTCGCACGACCAGGTCGGGCCGGCAACGGTACTGGCCGACCGTCTCGTCACCGCGCTCGGCGGCATCGACCTGGCGTCGCTACAGCGTTACTACCGCGACCCCGCCATTGTCGCCCGTACCGCGGCCTTCGCCCGCGACGTGCTCGACGCGGCCGCGCGGGCCGACCCGGTGGCGGGGCGGATCTGCGCCCGGGCCGCGGCCGATCTCGCCGCTGCGGCGCAGGTGGCAGCCGTCCGGCTCGGCCTCAGCGGGGCAGCCCGGCGGGTGTCCTTCAGCGGACGGCTGCTGGCCCCGGGGAACGCGCTCCACCAGTCGCTGGCGGCTGAACTCGAGGCCAGGGGACTGTCCCTGGTCACACCCAGAGCGGAGCCGCTCGATGGCGGTCCGGCGCTGCTGAGCGGTGCCGACCCCTACGCACGCCTGCTGGCGGGCCACGGAACCGGTGGCGACGCATGAGGGTCGGACACGGGGTGGTGCGGCTCGAGGTCGTGCCCGGAGAACCCATGGGTGGCTACGCCGACCGCTCCGACGGCGTCCAGAACGTGCTCGACCCGCTGGAGGTCCATGCCGTCACGTTCGCCGACGACGGCCACCGGTTCGCGCTGGTGGTCGCGGATCTGATCTGCGTCAACGTCGACGTCGTCGAGCGGATCCGGAGCGCCATGCGGGACGTCGGCGTGCAGTCCTGCTGGGTCGCCGCCACCCACACCCACGCGAGTCCCGAGGCGGGCTGCAGCCCCGGCGGCGAGGCCACGCCACGCCACCTCGCCGACCGGCTCGAAGCCGCATCCCTCGAAGCCGTGCGGTCCGCCATGGCGTCCGAGCGCACCGCCGGACTCGGCTGGGTCCGCACACTGGTTCCCAAGCTGGCCGGTCGCCGCAACGTCGCCGACGCGGGCCCGCTGGACATTCCCGTCGACACCCTCACGGTCACCGCGGGCGCCGACGTGGTGGGACTGGTCGTGATCTCTCCGGTCCACCCGACCATCCTCCCCGCCGACAACAACCATGTGAGCGCGGACCTGAACGGCGGCATCCGCCGGGCGCTGTCCGCACCAGGCAGGTGGGTGGTCGTCGCCACCGGTGCCGCCGGCGACATCAGTACCCGGCAGACCCGTCAGGGGCGGGGGCTTGACGAGGTGGATCGGCTCGGGGCCTGGCTGGCCGACCGGGTACTACCGGTGCCGCCGCACGTCGGCGGGGGCACCCGGACGCCGGTACGGCCGCCGGTCTCGCGAACCGTCACACTCGCCCCCAAGCAGCCCGCGGAGCTCGACGTGGCCCTGCGGCAAGCGCCGCTGCCGGTGGGCAAGGACGAACGCATCCGCTGGGTCCTGCAACAGGGGAGGCGGATCGCGGAGGAGCAGGCGGCGCGCCGCCGCACCGAACCGTACGTCGTCGACGTGGAGGCGGTGGACCTCGACGGGGTCACGATCGTGGCCGTTCCCGGCGAGCTGTTCCTCGAGCTGGGCGAAACGATCCGTTCGGCAGCGTCCGACCAGGTGGGGGCCATCGTGGTCCTCGGCTATGCGAACGGCTACCTCGGCTACCTACCCGCCCGCGACACGCAACCCTGCTACGAAACCTATGTCAGTCCGGTCACCTCGGGCAGCGGCGAGATCGTCGTCGAGGCTGCCGTCGAAGCCGCCATCGAAGCCGTCGGCGACCGTGAACATTCCAGGAGGATCAGTGCCTGAGCCGGCCTACGCCACCATCGCCCGGAACGCGCTCGAACGGGTTCTGGCCACGGAGCTCGACGCCATCGAGGCCGCAGCCGGGCTCGTCGCCGACGCCATCGCCGCCGACGGCGTCCTACAGGCGTTCGGGACCGGTCACTCGCGGATCGTCACCCTCGAACTCGCCGGGCGTGCCGGCGGGCTCGCCGCCGTCAGCATGCTGGCGGTCAAGGATCTCGTGATGTTCGGCGGTGCCGACCCGGGGCCGATCCTCGACCCGACGTACGAGCGCGAGTCCGGTCTCGCCGAGCGGATCTACCACCTCGCCGCACCCTCCGAGCACGACGCCTTCCTCATCGTCTCCAACTCCGGCATCAACGCCGCCGTCATCGAGATGGCGACGCTGGCCCGCGAGCGTTCCCATCCGATCGTGGCGGTCACCTCACTGGCCCACACGCGCTCGGCCGGTGCACGTTCCACCGAGGGACCGCATCTCGCTGACCTGGCGGATGTGGTGATCGACAACCACGCGCCCGCAGGAGACGCGGCACTGGAGATCACCCCAGGAGTTCGGACCGGGGCGATTTCGTCGTTCACCGGAGTCCTCATCGCGCAGCTCCTCACCGAGCTGGTCTGCCGCCGGCTGTTGGCCCGCGACGTCGACCCGCCCGTCCACGTATCCGCGAACCTTGCTCAGGGCGACGCGCACAATCGCGGCCTCTATGAGCGGTACCGGGATCAGGTCCGGCCGATCGAACCCTGATCCGCCACGGACGAAGGCTTCCAGGCGTCGGGGGAGACGTTCATCGGGGAAGTCCTGGTTGGGTCGGCCTGGAGCGCGGTGCCTGCGTTGCCGCTGGTCCGTTTCTCCAGGCCGCTCGCCGAACCCGCCGTGCGGGTCTCCGCGCAACGGGTTCTCCACGGTTGCTGCCGTCAGGCGTTGTCCGGCTTCGGCCGGCTACCAGACCGGGGTGGGTGCTGCGGAGAGGCGCGCAGACGACGCATCTTGACTCCGGTCTATACCAGTATTAGCGTCTGCCGCATCTGCCCGAACGCGCGGGTGGCCCTGGGCGCCGAGTGCACGCCCGCCAGCCCGCGTCGCGGTTACCGAATCGATGAGGAGCAGGGCTGATGGCTGCTAGACAAAGTACGAACCGATGGGCATGCATGGCTGCGCTCCTGGTGGCTTGTCTCGCGGCCGGGGGAGTCGTCCTGGCGCCGGTTACCGCAGCGGCGCCGGCCTCACCCCGGGCTGCGTCCGGGCCGTCAGCTGGGGACGCCATGCCTGACGGGCCAATCGGTCGTCCAGAACAGCCGGCGTTCCCCGACGGATACGTCCAGCGCGTGCAGGCGGCCCTGCGGCAAGGGACCGACACGTGGGGCGAGCAGCTCATGGCGCTGCCTGACGGCCCGACGATGGCAAACATGCGGGACCTTCTCGTACCGGCCAACCACGGCGACGACTTCTGGCACGACACCCGGTGGAACAACCTTCCATTGACATACCCGATGCCGGACCTCAAGAACTTCAGCGCGCAGCGGGACTTCAGCTTCCACTTCACCGACGGCAGCCAGATCAACTCGGACTTCGCCGACGGGCGGACTCGGCAGTGGGTCAAGTTCTACGTCGGCGACGGGACCGAACTCTACGGCTCGGCCGAGACCAGGCTTGACGAGCCGACGCTCGCCGATGGCTACCAGCCGGTGCTGCAGAACCGCTACACCGACCGCCAGGGACGGACCTATGAACGGGAGTCCTACGTCACCCGGTTCTCCGGCTCCGCTCGGCTCATGAGCATGATCCGCTTCATCGTCCGGCCGGGGAACTCCGGCCAGACGTCGGCCACGCTCCGCGTCAACCTGAACGGCATGTACGTCGCCGGGGCCGTGGCTGCCGAGAACAACCTCAAGGTGGGCGACAAGCTCGCGCTCGCCTACAGCGGCCAGGCTGCGTGGAGCGCACCGGATCTGACCTACACCCTCGACCTCAGCAAGGGCCCGGCGGAGGTCCACCTGCTCATGATGAACCAGCCCCAGGCGCTCGGGACGGTCGTCATGGACAGCAGCGGATACGACGCCAGGCGGGCACAGATGATCGCCTACTGGAAGGGCCAGCTCGACACCGGGAGTGGGGTGCAGATTCCGGAGAAGTACGCCGCCGACGCCATGCGGTCCATGCTGCTGACCAACCTCGTCATGGGCTACAACCTCACGATCGGCAACGGCTACGAGCTGCCCGACGACCCGAAGTTCGCCTGGATCCCCGAGGTGGTGGCCACGGTCGGATCGCTCGGCGACTTCGGCTACGCGCCGCGCACCCGGCAGACGATGGACGAGTTCCTCGTCCGGGGGCAGTACCTTGACGGGTTCACGACCTGGGAGCGGGGCATCAAGCTCCAGGCGGCCGCGAGATACCACCTCCAGACCGGGGACTCCGGACTCATCACGGCCCACCTGGCCACCTTCAAGGCGTGGCTCAACGACATCGCGGCCCAGCGGAGCAACGACCCCAACGGGCTGCTCGCCAAGACGAGCCTCTATTCCGACAACAGCGCACGGGCTCACGGCATCCACCACCAGGCAGACGTGTGGCGTGGCCTGCGCGACATGGGTGTCGTCCTGCGTCTCATCGGCCGCCCCGACGACGCGGCCGCCTTCACCGCACAGGCAGACGGGCTACGCGCCGCGACCCTCGCCGCGATCGACCGGAGCAAGACCCAGTTGCCCGACGGCTCGGTCTTCGTGCCCGTTGCGCTGCTCGAGCCGAACGACTTCGACCCGGCCGGGATGATCACGAACTCACCGCAGGGCAGCTACTGGAACCTCATCATGCCGTACGCCCTGGGCAGCGGCTTGATCGATCTCAACAGCCCGGTCGGGCAGGGGCTGACGACCTTCCTCAACAAGCACGGCGCCACGTTCCTCGGGCTCACCCGGTTCAATCTCAGCGGTGAGCCGGTCGAGGCGTGCCAGACCCGCCCTGCCGGCCCGTGGCCCGCAGCGGACGGTTACCGCTCGAGCGGCGTCGACCAGCAGTACGGCTGGTCCTACCTCAAGTATCTCGACCAGATCGGTGATGCCGACCGGATCGGGCTGACGTTCTACGGCATGCTCGCCCAGGGCTTCACCCGCAACACCTTCATCGGGGGCGAGGGCGAAACCGTCGCGCCGTGCCCGATGGAGTACTACCGCTCCCAGTTCCGGGCACCCCTGTCACCGAACAACGCCACGTACCTCAAGGCGCTGCGGGGGATGCTCGTCAACGAGACCCTCGACGCCGCGGGGGTGCCGACCGAGCTCGACCTCGCGCCGGCAACGCCCAAGCCGTGGCTGTCCGACGGCCAGACGGTCGGGGTCACCAAACTGCCGACCCTGTTCGGCCCGGTGACCTACTCCATCACCTCGGCCGTTGCCCGGGGCACGATCGAAGCCACGGTGACGCCCCCGCCCGCCGCGGCGGGTCGCCCCGGGCTCCAGCAGGTCAAGCTGCACCTACGACTGCCGGCCGGCTACCGGCTGGAGGCCGCGACCGCCAACGGCGCGGCAGTCGCCATCGAGGGCGACGCCGTGACGGTGCCGGGCACAGGGACGACGACCGTTCGAGCTACGGTGTCGCGCGTCAAGGTGGGCCAACTGTCCCGGGCGCAGGTCGTTGCGACCGAACTGGCGACCATGGTCGCCCCGGGGGCGACGACTGATCTCGGGATGCTCGTCGAGATGTCCGGGACCGCAGTCGTCCAGGGCCGGATCTCGGTGGACCTTCCGAACGGATGGACGCCATCGTCCGAGCAGATCCTGTTCACCCGCAACGCCAGGAACGGGCTCGCTTGGCAGCAGGTCCGTACGCGCGTCTCGGTCCCGGAGAATGCGGCGCCGGGTGACTACCGGATCGTCATGACCGCCCGCCCGGATGGCGGGGAGCCGAGGGCGTTCACCACGACCGTGACGGTGGCCAGGCCGGCTCCCGGGACCTACGCCGACCTGGTGCGGGCCGACGGCGCCGTCGGTTACTGGCGGCTCGACGACAGCGGGGCGACAGTGCTCGACAGGTCCGGGCACGGCAACAACGGGGTCGTCCGGGGATCCGTGGTCCAGGGCCAGCCGGGGCCGCTGGCCGCTGGGAACAGCCGGTCGATGAGCCTTGAGGGCGGCTACATCGAGGTACCCGACTCGGCAAGCCTGAGCCTGACCGGCCCCTATGCCCTGGAGGCATGGGTCTACGTCCGGGAGGGCGGCGACCAGGGCGTGCTGGAGAAGTACGACTCGCCCGCCCGTAACGGGTACCTCCTGCGCCTGGGTGCGAAGAACCGGCCGGCGGCGATGAACCTCTCGGACTCCCTGTCCACCACCGGTCCGGTCGGTGCCCCCGTGCTGCAGTGGGGCTGGCACCACCTGGTGTCCGTCTTCGACGGCTCGACGCTCAAGGTCTATCTCGACGGCACCGAGCGCGCATCCGTGCCGATCAGCCGGGTGCCGACCGATGGGGCTGCTTCGCTGAAGATCGGGGCACGAGGGGATGACGCGGCGAACCGCTTCGGCGGATGGATGTCCGAGGTCGCCGTCTACGATCGCGCGCTCACCCCGGACATGGTGAAGGCCCACTACGTCAAGGGTGTGACGGTCGTGGGGCGGTGAAGCCTGTTGATCAACCGGCCTGTAGTCATTGACGAATCTCGATGGTCTAGTCCAGTATTTCTAAGCCGGTGCGTGCCTGCCGCGCGCCACGGCATCCAGTCACGAACCTCGAGTTCCTAGGAGTGCGTCCATGCGAAACGGCTACCGTCCTCGGGGACGCTGGCGCTTCCCACGCACAGTGGCCGGCTGTGTGCTCGCCTCGCTGTTCGGCGCGGTCGGGCTGTTGGGCTCACCGTCCACGGCCAGCGGCGCTGCGGCCACCCCGCCCCTCAATCCACAGCCACGGGAGCTGTCCGTCACCGGGACCACGCTTGACCTGCCGGTCGCTGTGACAGTCGTCCGTGGCGCGGCTGCGGACCAGCCGGCCGTTGACGCTGTGGTGGCCGCTCTCACCGCACACCGCACCAGGGTCACCCTCACCAACACCGATCCCGGCGCCGGAACAACCGTCTACGTCGGGGGAGCGCGGGAGACCCCCGCCAGCGCGGCGGCCCTGAACGCACTCGGTGTCACCACCCCGAGCACCCTGCCGGACCAGGGTTATCTGCTGGCCACCGGGACGGACTCCGGCGGCAGGCAGCGGGTCGTGCTCGCCGGCGGCGACAAGGTGGGCACCTTCTACGCCGCGCAGACCCTGAGACAGCTCCTGGCGTCGGATTCCTCCGGCGCGGAAATCGCGCGGGTCACGATCAAGGACTGGCCGGCCTTCTCGTTCCGCGGCGGTATGGACTCGGCCAACCCCCCACCACCAGGGGTGGCCTTGTGGACGAAAGCTGACCGGCTGGAACAGGTGGAGGTCCTCGCCCGCAACAAGATGAACCGCTTCTTCTACGGGCCCGCGGCGGACCCGCGCACGGGCGGCAGCGGCAGCAACAACTGGCGGACCCCGTACACGGACGCCGAACTTGGCGATCTACGAGAAACCGTTACCAAGGCCAACAGCCTGCACGTCGCGTTCGTATACCGGATCTCACCCGAGATGCCACTCGACCAGGCCAACGGCATCTGCCACTCGTCCGCCACGGAGCGCAGCACGCTGCTCTCCCGGCTCGACCAGCTGCGCCAGATCGGAGTCAGGCACTTCGTCATCGCCTGGGACGACGTCTTCCCGACACGGCCGTTCTCCTGCTCCACCGACACCGGCACATACGGAACCGGGGTCACGGCGTGGGCCCGGGCGCAGGCCGACGTCACGAATTTCGTCCAGACACAGTTCATCAGCACCCACGCCGACATGGGCCAGCTGTACACCGTCAGCAGCGAGTACGCCGGGACGGCGGCCAGCAGCTACCGCACCGAGTTCGACACCCGGCTCGGCGCCGACGTGGGCGTGTACTGGACCGGACCCGAGGTGCTGTCTCCGCGTATCACCAAGAAGAATCTCGACGACGCACAGTTGGCGTTCCCCCGGCACCGCCTCGCCATCTGGGACAACTTCCCCGTCAACGACCAGGTCTGGGACCGGCTCCAGATGGGCCCGCTGGCCGGGCGAGAGCCCGCGCTCTCGGCTGCTCCAGGAATCCTGTTCAACGAGATGACCCAGCAGGGCCCCTCTCAGCTCCCCCTGCTCACCGCCGCCGACTTCGCCTGGAATCCGGCACAGTACCAGCCAGAGAACTCCTGGTTACGCGCCATCAACACCCTCGGTGGGCCGAAGGCCGGCCAGCTCCGAACCTTCGCGGAGATCAACCGCTCGTCCGTCATCGACCACACCGACTCGGTGGCGCTGGCGGCCGCCATCAGAAGCTTCCGCGACGCCCTCCGCACCGGAAACGGGGTGGACGGCGCCGCCGTCGCACTCAAACAGAGGCTCGCTGATCTCAAGACGGCCAGCATGGACCTGCAGGCCATGCAAACCAGCCTGACAACCCAGGCGAAGCCATGGCTGCAGCAGGCGGTGCGCCTCGTGGACGCGGCGACCCGCGCCGTGGATCTCCTGACCGCCGAGCGCGCCGGACAGACCACGGTCGCGGACAACCTTCGCCAGGAGATCCGTAACCTTCTTCCCGCCATCGCCGCCCATCCCGAGTCGGTGGCACACGGTGTGCTCCACCCCCTGGTGACCTTCGCGCTGCGTCGGGGCATCGACCGGGTGGACCTGAGCGGAGACGGGCGCTCCGATGTCCTGGCCGTGACGGGAAACGGCACGCTGAACGCGTACGAGAACATGCGCACCACGGTGAACTGGCCGGAGCTGGGCGCTACCCAGACGGTCGGGCAGGGATGGTCGGCCTCGCAACTGCCCATCATCGGTGACCTTGACGGTGACCGGCTCGCGGACCTGCTCACGGTGACCAGCACCGGAGCCTTGGTGCAGTTCAGGAACACCGGGTCCGTCACGGGTGGCATGTTCGCCGCAGGCGTCCAGGTCGGCGGTGGCTGGCAGGGGACGTTGGCGGTGCACCTGGCCGACCTCGATGACGACGGGCGCGCCGACCTGCTGGGGGTGTTCCCGGACGGCACGCTCAAGGCATTCCGCAACACCGGCATGAACAACGGTGCGGTCACCTGGGGTCCGGCCGTCCCGGTGGGCCAGGGCTGGAGCACCGCCGAGCTTCCCTTCGTCGGTGACCTCACGGGTGACGGAAGAGCCGACCTGATGTCCATCAAGCCGGATGGGTCGCTGTGGCACTACCTCAACACCGGCAGCTTCAGCGGAGGTATGTTCGCCGCCGGTCAGCGGGTCGGTGCGGGCTGGACCGGTTACCTGGCCATGCACGTCGTCGACCTCGATGGTGACGGGCCCGCGGATGTGCTCGGCGTGCTGGCGGACGGGACGCTTGCCGCCTTCCGCAACCAGGGCGTGACGAACGGGCTGGTCAGCCTCGGACCCCGAGCTTCGGTGGGCCAGGGTTGGAACGCCAACATGCTGCCCTACCCGACCGACCTGAGCGGGGACGGCCGCGCCGACCTGATCTCGATCAACGGTGCGGGCCGGCTCGTCACGAACATCAATGCAGGTCGCTTCACGAGTGGATTGATGTTCCCGACGGCGGCAGCACACGGCCCAGGATGGGGAGGAACCATCTTCCTTCGCTGACGGGGCCGCCCCAGTTGGCCATCGGCCGACGGTGCCGACGCGCCCCTGTGTGGTGGCGCGGCACCGGCTGGCCGGGGTGGCGGGGTACAGCTCGAGCGAGCTGTACCCCCGCGGCCGGCAGAAGGAGCAGGCAGCCTGCGTGACGAAGGACATCACGCCGCGGCGGGAACGAGCGGCCGCCGACCGGCACTGTGGCATCCCCAGCAAGGTTCCTGAGCCCTTGTACGGGCACTTCAAACGCGCTTTCCCGCGTTGTAGCCTCTGCTCATGTTGCTCGCCTCCGCCGGAACCGGCATGACGGCCGGTGCGCGGTCGCCCCTGTTCGCCCGATAGTGCGAATGTCTACCAGCGGGTCTGACACCGGCGACCTCTCGGCGATTTCGTCGCCCGGCATGGTCGGACGTGGGCACGAACTCGCCGCCCTGAGGACGGCGCTGTCGGATCCGCCGGCGATCGTGCTCGTCGAGGGCGAAGCCGGTATCGGCAAGAGCCGGTTGGTGCAGGAGACTCTCGCGACGCGGACCTCGGACCGTCGACAGGTGCTGCTGGCGACCTGCCCGGCGTTCCGGCAGCCGTTCACCCTCGGCCCGGTGGTGGATGCGATCCGACCGGCGGCTGAGGATGTCGCCGGGCTCGGCCTGAGCGGGCTGGCGGGGGCGCTTCGACCGCTGTTCCCCGAGTGGGCGACGGCGTTGCCACCTGCTCCCGAGCCGGCCGAAGACGCGGCAGCGGCACGACACCGCCTGTTCCGGGCCTTGGCGGAGATCCTCGACCGGCTGAACATCAGGTTGCTCGCGGTGGAGGACGTGCATTGGGCGGATGAGGCAACCCTGGAGTTCCTGCTCTTTCTGGCGTCACGTCCGCGGCAACGGATCAGCCTGCTCGTGACCTATCGTCCGGGGGAGATCGCGCCGGACTCCCTGCTGCTGCGGTTGTCGTCGCGGCAACCGGTGGGGGTGGCGCGGCTGCGGCTGACGCTGGAACCGCTGGACGTCGCCGGGACTGCCAACATGGTGTCCTCGATGCTCGGCGGGGAACCGGTTTCCGACGAATTCGCGACCTTTCTGCATGATCGGACCGACGGGCTTCCGCTCGCCATCGAGGAGTCCGTGCGACTGATGTGGAACCGCGCTGACCTGGTCAGGCGGGGTAGCTCCTGGGTGCGGCATCGGCTCGGCGAGATCGATGTACCGCCGACGGTCCGCGACGCCGTGCTGGAACGCGCCGTACGGCTCGGCCCGGCCGCGCAGGCGGCGCTGCGTGCGGCCGCCGTACTGACCGACCCCGCTGCCGAGGACACCGTCGTCGAGGTGATGGAGCCGGCTGGGGATCCCGCGAGCAGGCTGGTCGGCCTGGCGGAGGCGGTGGGTTCAGGGCTGCTGAGGGAGGATCCGAGAGGGCTGGTTTCGTTCCGTCACACGCTGTCGTGCCGGGCAGTTTACGAGGCGATCCCGGCTCCGGAACGGCGGGCGATGCACCGGCGCGCCGCACATGTGCTCGAAGGCGTCACCCCGCCACCGGTCGCGCAACTGGCGCGCCATTTCAGGGAGGCCGGCGACACCACGGCCTGGTGTCGGTACGCGGAACAGTCCGCCGACCTCGCGCTCGCCTCGGGCGACGGTGCGACGGCGGTAGTCCTGCTGCACGATCTGCTCACCAACGGCGTCTTGCTGCCCGCCGACGTGGTCCGGCTCACCGGCAAGATTCCGTTCGGCCTGCTCACCGGGCGCGACCGCTACCGCGAACTGATGGACGCTCTCCGCCGTGTGCTGGCCACCGGCCAGCCGACGCCGGGTGAGGCGGCGGAGATCCGCTTCCAGGTCGCCCGGCTGCTGCTGCAGATGGAGGCGTTCGCGCAGGCCCGGATCGAGATGGAACGCGCACTTCCCGACCTCGGGCACAACCCGGCGGAGGCGGCCCGCGCGATGATGTTTCTCGGCCTGCCGTACGGGACGACCACGCCAGCGGCCGAACACCTCAGGTGGCTGCGCCGGGTAGCGCAGGTGCCGGCTTCGATGGCGCCGGTGGACCAGTTGAGCATCCGGATCGGACGGGCGAGTGGGCTCCTGTTGCTCGGTGAGGAGGAGGGGTGGGCGGAGGCGGCGTTGATCGGCGACGACGCGGCCACCACCGCCGAGAGGCTGCACGTCACGGTCGGCCATCTCAACGTCGGGCACATGGCGTTGATCTGGGGGCGGTACGCGGAGGCGAGTCGGGTGCTCGCGCTGGGCGTCGGGCTGGCCGAGAAGTACCAGTACCGCAAGCTTCGCGCGGTGGGACAGGTGACGCTGACGCAGCTGGACTGGCTCACCGGAGCGTGGGACGGGTTGGCCGAGCGGGCCGGTTCGCTGGCTACCGACGAGGATCTGCTGCAGCCGGTGAGTCGCCTGGCGCCGGCCATGGTCACCGGCTTGCTGCACGCGGCCCGCGGCGACCAGGACAGAGCGGACGAATGCCTGCGGCTTGTCCTTGAACAGGCGGATCGGCAGGGCGGGGCGGAATACTCGGTCGAGCCTGCCGGCGCCCTGGCCAAGCTCCGGCTGGGCGCCGGGCGGATCGACGACGTGCTGCAACTGACCGACGAGCCGATCCGGTTCATCGAGGGCAAGGACACCTGGATCTGGGCCACCGAACTCGCCCCGGCCCGGGTCGAGGCACTGCTCATGACCGGCCGCGTCAGCACGGCCAGCGACCTGGTCGACGCCTTTGCCGCGGGAGTGTGCGGTCGCCGCGCACCTGCCCCGCACGCCGCCCTGGCGACCTGCAGGGCCATCCTGGCCCAACACCGAGGCGATCTCCTCAGCGCCGCCGACCAGTTCGCACTTGCCGCCGAGGCGTGGCAGGGCCTCCCGCAGCCGTACGACGCCCTGCTCAGCCGGGAGCGGCAGGCCGGCTGCCTGCTGCGCGCGGACCGGTCGAACGCCGCGCTGCCTGTCCTTGCGGAGACCTTCCAGGGATTGTCGGCCCTCGGAGCCCGTGGTGATGCCATGCGGGTCATGCACACGCTGCGGGCACACGGCGTGGAGGTGAAGCGTCCGTCGTGGCGGGGTGGACGGCGCAGCTACGGCGATCAGCTGTCTCCCCGGGAACTCGACGTGGTTCGGCTGCTCGTGGGTGGCCGGACCAACCGGGAAATCGCCACCGCCCTCTTCCTGTCACCGAAGACGGTTGCGCGGCACCTGGAGGCAGCGATGCGCAAGCTCGAGGTGTCGTCCAGGACGGCGCTGGCCGTGCGGGTCGTGGAAGCCGGCGTCGTCACCGAAGACCCGGCCGGCGACGACCGCTAGGCGGGTGCGGGGCGGCAAAGTTGGGTCATCTGCCCAGTCGCCCGGTAACCGGTGCGGGGACAACACTCGACCGCCATGGAAACACCACAAGTCCCGCCGTCGAACGAGCCGGACCAGCAGCCTGAGCAGGCTCGCGCGTCCGCGCGGTCCACTGCCCCGCAGCAGCCTACGTCCAGCCAGGGCAGCGTGCCCGCGGACGACGACGGCTACGAAGCCCTGTAAGTCCCCGTCCCACCCCCGTTGAAAGGTGGTCGCCACGTGCGAACCATTCCCGTATCTCCCCGGCCGCCGTGGCCCCGGCGGCTGACGGCGGTGCTCGCCGTCGGGGTCCTGGCCGGCTCACTCGCCGGCCCAGCGAGCGCGAGTCCCCCCGAATCGGCCGGGCCCCAGCAGTCCGCCAAACTCGTCGACTCCCACCAGCTCACGCTGGTCACCGGCGAGCGGATCCAGCTCGACCAGTACTCGGACGGCACCTCCGCGGGCACTGTCGTGCCGAACGCCGACGGAACGCAGCCGGACATCCTCACCGTCAAGCTCGGCGAGGACCTCTACGCCATCCCGACGGAGGCCGGCCCGTACATCGCCGCCGGCCGGCTGGACCGCGAGTTGTTCAACCTCACCAAACTCGTCTCGTACGGGTACGACGACGAGCGCCGCGCCGCCATCCCGCTGATCGCCACGTACAACACGCCCGCGGCGGCCGATGACGCCTCCACCCCTGCTGGCTCGGTGCGGCAGGCCAAGCTGTCGAGTATCGACGGCCTCGCGCTGTCGGCGTCGAAGAAGCACGCCCGGACGTTCTGGGAGGCGGTCGACGACGACAACGCGAAGACCGCGGCCGTCCGGCCCGTGCTCGCGGACGGCATCACCAAGCTCTGGCTCGACAAGCCCGTCAAGGTCGCCCTGGATCGCAGCGTGCCGCAGATCGGCGCCCCAGAGGCCTGGGCAAAGGGCTATGACGGCAAGGGCGTGAAGGTCGCGGTCCTGGACACCGGGATCGACCCCAACCACCCCGACCTCGTCGACCGGATCAAGGCCACCAAGAACTTTACCGGCGACCCGGACCCCGTCGACCACCACGGCCACGGCACGCACGTCGCCTCCACCATCGCGGGCTCCGGCGCCGCATCCAGCGGCAAGTACAAGGGCGTCGCGCCTGCGGCCGACCTCTACATCGGCAAGGTGCTCAGCAACCAGGGCGAGGGCTCGGAGTCCGGGATCATCTCGGGTATGCAGTGGGCGGTCGCCCAGGGTGCGGACATCGTCAGTATGAGCCTCGGCTCGACGGCCGCCGGCGACGGCACGGACCCGATGAGCCAGGCCGTCAACGATCTGAGCGCCTCCAACGACACCCTTTTCGTCATCGCGGCCGGCAACGCGGGCCCCGGCAGCACGACGGTTGGCTCTCCCGGCGCTGCCGACGCCGCGCTGACCGTGGGCGCCGTTGACAAGAGCGACGTCCTCGCGCCTTTCTCCAGCCGTGGTCCGCGCGCGGCGGACTTCGCGGTCAAGCCGGAGATCACCGCGCCCGGCGTCGGCATCGTCGCCGCCCGCGCCGCCGGCACCACCATGGGCACCCCGGTGGACGGGAGCTACACCAGCGCCAACGGTACGTCGATGGCCACCCCGCACGTCGCCGGCGCCGCCGCCATCCTCAAGCAGCGCCACCCCGACTGGACGTACGACCACCTCAAGCAGGTCTTGGTCGGCACCGCCAAGCCGGGCCCGTTCACGGCGTTCCAGCAGGGCAACGGCAGGGTTGACGTGCCGAAGACCCTCGACGCCACCCTCTACTCGAACCCGGCCACGGTCAGCGCCGGAGCGATCGACGGCAACAGCGCCCCGGTCCTCAGAAAGATCACCTACGTCAATACCGCCGGCACCTCAAGGACACTGAAACTCACCCTCACCGCCACCGGTCCCACCGGGTCCGCGGCGCCCGCGGGTGTGTTCACGCTGGCCGCCGACACGGTCACCGTCCCGGCAGTCGGCACGGCCGAGACCACCGTCACGGTGACTCCGTCGACCGGCCTCGACGGCGCCTACACCGCTCGGGTCACCGCGACCGCCGACACCGGCGAGGTCACCCGGACCACGATCGGTGCCCTCATCCAGCCCCCGGGCTACGACCTGACGATCAACGCCACCGACCGCAAGGGCAACCCGGCGAGCGTCGGCAACTCCGTCTATGTCTACAACACCGACAACGGCTTCTTCCGTGACGTGCCGCTGAATAGCGGAATCACGACACTGCGGGTGCCGGTCGGCCGCTACTTCGTCATGGGCCTGGTGGGCACCGCGAACGCTGGTGGTCGCGCCGAGGACCTCACCCTGGCCGGCGACCCGCAACTCGAGGTGAACGGTCCCACAACCGTCACCCTCGACGCTCGGCAAGGCAAGGAGATCAAGGTTCGGACGCCGAGGAACACCGAGGCGCACGGCTTCAGGCTGGGCTTCACCTACATCCCGCCCTTCGGCCCGGGCCTCCAGGTCATGCTCGGCATGTCCGGCCCCTTCTACCAGCACGCGTACGTGGTGCCGACCGAGAAGGTGACCCGCGGGTCCTTCGACCTGAACTTCCGCACGCGCCGATATGCCCCGATCATCCGCTCCTCCTACGCGGACGGCACCCCGCTCCCGCTGATGCCGGGCGCCTTCACCGCCAACTTCGACGGCCACACCAAGATGCAGGCGGTCGACGCCGGCCCGGCGACCCCGGCCGCGCTGGAGGGCGTGGACCTGACGGGGAAGCTGGCGGTGATCCAGCGCACCACCGGGGTGCAGATGCTCGACCAGGTGAAGGCGGTCGCCGCCAAGGGCGCCGCGGTCGCGGTCATGGTCAACGGAACCCCGGGCGCCTTCACACCGCCGTTCCCGCCCGGCACGACGCCCATCCCCACCTACGGCCTCGGCGCGGACACCGGCAAGGTGCTCACCGACACCATCGCCAGGGGCACCACCACGCTCGACCTGCGGGGCATCGCCAACAGCCCGTACGTCTACAACGTGAGCTACCGCCACTCGGGCGGGCTCCCCGAGAACCCGCAGGTGAACGTCACCCGCAACAACTCGGCCGTCTACAAGTCGACCTTCCCCGCGGCAAAGGACAAGACGGTCATCGGCGACACCCAGCCGATGTGGCTGTGGTACGACAGCGTCTCGCTGGACGTCGTGGACTGGTTCTCCGCGCCGCACCAGCGGGAGGAGTGGTACTCGGCGGGCGACGCGCCCGGCGCGCTCGCCGGAGTCCGCTGGGTCCACAACTACTTCCCCGACGTCACCAAGATCTCGCGCTCGCTCAACGACGGCCTACGGGTCCACACCCCGGGTGAGGTGGCCTCGTCCACCTGGCTGGCCCCGGCCAACGGGCCCGCGGGGCCGCAGGTCGCCGAGGCGTACCGTCAGGGCGACGAGTTCAAGTTGTACATCCCCGAGATCGGCGACTCCGACCCCAGCCACCTGGGCCGGTTCGACACCCCGGGTGACACCTCGCTGGTGCGCGTCTACCGCAACGGTGAGCTGATCAACGAGCAGCGACGGTTCCTCCGCGCCACCGTGCCGGTAAGCGCCGATCCCGGCACGTACCGGATCACCATGGACACCTCGCACGCAAACTGGTACCCGCTGTCGACGTCGACCCGCACCGCCTGGACCTTCGACTCGACCCGCCCGGCCGGCGGATCCGCGACGCTGCCGCTGCTGTGGCCGCGCTACGACTTCGCCACCGACGAGCACAACACCCAGCTCGGTGGGGTCACCGGCCACTTCCGGTTGACGGTGGTGCCGCAGACCGGGGCGTCCGTCGGCGCCGTGAAGACCGTCGAGGTCCGGGCCTCGTACGACGACGGCGCCACGTGGCACGACACGACCGTGCACCCACAAGGCGACGGCTTCCACGTCGGCGTCCGCAACCCCGGTTCCGGATTCGTCTCGCTGCGGATCAAGGCACAGGACGACCGCGGCAACGCGGTCGAGCAAACCTTGATCAGGGCGTACGCGGTGCGCTGAACCAGGGTGAAGGAGCGGCCCGGGGCGATGTGGCTCCGGGCCGTTTCCGTGTCGGACTGGTCGCGTTGCCGCGGGGCCGTGCGGTAGCCGAGCGCCAACTGTTGCAGCACAGCCCGCGCCTCGTGGAGTTCCTGCATCCGGCGCAACAGCAGAACCTCGCCCGCGAGATCCGGCCGAGCTGCCGTAACCGCGTCGGGGTTCTCGTCATCGACGGCCAGTAGCCCGGCTGCGATGAGCCCGGAGAACGCGGCCTTGACATCGGGCGGTGGCAGCCCCGATGTCGTGCAGGCGTCGTCAGGACGCCAGTCCAGTCGGTCCGGCCGAAACGGTCGGTAGGCCGGCTGGCTCCGTCGCTGAGCAGCGCTGCGGCTGTCGTCCTTGATCGGCCGGCTTCCTACGATCGCCTCGTCGCCGGCACGTGGGCGCGGCAGCGGCGACCCAGAAACCTCCAGGCTTGTTGCGATCGGCGCGAAGGGCATGAAATCTGCCCGAGGGGGCCGAACGTGTTCGTTCTCCCCGGGCAGGCGCGGGGTCGAGCCGGGCTGGCACACTCGCCGCATGACAAGTCCCACCGTCCGGGCCAGAGTCGAGTCGGGTGCCACGTACGACGACCCGGCCGAGGAACTGCTGCTGGATCTCGCCGAGCGGGTGCACTCGATGGGCGAGGAGTTCCTGGTTGTGAATCGCACTGGCGCCCCCGACGGGCAGACCTATATCCAGTGCGCCGAGGCCAGCGACGACGACGGGAGGTGGCGTCTGGTCGTCGAGTACCGGGAAGGCGGGCCGGACCGCCACTTCCGGGCGTACGTCGACGAACTGGACGTGCTCCAGTCGGTCATCACCGGTTGGGCGGCCGGCCGGTCCGACTGGCGCGGCGGCCTCGAATGGGAGCGGCTCACGTTCGATCAATGAGACGCCCCTCGAACCCGACACAAACGGACCTGGCCTCCGGGGTCGGCCGTGCGGTGCCGGCCACGGCTGGGTGGTTGTGCATCGACACGGTGCAACACAACGCGCGGCGGCTGCGGCAACACCGCGATCATCGCTATCCTGTCGCAGCAGCCGACCGGCTGACCTCCGTTGCCGAGAGCGAAGCCAGTTGAAGCAGTGCCCTGAAAGCGGCGGTTGACTCCCGGGAGACCCATGGTAAGCGACATGGAACTGCGGCATCTCCGCCGCTGTATCGAGCTGGCCGTCGAGGCTCTGGAAGTGGGCGACGAGCCGTTCGGCTCGGTGCTGGTCGACGCCGACGGGACCGCCCTCGCCGAGGACCGCAACCGGGTGGCGGGCGGCGACCGGACCCGCCACCCGGAGTTCGAGCTGGCCCGCTGGGCCGCGGCGAACATGTCCCCTGAACAACGAGCGCAGGCGACCGTCTTCACCTCCGGCGAGCACTGCCCCATGTGTGCTGCGGCGCACGGCTGGGTGGGTCTCGGCCGGATCGTGTACGTGGCTTCTTCCGAGCAGTTGGCGGGCTGGCTGACCGAGATGAACGTGCCCCCGCCACCCGTGCGGTCTCTGCCGATCCGGGACATCGCTCCCAACGTCGTGGTGGAAGGGCCCGTGCCTGACCTCGCCGCGCAGGTGCACGACCTGCACCGCCGCTACTACGGCGCACGCTGAGGCGCGCGTCTCCACCCGATGCCGCCGCAGCGGTCCGGGCGGCTTCAGGCAGGCTCAACGACGGCTGAGGCTGCCCCAGACGTCGCCGTCCGGATCTCCGGCTGTTCGGACACCATGTGTGGCCGGTGTCCGTCGGACGGGACCACCCGCACCGGGGTCCCGCAGGGCCGACGTGGCCCCTTGCGGGCGGCCGGCACCTGACCGTCGCTATGGTGTCGCGCATGCCAGGGCCAGCTCAGCCGGGTGAACCGGAGTTCGGACGGCCCAGCCGGCTGCGCATCCACCTTCTTGGCGGATTCCGGGTGGAGCGGGAGGGCGGCCTGCCGGTCGCCGGGCACTGGCGGCGCAGCAGCGCCCGGACCCTGATCAAGATCCTGGCCGTCACGCCCGGCAACCGCCTGCACCGGGACCAGGCGCTGGAGGCGATCTGGCCGGACGTGTCACGCGAGGCGGCCCTGCGTAACCTGCACGTGACCCTGCACAGTGCCCGGCACGCGCTGGAACCGGAACTACCTCCGCGGATTCCGTCGGCGTACGTGCACAGCGACGGCGAGTTGCTGAGCCTCGACCCGGCCTCGACGGTGGTCGACGCGGACGAGGCCACGAGGATGGCCGGTCTCGCCCTCGACACCGGGGATCGGGCGTCGCTCACCGCCGCGCTGGAGATGCTGGGCGGCGAACTGTTGCCCGAGGACCGGTACGCCACCTGGGCCGACGAGCGGCGGCGGCAGTGGGCGGCGCTGCGTGCCCGGGTGGTACCCGCCCTGGCCGGGGTACTGATGACGGCGGGGGAGCCGGACCTGGCCGTCGAGGTGCTGCGGGCCGAACTGGACCGGGTGCCCGATGCCGAGGAGCTGCATCTGTTGCTGGCTCGCGTGCTGCTGGACGCGGGGCGGCCGAGGCAGGCGGTGCGGCAGTACCACGTGGCGCGCGACGTGCTCGCGGAGGAACTGGGAGTCCCACCCGCCCCCGAGTTCCAGACGCTGCTGCGGGAAGCGCTGGACCTGCTGGCTGCTCCGCGTACCGTGCCGGCGGACAACACCGCGACGCTGCTGCCCTCGGCGATCCGCCGCCCGCACGACCAGCCGCTGATCGGCCGGACCCGCCCGCTGGCCCTGCTGGTGGAGCACGCCACGGCCGGTCGCGGGGCCGCTACCGAGCCGGGTGGGGTGCCGCTCGCGCTCGTGACCGGCGAGGCGGGTATCGGCAAGACCCGGCTGGTCGCGGAGGCCGCTCGGCAGGCCGCCGCGGTTGGCACGCAGGTGTTGTGGGGCACCTGCCACCCGGCGGAAGGACAGACCCCGTACGGGGTGTTCGCCGAGGCGCTCGACGGGTACCTCGCCACCTGCCCCGCGACCGAACGGGCAGCGGTGGCGGCCGAGCACCCAGGGCTGGCCGCTGTGCTGACCACCCTGGGGGATGCTCCCGGCAGCGCCGCCAGCCCGGAGGAGGAGCAGGCCCGGTTCTTCCGGGCGGTGGCGGCGCTGCTGACCGACCTGGCCGCCGCCCGACCGCTGCTGATCGTCCTCGACGACCTGCACGCCGCCGACCCGGCCTCGCTGCGTCTGTTGCACCACCTGCTGCGTACCATCCGGTTTCGGCGCTGGCGGCTCGTCGCGACCATCCGTGACGACGAGCTGCCCGCCTGCGACCCGCGGCGTTTGGTGTTGGACACCGCCGTGGAACAGGGGCTGGCCATGGAGGTGGCCCTGCTCCGGCTCAGCCTCGCCGACTGTGCGCGGCTCACCGGCGTCGCGCCGCAGCGTGCCCGGCGCATCTACGAGCTGTCCCGGGGCAACCCGCTGTTCGCTCTGGAACTCGCCACCGCCGGTGACATGCGAGGCGTACCCGACGGGGTGCGACGTCTCGTCCGCGGCCGGCTGACCCGCCTTTCCGGCGAGGCCAGGGCGGTGCTCGGGGCACTCGCGGTCGGCGGAGGCGGTGCGGTCTCTCTCGGTGAGCTGGAGGCGGTCGCGGTGGCCGGGCTCCACCCGCCGCTCGGCGGTCCGGCGGTGGCGGCGGCGCTGGACATCGCTGTCGCCGCCGGCCTGGTCGTGGAACGGGAGGTCACCACGGGGGGCCGGCCAGTGCTCGGGTACGCGTTCCGCCATCCTCTGGTGGAGTTGGCCTGCGCCGAGCAGCTCGGTGCCGCGAGCCGGCGCCACCTGCATCGCGCGTACGCCGACACGATTCTGGCGCGCCGCCCCGACGCCATCGAGGCGGTTGCCTTCCATCTCGGTCGGGCTGACGACCCGCGGGCCGTGGACTGGCTGCGGCGCGCCGCCGAACGCGCAGCCAGCCTCTTCGCCAACGACAGTGCCTGCGTCTACTACGCGGACCTGGTGGCCCGACTGGACGCCGCCGATTCGTTCGCCGCGGCCGCCGCCCGCCTGGACTGGGGGATCGTGCTGCGCCGCAGCGCCCGCTACCAGGAGGGGGAGCGGGTACTGCGCGCGGCCTTGCGGACGTTCCAGCAGTCGTCGGACGCCCGCAGTACGGTGCGGGTGGCGATCGTGCTGGCGGAGGTGCTCGGCCGGGTGTCCCGCCCGCAGGACGGCCTGGCCGAGTTGGACTCGGTCCGGCACCGGCTGGCGGAGGTGCCCGGTGGGGGCAACGTCACCGAACGCGTCGACCTGGAGCTGACCGTGGGGACGATGCACTTCGGCTGCGGGCAGTACGCGAAGGCCCTGACGGCCCTCACCCGCGCGGAACAGGCGGTCGTCGGGCTCGACGAGGCGGCGATCCTGCCTCGGCTCGCCCGGGTCGAGTCGATCCGCGCGGCGTGCCTGATGCTCACCGGGGAGCTCGAGCGGGCGTCCGACGTCTGCGCGGAGGCGCTGCGGCTGGCTGAACGCTGCGACGACCTGACGCTGCTGGCCGGGGCGCTTTCCACCATGGGCGAACTGGCCCGGGTCAACGGCCGGCTGGACGTGGCGCGGGACTGTGCCCGGCGGGCGGTGACCGCGGCCAGGCGGATGGGTGACCCGACGGTGCTCGCCATCGACCAGAGCAACCTGGCGGTGATCGAGCTGCACCTGGGTGAGCATCGGCGGGCGCACGCCCTGGCCCGGTCCGCGGTCCGGCTGGCCCGTTCGCTCGGCCACTCGTGGGCGCTACCACCCACCCTGGCGAACCTCACCGAGATCCTCCTGCGCACCGGCCGCACGGAGGAGGCGCGGGCGGCGCTGGCCGCCTGCCAGCGGGTGGCCCGGGACTCCGGCGATCTGCAGGTCCTCGACGGCATCCGCGCGCTGGCCGACGAGTTGGCCGCAGCGGACGCCGCGACCGCCGGCCCGGTCGGCGGCTGAGGCGCGGCCGAGCCCCGACGGGAGGCCGAGGGCTTGGCCTCGGGAAACGGCCGGGCGGGCCGGCGGACCCGGCGGCGTGGACCCGCCTGGCGGCGGTAAGGGCGTGGTAATTGCCGCCTCCTACCGTGCGACGAGCCAGACGCTTTCAACCCCGAGGAAACGCATGCAACCCGTTCATGCCGTCGTCGACGCCGGCGGTGAGTCCTGGCCACGAGTGCGGGACGTTCTCGAACGGCACTGCCATCGCCTGCCACCCGGCTGCGTGGTGGAACTGCTCACCGAGGACCCGACGGTCCCCGGCGAGGTGGGCGCATGGTGCGCGGCGGGCGGTGCGGTACTGCTCGCCACGGACGAGACCGGCGTTCCCGTGGTGCTCCGGATCCGAATCGGGGGATCGCAGCACAGGCAATGGAATCTGGAGGACTGATGAGACAACCCATCCGCTCACGATGGATCGCGGGGCTGGCGGGCCTGGCGATCCTCGGGCTGCCGGCGCTCCCCGCGTCCGCTGCGCCCGGTGCGACAGCCGGCACCACCACCGCCCCGGAGGGGGCTACGGCCACGACGATCACCCTGGTCACCGGGGACCGGGTAACGGTGACCACCGCCCCGGACGGCAGTCGGTCCTACGTCGCGGAACCCGCGCCCGGTTCGCCGCCCGGAACGTTCCTGGCCCGCACCGACGTGGACGGCGACACCTTCTTCTATCCCAGCGACGTGATCGGGCAGGTCGGCGGCCGGCTCGACCCGCAGCTGTTCAACGTCACGGGCCTGCTGCGTGACGGCTTCGACGACGCCCGCCGGGATACCCTCCCGCTGATCGTCAAGTCCGACCCGAAGGCGGCGGCCCGGGCGCGGAGCGCGGCCGACGGGTTGCTCTCCGCAGAACGCGAGCTGCCGTCGATCGGCGCCAGCGCGGCCATGCTGGACAAGGACGACGCCGACGAGCTCGGCGAGACGCTGGACAGCTTCAGCCGGATCTGGCTGGACGCCAAGGTCAGGGTGGACGCCCTCGACCGCAACCTGACCCAGATCAAGGCCCCCGAGGCATGGGCGACGGGGCGTAGCGGCAAGGGCGTCAAGGTCGCCGTGCTGGACACCGGCGTCGACCCGACCCACCCCGACCTGGCCGGCCGGATCAGCAGCTCCGCGGACTTCACCGGCAAGGGCAACGCCATCGACGGCCACAGCCACGGCACCCACGTCGCGGCGACCGTGGCGGGTAGCGGCGCGGGCGCGGTCGGCATCCGTTCCGGGGTCGCCCCGCAGGCCGACCTGATCGTCGGCAAGGTCCTCGACGACAACGGCGACGGTACCAACTCGATGATCATCTCCGGCATGGAATGGGCGGTCGGGCAGGGCGCCCGGGTCATCAACATGTCGCTGGGCAGTGGCCCCACCGACGGCACCGACCCGGTGTCCACCGCGCTGGAGCGGCTCACCGCCCAGTCCGGCGCGCTCTTCGTGGTCTCCGCCGGCAACGACGGTCCGCGCGTCGGCTCCGTCTCCGCCCCGTCGATCGCCCCCAGCGCCCTGTCGGTCGCCGCAGTCGACTACGCGGGCGGCACCGCCGTCTTCTCCAGCCGGGGACCGACGCGAGCTCCCGGCCTCATCAAGCCGGAGATCGCCGCACCGGGCGTGAACATCGTCGCCGCCCGTGCCGCCGGGACGAACAAGGGCACCCCTCAGCCCGACCCCAGGTACATGGCGATGAGCGGTACGTCGATGGCCGCCCCGCACGTCGCGGGCGCCGCGGCGCTGCTCGCCGAGGAACACCCGGACTGGAAGGCCGACCGGTTGAAGTCGGCGCTGATGGGGACCGCCGTGGCCCCGCCCGCCACGCAGTCGATCCACGAGGTGGGCGCCGGCCTGCTCGACGCCAACGCCGCGCTGTCGCAGCGCCTGCTCGCCTCCGAGGTGTCAGTCGCCTTCCCCGGCGCCGAGGGGACCACCACCCGTAAGGTCACCATCACCAACACCGGTACGGCGGAGACCACCGTCTCCCTCGCCGGCGTCCTCGGCCGCTCGGGGGCCGGCACCCCCGCCGGTCTCCTGGCTGTCAGCCCGAGCACCCTCACCCTGCCCGCCGGCGGCTCCGGCGAGGTCACGCTCACCGTCGACAGCACCGGCACGCCCACCGGCACCTACAGCGGTGCGCTCACCGCCACCCCGACCGACGGCAGCCAGGCGCTACGTGTGCCGCTGATGCTCGACCGGACCCGTACGGTGACCGTCTCCGCGCTCGACCGCGACGGCAGCCCGGCCGCGGCCCAGGTGACGCTGCTCAACACCCAGAGCGGCACCGCCATCACGGCGAACATCCCCGCGGAACCGGGCACCGCCGACATCCGGGTGCCCGACGGCCCGTACGTGGTGGTCGGCACCGTGGCCATGATGGTCGGGGGCAACCACGCCGTTGCGATCCTGACCCTGGACAACGCGGCGGACTCCGACTCGATCGTCCTGGACGCCCGGGAAACCCGGCGCTGGACCGTCACCGTGGAGGGCTTCGACACCCGGCCCGAACTGGTCGCCGCCAACCTGCGCCGGACGACGCCGGACGGCAAGTACTGGACCGGCCACAGCGTCCTGATCGGTGGGGCCTACGGCCCGTTCAGCCGGGACACGCTCTGGATCAGCCCGACCAACGGCACCATGGGCGGCACCGTCGGCCGCTCGGAGCGCTGGCGGCTCGCCGACGCGAACAGCGACCACATGACCGGTGACAGCAAGTTCCTCTTCGACCTCACCTTCGCTGACGACGAGGTGCCCGCCGAGGCCTCGCACCGGCTCAGCCGGCGCGACGTCCGCGACCTGGCCAAGATCCGCACCACCTACAAGGGCTACAACGAGGACCACCGCTACCAGGAGGGCAGCACGGTCTACGGCCCTGGCCTGATCGCGCTCAACATCACCTCGCCGTCGTACTTGACCGTGCCCCGGGTCCGCACCGAGTACATCCAGGCGCGGGACACCCAGTGGATGCGGTTCACCTACCGCCAGAAGGACCGGGTGGAACTGCGTAACACGCCGGGACCGGTCACCACCTACCAGCCGCGCACCACCACCAGCGCCACCTGGTTCGCCGGTCCGCTGACGACCCGTGCCCAGGGCACCATCACCGGGGCCCGGCTGGAGCTCAGCATGAACGACGCTGTCGACACGACGGGCCGTACCGTCGACTACATCGACTTCAGCTACCCGCAGAAGTGGTCGTCCACCACCAGGCTCTACCGGAACGGGGCACTGGTCGTGGACGGGGGTGCCAAGATCGACAAGACGTTCGACAACGCCGGCCCCGCGTCCTACGTCCTGGAGCGGTCGTTCACCTCGGGCGGCGTCTTCCCGATGGGCGGCGAAGGCCAGACCCGGTGGACCTTCCGCACCGACGGGTCGTCCGGCACGGCCAGCCCGGTCCGGCTGCTCAACACCCGCGTCACCGCCGACCTGGACCTGCACAACCGGGCCCGGCCGAACCGGACCCTGACCCTCGAGGCCAGCATCACCGGTGCGTCGGACACGCTCCGCAAGGTGCGGGCCTGGGTGACCGCCGACGGTGGCGCCACCTGGACCGAGGTCGACGTGTCGCGCAGGGACAAGGGCGAGTACGCCTTCGTCGCGCCGCGTACGGCGCTGGTCGCGGGCGGCTTCCTCGGCTTCCGCGTCACCGCCGAGGACGCCGGCGGCGCCTCGATCGACCAGTCGCTGCCCCGGGCCATCCCGGTCAAGGGCTGACGACCTGTGGGCCCCTTCCGCCGACCGGCGGGAGGGGCCCCACCACGCATGACGCCGTGGCGCACCGTACGCCCCTTGAGGTTTCGTCGCCACCGTGCGGCCCGGTAGTGGCAGTACTAGCGCGGAGTCGCGGCGGCGGAGACGGCGTTGGCGACGGCCACCCGAACCGGGTCCGGGTTCGCCCAGCTCCAGTTCGGGTGGGCACGGTTTGTCAGGAGGACCAGGACCACCCGGCGGTCCGGGTGGACTACCAGGGAGGTGCCGGTGAAGCCGGTGTGCCCGAAGGTGCGGGGGCTGCTGAGCCGGCCCATGAACCAGGGCTGGTCGAGCACGACGCCGAGGCCGTGCGCGGCGGTGCGGTTGGGTCGTTCCGGGTCGACGGCGGGCAGGCCGGTGTTCACGTTGGTGAGCATCTGTCGGGTGATCTCTTCGGAGAGGATCCGGGTGCCGTTGTGGATGCCGCCGTTGAGCAGCAGCTGCCCGATGACGGCTACCTCGGCGGCGGTGCTGAAGATGCCGGCGTGGCCGGCGATTCCCCCCATGTGGTTGGCGACGTCGTCGTGCACCACGCCGCGGAGCAGCCCTCGGGAGGACCGCGCGTCGGTGGCGACGAGTCGGCTCGCCTGATCTGAGGCGCTGAGCCAGGTCTTGGGGTTGAATCCGGTGTCCTTCAGGCCGAGTGGCCCGGTCAACCCGGTCGTGAGGGCCTGGTCGAGCCGCTGCCCGGTGACCTGCTCGACCAGGAATGCGAGGACCATCAGGCCGACGCTGGAGTAGCGGAAGACCGTGCCGGGGATCGCGCCGCTGACCAGGGGAGTGGCGAGGACCGCCGCCCGGCGGGCTGCGTCGTCGGGCAGGCCGGCGACTTTGGCTCCGACGGGTAGTCCGCTGGTGTGCGCCAGCAGCATGGCGACGGTGACCCTGGTCTTGCCCGTGCCCGTGAAGGCCGGCAGGTATTCGGCCACGGGCGCGTGGAGATCGAGCCGTCCCTTGTCGACCTGTTGTAGCGCGAGGATCGCGGTGTAGACCTTGGTGATCGAGGCTAGGTCGAAGATCGAGTCGGGCCGCATCGCGACCTGCTTCGACTCGGGCAGCAGCACCGGGCCCGCGCCGTAGCGCAGCGCCTTGCCGACCCGCGCCCGCGCCGTGGTGGTGCCGTTCACCTGACAGAGCGCGACCGCGCCCGCGTACGCCGGATGCTTGGGGTTGGCGCTGGTCGGAACGAGGTGGCGGTCGAGTTCGCGGAGCAGCCTGCGGTCGGCGGACGTCACGGGGGTGCCGGTGGTGGCTGACGTCGCGGCCCTCGGAGCCGTGACCCGTCCCGCCGCCGGTCGCGGCGACGCGGCCGACGGGCTGGGGCCGGCGGTCGGGCCGGAAGTGGCCGAACGGACCACCTCGCGACAGCCGGCGAGGGTGGCGGCGGCTGCCGCGAGACCGGCGCCGAGCACGGTGCGGCGGTGCAGTGACATGCGCGGCATCATGGCAGTTCTCCGCGACCGGATCCATCCTGCCCGACCGGTCCGTCCCTTCGCCGGGCGGCGTGTCGCGGGCTGGCTGCGGTCAACTGCGACGGAACCAGGGGGTGGCGGTGGTGTCGTTCTTGTAGAAGCTGATCAGCGCCTGGGCGACCTTTTTCCGGCCGGAGGTGCTGGGGTGAACGCCGTCGCTCTGGTAGTCAGCGCAGGACCACTCCAGCCCGTCGCTGCGCCCCGGCACGCCGCCCACCACGTCGTCCGCGCCGAGCCCGTCCGCCCACAGATAAGGGCCCCAGGCCAGCCATGGAGCCGGGGCGCCGCTGCCGGCGTACGCCAGTCGAGGATCTCCGGCGATCTGGTCCTCGATCAGCCACTTGACGGCAAACGCCTGCTCGTAGGCGCCGGTGCCGCGGGTCGCGGTGGAGTAGTCACCGTAGGTGCGGCTGGACAGGTGGACGATTCGCAGGTTCGGGTACTTGCTCCGGGCGATGGTGACGATGCTGCGTAGGGAGTCCCGTAGCTTCTGCGCCCCGCTGGGGAACGCGCCCAGCCCGTCCCCGGCGAACTGCTGCTTCAGCCAGACTGTCTGCACCTGGGCTGGGGTGACCCCGGCCTGCCTCAGCCGATCGTTGAGGATCTGCCAAGTGGTGCTGTTCGGGTCAGCCCAGTCGGTCGCAGCGCGCCCGCCCTGGGCTCCGTCGACCATCACCAACCGGGGGTTGATGGTGGTGTCACCTGCCGTCGCCTGCATGAACGCCTGGAACTCCTGGGTGGTGTTCGACATGCCGATCGAGGCGAACACGATCCGGCCGTTGGTCGGGTCGGCGGCGCCCGCCGCGTTGCGCGGGACGACCTGGGTGGCCGCCAGGGACCGCCCCGCCGAGTCGTGTGCGGCCGGGCGGACGTTGACGCCACCCGGGTAGAGCCCGCCCTGCGCACCGAGGTACGTACCGGTACGCAGGTCCGGCAACGGCGTGCGACCGGTGTGGGTGCGCGTGCAGTCGGATGCCTGTGCGGCGGTGGGTGGACCGGCAACCGCCAGTCCGGCCGCCAGCACCAGGATGCCCAGGGCCGCCGGCGCCGATCGGCCGCGTCGCCTGTCCTGCCACGAGATGAGTCTCATCCGCTCCTCCACGCTCCACAGTGAACGGCAACGGCGCTTCCGGCCTGCACAATATATGGAGAATCATCAATTGGATAGTGGCGCGGTGGAGCGGACGGCCAGAACACGGCTCAGCCTGTTCGTGGGTGAGAATGACGGCATGCCGAGCCGTCTTGCCGCCATCGCCATCGACGCCGTCCGGCCACAACTGATCGCCGACTTCTGGTGCTCGGTTCTCGGCTGGCAGGTTGTCGATGAGGATGGTGAGGTGATCACCATTGCGGCCTCCGACCGTTCCTGGCCGATGATCGACGTGGCGGCCGTGCCGGAGGGCAAGGTGATCAAGAACCGGTTGCATTTCGACCTGCGTGCCGACGGCGTGTCCACCGCGGAGGAGCTTGACCGGTTGCTCGCCCTCGGTGCGCGACGCGTCGACGTGGGACAGTCCTCCGACGTGAGCTGGGTCGTGCTCGCTGATCCTGAGGGCAACGAGTTCTGCCTGCTGTCACGTCCTGTCCAGGATCTCTAGGGCAGATATCCCAGGTCGGTCGGTGGCCCCCTCGGCGGAGGCTGAGCAGCCCGTCGTCGAGATCGACGGGCTGCTGTGGGAGACCTGTCCCGGGGCCGAGGCGACCGCGGCGGAGAGCCAAAAAATCTCGGACGGCGATGTCGAGAACCCGTGACTGGCTCCGTCCCCGGGCTGGCCGTGACCAGAATGGGTCGCACCAGCACCGAGGAGAAACACGATGGCCAAGTACTTGCTGCTCAAGCACTACCGCGGCGCTCCGGCTGCGGTCAACGACGTGCCCATGGACCAGTGGACGCCGGAGGAGATCTCGGCGCACGTGCAGTACATGCGCGACTTCGCGGCCCGGCTCGAGGGGACCGGCGAGTTCGTCGACGGCCAGGCGCTCGCCCCGGAGGGGACGTTCGTCCGGTACGACGGTGAGGGTCGCCCGCCGGTCACCGACGGCCCGTTCGCCGAGACCAAGGACCTCATCGCCGGGTGGATGGTGCTCGACGTCGACAGTTACGAGCGCGCCATCGAGCTGGCTGGGGAGCTGTCGGCCGCCCCGGGGGCGGGCGGCAGGCCGATCCACGAGTGGCTCGAGGTACGTCCGTTCCTGGCCGAGCCGCCCACCATCACGGAGTGATCTGATGGACGAGGCCCTGCTCCGGAGCCTCACGCCGAGCGTGCTCGGGATCCTCGTCCGCCGCGGAGCCGACTTCGCGGCGGCCGAGGACGCCGTGCAGGACGCGCTGGTCGAGGCGGTCCGCGTCTGGCCGGCCGACCCGCCGCGGGACCCGAAGGGCTGGCTGGTCACCGTGGCCTGGCGCCGGTTCCTCGACGCGACCCGGGCGGACGCCGCCCGCCGCCGGCGTGAGGACCTCATCGACGAGGAGCCGGCGCCCGGGCCCGCGCCCGCGGTCGACGACACGCTCCAGCTCTACTTCCTGTGCGCCCACCCGTCACTGACGCCGTCGTCCGCGGTCGCCCTCACGCTGCGCGCCGTCGGCGGGCTGACCACCCGCCAGATCGCCCAGGCCTACCTGGTGCCCGAGGCGACCATGGCGCAACGCATCAGCCGGGCCAAGCGCACCGTCTCCGGCGTGCGGTTCAACCAGCCCGGCGACGTCGCCACCGTGCTGCGCGTGCTCTACCTGGTCTTCAACGAGGGCTACTCCGGCGACGTGGACCTCGCCGCCGAGGCCATCCGGCTCACCCGGCAGCTCGCGACCGCGATCGACCACCCCGAGGTGGCGGGGCTGCTCGCCCTCATGCTGCTGCACCACGCCCGGCGCGCCACCCGGACCGCGCCCGACGGCAGCCTGATGCCACTGGCCGACCAGGACCGCGGCCGGTGGGACACCGCGTCGATCGCCGAGGGCGTCGAGATCCTGCAGGCCGCACTCGCCCGTGACCGGCTGGGCGAGTTCCAGGCCCAGGCCGCCATCGCGGCACTGCACGCTGACGCACGCACCGCCGAGGAGACGGACTGGGTGCAGATCGTCGAGTGGTACGACGAACTCGCGCGCCTGACCGACAGCCCGGTCGTCCGGCTCAACCGCGCCGTGGCCGTCGGCGAGGCCGACGGAGCGCGCGCCGGGCTGGCGGCGCTCGCGGCGCTGGACGACTCGCTGCCGCGCCACGCCGCGGTGGCGGCGTACCTCCACGAGCGCGACGGCGACCTGGCCACGGCGGCACGGCTGTACGCCGAGGCGGCCCACAAGGCCCCCAACCTCGCCGAGCGAGACCACCTGACGCGTCAGGCCGCGCGGCTCAACGCCCGCCGGAGTCGCTGACGGGTCGCGCTCGGATCCTGCCCGCGCCGGTGAGCCGGCGGTAGCGGCGTAGTCGTCCCTCTCCTCCCGGTCCGGCTCGACCAGTCCCTCGTCGGTGCGCCGGGCGAGTGCGCCGGGCCGCAGCGCCAGCCTCCCGCCGGACAGCGCGGCGACGTCGCTGATGACGCCGTAGCCATCGTCGGTGACGGGCCGGAACCGCACCGCGTCGTAGCGTACCTGACCGGCGGCCGGGAATGCCGTTACGCGGTGTCAAGAGATCGGGCGGGCCGGGCCACGGCTACTGGTCAAGCGATGGCGGTCAGCCGAGTGGGACGGGCAGGCTGGCGCGGAACAGTCCTTGTTCGAGCCGCGGGACACGGACGGATTTCATCTGCTGGGAGGACTGCCGCCGGCGTGGTGTCCACGCCGGCGGCCGCCTCGGTCGCCGGAAGGGTGGTGCTGTCCGGCAGTTGGTCGGTATCAGACCGTACGGTCAGGAGAGGGTGATGCGTACCTCGATCCGGCCGTCGTGCGGCACCCGCAGCGTGTGCACCCGGCGCCGGGCGTCGCGCAGGTAGGTCCGGGACGTGCTGGTCACGGTGGCCGGCCGTACGCTGTCCCAACTGACCGTGACGACGGTGCCGCCGCGACGGATGGTCAGGCCGTCGGTGCGGGCAGCCGCGTCGGCGCCGTAGGCGACCGGGGTGCCGTCGGCGAACGTCACGACGTCCCGCGGTTGCAGCACCAGTGGGATCTGCTCGGTCGCCGTCGAGGTGACCCGCACCGAGCGAATCACGCTGTCCCGGGTGACGGTCAGCTCGGTGGTGATCCGCGAGTCCGGCAGACGGTAGCGCACCCGCACCGGCGCGTCGCCGGGGGAGAGGAACTTCCCGTTCCACTCCCGGTCACCGACCTGGTATTCGGCGACCAGGTTGCTCCGGCCGTCCGGGTTGCCGTTGGGCAGCAGCGTCGACCAGCAACCGGTGTCGCTCTGCTGGGCGTGCACGATGGTGCCGGCCGCCGGGTGCCAGAGGAAGCCCGGTCCGCTGCGGACCGTGCTGGTCGGCCGGGTGCCGAAGAACGCTCCGAAATAGAGCCCCGGCCGCCTGACGTAGAGGTAGTCCTGCTTGACCGCGGTGTCCCGGCGCACCTGGGCGAACTCCGGCTGCCGCAGGTAGGGCAGCGCCGCGATGGCCCGCTCCTTCTCGGCGTTGCTCGGCAGCGTCTCCTCGTACGGTGCGTGCGCGATGATCCGGGGCGAGGTGTCCTGCTTGGCCGGCCCGGGAGCGGGGCTCGGCTGGGCGGCCCAGGCGGCGCGGGCGGCGGCCCGGTCCTCCCTGGACGTGAGGAACGCGCCGAGTTGTGGCAGGTCGTGGACGAAGGCCGAGTTGAGGTTGGTGCGGTCCGGGTCGGGGATCACGTTGTCGTAGTAGGCGACGCTGGTCCGGGCGGACATGGCGTAGTAGGTGAGCCAGCCCGAGCCGTCCGGCTCGCGGAGCAGGTTGTAGCCGAACCACTCGGTGAACCGGCGGGCCATTCCCAGCACGGCCCGGTTGCCGGTGAGCAGGTAGATCTCCGCCAGCTCCGGCAGCATCACCTCGAAGTTGTAGTTGATGTCCATGCCGGTCGGGTCGTAGAAGAAGCCGGCCGGGCTCTGTCCCTGCTCGGCCAGGAAGTCGATCCGCTCGGTGAGCCGGGCGGCCAGCGCGGCGTCCGGTTGGAGCCGCAGCGCCAGGGTCGCGCCGGCGAGGCCGCCGGCGACCTGGTTGGTCCACTGGACCGGGGTACGCCAGATGCCGTTGGCCGGATTCAGCAGCCAGCCCATCCCGGCGTGCAGGGCCCGTTCGATCTCTGTCCGCCGCTGCGGCAGCGCGCCTGACTGCCGCAGGTTGGCCAGGGTCTTGGCCAGGTAACCGAGGCCGAAGCCGGTGGCGGGCAGCGAGTGCTCGTTGCGGCTGTACTCCGGCCAGGATCCGTCGTCGTGCTGGAGCCCGAGGTAGTGCCCGAGCGCCGCGTCGAGCCGCCCGGCCAGCGCCGCGTTTCCGGCGTACGGATTCCACGGCCGCTGGTTGGCGTGGAACCAGCTCAACGTGTAGACGTGCTCCTGCACCCTGGCGTTGTACGGCGCGTTCGGGGAGCGCCACCAGCCGCCGCCCATGAACCCGTGGTTGGTCGTGTCGTCGATGTCGTTGGTCATCCCCGGAAGGATCGCCAGGTAGCCGGCGAACCGCTGTTCCAGCGGGGCGAACAGGGTCCGGTCCGGTGCTCCGGGCGGCAGTGGGGCCAGCAGCGGCAGGCCCGACGCGGTGGTCTCCGACGTCTCGGCGAGCGCCCGGATCGGTACGGCGAGCAGCGCTGCTCCGCCTGCTGCGGCGGCCAGCAACGCTCGGCGTCTGAACCTGGTCGGGGTCGGGTCGTTGGCCATGATGGTCCTCCTGTCGGGACGGGCAGGCGGGTCGGAGCGGAACCGGCGACTCGGACGAGGCACGGGAGACTGGCCGGCGGTCGCGGCGAGGGCGGCGTCGGGGCATGGCCAACCCGACACCAATAGTGACGAAGGGCGCGGTAGGTGTCAGGCTGATCCGAGTGCTGAGTGTGGTCCCGGGCGATCCGTCGAGTCAAGAAGCTAATACGGATTAGTAGCGCACTTCCCGGTCGTCGGGTCAGGCGACGGGGCTCTTGACCCGGCCGCTCGCCGCAGCCAAGGATGGCATCCGGCCGTTCACCCGCCCGTCCATACTGGACATCAGTCGTCACCCAGCGTGACCATGGCTGGTTCGGGTCGGCCGACACGACCAGAGGAAATGGGGTACGCCATGCCGCTGACCGACCTGCCGTTGGCCGAACTCGCCGGATACCGGCCGGTGCGCCGCGAGCCCGCCGATTTCGACGAGTTCTGGGCCGACACCCTGGCCGAGGCGGCCCGGCGCGATCTGGACGCCACCTTCGAGCCGGTCGACTCGCCGCTGCGCGTGATCACCGTCCACGACGTGACGTTCAGTGGCTTCGGCGGCGACCGGGTCAAGGCGTGGCTCGCCGTCCCGACCGGTGCCGAAAAGCCGCTGCCGTGCGTGGTGGAGTTTCCCGGTTACGGCGGCGGCCGGGGCCTGCCGCACGAGAACCTGCTCTACGCCGCCGCGGGCTATGCCCACCTGTTCATGGACGTACGGGGCCAGGGCAGCGGGTGGAGTGCCGGAGCGACCCCCGACCACGAGCCGGCCGGCGGCAACCCGCAGCATCCCGGCTTTGTCACCCGGGGCGTGCTCGACCCCCGAACCCTCTACTACCGGCGGGTGGTCACCGACGCGGTGCGTGCCGTACAGGCGGCCCGGGCGCATCCGCTGGTCGATCCGGACCAGGTGGTGGCCACCGGAATCAGCCAGGGTGGCGGGCTGTCGCTGGCGGTCGCGGCCCTCGACCCCCGGCTGCGCGCGGTCGCGCCCGACGTGCCCTTCCTCTGTGACTTCCGGCGTGGCGCCGAGCGGGCCACCGCCGGCCCCTACCAGGAGATCGTCAACTACCTGAAGGTCCACCGGGGCAACGTGGAGCGGGTCTTCGACACGTTGAGCTATGTCGACGGGGTCAACTTCGCCATCCGGGGGCGCTGCCCGGCACTGTTCAGCGTGGCGTTGATGGACGCCAGCTGCCCGCCGTCGACGGTGTTCGGCGCCTACCACCACTATGCCGGCCCGCGCCGGATCGAGGTGTACCCGTTCAACGGACACGAAGGCGGTGAGTCGGTGCAGGACGAGGTCCGGTTGCGGTTCTTCGCCGAGGTGCTGGCCGCTGGAGGAAACCGGGGTGGCGGGGAGAACGGGGCGGCGGAGAGTAGCTCGGCGTGAGCCCTCGGATAGCTGATGGCATTAGCCAGGGATGTTCCGCTGGCGGGGGATCTTACCCGAACCCTCGGGTCGGTGGCGGCGAGGCGGGGCCCGCACCCTCCGTAGTGCCAGCGCGTCGGGAGGGCTGCCCAGCGCCAGGGTGGGGTGTTGTCCACGGAGGGGGGCGCGACCGGCCGTCGTGGCGGCCTCGGTGAGCGCGCTGGCGCTCGCCCGGCCCGCGCCGGATTACCTCGGTTGCCCGGTCCGGCCGGCCGCGCCGCTGGGACGATCCGTAGGTGAGGGCGGAACCGCGCGAGTGCGTACCGGAGCGGCCGGTGGGGCGGCGCCGGGTGGACTGGCGGCAGTGGGCGCCGCTGACCCTGCTCACCCTGGCCGTGCTGGCCGGCGCCGGGTTGTGGCTCGCCGGGCTGCCGGAGGCGGCCCAACTGGTCTGGGCGGCGGTGACCCTGGTGGCACTGCTGCCGGCCACCTGGTCGACGCTGCGGCAGGTGTGGCGCCGGCAGTTCGGGGTGGACGTGATCGCCGTCCTGGCGCTGGTCGGCACGCTGCTGGTCCGCGAGTACCTGGCCGGCGCGGTGATCGCCGTGATGGTCGCCACCGGGCAGGCGCTGGAGGACTACGCGCAGCGCCGGGCCAGCCGTGACCTGCGCGCGCTGCTGGAACGGGCACCCCGGCAGGCGCGGCGACGCACCCCGGACGGCGGGATCGAGGTTGTGCCCCTGGACCAGGTGGCGGTGGGAGATCGGCTCGTCGTCGGCCCCGGCGACGTGGTGCCGGTGGACGGGACCGTCGAGGAGGCCGCGACCCTGGACGAGTCGACGGTCACCGGCGAATCGCAGCTGGTCACCCGCTCCGCCGGTGAGCAGGTCGTCAGCGGTGTGGTCAACGCCGGCGCCGGGTTCGGGCTGCGGGCCGGCAAGAGCGCGGCAGAGAGCACGTACGCGGGCATCGTCCGGCTCGCGGAGGAGGCCACCGCGCACAAGGCCCCGATGGTTCGGCTCGCCGACCGGTACGCCGCCGCGTTCGTGCCGTTCACCCTGCTGCTGGCGGGGCTCGCCTGGCTGCTCAGCGGCCAGTTCCTGCGGGCGGTGGCGGTGCTGGTGGTGGCCACCCCCTGCCCGCTGCTGCTGGCCACCCCCATCGCGATCGTCTCCGGGCTGTCCCGGGTGGCCCGGCGCGGCGTACTGGTCCGCGACGGCGGGTCGCTGGAGCTGCTGGGCCGGGCCCGCACCCTGCTGATGGACAAGACCGGCACGCTCACCACCGGCCGCCCCCGTGCCGCCGAGACGGTGGTCGCCCCCGGCGGCGACCGGGACGAGGTGCTGCGGCTTGCCGCCTCCGTCGAGCAGCTCTCCCCGCACGTGCTTGCCGCCGCCCTGGTCCGGCAGGCCCGCGAGCAGGGGCTGCCGCTGGCCGAGCCGGCCGACGTCACCGAGGAACCGGGGCGCGGGGTCACCGGCCGGGTGGACGGCCGCCTGGTCCGGGTCGGCCAGCTCACCGGTGAACCACCCGAGTGGGCGCGCCGGGTACACGAGCGCGCCGAAATGGCCGGCCGCTCCACCGTCTGGGTCAGCGACGACCGCGCCCCGCTCGGCGCGATCCTGCTGGAGGATCCGGTACGTCCCGACGCCCGGCGTACCGTGCGGCGGCTCCGGGAGGCCGGCCTCCGCCGGTTGATCATGGTCACCGGCGACCGGTCGGAGACCGCTCGACAAGTGGCGCAGGCCGTCGGCGTGGACGACGTGATCGCCCAGTGCTCGCCGCAGGAGAAAGTGGCCCGGGTCCGGGAGGAGTCCGGCCGGACGATCACGGTGATGGTCGGCGACGGCGTCAACGACGCCCCGGCCCTGGCTGCGGCGCACGTGGGGGTGGCAATGGGCGCCACCGGGGCGACGGCGTCCGCCGACGTCGCCGACGCGGTGCTCACCGTGGACCGGCTGGACCGGCTCGCCGACGCCGTCGACATCGCCCGGTACGCGCGCCGCATCGCGGTGCAGAGCGCCACCGTCGGGATGGGCCTGGCCGTCGTCGCGATGATCATCGCTGCGGCCGGCGGGCTGCCCCCGGTCGCCGGCGCGTTCCTCCAGGAGGGCATCGACGTGCTGGTGATCCTCAACGCGCTGCGCGCCCTCGGGGGCGGCCTGCGCCGCCGCGACGTCCCGCCGGAAACCCGGAAACTGCTCGACCGGTACGCCGGCGAGCACGGCGGGGTGCGGGACGTGCTGACCCGGCTGCGCGACACCGCCGACCTGGTGGCGACCCGCCCCGACGCGCCGGAGTGCGTGCCGGCGTTGCGCGACGTGCACCGCCGCCTGGTCGACGAGGTGCTGCCGCACGAGGCGGCCGAGGAACGCCACCTCTACCCGGCGTTGGCGGGCCCGCTCGGCAGCGCCGACGCGACCTCGACGATGAGCCGCGCACACGTGGAGATCCACCGGCTCATGAACCGGATCGGCGGCCACCTGGCCCAACACCCGGACGGCCGGCTGCGCCGCGAGGAGGTGCCCGACCTGCTGGCCGCCCTGTACGGCCTGGACGCCGTGCTCCGGCTGCACCTGGCCCAGGAAGAGGAGGACTACTTCTCCCTCAACCCGACCTATGCGCCAGAAGGTTAGGGGTTCGAGTCCTTCGGGGAGCGCAGACGCCGTCGCAGCCGATGCTGACCCCGACCGGGCTGGGATCGCCGAATCGGAGCGGCTCAGGCTCGGCACGGTGAAGTGGGTGAACGCCCCGCAGGCCGGTCAGCTGTGGGTGATCCAGGGTCGCTGCTGGTCGACCGGTGTGGCCGCTGCGGTGACGCGGATCGCGTAGACCGTGCCGGCCGCGGATGGTTGGCGGCCGAGCCACGTGTGGCCGGTCAGGTGGCACCAGGCGGGTAGGTCGATGGGCGCGACGGGGTCGGTGGCGATGACGTGCACGACGGTGCCCGGCGGGACGCCGTCGATTTCCTTCCGCAGGCGGAGCAGGAGGGTGACGCAGAGAAGGCCACTGCCGTCGACGGTGCGGACGGCAGGGTCGGTGGGCGGGTTCATCGGATCCTCGTGGTGGCGGTGATGGCGGGCAGCATGGTGAGGGACACGAGGCCGCCGACGAGCGCCAGGACCGGAGAACCGGCGGCGGAGACGACCAGGCCGGAGGAAAGGCCGCCGGTGGCGCCGGCGACAGCGATGGACACGTCCATCATGCCCTGGGTCCTGGCCCGGTTGGCCAGGGGCACCGCGTCGGTGACCATCTGCGGTGCCGGCGATCAGGCCGAGTTCCAGCCCGATCCGAGTAGGGCTGTGGCGATGGCGAGCAGGCCGCCCAGGGCGGCAAGGCCGTCAGGACCGTAATCGGCGCGCCGCCCCCGGGGCGCGATGAGACGCAGAGCAGGCGCCGGGCGCTGAGGATCCGGGGATCCTCAGCGCCCAGCCCGAGACTGCTCGCCGGTCCGGGACGGCTACTCGCAGCCCAGGGCCTCCTTGTACCCGACGGGCGGGCTTCCGGCGGCCACCTTGTCGGCGGTCTCCCAGAACACCTCCGGCCAGTCACCCTCGTCGTTCATCTGGTGTAGCACCTTCCACTTGTGGCTACCGCGCAACGCGTCCGCGGCCCGCCGGAGGGCGCCGTCGTCGCCGGCCTCTTTCGCCCGCAGCCATTCGGCGATCCATCCGCAGCCGATCCGGCTGGTCACCTTGGCGCCGAACTGGTAGGGGTCGTTGGTGCCGAGACCGTTCAGTGCGGCGATGTCGAAGCCTGGCGGGAGCGGCACGTCGGCGAGCACCTTGGCCGCCTGCTCCTGCACCCGCTCGGGTGTGACGATCTCGGCCGGAAGTGCGGCCAGCCAGGTGCGGGCGTCGACGCGGACCACGTCGGCGACAACGCGATCGAACTCGCTCCGCGTCCAGGCGCTCCCGGTACGCAGTTCGACGAAGGAACCGTCGCGGGGACGGAGCATGACGGCGAAGTCGCTCGCGCTGTACCGGAACAGGTCGGCCGGCCAGCCGTCGACCTTCACCGGTTCCGGCTCGCTGACCCGGAGCCGATCCTTGTGGTAGCCGTCGTACTGGGCGGCCGGGTACCAGTTCATCTCCAGTTGCTGTCCGCCGTTGCTGAACGCGATGGTGCCCGCTTTCTCGGCGAACCCGTAGACGGTGGTCGCCTTCCAGCCAGGCTGGTCGATCAGCAGCCGCGGGTTCTCCTCGGCCGCCTTGAGCACCATCGCCGAATACGCGGCCGGGCCCGTCGCTTCGGAGGCGATCGGCGGGGTCGCCGGGCGCCCTTCCGGCTGGTCACCGTTCATGATCGAGACGGCCAGGACGCCGGCGAGAAGGGTGGCCGCGACGCTTGCGCCGACGAGCCCGCTCATCATGCCGCGGCGCGCCCGGGGGCGTTTGCCGGGCGGCTCGGCGACGGGTCCGAGGGTCGGCACGGACATGATCTCCTCCAAGAGGTTCTGCGCGGCCCCGTCGAGGTGCCTGATGACATCGGGTCGGTACGGGTCGGCGTCTCGGACCATCCGGCCGAGGTGCTCGTCGGTCATCTGCCCTCCTCCGAGGTGCGTGCTGCCATGACGTCGAGTACATGTCCGGGCGGGCCGAGGTCGTCACCGACGAGATCTCGCAACCGGGCCCGGGCACGTGACAGCCGGGTACGGACAACAGCCGGGCTCACGTGCAGGACCGCGGCGGCCTCGCGCGGCTCCAGGCCCTCCCAGAAGGTCAGCATCAACACCTCGCGATCCAACTCGCCCAGCCGGGCCAGCGCGGCCCGGACCGTGAGCCGTTCGGGCACCTCGCTGCCCGGGTCGCCGGCGACGGCGACCCTGAGTCGTTGCCGCAACCGTTCACCGAGCCGTTCCCGGCGCACTCCGCCGCGGTGGTGGTTGGCCAGCACCCGTCGGGCCACGCCGTACAGCCACAGCCGAACCTCAGCCTCCGGCGGCATGTCACGGCTGCGCCGCCAGGCGACGAGAAACGTCTCGGCGACCACGTCCGCCGCGTCTTCGGGCTGCTCGACGCGCCGCATGGCGTACGCCAGCAGCGGCTCGAAGTTCGCCGCGTAGACGCGTCGGAAGCGGTCCTCGTGCTCAGTCCCCGAACCCACGTCTACTCCATGTCCGTGGGAGCGCCCATCGTGACAGACCCGACCCGGGAATCGCGGCGCTCGCCGGGCCGACCTCGATTCGGGTCCCGCCGATGCGGCACGGGGATGGCGCGTACGAGGCGGTCAGGTGTGCAGCGCCGCGGTCAGCAGGTCGTACGTGGCCTCGTCGAAGGCGACGAGGCGTACCTGCCCGACCTCGGTGGGGGTGGCCTGGATCGTGGTCACGGCGATCGCCGCCGCCCGGTCGGCCGGGAACCCGTAGACGCCGGTGGCGATGGCCGGGAACGCGACGCTGCGCGCGCCGATGACGTCGGCGACCTCGAGACAGCGCCGGTAGCACGACGCCAGGACGTCGGTCTCCCCGTGGCCGCCGCCCTCCCACACCGGGCCGACCGTGTGGATGACGTGTCGTACCGGTGGGTCCAGGTCGAACGCCGGAGTGGCCACCGCGTCGCCCGGCTCGCACGGCGCCAGCGCGGCGCCCGCCCGGGCGAGCCGTGGCCCGGCCGCGCGGTGGATCGCCCCGTCGACGCCGCCGCCACCGAGCAGCGACTCGTTCGCCGCGGTGACGATCGCGTCGACGTCCTCGTCCGTGATGTCACCCAGTACGACCTCGATCAAAGGCATGGCCTGATCCTGCCACCGGTGCAGGGCCCGCGACCTCGGGGAGGGTTCAGCCGACGGGCCCGACGGCTCCGCTCAGGTCGCCGGCCCCGGTGCGGTGGCCGTCGGCGCGGCTCGCGGGCAGCACCGTGGGGGCGGGCCCGGTCGAGTCGCGGACCACCAGGAGGTGGCCGGTGGACCGGCGGCGGGGACGGGTCGACCGGGGCTTGAGCGCGAGCGACAGCGCCATCCGCCCCATGTCGGTCATGGGCAGCCGGATGGTGGTGAGGCTGGGGGCGAGGTCGGCGGCGACGGAGACGTCGTCGAACCCGACGACCGACATCCGTTCGGGCACGGGGATGCGGTGCGCCCGCAGCGTCGACAGCACGCCGATGGCCATCGCGTCGTTGAGCGCGATGATCGCGGTGGTCCGGGGGTGGTCGCGCAGGATCCGTTCGGCGGCGACCCGGCCGCCGTCGCGGGTGAAGTCGGAGTGCACGACGGGAAGGTCGTCGAGGGAGAGGCCGCGCTGCCGCAGGGCGGCCGCCACGCCGGAGAGCCGGTCGGCGACGGTGGTGAGCCCGGCCGTGCCGGCTGCGACGGCGATGTGGCGGTGCCCGAGGTCCAGCAGGTGCTCGGCGAGGGCGCGGCCGCCGGCCTCGTTGTCGGGCAGGACCGCGTCGACGCCGAGGGCGTGCCGGCCGATGACGGCGACCCGGCCGCCCTGGCTCTGGAACTCCGCGAGCTCGGCGCGGGCCTCGGCCTCGATCCGGGCGTCGTCGTAGCCCGATCCGGCGACCAGGATGATCCCGACCCGCTGCGCGATGAGATGGCGCAGCTGCCGTAGCTCCGCGTCCGGGTCCCGGCCGGAGTGGCAGATCTGCACCAGCAGCCCCTCCTCGGCGGCCACCTGGATGACCCCGCCGGCGATCTCGGAGAAGTAGGGGTCGTCGACCTGGTGCACGACCAGCCCGACCGTCGAACTCGTGCCGCCGGCGAGGGTGCGGGCGTACGGGTTGGCGACGTATCCCAGCTCCTGGGCGACCTGCCGGACGCGCCCCGCGACCTCCTCGCTGACCCCCTCCCGGCCGGCGAGGGCGCGGGACGCGGTCGCCAGCGAGACACCCGCGCGCTCGGCGACGTCGATCAGCCGCAGTCTCGGGCCAGGCCTGGGCATCGGCAACTCCCTGGAAACATCGATGTCATCTGACTATTGCCAGTGACGCAAACCACAGCCTAGTCTACGCAAGCGCTTTCGCAAGCGCTTCCGTCCCGGCAAAGGAGCGTCTCGGGATGACAACCCGTTTGAAGCGAATCCAGTGGATGACAGCACTCGGCGCGAGCCTCACCCTCGCGCTCGCGGCCTGTGGTGGCGGCGGTGGCGGGGGCTCCTCCGACGCCGACGATCCGATCGTCGTGGGGATCTCCCTTCCCCTGACCGGGGACTTTTCCGAACCGGGGAAGGGTGTCCAGCGCGGCTACGAGGCCTGGGCCAAGATCACCAACGACAAGGGCGGCCTCCTGGGCCGCAAGGTCGAGCTGAAGATCCTCGACGACCAGTCCAACGCGGACCGGGTGGTCGCCGACTACGAGCAGTTGATCGGCAAGGACAACGTGGACCTCGTGGTGGGCCCGTTCTCGACCCGTCTCGTCGTGCCCGCGGCCCGGGTCGCCGAGGAGTACGGCATGCTCTTCGTCGAGCCGGCGGGCGCGGCGAAGGAGGTCTTCGAGCAGGGCTTCAAGAACCTGTTCTATGCCGCCCCGGCGGTGGCGAACGACCACTACAACCACCTGGCCGAGTACATCCTGGCACTGCCGCCCGACCAGCGGCCGAAGACCGCGGCGTACGCGGCCATGGACGACCCGTTCGCGCAGGGCACGGCGTACGGGCTGAAGGAGAAGCTCGAAGCGGGCGGCGTCCGCACCGTCGTCGACGAGGTCTACCCGCCGAACACCACCGACTTCGGCAGCATCGCCGCGAAGATCGCGTCGTCGAAGGCCGACCTCGTGGTGGGCGGCTCCCAGTACCAGGACGGCGTGAACCTGATCGTCGCCCTCCAGCAGCTCAGGTACCAGCCGAAGCTGGCCGCCTTCTCCACCGCCCCGACGAACCCCGAGTTCGCCGCGGCGATCGGCAACAAGACCGAGGGGATCCTCTCGCCGACCGGGTACACGCAGGACGCGCCGTACCCGAGCAACAAGGAGTTCGTCGAGAAGTACACCGCGCAGTTCGGCTCGCCGCCGGAGGAGGACGAGGCCAACGCGTACACGACCGGGCAGGTCGTCGCGGCGGCGATCACCGCGGTGGGCTGCGCCGAGCAGGGTGAGTGCCAGAAGAAGTTGGTCGAGTGGGTCCGCGGCAACACCGTGGAGACGGTGGTCGGCCCGCTCTCCTGGGACGCGACGGGCAAGCCCAAGGGCGCCCACATGATCCAGCAGTGGGCGGGCGGCAAGATCCAGATCGTGCTGCCGGCCGACGCCAAGGAGACCGACCTCGTCTACCCGAAGCCGGCCTGGTAGGACGACATGCCCTCCGGTGCCCTGCTCTTCCAGAGCGTCATCCTGGGTCTGCTGCTGGGAGGGCTCTACGCCCTCCTGGCAGCGGGACTCACCCTCTACTTCGGAATCATGCGGGTCGTGATGATCGCCCACTCGGCGTTCCTCATCCTCGCCGCGTACCTCGCCTGGTGGTCCCACACCCGGCTGGGCGTCGATCCGCTGCTGTCGATGATCGCCACCGTGCCGCTCTTCTTCGCCTGCGGCGTCCTGTTGCAGCGGCTGCTCCTGGCCCGGCTGCGCCCGGCCACGCTGACCATGATGTCGGTGCTGCTGACCTTCGCGATCGCGGTCGCCATCGAGGGTCTGCTCGGCTACGTGTTCGACGGCACCCAGCGGCGGGTCCAGCTCGGCTACGGCTCGGCGAGCTTCGGGATCTTCGGTGCCCGGGTCGCGGTGGTCAAGCTGATCGCGTTCGGCCTCGCCGCCGTCGCCCTGGCCACCCTCTACCTGCTGATGAAGAAGACCACCTTCGGCTGGGCCCTGCGGGCGACCATCCAGCACCGCGACGCGGCACGGCTGGTGGGCATCGAGACCGAGCGGGTGGCCGGGTACGGCTTCGGCCTCGGCCTCGCCACCGCGGCCGTCGGCGGCACGGCCCTGGCCCTCGACACCACCATCTACCCGTCGCTGCACTGGCACTGGATCGGCCCGCTGATGGCCATCATCGTGGTGGGCGGGCTGGGCAGCGTACCCGGTGCCGCGATGGCCGCGATGGTGCTCGGCATGCTGCAGAGCCTGCTGCAGATCCCGCTCGGCACGACCTGGGCGCAGACCATCTTCTACCTGGCCCTGTTCGCGACGCTTGCGTTCCGGCCACAAGGTTTCTTCGGAGGTCGCCTTGCCCAGCGCTTCTGACCCGGCGACGGTGGCCGTCCCGCCGGCCGGGCCACCGACAGCACGGCGCAGCCTCGACCGGGCCCTCCAGGTGGCGGCGATCGTGCTGCTCGCCGTGGCGGTGCTGGCCTTCCCGTCCCTGGCACCCAACCCGTACATCCTCTCGGCGGGCGTCGTGGTGCTCAACTACGCGGTGCTCTCGACGTCATGGAATTTCGTCGGCGGGTTCACCGGGTACATCTCCCTCGGCCACGGCGCCCTCGCCGGGCTCGGCGGCTACGGGACCGCCCTGCTGGTCACGAAGGCCGGCCTGCCGAGCTTCGTGGCCCTCGTGGTGGCGGCCCTGCTGGTGGCCGCCCTCGCCGTACCGATCGGCTTCGCCGCGCTGCGGGTCCGCGGCGCGTCGTTCGTCATCGTCTCGATCGCGCTGGTGCTGATCCTGCTGCTGGTCTTCCAGAGCTGGGCGTCGCTCACCGGCGGGTCACGCGGTCTGGTCGTGCCGCGCCCGTTCCCGGACCTGCTCCGTCCGGAGCACCACCGGGTGTTCTACTACCTGTTCACCGGCCTGCTCGCGCTGGCCCTGCTGGCCTGGTGGGTCATCGACCGCTCCCGGTTCGGCCTCGGGCTGAAGGCCATCCGGGAGGACGAGGACAAGGCGGAGGCGCTGGGCACCCCGACCTTCGCGTACAAGCTGGTGGTGTTCGTGGTCTCGGCGGGGTTCACCGCCCTGGGCGGCGGGCTCTACGCGCTCTGGTTCGGCGACCTCGACCCGGTGTTCCAGTTCTCCATCCTCACCGGCTCGTACCTGGTGCTGATGGCGCTGCTCGGCGGCGTCCGGAACCTGTTCGGCCCGCTGATCGGCGCGCTGGTGGTCGGCATCGGGCTGGAGTACTTCAAGGTGGAGTTCGGCGACACCCAGCTGCACCTGGCCGCGACGGGCCTGCTGCTCGCGCTGGTCGTGCTCTTCATGCCCGACGGCGTGCTGCCGGCGATCGGTTCCCTGCTCGGCCGGATGCGGCCGGCGCAGAACTCGATCCGCGAGATCACGGCCGCGCAGCTGCGCCAGCAGCGCGCCGAGGCCGCCGCCGCGCCGGCCACCCGGGAACCGGTGGACGCCGCCGCTGGCGCCGCCGGTGCGCGGACCCAGTCGACGGAGGAGCGGGCATGAGCGAGCGAAGTGAGCGAATCGTTTGGCTCAGGGCGGTGGTGCCTCATGACGGCACGGAGCGAAGCGGAGTGCCGGCATGAGCGAACGAAGTGAGCGAATCGTTCGGCTCAGGGCGGTGGTGCCTCATGACGGCACGGAGCGAAGCGGAGTGCCGGCATGAGCGAGGTACGAGGGTTGGCCACCGCCGGGCTCACCAAGGCGTTCGGTGGCGTGGTGGCGCTCGACGGCGCGACCGTCGAGTTCCAGCACGGCAAGGTCAACGCGCTGATCGGGCCGAACGGGTCGGGCAAGACGACCTTCTTCAACTGCGTCACCGGGATGATCAGGCCGGACGGCGGGCAGGTCACCTACCGCGGGCGGCACATCACCGGCGCGGCCCCGCACCGCATCGTCCACGCCGGCGTCGGCCGTACGTTCCAGCTGTGCCGCGTCTTTCCCCGGATGACGGCGCTGGACAACGTCCTCGCGGCCGTACGCCCGGCCGGCCTGACCGGCCTGCTGCGTGGCGCCCGCGGCCACGCGGAGGTCGACCGTGCCCGGGGCTGGCTCACCCGCCTCGGCATCGAGCACCTGGCCGACGTGGAGGCGCGCAACATGTCCTGGGGCCAGCAGAAGCTGCTGGAACTCGCCGGTGTGCTGATGAGCGACCCGGAAACCGTCCTGCTCGACGAGCCGGCCGGCGGCGTCAACCCGGCGCTGCTGGACCGGATCGGCACCCTGGTCCGCGAACTCAACGCCGAGGGGCGCACGTTCGTGATCGTCGAGCACAACATGGACCTCGTGATGAGCGTCAGCGACCACATCGTGGTGTTCGACCGCGGCCGCCCGATCGCCGAAGGTCCGCCGTCGCTCATCCGCTCCGACGAACGCGTCCTGGGGGCCTACCTTGGCGTCTGAAATCGAACTCGTCGACATCCAGGCCGGCTACGGGCGCGCCGCGCCGGTGCTGCGCGGCCTGACCGTCTCGGTGCCCGCGGGCCAGATCGTCTGCCTGGTCGGCCCCAACGGCGCCGGGAAGTCCACCGTCCTGAAGGTCGCCAGCGGGCTGCTCAGGCCCCGTTCCGGGAGGATCCTCGTCGGCGGCGTGGACGTGACCGGCCAGGGGCCGCAGCGGATGCTCGCCTCCGGCGTCGCGCACGTCCTGCAGGGGCACAGCGTCTTCCGCGAGATGACCGTGGCGGAGAACGTCCTGCTGGGCGGCTACACGTTGAAGGACAAGGCGTTGATCGCCGAACGGACGGCCTTCGTCAAGGAGGTCTTCCCGGTCGTCGCGCAGCGCTGGAACTCGCTGGCCGGACTGCTCTCCGGCGGGCAGCAGAAGCAGGTGGAGTTCGCCCGGTCGCTCATGGTCAACCCCAAGGTCGTGCTCCTCGACGAGCCGTCCATGGGTCTGGACCCGAAGGCGACGACCACCGTGTTCGAACAGGTCGTGCGAATGCGCGACGCCGGTACGGCGGTGCTGCTCGTGGAGCAGAACGCCCGGCGGGCGCTGGAGACGGCCGACCTCGGCTGCGTGCTCGACCTCGGGCGCGTGCACATCTCCGGGCCGGCGCCGCAACTGTTGGCCGACCCGCAGCTCGGCGAGCTGTACCTCGGCGGACGGCCCGCCGAGCCGACGGCACCGCCGAAGCGGTAACAGACCCCGACGTGACAGCGGCACACAGAGTTGGAGCGTGAGCACGGAAGCGCTTCCGGAAGCGGTTGCGTGCTCCGCCAGAGCTGAAACGAGGCGTATCGCGATGACCAGAACGAGACGGCTCGCCGTCGCCACCGCCGCCGTACTGGCGACCGGCGTGCTGGCGGGCGCCGGGGTGCCACCGGCCCAGGCGGACCGGAGCAACCCGCGCGACGTCCATCCCCACCTGCGATCGAGCCTGGTCGCCTTCTACGACTTCGACCACCCGGCGGAGGGTGACGCGGCGCTCGAGCGGGACCTGGGCCGCTCCGGCACCGAGATCGAACTCGTCAACGGCGGCGCCGACATGCGCGTGGCCGAGCACGCCTACCCGGGCAGCGGCAACGCGTTGCAGACCCGGCAGGTGAACCCCGCCCAGGCCGGCAACGACGACTGGAAGGCGGGCATCTGGTCGGCCAGCGGCGTACGCACCCTGCGCCCCTTCGCCGGCACCCAGGGCACCACCGTGATGGGCTGGTTCAAGATGGAGATGGAGGCCTCGGCGCCCAACTCCACCACCGCCAACCCGGCCGACCGGTTCAACGCGATCGGGCTGGCCGGTGTGCTGACGGGCGACTCGGACGGCCACGGCGTCCGGGCGCTGCTGGAGCTCATCGACGTCAACGGCGAACTGCGGCTGGTCGCGCTCGGCCGGCGCCTCGACGGGGGCAACTCGCAGACCTTCGCGGCGGGGGAGGACTGGCGGACGCTGCTGCCGAAGGGGGAGTGGGTCCACCTCGCGGCCACCTTCGACTTCAACACCGGCGCGCTGGCGCTCTACCGCAACGGCCAGCCGGTGGACGGCTTCTACACCCGCACCGACGACCCGTGGCTCGTGTCCGGCCCCGGCCCGCACGTCACCACCGCCTCGGACCCGCGCGGCATCAAGATCGGCGGGAGCTTCCCGCAGGACACGCTGGAGCGCAACCCGTGCGACTGCCGTATGGACGCCCTGATGTTCCTCGACACCGTCGTCTCGGCGTCCGACGTCGAGAAGCAGTACCGCTACATGGCCCGCTGACCACCCTCCGCACCGCCTCACCGGGAAGGAGACCCGCGTGCGCAGTGTCCGCAAGACCCGCAGATCCGCGCTGACGGCCGGGCTGACCGCCGCCACCCTCGTCCTGTCCACCCTGGTGGTCGGCCCTGTCCGGGCCGCCGACCCCGTCTACGACCCGGTCGTCGAGATGCCCAGCCAGTCCAGGCTCGGACTGGTCCTGACCGAGTACGCCAGCTTCCCTCAGTCGTTCCCCATCCCGGCACCGACCGACCAGCGGCTGATGCGTACCGCCCGCATCAACACCATCATGGAGCTGCCCGACGGCTCCGGCCGGCGTGCCGTGCCGGACCTCAACGGCCACCTCTACCTGGTCAGGGACGGCGTGCCGCACGTCTACCTGGACGTCGCCGACACCTTCGCGCCGCAGTTCTTCTCCGGCCGCGGGCTCGGCCAGGGCTTCGGCTACGTCGCGTTCCACCCCGAGTTCGGCACCAACGGCCGCTTCTACACCATCCACACCGAACAGGCGTCGCTGGCCACCAGGGCACCGGACCACGCCCAGGCCAACAGCATCTTCCACGGCGTGATCACCGAGTGGACGGCGACCGACCCGGCCGCCGACACGTTCTCCGGCAGCCGGCGCGAGCTGCTGCGGATCGGCTTCGCCGGCCAGGTCCACGGCATCCAGGAGATCAACTTCAACCCCACGGCGCGGCCCGGCCAGCGCGACTACGGGCTGCTGTACCTGGCCGTCGGCGACGGCGGCACCGGCGTACGCAACACCGAGCCGCAGAACCTGGGCATGGTGCACGGCAAGCTGCTGCGCATCGACCCGCAGGGCACCGACTCGGCCAACGGGCAGTACGGCATCCCGGCGGACAACCCGTTCGTCGGCCGGGCCGACGCCCTGGGTGAGGTCTACGCGGTCGGGTTCCGCGACCCGCACCGGTTCAGCTGGGACCCGGCCACCGGCCGGATGTTCCTCGGTCACATCGGCGAGCACGCCATCGAGGCGATCTACGAGGTGCGCGCCGGTGACAACTTCGGCTGGAGCGAGCGCGAGGGCGCGTTCGTCTTCAACAAGGCGGGGCGCGCCTGCGACAAGCTCCTGCCGCTGCCGCCGGACGACGCCGACTTCGGCTACACGTACCCGGTCGCGGCGTACGACCACAACCCGGCGCCCGGCTGGAACTGCACCTCCGACGTCGGTGTCGCGGTGGCCGGCGGGTTCGTCTACCGCGGCAACGAGCTGCCCGCGCTGAAGGGCAAGTACGTCTTCGGCGATCTGGTCGACGGGCAGGTCCTCTACACCGAGGCGCACGAGATGCGGCAGGGCCACGAGATGGCCACGATCCACCGCCTCGCGCTCTTCACCGCCGCCGGTGAGCCGGTGCGCATGCAGGACCTCTCCGGCCCCGGCGCCCCGGGCAACCCGGAGCGGGTAGACCTGCGTTTCGGTACCGACGCCGCCGGCGGGCTCTACCTCCTCGCCAAGGCCAACGGGAAGATCTGGAAGGTGACCGGAACCCGGGAGTTCGCGGGCGGCGACGTCGGCGGCACCAAGCTGCACAAGCCCTCGGGCCCGGACGGCTGGGCGCCGGTGACCCCGTCGAAGTGGCAGTTCGACCGTGACGAGGTGATCCTCGCCGAGGCGGGCGTGAGCCGGCCCGGCCCGCGCCGCCCCTTCGAGTACGCGGTGGTGACCGACGGGCCGCAGTGGTCGTCCGTGGAGATCCAGGCCGACGTCCGGCTCGACACGCCGGTCGAGGTGAGCAACCGGGACGTGATCATCGTCTTCGGCTGGCGCTCGGACACCGAGTTCTACTACGCCCACCTGTCGACCGACAACACGATCCTGCCGCACAACGGCATCTTCAAGGTCAACAACGCCGACCGGCAGCGCATCGACCACCAGTGGAACGGCCGGTCACGCGGCGCGAACCCGGCGATCGTCGACGCCGACTGGCACAAGGTGCGCGTCGTGCACCTGCCGGCCACCGGCGAGATCGCGGTCTACGTGGACGGGAAGAAGGACCCGCTGATGACCGCGAAGGACACCACGTTCGGCTCCGGACGGGTCGGCTTCGGCTCGTTCGACAACATCGGCCGGCTGCGTCACCTGACGGTGACCGGAACCCCGGCCTGAACCCCTCCGGCGGGGACGACGGCAGGGCCGTCGTCCCCGCCGGAGACGGGCAGTGTGCGGCACCCGGCCGGCCCGGGTGCGGAGATGACCCCTGAGGAGAGTGGGACGATGACGGCACGTGTCCCGATCGGCATCGTGATGAACGGCGTGACCGGGCGGATGGGCTACCGGCAGCACCTGGTCCGGTCGCTGCTGGCCATCCGCGAGCAGGGCGGCGTACCGCTGCGTGACGGGAGCCGGCTCTGGCCGGAACCCGTCCTGGTCGGGCGGAACGAGGCCAAACTACGCGACGTCGCGGCCCGGCACGGGTTGACCGACTGGACGACCGACCTGGACGCCGCGCTGTCGCGACCGGACGTCTCGATCTATTTCGACGCCCAGGTCACCAGCGAACGGGAGAAGGCGATCGGGCTCGCCGTCGCGGCGGGCAAGCACATCTACACGGAGAAGCCCGTCGCCACCACCCTGCACGGCGCGGTCGAGCTGGCGCGCGTCGCCGACGCGGCCGGCGTACGGCACGGCGTCGTGCAGGACAAGCTCTTCCTGCCCGGCCTGCGCAAGCTCGACCGACTCGTGAAGGGCGGGTTCTTCGGCCGGATCCTGTCGGTGCGCGGCGAGTTCGGCTACTGGGTCTTCGAGGGCGACTGGCAGGAGGCCCAGCGGCCGAGCTGGAACTACCGGGCCGCCGACGGTGGCGGCATCGTCGTCGACATGTTCCCGCACTGGCACTACGTCCTGGAGCAGATCCTCGCGCCGGTCCGGGCGGTCACCGCGCACGTCACCACCCACATCCCGCGCCGGTGGGCCGAGGACGGTCAGCCCTACGACGCGACCGCCGACGACGCCGCGTACGCGATCTTCGAGCTGGACGGCGGCATCGTCGCGCAGGTCAACTCCTCCTGGGCCGTCCGGGTGAACCGGGACGAGCTGGTCGAGTTCCAGGTCGACGGCACCGAGGGCAGCGCGGTCGCCGGCCTGCGTCGCTGCCGCGTCCAGCACCGGGCCGCCACCCCGAAGCCGGTCTGGAACCCGGACCTGCCGTCCACCGACGACTTCCGCGCGCAGTGGCAGGAGGTGCCGGACAACGAGGCGTTCGACAACGGATTCAAGGCGCAGTGGGAGATGTTCCTGCGGCACGTTGCCGAGGACGCCCCGTACACCTGGGACCTGTGGGCCGGCGCGCGGGGTGTGCAGCTGGCCGAGCTGGGCCTGCAGTCGGCGCGGGAGGGCCGGCGCGTCGAGGTCACGGAGCTGCGGCCGTGACCCGGACCGTCAACCTGCCCGACGGGCCGCTCACCCTCTCCGGTGCCGGGCGCGAGCACGTCACGCCCGGCGCCCGTTTCGCCAGCCGGGTCGCGTACGCCGCCGCGCACGTCGTCGCCGACCCCAGCGCGGAGAACGTGCCGGGCACGCCCGCCGCCGTCGACTGGGACGCGACCCTGGCGTTCCGCCGGCACCTGTGGTCGTACGGGTTCGGCGTCGCCGAGGCGATGGACACCGCCCAGCGTGGCATGGGCATGGACTACCCGGCCGCGCGCGAGTTGGTGCGGCGCTCGGCGGCGGCCGCCCGGGCCGAGGGCGGCGCGATCTGCGCGGGCGTCGCCACCGACCAGCTGCCGGCCGGCCCGGCCACGCTCGACGAGATCCGCAAGGCGTACGCCGAGCAGCTCGCCGACGTGCAGGACGCCGGCGCCCGGCCGGTCCTCATGTGCAGCCGCCACCTGGCCGCCGCGGCCCGGTCCGCCGACGACTACCTCGACGTCTACGGCCGGCTGCTGGCCGACGCCGACGGCCCGGTGGTGCTGCACTGGCTCGGCCCGGCGTTCGACCCGGCCCTCGCCGGCTACTGGGGCGACGCCGATCCCGCGCGGGCCGCGGACACCGTGGTCGCGCTGATCGGTGCGCACACCGGCAGGGTCGACGGCGTCAAGCTGTCGCTGCTCGACGAGGACTTCGAGGTCGCGCTGCGCCGGCGCCTGCCCGCGGGGGTACGGCTCTACACCGGCGACGACTTCAACTACCCGGCCCTGATCCGGGGCGACGGCGAGGGCCACTCCGACGCCCTGCTCGGCGTCCTCGCCGCGATCGCGCCGCCGGCCGCCGCCGCGCTGCGCGCACTGGACGGCGGCGACCTGGCGACGTACGACCGGATCCTGGCGTCGACGCTGCCGCTCGCCCGGCACCTGTTCGGCGCCCCGACCTTCTACTACAAGACCGGCATCGTGTTCCTGGCCTGGCTCGCCGGTCACCAGGACCACTTCACGATGGTCGGTGGTCTCCAGTCGGGGCGGTCACCGGTGCACCTGGGCCGGCTGCTGCGGCTGGCCGACGCGGCCGGGCTGCTGCCCGACGCCGAGCTGGCCGCGCACCGCGCGCGGGCGTTCATGACCACGGCGGGGGTGGCGCAGTGAAGCGGTTCGCACTCAACTCGGCGACGACGAAGCGGTGGCCGCTGCCGGAGCTCGTCGCCGGCTGCGTCGACGCCGGGGTGTCCGGGGTGGGGCTGTGGCGGGAGGATCTGGCCGCGTACGGGGTCGAGCCGGCCGCGGCGCTGGTGCGGGACGCGGGCCTGACCGTCACATCGCTGTGCCGCGGCGGGTTCTTCAGCGCTCCCGGCTGGCTCGACGAGAACCGGCGTGCCATCGACGAGGCGGCGGCAATAAGCGCGCCGGTGCTGGTGCTGGTCTCCGGCGGCCTGCCCGACGGCAGCCGGGACATCGACGGTGCCCGGGCGCACGCGCGGGACGCGATCGGCGAGTTGGTGCCGTACGCCCGGGCCGCGGGGGTCCGGCTCGCCGTGGAGCCGCTGCACCCGATGTTCTGCTCCGACCGGTGCGTGGTTGCCAGTCTCGGTCAGGCCCTGGACCTCGTCGCGCCGTATCCGGCGGAGACGGTGGGCGTCGTCGTCGACACGTACCACCTCTGGTGGGACGACCAGGTGTGGGCGCAGATCGCGCGGGCCGGCCGGGAGAGACGCATCGCCTGCTTCCAGATCGCCGACTGGGTGACGCCGCTGCCGGCGGGGGTGCTGCTCGGCCGGGGGCTGCCCGGCGCGGGCTGCGTCGAGCTGCGCCGCTTCCGGGAAGCCGTGGACGCGGCCGGCTACGCCGGACCGGTGGAGGTGGAGGTCTTCGCCGAGGAGGTGTGGGCACGGCCCGGCCGGGAGGTGCTCGACGAGGCCGTCGCCGGCTACCTCACGCACGTTGCCTGAATCGGCGCCTTCGGCTCTATTCTTGCGCGGTGCCGTACGCCGACCTCAGTTTCGCGCAGTGGAACGACCTGTCTGACGGCGCTGCCCGCCGGATCGCCCAGGACATCGCCGACCGACACGACCTGACTGTGGTGGGCCTGAAAGACACGGCGTACGCGGGGCGGTCGCACCGGATGGCGCTGTTCGACCGTGACGGGATGCAGTTCGCTCTCGTACCCGGCGGCCGGCCGACTCTCGGCTACGACGCGGCCCGATTCCAGCCCTTTCCGGAGCAGGCGGCCAGCTACGCCGACAGCGCCGACGAGTACGGCCTTCCACCGCTGGCCGAGTACGTCGACGCGATGACCTCGCCGGTACGCGGCGCCGAGATGCCGGCGATGCTGGTCGCGGTGGAAGCGTTCGACCCCTGCGAGATTCCGCTGGCGCCGGACGACCCTCGGGTACTCGAACTCGTCGCGTCGACCGGGGATCGGCGCGGCGTGGTGAAGGTGTTCCGATCTGGTGGTGGGCTGACGGTCGAGTTCGACCAGAGCGGGCAGGTGGCGCGGGCCCGGGCGACCCGGGAGGTCTCCTACGACGAGGCTGTGGCCGGGCTCGCGAGCATCGGCTTGCGGACGACCACTGCGGATGAGTGGGAGTGGGCGTGTGGAGCCGGTGCGACAACCCTGTTCCGCTGGGGCGACGACTGCCCCAACGACGGCTACCCGTACGACTGCAAGACCGGCGCGCACCGCGAGGCGAACCTGTGGGGGTTGGCGATCGGGCAGGATCCCTACAAGCACGAGGCGACCACCGAGCGAACCATCGTGTGCGGCGGCGATGGCGGCGGCGCCACGTGTGGCGGCAGCGGCTTCTTCCTGGGCTGGCTCACCCTTGCGACCGCCTACCGCGACAGGGATTTCGGCCAGTGGCTCGCCTCCGACGACCGGTACGCCCACGAGGTCCTGACCCGGCCCGTCATCAGCCTGAGCTGAGCAGCGTCAACGGTGGACGACCGGACGCGTGAACTTCTCGACGCCGCCGTGTGGGAACAGCTTGATGCTCATGGGCGGGTCCTGCCGCCGTGGAGGGCGTACCCGCAGATCGAGCGGTTCAGTATCGGCTGGCGCATGGGTGACGGCGAGTGGCACCTGATGACTGGTGCCGAGGACCATGACCCCGCAGCCCGCAGCCCGCAGCCCGCAGCCCGCAGCCCGCAGCCCGCAGCCCGCAGCCCCCAGCCCGCAGCCCCCAGCCCGCAGCCCCCAGCCCCCAGCCCGCAGCCCCCAGCCCGCAGCCCGCAGCCCATCACGTGCGACTGGTCCGCTACCCGGTCAGCCGATGGCCTTGGCGTCGCTTTCCAGAACGTCGACCAGCCGCTGCTTGACCTCGTGGCGGTGGGTGATCTGCTGCCGGGGACCGTCTGGTCGGACCCGTATCCCGCAATCGACGAGTACGTAGAGTGCCCGCAGTGTGCGCAGCGTGTTGGAAACGTACGTGGGTGTGGTCGAGGCGGACACGGCACGGAAGTCGGCGGTGATCGGGTCGAGCCAGGTCGTCGACGCCGCGGCGGTGAGCTCCGGGCGGGTCAGAGTCAGGGCGACGGCGCGGGCGAGGCGGTCGTCCTCCCGCTCGGCCCAGAGGTGGTCGGTGCGGGCGAGCAGCCGGGCGCCCGCCAGGTCGAGCATGGCGGCGGGATCGACGTCACGGTGGCGGCCGAAGGTGCCGAGCAGGTCGGCACCGTGCGCCACCGCGTGCAGCCAGCCCAGCCGCGGATGGTATCCCCGCAGGTCCGTCTCTGCCGGATACCAGCGACTGAAGGCGTCGAGCCAGCGCGGACGGAAGTCTCCCCGACTGACGATCATGTCCAGGACCAGGGGCGCGAAGGTGCGGGCCTCGGTGCGCGGGTCGGTGAACCGGTCGGCCATCTCGTCGCCGAGTTGCACACGGCGATCACCGGCGATGACGTCGCGTTCGATCCAGGTGCGCAGCACGACGTACGGATGGCCGTCGCGAACGTCCGGGTCCGGATCGCGTAGGCACTGCGCCAGTTCCGTGGTCAGTTCGTTCAGCTCACGCCCTGCTGGAAGGCGGCAGTCGTCGTCGAAAATCTTGATCCAGTCGGTCACGGGCGGCAAGCTACCGTGCGCTGATCGAGACCCGCCAGCCGATACGGCGCCGGCTGATCGACACGGTCGGGATTGCCGCCGCCCAGGCCGCGCATGCCCAGTCTGGTCAGGCGTTGGTAGGCGGGTGGAGGATGTCGACATGACCACGACCGTGTCTCGTCCTGGCATCGGCCTACTGGCTCTCGAACGCGGGCCCGGCGATCTGTCCACATGGAGACTCCAGCAGCCGGTCACGAGCTCGGCCTACCGCCTGCCGATCGCGGTCAACATCCTGCTCGACGGCGCCGACGACCTCGACCACGTCGATCTGCCGATGATCGCCCACGTGCTCGACGACATCGATCACTACCTGGTGACAGGGCTTCGCTTCGTGCGCGCCACGATGCTGACCGATCCGGCCTCGTTCGGCTTGGCCGAGGACGAGCTTGATCCCTACCGGGAAGTCCCTGCCGAGGAGCTTCCGCTGGACAGCCCCCAGCTCAACTTCTACGCCGACAGCGAATGGATGCTGCACTTCCAGGAGGGAGGCTTTGCCGTCTGCGACCCCTACGGCCTGGCTGTGATATTTGCCCAGCACCGGCCGGTGCGGCTGGAAGACCTGAGCGACGCCGAGGAAATCGACTGATTCGCAGAGCACCACATTCGTATCGTGCCGGCATGATCGATGAGCCGATTGATCCGGACGATCGCCCCGAGTGGCTGGTCGAGCAGGGGCGGGTGGACGAGGCGATCACGATTCTCGAAGCCCGGGCCGGCGGCGGGGACTGGCTGGATGTGGAACGCCTGACCGACCTGCTGATGGAGGACGGCCGCGTCGAGGAGGCGGAGGCGCATTGGCGGGCGGCCATCGAGGCCGGTCTGCCTCGGGCGTACGGCGGCCTCGCGAACATGCTGGCGGATGCGGGCCGGACCGACGAGGCAATCGCCGGGTGGCGGGCGGCGGTGGAGGCGGGTGAGCCAGAAGCCCGGGTCCGTCTCGCCGCGTTGCTCGCCAAGGCCGGCCGGATGGACGAGGCCATCGGCGAGTACCAGATGGCGATCGCGGCTGGTGACGCGGCGGCGGGCGTCCGGCTGGCCAAGGTGTATGCCCGGGCGGGCCAGCTGGACGAGGCGGTCCGCGCCTATCGGTCAGCGATCGGCGGAAAGGGTGTTTCTCGATGGCCGCTGGGTGCGCTGTTGGAGAAGCTGGGCCGCGCCGACGAGGCGGTAGCCGCCTACCAGGCCGCCGTTGACGCGGGCGAGGAGCACGTTCGCGTGCGGCTGCTGGCGGCACAGGGCCGCCTGGAGGAGGCGACTCAGCTCGTCCGGGACAAGCTGGCCGAGCCGGGCCACAATCCTTCCTACCGGCAGCTCGGCTGGCTGTTGACCGAGCAGCGGCGCTTCGAGGAAATCGAGGCCGAGGCACTGCTGCTCAAGGACGACAACCTGGTAGGGCTGTCGTATCTCCTCGCCGGCGCCCAGCAGTCCGCGAACTACCACGAGGGCTGTCCAGCCGACTGCAAGGGCAGCACCCGGGTGGTGCGACACCTTCCAGGGACGCTGGGATGACGTGCGGCGGGGCCCTGCTGAATAGCGCGGTTGCCGCAGTCGGAGCAGTTGATGGGGTGGTGTGCAGCGCTTCCGGCGGTCAGCCGAAGCGAGACTCGCGACGAGCCACCATCTGCCCCGGCTCGGCGGGCGAACGAGACGCGCGCAAGTACCGTCGGCATCTCGGTTTGCGGTCGGCTCCGCCGGCTGTGCTGGGTGCCGCGATGGGCTTTCTCGGCGGCGCAAGGGTGAGGGTTGCGACAAGAGCACGAATTTTGATTCGTCAGTACCGTTTGGCACGATGACCGTCGTGTCGGTTGCGCAGCACAGCTACGTGGGACCGCCGGACGCGCCGGACCGGTATGAGCTGATCGAGCGGCGTGCCGCTGGTGGCGAGGGGGAGGTCTGGCGGGCTCGCGAGCACCACGGAGACGTGGCGTTCTCGTACGCGGTGAAGATCCTCCGGGTGCCGGCGGAGGACCAGACCGACCGCGGCCTGGAGGGCCTTCGGCTGCAGGCGGCGCTGGCGACCCAACTCGAACACCCGGCGCTGGTGAAGGTCAAAGAGGTCTTCGTCGGCCCGTCGCCGCACCCGGCCGGCGAGTCCACCACGGACAGCTCACCACGGCTGTACTTCGTGATGAAGTGGATCGAAGGCCGCAGCCTCCAGGAAATGCTGGAAAGCGGCGGGGTGCGCGGGTTGGACATCCTCAAGCCGCTTGGGCCGATCGCCGAGGCCGTCGACTACCTGCACAGCGGCCAGGACACCGACGGCATACCGGTCCTGCATCGGGACATCAAACCGGCCAACATCCTGGTCTCCGGCAGCGGGCGGGCCTATCTGGTCGACTTCGGCCTGGTCCGGCTGCGTAGCACCAGCGGCACCGCCCGGTTGTACGGCACGGCACCGTTCATGGCACCGGAGTCCCTGGCCCGGGGGGAGTACACCCCGGCCACGGACCGCTACGCCCTCGGCGCGACCGTCTACTACGCGGTGACCAGCGAGATGCCGGTGCCCGGCGACATCGACGGCATGACCCAGCGGCTCACCGCGGCACTCGGTCCAGGGCAGGACCGGGTGATCCGCGGGATCCTGTCGATGGTCGCGGTGACCGCCGAGCGCCGGCCGGCCGCCGCGGCGGCCTGGGTCAACGCGCTGCACGCCGCACCGCCGGAGACCGCGATCGGCGGGGCACCGCAGCCGTCGTCGCCGCCCACCCCTGGGCCGTCGAACTCTCCGTTGCCGCCGACCTCTGGGCCGTCGAGCTACCCGTTGCCGCCCACCTCGGGGCCGCCGGGCTCTCCGTTGCCGCCCACCTCGGGGCCGCCGGGCTCTCCGTTGCCGCCTACCTCCGGGTCGCCGGGCTCTCCGTTGCCGCCCACCTCCGGGCCGCCCGGCTTCCCGTCGTCGGGCAACCCTGCGTCGCCGGGCTACCCGCTGCCGCCCGGCCCACGGCCGGCTCCGGGGTCGCCGGGCTACCCGTTGCCGCCCGGCCCGCGGCCGGCTCCGGGGCCGGCGGGCTACCCGTTGCCGCCCGGCCCGCGGCCGGCTCCGGGGCCGGCGGACTACCCGCTGCCGCCTGGCCCGGGGCCGTCCGGCTTTCCCGGGGCGCCCGGCCAGCCTCGGAAGAAGTCCAAAGCCCCGATGATCATCGGAATCGTGGCAACGGTCCTCTTGGCCGCCTGCTGCGTACCGTCGGTGTGGAGCCTCAGCCAAGGCAGCCTGCCCGGCGGCCTCGGTGCGAGTCCGACCCCCAGCGTCGACCGTGCCTCCCCGCCGCCGGCGGTGACCGCACTGGAGCCGGTGTTGCTGTCGGTGGCCGACGTCGTGTCCGCGATGAAGCTCGGAGACCGGGACCTGGTCAACACGAGCTCCTCCAGCGACGCGCTGCACAATGGCCTGGCCAAGCTTGCGCTCTGCTCGGACGGCAACGTTCGCGGTGATGCGATCGGGGCGCACAGCAGCAACAGCTACTGGGTGTCCAGCGGCCAGTACCCGTACCTCGGCTCAGCGGTCGCCGGCTTCTACGGCAACGCGGCCGACCCGTTCCTCGATGCCACCCGCACGGCGGCCGAGCGGTGCGGATGGCGGCCGTTCACGGTGCCGAAGTTGGGTGAGGAGTCGTTCGGGATCACCGTCAGCGGCTCCAACGGCGTCTACGCGATGATCTTCGTCCGCTCGGGCCAGGTGCTCTTCCAGGTCGCGATCCAGAACGACTACGAAGGTGGCAGTCACCAGAGCGACCTGATCAAAATGGCGACGTCGATGGCCAAGCGGCTGCCGAAACCCAGAGCGAACCGATGACCGCCCCCGAGGGAGGTGGCGGCGCGAGCGCCACGTTGCTGGTCGGCGTACCCGGTGAGGACGGGGAGCGACGGGTCACCGCGGCCGGCGGGCCGCTGCGGATCGGCCGTGATCCCCTCTGTCCGATCGTCCTGGACGACTCGCGGGCCTCCCGCGAGCACCTGGAAATCACCTACCGGGCCGGACGGTGGCACCTGCGTGACCTCGCCAGCCGGAACGGCACGTTCCTCGACGGCCGTCAGGTGCACGAGCTGGAGATAGGGGTCGCCTGCGCGGTGCGGCTCGGCAACGCCGTCGACGGTCCGGTGCTCACCTTCCGCCCGGAAGGGCCTCCCGCTGCTCCGCCGCCGGTGACCGATTCCGCGCAGCCGGGCCTGTCCACCGAGGTACGCCCGAGCGGGCCCGTATCCGCGGCCGAGCCACCACCTGGTGCACGATTCGCGCTGGGCCGGACCCCCTCGGCCAGCTACCCGGCCGCGGATCGGATCCTGATCGGGCGGGCGCCGGAGAACGACATCGTCCTCGACGACCTGCTGGTCTCCCGCTACCACGCCGACCTTGTCCGGGACGGCGCCGGATTCCGCGTGATCGACCTGGGTACGCGCAACGGCACGTACGTCAACGGGCGGCAGGTCGAGCAGGCGGTGCTGAACGCCGGGGACCTCCTCTCGTTCGGGCACCACCAGATGGTGTTCGACGGCACCGCACTGCACGACTACGTCGACGCCGGCCGGGTGTCGCTGCGCGCCGAGGGGCTCGGTGTCACGGTCGGCACGCGGAACCTGCTCTCAGAGGTCTCGTTCGAGCTGGACGAGTGCAGCCTGCTCGCGGTGGTCGGCCCGAGCGGTGCCGGCAAGTCGACGCTGCTGGGGGCGCTGACCGGCAACCGCCCGGCGCAGGCCGGCACGGTCCGCTACCAGGACCGCGACCTCTACGCCGAGTATGCCGACCTGCGGCACCGCATCGGCCTGGTGCCGCAGGACGACATCCTGCACCGTCAGTTGACCGTACGCCGCGCGTTGCGCTACGCGGCCGGGCTGCGCTTCGGCGCCGACGTGACGCCTGCGGAGCGGGACCAGCGCATCGACGAGGTACTCGCCCAGCTCGCCCTCACCGCACACGCCGACCAACGCATCGACACGCTCTCAGGCGGACAGCGCAAGCGCACCTCGGTGGCCCTGGAGCTGCTCACCGAGCCCTCGCTGCTCTTCCTCGACGAGCCGACCTCCGGGCTCGACCCGGCGCTGGACCGCGACGTGATGCACGGCCTGCGCGAGCTGGCCGATCGCGGCCGAACCGTCGTGGTGGTGACGCACAGTCCGCTGCACCTGAACGTGTGCGACCGGGTGCTGGTACTCGCCCGCGGCGGCAAGGTCGCCTACTTCGGCCCGCCGGACGAACTGCTCGACTTCTTCGGGGCGGCCGAGTACGCCGACGTGTTCACCGCGGTCGCCGCCGACCCGGAAGTCTGGGCCGCCAAGTTCGCGGCCACCCGCCCGCCGGCCAAGGCCGCACCGCCGACCGAGCGGACGGCGGCCACCGCGTCACCGCCGCGCCAGGGATGGTGGCGGCAGACGGCGATCCTCGCCCGCCGCACGGTCGCCGTCACCCTCGCCGACCGGCTGTACGCGGCGCTCTCCCTCGGCCTGCCGGTGGGCCTCGCCGCCCTGCTGCACGTGGTCCCCGGCTCCGACGGCCTCGGGCTGCCCGCACAGCCGCCCGGGCGCAGCACCGAGGCCGCCCAACTGCTGGTCATCCTGACCATCGGTGCGGTCTTCATCGGACTGGCCGGGGGCATCCGGGAGTTCGTCGGGGAGGGTGCCATCTACCGCCGGGAACGAGCGGTGGGCATGGCGCCCGGCGCCTACCTGAGCGCGAAGCTGGCCGTGTTCGCCGTATTGAACGCGTTCCAGGCGGCGCTGTTCGTCCTGCTCGGCATGGTGGGCCGGCCGGCGCCACCCGAGGCGCTCGTGCTGGGCGTGCCGCTGGTCGAGCTGATCGCGGTGGTCTGGCTGACCACGCTGGCGGCCACCGTGCTCGGGCTGCTGGTCAGTGTCTACGTGTCCACCAGCGAGCAGACGATGCCGGTGCTGGTCGGGCTTGTGATGGCGCAGCTCGTGCTCTGCGGCGGGCTGTTCGCCGTGGTCGAACGCGCCGGCATCGAACAGCTCTCCTGGCTTGCCCCGGCCCGCTGGGGCTACGCCGCCGCAGCCGCCACGGTGGACCTGCGCGCGATAATGCTGAAGCCCGCGCCGGACGCACTCTGGGCGCACACCACCGGCGCGTGGAGCTGGGCGATGGCCGTTCTGGCGGGCCAGACCGTACTGCTGACCGCGGCGGTGCGGTGGGCGCTGCGCCGCCACGAGCCCGTACTGGAGAGCCGGAGGAACCGCACGTGAGCCGCCGTAAGGATTCTGCCGCCGCGCTCGAAGCCGTTCTGCGCGACGGTTGGAGCAGTGCGTGCCGGCTGTACGAGCACCTGGCGCGCGGTGGCCAGTTGGTCGCGCTGCCGCCCAGCGGACTGCGGGTGAGCCAGAACGAAACGATCTTCGGCGACACGGTGCTGGGTTACGCACGCTTCTACGGCACCGCCGTGCAGTATCGGGAGAGCAGCCACTTCTGGTTCGGCTCGACGGGCTTCGTGCTCGCCGGCATGGCCGGTGACGCCATCAGCAACGCCAGTGCCCGCAGCCGCGCCCAGGCCATGGCGGCGGCCCAGTGGCGGGACCAGGCGCAGGTGCGGATGATCCTCACCAACCAGCGGCTGCTCGGGGACTGGCAGGGCAACATGTTGAGCTTCTGGCACAACGGCGTACTGGAACTTTCCGCCGACCTGACCCAGTGGTCGTTCATCCTCCGCTACCAGGAGGGCAATCCGCTGATGCTGCATGGCCCGGCGGCGCCATGGTACGCGGTCGCGATCGCATGGCTGATCTTCGGCCCGCAGGGCATGCACCTTCCGGCCCTCGCACCGATAAGCGCAGCCGTCGCGCAACGTTCCCGCGCCATCACCGGCGAGGTCGTGCCTGACTAGTCACCCACTGGCACCGTGGTTCGACGTCGCATGGCTGGTGAACGTCATCGCCCGTTCCGATCAGGGAGATTCCGAGCATCAACCGGCGCAGCGTGTTGCAGGAAGGCGCCGGCGATGTCGGCACGACGAGAGCTTCGAGGATGTGACGGATGTCGGGAACGAATGTGGCAGCCAAACGCCGGCGCGCGATGGTGATGGGTGCGTTGGTTGTCGGGGGTCTGCTGATCGTGGGCGTGTTGGCGCGGCCTGCGGACACAGCGCAGCGGACGGGGAACGCCCAACCCTCCCCCGCACAGGCTGTAGCCATGCGTCTCGACAAGCCCGAGAAGCTCCTGAGTGGCTGGCCGGAGTCGAAGAACCGAAAGTGGCGGAATGCGGCGCAGCAGAGCGTGGGCGCCTTGAAGACGCTCCTTGACGGCGATGCCACCAGCGCGGTCGCAACTGCTTACACCACTGCGGATGACAAGTACACGGTTGTTGTCAGCGGAGTGTCCGGCAAGGTGCCAGACCCGACTGCGGCACTCGACCGCATCTTCGCGACACTGCCAAGGTTGTCCGAGGTCGAACCCACGCGACCCGGCCCGATGGGCGGTGAAGCGCGCTGCGGCAAGGGAGAGGATCAGGGCGTCTGGGTCGACACCTGCGCCTGGGCGGACGACCACAGCATCGGCATGGTGGCCTTTATCGGCTTTCCGCAGACAGGCGATCCGGACGACATGTTCGTGCGGGCACGATCCCAGATCGAGCACCCGGTCGCCTGAAGTCACGGGACGGGGCGGACAGCCGCATCGGGCAACGCCCACGGCGGGGCGGGTGACCGACGCGGCCACCCGCCCATCGTGCTCGTCGCGAGCATCGGCGTTACCCGGCGAGCATCTCGGCCGGGGCGACCGCAGCGGACGCGGCATGGCCGCTGGCAGCGTGGCGTGCCCGAACCAGAGCCCAGATCCGAGTCATCATGACGCTCACATTGGTGATCGCAGCGACCGCCGTCCAGACGACCAGCGGCAGCGTGTAGTACGCCAACTGCACGAAGGTGACGTCCCGTCCGCCGCCCACAACCTGACCGAGCAGGTCGGGCAGCATCACCAGCAACGCCACCGGCACCAGCCGCGGCACCAGCCGCAAGACCGGCTGCCAGAGCGGCCTGACGGCGAACCGGCGTGCCCACTCGCCGCTGTGGCGAAGGTTGCGCACGCCCAACGCCAAGCTGACCAACGTGAAGCCGGCCAGCACAAGGTCGATGATCAGCCGCAGGGCCGCAGGCGCCTGCGGGCTGTCGCCGCTCACCAGCTCCGCGATGGCGTCCGCCAGCTGATCGGTGCCCTCGTTGCCCAGGCCGATACCGCTGTTGCCCAGCACCGCGATGCCGTGGCCAGACGGCAGGAGCAGCTGGCTGGCGGTGAAGGTGAACCACACGCCGTTGTGGCGGACCCAGCCGTTGTCGTCACGATCCCAGCCCAGGCTGTAGGTCGAGCCCGAGCCGGACGACGTGTGCATGGCGGTGATGCTCGATGCGGAAACCACGCGCGCACCGCTGGCCGCGACACCGCCGCTGTTCTGCATGATCAGCCACTGAGCCATGTCCGCCGCGGTGGCGATCACCCCGTCAGAGCCCGCCACGAACCGCTTCGGCTCGGCCGCCGGGACCGTCGCCCCGTACGCATACACGTAACCCTCACGCACCTGCTCCGGCAGATCGCCCGGGGTCTGATCGATGCTGACGGTGGACCGCATACCCACCGGCTCGAACACCCGATCACGCAGGTAGTCCGCGAACGGCTCCCCGGAGACCACCTCGACCAGCCGCGCCGCGAGGTGATAGTTCGTGTTCGTGTACGCGTACCTGGTGCCGGGATCGGCCGCCAGGGTGGCCGCGCGCGCCCGCTGCTGCGCGGCCGCAAGCGAGTCCGGCTGCCGCAGGCTCTTCTCCCGCAGCGTGCGGTCGGTGATTCCGGAGGTCTGATTCAGCAACTCCCGCACCGTGACTCGCGCCCCGCGGGCGTCGTCGATCTGGAAGTCCGGTAGATAACGGCGAACCGGCGCGTCCAGCTCCACCTTCCCCGCCTCCACGAGCTGCATTACCGCCAGGGCCGTGAACGACTTGCTGACGGACGCGACCGGCATCGGCGTCGCCGCGGTCACCGCCGCGCCGGACGCGTCGTGACCATGACCGCCGACATGCAGCACCCGATCTCCCCTGGTGATCGCCACGGCGATCCCCGGATACCCGGCCCTGCTCGCGAAGTCCTCCACGACCCGCTCCACCGCTCCGGCATCCACGGCGTCGTCGCCCGCATCAGCGGCCAGTGCGGGGCCGGAGCCCACAGAAACTGCCAAGCCCGTGGCCGCCGCCAGAACGATCCCCCGCCACCAGCAGAAACTATCCGCCCTCACGGCGTGCTCCGATCATCTCGATTGACGCCGGCCACGCTACGAATCCGCGCCCTGCCGTCACAGGGTCCGATCGACAGCAACCACCCCTGACTTTCGTCAGGGACTGGGCCCGCGCCGGACGGCAACCAGGCCGCCGGCACGGCGCTCTCACCGCCCTCATTCGTTGTGCGACAGACCGCGCGATCGCGAGGACCGGGTCAGGGAATCCGAACAGCATCAGCGAGGGAAGCGGTCTGAGACGACCGTCGGAACACGAGACAGCGCACAGTGGACGATGCGGCGCCGGGGGTCGGTCGGGGATGAGGTGTGGTGGCCGGCTTCGGCCGCCGGGAGGCGGTCACGGTCGTGGCCTCTTCGAAAATGGCTGGCATGATCACAGGAAGGCGGGCAGGCTCGTGCCCGTGACGAGCAGCGACCTGTGGGACGAGGACACCGCGGAGCGGTACGACGACAGCTCGGCCGAGATGTTCGCCCCCGAGGTGCTCGACCCCGCTGTGGACTTCCTCGCCCGGTTGGCGGGTTCCGGCCCCGCGCTCGAGTTCGCGATCGGCACGGGTCGGGTGGCGATCCCGCTCGCCGCCCGAGGCCTCTCGGTGGCCGGGATCGAGCTGTCGCAGCCGATGGCCGACCAGCTGCGGCGCAAGGTGCCCGCGGAGGAGTTGCCGGTCGTCGTCGGTGACATGGCCACGACGACCGTCCCCGGCCGGTTCTCGCTCGTGTACGTGGTGTGGAACAGCATCGGCAACCTGCGTACCCAGGACGAGCAGGTGCAGTGCTTCCGCAACGCTGCCCGGCACCTGTCGCCGGGTGGTCGCTTCGTCGTCGAGCTGTGGGTGCCGGGCATCCGGCGGTTCCCGCCAGGGCAGGCGGCGGTGCCGTTCGAGGTGACCGACCGGCATGTCGGCATCGACACCTACGACATGGTCACGCAGCAGGGGACCTCGCACCACTACTGGCGGCTGGACGACGGGAGCACGCGCTACGGCTGCAGCAACTTCCGCTACATCTGGCCTGCCGAGTGCGACCTCATGGCGCGGCTGGCCGGCTTGACGCTGGAGCAGCGGGTGGCGGACTGGAACCGGGCTCCCTTCACGTCCGACAGCGAGAGCCACGTGTCGGTCTGGCGCAAGCCACTCGACGCCCTTGATGAGGGCTAGTCGAGCCCATCGGCGACTTCCGCGAGGCGGGAGCGTATCGAATCCAGTGGCCCAGGCGCGGGCGCCGGAGCCAGGTCGCGGCGGCACGTGCGCCGGTAGTTCTCAGTCGGCGGCGATCTGGCGGCCGGAGTGGATCGCCAGGCCGATCGTCGCGGGGGTTGCCGGTGTGGCCGTGCGTGTCGATGGCCGTGTCGGCGAACTTGATCGCGTGGGCGTCGCCGGTACCGGCGGCCAGGGACATCAGCTCGGCAGCCTGCGTCGCCGGCGTCGCCTCCGGAGGGCGTGCCGCGGCGGGGGAGTACGCGGCGGTGACGGCGGCTGCCGCCGCCCACGCAGCTGCCAGGCTCGGCCTCCACAGCGCCGGTGGCAGGGCGGGCAGGGACCGCAGGACCGCGTGGGGAGCGGTCGCCGCGTGTACGAGCATGACGGGGTTGGCGTAGCCGTGGTGCGGTCTGTGCGCCGAGTAGGGCATGGACGGCATGGCCGACCCGGATCACGCCGTGGGTGGCGCCGGCGGCGATGCCGGGAAGCAGGCGGGGCCACCAGCGGGCCAGCAAGCCCGCCGCTCGCTTCGGAGGCCGGAGGTAGGCGGAAGCGGGTCAGCGGTAAGCCGCACCGGTCCACGAGTCGTCGGACGGGCGAGGCTGCGGGACGCGGGCGGGGATCACGGTGAGGGAACGGGGGAGGTCGGCGGTCGCCCGTCCGGTGCCGTCGACGGCGACGGTGACCGCGTGGTTGGCGAGGCGGAGACCGGTGACCGACAGCGCGCCGAGTTCGGGCCCGGCCAGCGGGGCTAGTCGGACCGTGCCGGCCGGGACGTCCGGATAGAGGCCCAGGGCCGCCTGGAGCAGCAGCACCGCGCTCGCCGCCGACCATGCCTGCGGGTGGCAGGCGGCGGGGTAGGGGACCGGGCGGCCGAGCACCGACCGGTCGTCCCCGCCGTACAGCTCCGGTAGCCGGTAGTCGAACGCCTCGGCGGCCCCGAGCAGCCCTTCGGCGAGGCCGCGCGCGGCTTCCGCGAAGCCGGCCCGGGCCAGCCCCGCGAGCACGATCGCCGTGTCGTGGGACCAGACGGACCCGCAGTGGTACGACAGCGGGCTGAACCCGGCGTCGTCGGTGGACATGGTGCGCAGCCCGAACCCGCCGGCCATCGCGTTGCCGGTGAGCAGGCGGGCGACCTGCGCCTCCTCGGCGGCGTCGAGCAGGCCGGTGCCGAGCAGGTGGCCGATGTTGCTGGTCAGTGAGTCGACGGGGCGCTTGTCCCGGTCCAGCGCCAGCGCCGGTCGGGGGCCCTGCGGGCCGCCGTCGACCCAGAAGGCGGCGCGGAAGCGTTCGGCCAGCCGTTGCGCGTGGCCCCGCCAGCGGTCCGCCCCCGGGCGGCCGAAGGCATCCAGCAGGGCCGCCCCGTTGACCGCCGCCTCGTGCGCGTACCCCTGCACCTCGGCCAGCACGATGGGTGCCGTCGCCAGCCGGCCGTCACGGAACCTGACCGCGTCGCCGGAGTCCTTCCAGCCCTGGTTGGACAGCCCGTGACCGGTGCTGTCCACGTATTCGACCAGGCCGTCGCCGTCGGCGTCGGCGTGCTCGCCGAGCCAGCCCAGGGCGGCCTCCAGGTGCGGCAGCAGCGGCTCGATCTGGTCGTCTGCCAGGCCCCAGCGCCAGGCGTCGTGCAGCAGGTTGACCCACAGCAGGGTGGCGTCGACGGTGCCGTAGTACGCCGGCGGCAGCCGCAGCCGGTGGTCGGGCAGGGCGAACTCGTGCCGGCGCAGCTCGTGCAGGATCTTGCCGGGGGCCTCGCCGGTGTCCGGGTCGACCCGGGTGCCCTGCCGACGGGCGAGCACCCGCAGCGTGCCGGCGGCCAGGTCGGTGCCGAGCGGCAGCATCATCCGGGCGGCCCAGAGGCTGTCCCGCCCGAAGAGGGTGAGGAACCAGGGCACCCCGGCGCCGAGGAAGACGTCCTGTGGCGCGCCCGGGTCGGCGAGCCGCAGCCCGCGCAGATCGTCCAGGCTGCGGCGCAGGAGCCGGGTCAGTCGGCGGTCGTCGGCGTGGACGTCGGGCTCGGACCAGTTGGGTTTGCCGGGCGGGCAGACCACCACCGCGCGCGGGTCCTCGACGGTCAGTCGCCAGCGCAGCGTGACGGTGTCGCCGGGAGCCAGTTCGACCGGCCAGGACAGCCGTGGCGCGGTGGCCCGGTCGGCGACGACGTCGGCGCCCTCGCCGACGACCGTCACCACGATGCCGTCCGCCGCCCACGTCAGCTCGCCGGGCCGCCCGGTCCGGGCTGCCAGCGGCTGCGTCGTCTCGCCGGACTTGACCAGCTCGATCGGGGCGAGGTCGCAGCCGAGGTCGATGCTGACGACGGCCTTGACCGCGATCGTGGCGGTCGAGACGACGCGCACCTCCTCGACGAGCCCGCGCGGGTCGAGCCGCCGTGTCCGGTCGAGCCGGACGGTCGGGTCGGGGGTGGGGTCGCCGAGCCAGCGGGCCAGGCCGACGAAGCGGACGCCGTGCGGCTCGACCGCGCCGCGGGCCACTGCCTCCGGCTCGCGGTCGTCGACCCGCAGCTCGGCCCGGGAGAGCACCCGGGCGTCGGCGTGGAAGACACCCTGGACGCCGGCCGGGCGGATCTGCCCGGCCGCGTCCCCCAGCGCGCTGGTGGGAGCGAGGACCACCCCTACCAGATCATGCAGCAGGGGTTGCAGGTGGCGTTCGATCACGACTCGACTCCAGATCCTTCTCGGACGGACCGATGTCTTGACAGGCGGTCCTCGGGCGGTGCAAAGTGCGAAACATTCCTGGAACTTGAACGATCCAATTCTGCCGTACGGGGCTTGGATCGTTCAAGACGGCGAGAGGCATGAAATGGCCGAAAAAGTGACCATCGCGACCGTGGCCCGGCGCGCCCGGGTCAGCCGGCAGACCGTGTCCAACGTGCTCAACGCCCCGCACATCGTGCGCGAGGAAACCCGCCTGCGCGTGCAGGAGGCGATCGCCGCCCTGGGCTACCGGGCCAACCAGGCCGCCCGGCAGATGCGCACCGGCCGGTCCCGGCTGATCGCGGTCCGCATCGAACCCACCCGGGACGGGATCAACGGCTCCGTGCTCGACCGGTTCCTGCACGGCCTCACCGAGACCGCCGAGACCGCTGGCTACCGGATCATGCTCTACACCGCCACCGACGTCGACCGCGAGATCGTCGCCTACGACGACCTGCTCGGCGCGTACGACCTCGACGCCTTCGTGCTGACCGGCACCGACCACGGCGACCCGCGGACGGCCTGGCTCGCCCGACGTGGCGTGCCCTTCGTGACCTTCGGCCGGCCCTGGGACGCTCCCGACGCGCACCCCTGGGTCGACGTCGACGGCGCCGCCGGCACCGCACAGGCCACCGCCTACCTGCTGGCGGCCGGTCACCGGCGGATCGCCTTCGTCGGCTGGCCGACCGGTTCCGGCGTGGGCGACGACCGCCGCGCCGGTTGGCACGCGACCCTGGCCGCCGCGGGGGTCGACCCGAGCGGGCTGGACCGGGAGACCGTGGACGGCATCGCCGAGGGCGGGCAGGTCGCCCGGGAGCTGCTCGGCGGCGCCGCGCCCCCGACCGCCCTGGTCTGTGCCAGCGACTCCCTCGCCCTGGGTGCCCTTCAGGCAGTCCGGGCCGCCGATCCGGCCGTGCCGGTGATCGGCTTCGACGACACCCCGGTCGCCGCCGCGATCGGGCTGAGCAGCGTCAGCCAACCCCTCGGCGAGGCCGCGGCCCGCTGCGTGGACCTGCTCACCGCCGTCCTCGACGGGCCCCACCGGGCCCCCGACCACGTGTTGCTCCAGCCCTCACTGGTCCTGCGACACACCGCCTGACCCCCGTCCCCCACCAGGAGAACCAGATGGCACCTCGATCCCTCACCCGGACGGCTGTGGCCGGCATCGCCGCCGTCACCCTGCTCGCCTCCGCCGCCTGTGGCAGCGGCTTCGACGACTCCTCCGGCGACACCCCACAGTCCAGCGGCCCGGCCAACCTGCAGATCCTGATCGGGTCCTCGGGCGATGCCGAGACCAAGGCCGTCCAGGAGGCCGCGGCGAAGTGGGCGTCGTCGTCGGGCAACCAGGCCACGGTCACCCCGGCCCAGGACCTCACCCAGCAACTCGGCCAGGCCCTCGCCGGCGGCACCCCGCCGGACGTCTTCTACGTCGACGCGGCCCGGTTCGCCGACTACGCCAGCGTCGGGGCGCTGGAGCCGTACGGCGACAAGATCAGCAACCCGGACGACTTCCACGAAAGCCTGCGCACCACCTTCACCTACGACGGCAAGCTCTACTGCGCGCCGAAGGACTTCTCCACCCTCGCCCTCCAGATCAACACCGACCTGTGGGCCAGGGCCGGCCTCACCGACGCGGACGTGCCCACCACCTGGGACCAGCTCACCGCCACCGCCCAGAAGATCAAGGCCAAGGGCCTCATCCCGCTCGCCCTCGGCGACACGCGGGACCGCATCGGCGCGTTCATGGTGCAGAGCGGCGGCTGGCTGATGAGCAAGGACGGCAAGCAGGCCACCGCCGACACCCCGGAGAACGTGGCCGCCCTCCAGAACGTCAAGAAGATGCTCACCGACGGCCTCGCCCGCTACCCGAAGCAGCTCGACGCCGGCTGGTCAGGCGAGGCGTTCGGCAAGGGCAAGGCCGTCATGACCATCGAGGGCAACTGGATCAAGGGCGCCCTGCAGAACGACTTCCCGAACGTGAAGTACAAGGTCGTCGAGCTGCCGGCCGGCCCGAAGGGCAAGGGAACGCTCTCCTTCACCCAGTGCTGGGGCGTCGCCGCCAAGAGCAAGCACAAGGAGCAGGCGATCAGGTTCGTCGAGGCGATGACCTCCGGCGAGCAGCAGATGTCCTTCGCCAAGGCGTTCGGCGTCATGCCGTCCCGCCAGTCCGTGCGCGACCAGTACACCAGCACCTTCCCGGCGGACAAGCCCTTCATCGACGGCGCCGCGTACGCCCAGGGCCCGGTGAACGCCCCCAAGATGGACAGCGTCCTCAGCGACCTCGAGGCCGGCCTCCAGGGCCTGGCCGCCGGGGACCCGAAGGCCGTGCTGGCCAACTTCGACAAGAACGCCAAGGCGGCGCTCGGCGGCAACTGAGGTGCACCGCGGGAGCGCCGCCGGTCGGCGGCGCCCCCGCGGTCACCCACGAGTCGAAGGAGGGGAGATGGCAACCGAAGCACTGGCGGCGCCCGCCGCTGCGACCGCGGGCCCGCCCCGTCGTCCGGGCCGCGGCGTCCGGAGCGGGGAGAATCTCGCCGGCTGGCTCTTCGTGGCGCCGGTCATCGTCATCCTCGGGCTGTTCATGCTGCTGCCGATCCTGATGGCGTTCTGGGTGAGCCTGACCGACTGGAACGGCCAGGGCAGCCCGTTCACCGCCGACGTCCCGTTCGTCGGCACGGAGAACTACACCCGGCTGTTCGCCGAGGACGGGCTCGCCCGCCGGGACCTGATGACCAGCATGCGGAACAACATCTACTACGTGGCGATCGTCGTGCCGGCGCAGACGCTGCTCGCCCTCGGGCTCGCGCTCGTGGTCAACAACCGGATGCTGAAGGGGAAGGCGTTCTTCCGGACCGCGTTCTACTTCCCGTCGGTGACCAGTTCGGTCGCGATCAGCGTGGTCTTCCTGTTCCTGTTCGCCAACTCCGGCGCGGTCAACAACCTGCTGGGCGTCTTCGGCGTCAACGGGCCGCAGTGGTTCGCCGACTCGCGCGGGGTGCTGCACCTGCTCCTCGGCGCGGTCGGCGTGGACGCCGCGCCCGCCGCCCTGACCGGCGGCGGCCCCCTCGGGTTGAGCTGGTGGGAGTGGCTCTCCGGGCCGAGCGTCGCGATGATGTCGATCATCGCGCTGGTGGTCTGGACGACCTCCGGGACCTTCATGCTGATGTTCCTCGCCGCGCTGCAGGGCGTCCCGGTGGCGCTCGACGAGGCGAGCACCCTCGACGGCGCGACCCGCTGGCAGCGGTTCCGGCACGTCACCCTGCCGCTGATCAAGCCCACCACGTTCCTGGTGCTCACCCTCGGCCTGATCGGCTCCTGGCAGGTCTTCGACCAGGTGTACGTGATGAGCCAGGGCGAGCCGGCGAAGACCACGCTCACCCCGGCCTACCTGTCGTACCGGACCGCGTTCCGGGACTTCGAATACGGCTCCGGTGCCGCGATCTCGTTCGTACTGTTCCTGATCATCATCGTGCTCACCCTGGTCCAGCGCCGGGTGATGGCCGACCGGGACGTCGAGGGCCGTCGGCGCGGCTGGCGGCGTCGCCGCGTACCGGAAGGGGGCGGCAGATGACCGCGCTGACCGACCGGCCGCCGGTCGCGGCGGCGCCCGCCCGCCGCGGCGGCCCCGCCGCCCGCACCCTGGCCACCCGCTTCCTGGGGTACGCCGTTCTGGTCTTCTTCGGACTGGTCTTCCTCTACCCGTTCGTGATCCAGATCGGCAACTCGCTCAAGACCGAGCCCGACGCGGCGGCCAACCCGCTCTCGCCGATCCCGGACCCGCTGACGCTGGCCGGCTTCGAGCGGATCTTCGCCGGCACCAACTTTCCGCTCTGGCTCGGCAACTCGCTGCTCGTCACCGTGCTGGTCACCCTCGGCCGGGTCTTCTTCGCCTCGCTCGCCGGCTACGCGCTGGCCCGGCTGCGCTTCCGCGGCCGTCGCGGCCTCTTCGTCGCGATCATCGCCGTGATGGCGGTGCCCCCCGTCGTCCTGCTGATCCCGAAGTTCCTGGTGCTCAACCAACTGGGCATGTACAACAGCTACGCCGGGCTGATCGTGCCGTTGCTCGCCGACGCGGCCGGCGTGTTCATCATGAAGCAGTTCTTCGAGTCCGTCCCCGTCAGCGTGGAGGAGGCGGCCCGCATCGACGGCGCGAGCATCTTCCGGACCTTCTGGTCCGTGGTGCTGCCGATGGCGAAGCCGGCACTGATCACGGTGACGATCCTGTCCTTCCAGGGCTCCTGGAACGAGTTCCCGCACAGCCTGGTCGCGGTGCAGGATCCCGGCCTGTTCACCCTGCCGCGAGGCCTGGCCGACCTGGTCAGCGGCTCGCTCGGCAAGGGCACCCAGTACCCGCTCAAGCTGGGCGCGGCGCTGCTGGCCACCATCCCGGTGGCGATCATCTTCGTCGTCTTCCAGCGCTACTTCGTGCGCGACGCCAACGAGGGGGCCGACAAGGTCTGACGCGGGCGTGGCCACGCGCGTCCGTGGGCGAGGTCGGCGCAGGCGACCTCGCCCACGGACCGACGGCCCGCCCCCTGGGCGCCCCGCCGGTCCACCGACACGGGTCGGCGGACCGACGGGTCGCCGCGACCTGCCTCAGGCGCGGGTGATGCGGACCGCGTCGGCGACGACGTAGCCCGTGCCGCTGGTCCACCGGCTCACGCCGACCTTGTCGCCGTCGCCGGCGGCCAGCGTGAACACGCCGAGCGACACCCACCGGCCGCCGTTGAGGCGCTGGTTGACCCGCACCGACTGGTTGCCGCCGGTGGTGGCCACGATGTACGGGGTCGAGTCGTTGTAGCCGGAGGAGGCGGGGTACCAGACCGAGACCTCGTACGCGCCGGTCTCGGGCAGGTTCGCCTTGTACCAGGCCACGTCGCTGGCGGAGAGCGGGTCGGCGAACCGGTAGTCGGGACCCATCCGCTGGCTGGAGTAGGTCGAGGTCCCCCAGTTCGCGCTCGCCGTGAACCGACCCGCGGTGGCGTTGTCGACCGTGACACTGAACTCCTGCGGCGGCGTGGTCCCGGCCGAGACGTCGAGGTAGTCGCGGTCGATGTAGATCCGCACCCCGCCCCAGGTCTCGTAGCTGTCTCCGGTGTACTGGTGGATCCGCTGACGGTTGGCGTAGTGCCCGTCCGGGCAGTAGCTGCCCGCGTCGGTGTCCGCCACGCCGTTCCACCAGCCGAAGAAGAGGTGGTCGACGCGGGTGTACCGGGGGTCGTCGTAGGCGGCGCAGAGGTCTCGGACACCGGAGGAGCCGCTGGAGTACATGCCCGAGAGGTAGCCGAGCGCGTGGAGCCGTTCGGTCCAGCCGGACAGGTACGAGAGCACCGCCGCCTTGCACGACTCGCTCGTCGGGTAGTGCTCGATGTCGTTGTAGATCACGCTTCCGGCGGGGATGCCCAGCGCGCCGGCCGCGTTCACCGCGCTGGCCGCCCGGGTGGCGCCCTGCGACCGGGCGGTGGCCGGGTCGTACGACATCTTCGGCGTGCGGGTGCCGCACGGGGCCTGGTAGTCCAGCTCGATGGGGATCAGGTGCCAGCCCTTGTTGGTCTGGTTGGTCACCCAGGTCGCCGTCAGGTTGGCCTGGGTGCAGGACCGGCTGGCGCCGCTGATGTAGATGCCGACCGCACGGTACGGCGAGCTGTTGCGCCACGCGTCCATGGTCGACTGGGCCGGGGCGGTGCACGTGTCGAAGCCCTTGCCGGTGTAGGTGCCCGGCTGCGGACCGGCCGCCGCCAGGGGTGCCACCGGGGTCGGCCCGGCGGCCGTGCGCGCGGGGTCCAGGGGCGCCGGCGTGGCGCCCCGACCGAGGCTGGCGGAGGCCAGGATGCGGCGGACCGTCGCCTCGGTGTCCGGCGTGTGGGCGGCCGTGACGAGGACGCCGGCGTCGCGTACCGCGACCTGGATGGTGCCGTCGCGCGACGGTGGGGCGTCCACGGTCGCCCGGCCGCTCGTCGTGACGGCGGTGTCCGCCGTGAGGCGGTCGGCGGTGACGGCGTCGATCGGTTCGATGACGAGTCCCGCCGTGCGCCCGACCAGGCCGGAGGGGCACCAGGGCTCGTCGCCGGGGTGGCCCAGGTAGACGGTGGGCCGGTCGAACCGGACGCAGGCGTGGGGGTCCTCGGCCAGGTCGACGACCTGCCAGCCGGCGGGCACCGCCACCTGGTAGCCGCGGTAGCTGACGGTCCGGTCCTCGGTGGGGGCCGCCCAGGTCGGGGTCACCGCCCCCACCGAACCGACGATGGCGACCGTGAGGCTCGCCATGATCCTTCTTATCGTCATCGAAGCCTCACTGTGGGGGAAGAATTTTGCCGGCAGGTGAACGGCCTTGCAAAATTTCTACCAGTCGCGGGCGGGTATAGCCAGAGACCTGTCTCGATGCTCGACCGTCATCGTAGCGGGGAGAGGACCCGCCACAGCGCCAGCGTCGCCGCGAGCGACGCGCCACCGGCCAGCGCCATCACCGCGCCCGGAAGGAGGACGTCGCTCAGGGCGCCGCCGGCCGCGGCGGCCAGGCCCTGGGCCGCCATCAGGCCGGCGCCGAGCAGCCCGAAGGCCTGACCGCGACGGGCCTCCGGAACGGCGTCGAGGAACCGCTGGGCCAGACCGAGCTGGTAGGCGAAGCCCGCGGTGGCCACCGCGAAGAGGGCCGCCGCCGGCCACAGGCCCGGCCGGGCCGCGAAGACCAGCATGGGTACGCCGAGCAGCAGCGCGAGCCAGGGTGTCCACGCCTCCCGGCGGGCGGGGGCGACGAACCGCCCGACCAGCAGGTTCCCGACGAGCATCCCGGACGCGGCGGCCATCAACAGCACGCCCGCGCTGGCGTCCGGCCCGAGACCGGCGGCGTACGGCACGGCGACGCCCTCCGCCCCGACCAGCAGCGAGCCGGGCAGCCACTGGGCCAGCAGCAGCCCGCGGATCCGCCGGTCGGCGAGCAGCGCCCGGTTGACCCGCCAGGTCTCCCGGACCGCCCCGGAACCGTCCCGCCCCGCCCGGGGCGGTCGCGCCGCGAGCCCGGCGCGGACGAGCAGGGCCGAGACGGCACACGTCGCGGCGGCCACCCACAACGCGCCGTACGGGCCGATCCAGCCGAGCAGGAGCCCGCCGAGGGCGAACCCGGCCACCTGGGTGCCGCCCGCCGCGACGGTGAGCAGGGACCGCCCGAGCACGTACGTGTCGCCCGGCAGCACCTCCGGCAGCAGCGCCGAGCGCGCGGCGCTGCCGACCGGGGCCAGCAGGCCGACGGCCGCGGCCAGGACCAGCATGCCTGCCGGGGAGAGCGCGCCGAGGGCGAGGACCACCACCAGGGCGAGCCGGAGCAGGTCGTACCCGACGATCACCGCGCGCGGAGGCCACCGGTCGGCGAGCGCGAGCATGAACAGCCCACCCAGCGCGTGGGGCAGGAACCCGGTCACGTACGCCAGGGCGGCGAGCAGCCCCGAGCCGGTGCGCTCGTAGACGAGCACGGACAGGGCGAGCATCTTCACCGTCTCGCCGATCATGAACACGCCGAAGCTGCCGAGGAGCGCCCGGAACTCGGCGACGGCGAAGGCGTCCCGGTAGGCGGCGGGTCGCCCGGCGCCGGCTCTGGTGGAGGTGGTGGTCACCCGGGCATCGTGCGGGCCGTTCCGGTGGCCGGCCTATCCTTTCGCTGTAGGACGAAAGGTGCGGTGTGCGGATCGAGGTGACCCCGGCCGACGTGGCGGCGAGCCGCTACGCCATCTCCCCGCTGGGCGAGGCGGTGGCCGCGCTGCGGCTCTGCGCCGGACAGAACCCCGCCTCCGTGCTGGCGCCGTGGGTGGCCCGGGCGCGACCGGGGTACCAGCGGCTGCGGCGGGAGTTGCCGGCGGTGGGCGCGCTGCTGGCGTTGCTGCGCCGCGGCGGCTACAACGCGGACTTCATCCAGCCACCACCGGACGGCACCGGGCGGGACTTCGCCGACGAACTGGCCGTGGTACGGGCGACCCCGCTCGCGCAGGCCCGCGACGAACTGGCCCGCAACCTCGCCGGTCCACGCGGCACCCCACCGGCGTACGCGCGCCGGATCTACGACTCGCCCCACGTGGTGGACCTGCTCGCGGACGCGATCGAGGCCGCCTGGGCGACCCTGGTCGAGCCGGACTGGCCCCGCCTTCGCGCGGTCCTCGAACGGGACCTGCTGCACCGGGCCGGCCGGCTCCTCGCGTACGGCTGGGGGGCCGCCGTCGCCGACCTGGACCCCCGGTTGCGGTGGGCGCACGGCGGGGCCGTCGGGGCGATCGAGGTCGCCGACGGCGACCCGGGCGTCCGCCGACTCGACGGCCGGGGCCTGCTCTTCGTCCCCACGGTCTTCGGCACCATGATCACCTACGTCGACCCGCCGTGGCCGTTCGCCGTCGTCTACCGAGCCTCGGGGGTGGCGGAACTGCTGGGGCCGCCCGACCCGGCCCGGCCGGAGGACGCGCTGGACCGGCTGGTCGGACAGGGGCGGGCGGCGGTGCTGCGGGCGTTGGCCGCGCCCGCCACCACCAGCCAGCTCGCCGCCCAGCTCGGGGCCAGCCTGGGCGGGGTGGGCGGCCATCTGGCGGTGCTGCGCGACGCCGGGCTGGTCGCCCGTGCCCGCACCGGCCGCACGGTGCTCTACCGGCGCACCCCGCTGGGTGAGGCGCTCGCCGGGCGGGGGTGAACAGGGTTCGGCGCACCCCCCGTTGACGCGGCCGGTCAGGCCCGCACCACGGTCACCCCGGCCTGGGTCAGGAGCGCCGCCTGCTCGTCGTCCGCGCCGGTGTCGGTGACCAGCGTGTCGATCTCGCCGAGGGTGCAGATGCGCGCGAACGCGCGACGGCCCAGCTTCGAGCCGTCCGCCACCACGATCGCGCGGGCCGCGGTGGCCAGCATGGTGTGGTTGACGGCCGCCTCGCCGTCGTGGTGCGCGCTCGCCCCGTGCCGGTGGTCGATCGCGTCCACCCCGATCACCGCGACGTCCAACGCCACCCCGTCGAGCATCGTCGCGGCGATGGGACCGACCAGCTCGTACGAGTGGGGCCGGGCCGTCCCTCCCGTGAGGACCACCCGGATGTGCGGGCGGACGATGAGCTCGTTGGCGATGTTGAGCGCGTTGGTGACCACCGTCAGCGCCGGTGTGCGGCCGTCGGCGGCCAGGTCGGCGCGCAGCGCCAGGGCACGGGCGACCTCGGTCGCGGTGGTGCCGCCGTTGATGCCGACGGTGGAGTGCGGGGCGATCAGCGCGGCGGCGGCCTCGCCGATGCGCTGCTTCTCCGGCGCGTGCCGGCCCGCCTTGTAGCGCAGCGGCAGGTCGTAGGTGACGTTGCTCGCGGCGGCGCCACCCCTGGTCCGCGTGACCAGCTGCTGGGCGGCGAGCTCGTCGAAGTCGCGGCGCACCGTCGCGCCGCTGACCCGCAGCGCTGCGGCGGTCGTCTCGATGTCCAGCTGGCCCTGCTCGGCCAGCATCTCGAGCAGCCTGTTCCACCGTTCGTAGCGGTTCATCGTCGCGCACTCCGGTCCCTGGACGCATCCGGCGGGTAACCCTATCGGCTCGCCCGCCGTGCCCGGCCCACCTTGACCGGTGCCGCCCGTCGTCGTAGCGTCCTGCAACAAGTTGCAAAATTGCGGCACTTTCATTGCATGAGGTGGCAGTCGATGGCGTACATCACCGAGGAGATCACGTCGCAGCCGGAGTCGTGGTCGCGAGCCGAGAGCCTGGCCCGGTCGTCGGCCGTGACCGCGGCGCTGCCCGCACCCGGTGAGCGGGTCGCCGTCGTCGGATGCGGCACGTCGCTGTTCATGGCGCAGTGCTTCGCCGCGCTGCGGGAGTCCGCCGGCGGCGAGACCGACGCCTTCGCGGCTTCGCAGTTCCCGCACCACCGCCGCTACGACCGGGTCGTCGCCCTGACCCGGTCCGGGACCACCACCGAGGTGCTCCGCCTGCTCGCCGACCTCCCCGCCGGCCAGCGGTCCACCGTCGTCACCGCCGTCCCCGACGAGGCGGCCACGCGGCTCGCCGACCGGTCCGTGGTGCTGGACTTCGCCGACGAGCGGTCGGTCGTGCAGACCCGGTTCGCCACGACGGCGCTCGCGCTGTGGCGCTGCGCCGTCGGCGCCGGACTGGGCACCGCGGTCGACGACGCCCGCGCGGTCCTGGCCGCCCCCGTCGACCCGGCGCTGCTCGACCGCCGGCAGTTCACCTTCCTCGGCACCGGCTGGTCGGTCGGGCTGGCGCACGAGGCGGCCCTGAAGCTGCGCGAGGCCGCGCAGGCGTGGGCGGAGTCGTACCCCGCGATGGAGTACCGGCACGGCCCCATCAGCGTCGCCGACGCCCAGTCGGCGGTGTGGATCCTCGGGCCGACGCCGGACGGCCTGCGGGAGGACGTCGCCGCCACCGGCGCCATGGTGGTCCAGTCCCCGGCGGATCCGATGGCGCAGCTGGTCGCCGCGCAGCGGCTCGCCGTCGCGGTCGCCAACCGCAAGGGCCTCGACCCGGACCGGCCGCGCCACCTCACCCGGTCCGTCGTGCTGCCGGCGACCGCGAGCCGACCGTGATCCTCGCGGTGTGTCCCAACCCGGCGATCGACGTCACCTACACGGTGCCCGAGCTCGTTCCCGGCACCTCGCACCGGGTCACCACGACGCGGTGCCGGGCCGGGGGCAAGGGGGTGAACGTGGCGCGCGTGCTGTCCCTGCTCGGCGCCCCGACCCGACTGCTGGGCCTGGCCGGCGGCACGACCGGCGAGACCATCCGGGAGGAGCTGCGCGACGCCGGCATCCCGGCCGACCTCACCACCGTCGGCGGCGAGTCCCGGCGCACGGTCACCGTGGTGTCCCCGAAAGCGGCGACCGTCCTGAACGAACCGGGCCCCGTCGTCACGGCGGCCGAGTGGGGCTCCTTCACCGAACGCTTCGACGACGCCGTCGCGTCCGCGGCGGTCGTGGTGCTCTCGGGCAGTTGCCCGCCCGGCGTGCCGGTCACCGCGTACCGCGACCTCACCGTCGCGGCCCACTCGGCGGGGGCGGTCGTGCTGGTCGACGCGGCGGGGGCCACGCTGCACCACGCGCTCACCGCACGCCCCGACGTGGTCAAGCCCAACGCGGACGAGATCGCCGACATCGTCGGGGCCGCGCCCCGCACCCGGGCGGAGGCGGTCTCCGCCGCGTACCGGCTGGGCGACCTGGGAGCCGGGGCCTCGGTGGTCTCCCGCGGCGCCCGGGGCTTCGTCGCCGTCGCCGGCGGGACCGCGTACGAGGTGCGCGCGCCGGAGACCGTGCTCGGCAACCCCACCGGCGCGGGCGACGCCCTGGCCGCCGTCCTCGCCCAGGGACTCGCCACCGGGCAGCCGTGGCCGCGGACCCTCGCCCGGGCCGCCGCGATCTCGGCCGCGGCCGTCGTCTCGCCGTACGCCGGGGACTTCGACGCCCCCACGGCGGACCGGCTGCTCACCCACGTCACCGTCGAGGAGGTCACCGATGCCGCTCGCCGCCACCGCTGAACTGGTCGCCGCCGCCCGCGCCGCCGGCACCGGCGTGCTGGCCTTCAACGTCATCACGCTCGAACACGCCCAGGCGATCGCCGCCGGCGCCGCCGCCGCCGACCGCCCGGCGATCCTCCAGATCAGCCAGAACGCGGTGCGCTACCACGCCGGCGTGCTGCCGATCGCCGCCGCGGCGGCCGAGGTCGCGCGCCTCTGCCCGGTTTCGCTCGGCCTGCACCTCGACCACGTGGAGGACGTCACGCTGCTGCGCCAGGCGGCGGACGCCGGATTCAGCTCGGTGATGTTCGACGCCGGCGCGCTGCCGTACGACCACAACGTCGCGGCCACCCGCGCCGCGGCGACCTGGGCCCGCGAGCAGGGCCTGTGGCTGGAGGCGGAGCTGGGCCACGTCGGCGGCAAGCCGGGAGCGCCGGCCAGCGCCCACCTCGCCGGAGTCCGCACCGACCCGGAGGAAGCGGCCCGCTACGTGGCGGAGACGGGCGTCGACGCGCTCGCCGTCGCCGTCGGCAGCTCGCACACGATGACCACCCGGACGGCGACGCTGGACCAGGAGCTGATCGTGGCGCTGCGCGAGGCCGTCCCGGTGCCGCTGGTCCTGCACGGGTCGTCCGGCGTGCCCTTCGGGGAGCTGCGGGCCGGGGTCGGCAACGGCATCGTCAAGGTCAACGTCGGGACGGCCCTCAACGTGGCGTTCACCGGCGCGGTCCGGGCCGCGCTCGCCACGGACGGCTCGGTCGACCCCCGGCGCTACCTGAGCGCCGGCCGGGAGGCCATGACCGCCGCCGTCGCGGAGCTGCTCGCCGTGCTTTCGGAGCCGTCCGGGGCGCCCGCCCTCGGCTGAACCACCGGATCTTCCGACATAGCGGCTCCTCGATCCATTGTGCTATATATGTTTAAAGCCTTGGCCCCTCGTCGTGTCGTCGTCGCCCTTGTCGGCGGGCGCGGCCAGGCCACAGTGGAGCCACCGCTCCGCGCGCACGCGCCGCGTTGCCAACGCCGAGACGACCAGCCGGGAGTGAGCCCATGCGCCAGCGTCACATCCTCTTCGCCAACGTCCAGGGTCACGGTCACGTCTACCCGTCGCTCGGCCTCGTCAGCGAGTTGGCCCGGCGGGGGCACCGCGTCACGTACGTGACGACCCCGTTGTTCGCCGACGAGGTCAAGGCCGCCGGCGCCGAGGTCGCGCTGTACAAGTCCGAGTTCGACACCTTCCACGTGCCCGAGGTCGTCAAGCAGGAGGACGCCGAGACGCAACTGCACCTGGTTTACGTCCGGGAGAACGTGGCCATCCTGCGGGCCGCCGAGGAGGCGCTGGGGGACAACCCGCCCGACCTCGTCGTCTACGACGTGTTCCCGTTCATCGCGGGGCGGCTCCTGGCCACCCGGTGGAACCGGCCGGCCGTACGCCTCACCGGCGGCTTCGCCGCGAACGAGCACTACTCGCTGTTCAAAGAGCTGTGGAAGAGCAACGGCCAACGCCACCCGGCCGACGTGGAGGCCGTGCACTCGGTGCTGGTCGACCTGCTCGGGCAGTACGGCGTCGACACCCCGGTCAAGGAGTACTGGGACGAGATCGAGGGCCTCACCATCGTCTTCCTGCCGAAGTCGTTCCAGCCCTTCGCCGAGACCTTCGACGAGCGGTTCGCGTTCGTCGGGCCCACCCTCACCGGCCGTGACGGCCAGCCCGGCTGGCAGCCGCCGCGGCCGGACGCGCCGGTGCTGCTCGTTTCGCTCGGCAACCAGTTCAACGAGCACCCGGAGTTCTTCCGCGCCTGCGCGCAGGCCTTCGCCGACACCCCCTGGCACGTGGTCATGGCGATCGGCGGCTTCCTCGACCCGGCGGTGCTGGGACCCCTGCCGCCCAACGTGGAGGCGCACCAGTGGATCCCGTTCCACTCCGTGCTCGCGCACGCGACGGCGTGCCTGACGCACGGCACCACCGGAGCCGTGCTGGAGGCCTTCGCCGCGGGCGTCCCCCTGGTGCTCGTGCCGCACTTCGCGACCGAGGCCGCCCCGTCCGCGGAGCGCGTCATCGAGTTGGGCCTGGGCTCCGTGCTGCGGCCGGACCAACTCGAGCCGGCCAGCATCCGCGAGGCCGTGGAACGGCTCGCGGCCGACTCCGCGGTCCGGGAGCGCGTCCGCGAGATGCAGCGCGACATCCTCTCGGCCGGTGGGCCGGCCCGGGCGGCGGACGAGGTCGAGGCGTACCTGGAGCGGGTCGCGCCCTGACCATCCACTTGACATATCGATGCCGATTTCAGTCTCCGTCGTCGTGGTCCTTGTTTCCACTTCAAAACTAGGTAGTATTTCGCCATGGGTCTTCGTGACGTCAGCGTGCTGCTGCTGTACCCGCCGAACCAGACCGCCCCCGGCACGGTGTGCAAGCCGAACGGATCGCTCGCGTACCCGAACCTGGGCGGAGCCCTGCGGGAGCACGGCGTGCACGTCCGCGTCTTCGACGCCTGCGTCGGCGAGGGCGCCGACCCGCTCGACGAGATCTTCGCCAACCCCACGCCGCTGCCCAGCGGGTTCCTCCGCACCGGCGTCAGCGACGAGCGGATCCTCGAGGTGGTGAAGGACCACGACATCGTCGGCATCACCTCGATCTTCACCGACCAGGAGACGATGGTCCTGCACTGCGCGCGGCTCATCCGGGCGGCCTACCCGGAGAAGCTCCTCGTCACCGGCGGGGTCAACGCGCGGTCGCGGCTGCCGCAGTTCTTCGGGGCGGGCTTCGACGTGGTCTGCCTGTCCGAGGCCGAGCACACGATCATCGACATCGTCGAGGCCGTACGACGGTCGGCGCACCCGAGCTTCGCCGACATCCACGGCGTCGCCTTCCTCGACGACGGGCGGATCCGGATGAACCCCGCGCGGGCGCAGGACGTCGTGTGGGACCTGGACACCCTGCCCATGCCGGCCTGGGACCTGCTGCCCAACGAGCGGTACTGGACCATCGCCCGGCCGCACTCCGGCCTCTTCGAGCCCGGCGCCGAGCTGCGGTACGCGACCATGATGACCTCGCTCGGCTGCCCGTTCCACTGCGCGTACTGTCACATCGCCGGTGAGCAGGAGGGGAGTCCCAGCGGCCCGATCGGCAAGTTCCGCGTCAAGTCGGACGACCGGGTGCTGGCGGAGATCGAGACGCTGAAGAACCTGGGCGTCGACAACGTGTTCATCGAGGACGACTCGCTCCTGGGCGACAAGCGGCGCGGTCTCCGGCTGCTCAAGAAGATCCAGGGCGCGGGCGTGACGATCTGCGACCTCAACGGCATCAACCTCATCCACCTGCTCAAGCGCTGGAAGCCCGACCACGAGGTCCTGGAGGCGATGGCCGACGCGGGCTTCACGCAGATCAACATGCCCTTCGAGTCGGGCAACCTGCGGATCATCCGCAAGTACGCGAGCAACAAGCTCAACATCGAGAAGGCCGACCTGCCCGGGCTGATCGTCGCCATGAAGGAGTACGGCTTCCAGATCTACGGCAACTACATGATGGGCTACCCGGACGAGACGCTGGAGGAGATCGAGACGACCATCCAGCTCGCCAAGGAGCACGTCTCCTACGGGCTGGACGCCGCGAACTTCTTCCTCGTCGTACCGCTGCCCGGCGCGCCGTTGTTCGACATGGCGATCGCGGGCGGCCACATCAGCCCCGACTTCGACCCGGACACGATGAACATCTACCGGGCCAACATGACGGGCACCCTGGTGCCGGCGGAGGTCCTGGAGGAGCTGCGCCACCGCGCCTGGGACGAGGTCAACTCTCCGACCTGGAAGAACGCCAAGAAGGCGTGGGCGGCGACGGTCAGCTGACCGCCCGTACCGTCCACTCCTCCTGAGCCTTCCGATCACCGGCTACCTGGGCACCGACGACCCGACCTGCGCCACCGCGACGGTGAACGCCTGGGCCGAGCTGACCACCGGTGGCTTCACGCTGGAGACCTTTCCCGGTAGCCACTTCTACCTGGCGTCGGAGCAGGAACGCCGGCTCGCCGCGGTGACCGCGCGGCTGCGCTCACGGTCCGCCCCGCCGGGTCCCGGCCCGATTCCACGACGCCCTCACCTCTGCCGGCGTACTCAGCGCAAGCTCAGAGTCACGCTGCGGTCGTCACGCCTCTAGCGTTGAGGGGACACCTTCCGGTGTGGAGTCTGGAGGATCCATGGCAACCGCTACGAGCAACGCGTCACCCGGCCTGATGGCGTCACTCAACGGCAGGTTCCACCGCACGGCGCTCACCCTGTACATGGCGGTGGTCGTCGCGCACTGGGCGGAGCACCTGGTGCAGGCGTACCAGATCTGGGTGCTCGGTTGGCCGCGGCCGGAGGCGCGCGGCGTGCTGGGGATGCCGTTCCCCTGGCTGGTCAGTTCCGAGTGGATGCACTACGGCTACGCCATCGTGATGCTGATCGGCCTGTTCATGCTGCGGTCCGGGTTCACCGGCCGCTCCCGGGCCTGGTGGATGGTGGCCCTGGCCCTGCAGTTCTGGCACCACATCGAGCACGCGCTGCTGCTCGTGCAGGCCCACAGCACCTTCCGGCTGCCGGGCGCGGCCGAGCCGACCAGCCTGCTCCAGCTGATCGTGCCTCGGGTGGAGCTGCATCTGTTCTACAACTCGGTGGTCTTCCTCCCGATGCTGATCGCCATGTACCTGCACCTGCGTCCGAACGCCGCGGAGCGGGCCGCCGCGACGTGCTCCTGCGTGCACCGGGCCGGTGCGCCGACGTGGCGCCAGCCCGTGGCCGCCACCGACTGACCCCGCCGTCATGTCGAGCACGAGACGGATCTACGCCGGCGCCGCCCTCACCGTGGCGGCGCTGGTGGCCGTCCTCGCCCTCGCCGGCCGGATCGACTCGCCGTCCACCGCCGCGTCGAAGGTCGAGGTGGTCTCGGTCGAGCCGGCCGACGGCGCCGTCCTGTCGGGCGCGCCGACCGCGGTACGGATCCGGGTCGACGGCCGGCCGGACCTCGCCGGATCCCACATCTCCGTCTACGACGCGGACCGGTCCCTGCTCAACCAGGGGGCGCTGACGGCCGTCGGCCGCGACGGCCTGACCCAGGCGGTGCGGGTCACCGGGTCCGGTGAGATCGCCGTCGCGTACCACGTGGTCACCGGCGACGGTCGGGACGCCTCCGGCATCGCCCGGTTCACGGTGGGCGCGGCGGGCGGGGCGGCTGCCCCGCAGCCGGAGCCCCCGGCGCCGGCCCACGCCCACGGGATCGACCCGGTCGGCGCCGCCCTGCTCGCCGTCGACGGTCTCGCGCTCCTCGCCGTGCTCGTGCTGCTCGCCCGGCGCCGCTCCCGCGTCGACCGCGACATCGCCTGATCCCGCGACCCCGTCGCGGCCCGCCCGCCCGGGTGGCCTGCCCGCGCCGGTCAACTCTCCGGGTCCCGCCCGGTGGCACCCGTCTCGGACCACTTCCAGGGCCCGCCCGGCCGCGCCCGCCCACCGCGCGTCCGGTTCGCGTGGCGTCGTCCTTCCCGAGGCCCCCGCCGCCCGGGCCGCCGCCCGGGCCGGCCCTGGCGGTCGCTCGCCGTTCGGGGGCAGCGCATCGTCGATCACCGCCCCGTCGCGCCGCCTTCACCGGATCACCGCCAGGATGCCCCGTCCTTCAGGGCGGGGAGGAATGGCGGACGCAGTGTCAGCCATGACTGTCCCTTCTGGTATGACTGGTCCCTGTGCCGGACGGCGTACAGGTGTCGGGCTTACCCGACGCCGGAGCAGGCGGCGGTGTTGAACCGCACGTTCGGGTGTGTGCGCGTGGTCTGGAATCGCACTCTCGCTGCCCGTCATGCTCGTTGGCACACCGAGCGGAGATCCACTTCCTACGCGGAGACGGATCGGGCGTTGACGGAGATGAAGAAGCAGCCCGATCTGGCGTTTCTGGGTGAGGTGTCGTCGGTGCCGTTGCAGCAGACCCTGCGGCACCAGCACACCGCCATGATGGCGTTTTTCGCCAAGCGGGCCCGGTATCCGCGGTACAAGTCGCGGCACGGCCGCCAGTCCGCCAGTTTCACCAGGTCGGCGTTCCGATTGCGTGGCGGGAACCTGTCGTTGGGGAAGACGCCGGGTGTGCTGCGGTTCGTGTGGTCCTGGCCGGACCTGGACGTGGCGGGGTTGGGTCCGACGATGGTGACGGTGTCGCGTGAGGCGGACGGCCGTTGGTTCGTGACCTTCGCCGTCGACATTGAGGCACCCGCCGCACCCGAACCCCCCGGCGAGGTGGTGGGCGTGGACCTCGGTCTGACCGACTTCGCGGTGTTGTCCACCGGCGAGCGCATCCCCCACCCGAGGCACATGGAGCGTCGGGAGCGTCGGTTGAAGCGCTACCAGCGGATGCTGGCCCGCCGGCAGAGGGGCTCGGCCAACCGCGCAAAGGCCAAGCGGAAAGTCGCGCGGGCGCATTCGCGGGTACGTGACGCGCGCCGGGACTTCCTCCACCAGCAGTCCACCGCCCTGGTGCGCCGGTTCGCGGCCATCGCGGTGGAGGATCTGGCGGTGGCGAACATGGTCCGCAACCGCTGCCTGGCCAAAGCGATCTCGCGTACCGGCTGGGCCGAGTTCCGTACCCTGCTCGCCTACAAGGCGCACCGCGACGGCCGTACCCTCGCCGTGGTGGATCGCTGGTTTCCGTCGTCGAAGACGTGTTCGGCGTGCGGGCACCTGCTCGCCCAGCTTTCCCTCGGCACACGGCATTGGTCGTGTCCGGGTTGCGGCACCCGGCATGACCGGGACGTCAACGCCGCCAAGAACATCGCTGTCGCGGCCGGGCTGGTCGAGACACAAAACGCCTGCGGAGCGGACGTCAGACACGAGGGGGAACCTCCTTTCGTGCGGTCTGCGGTGAACCAGGAACCCCAACTCGTGAGGGTGGGAATCCCCCGCTTTTAGGCGGGGGAGGATGTCAAGTCACCCGCTCGTGTGGTGCGGACGCGCGGCGGGCACAAATCGGACGTTAGGTAAGTCATGGCTGCTAAAGTCCTCGACGTGCGGGCCGGACCGGCTCCGTTGGCACCACGCACCAGCAGGAAGGCCATGTGGCATGAACAAGACGTCCGACGTCGTCAGGGACACCGAGCGCGAGTTGCGCGATCACCCCAGCGGCATGAACGCCCTGGTGGTCCGGCGCAGCTACGACGCCTCACCGGAGGAGCTGTGGGACGCCATCACCGATCCCGAGCGCCTGGTGCGCTGGTTCCTGCCGATCTCCGGTGACCTGCGGGTCGGCGGGCGCTTCCAACTGGAGGGCAACGCCAGCGGCGAGATCCTGCGGTGCGAGCGGCCGAACACGATCGGCCTGACCTGGGAGTCGAGTGACGGCAGCAGCGAGGTCGAGCTGCGGCTCACGCCGGCGGGGGACGCCACCGTCCTGGAGCTGGAGCACGCGCCGGTGCCGGCCGAGATCATCCCCAACGCGGCGCCGGGGGCGTGGGGCATCGGCGCCGGCTGGGAGATGAGCCTGGTCGCGCTGGACGACTACCTCGCCGGCACGCTGCCCGAGGGCCGCGCGGTCGACTGGATCGCCACGGCGGGTCCCGAGGACATGGCGGCCGCGTCCGAGTCGGCCGAGCGGATCAGCCAGGCGTGGACGACGGTGATCGCCCAGCGACGCTGACCCCGGGCGCGGTCCCACCCCGGGCCGTGGGTGCGTCGACTCACCAGGCGACCGGCAGCGCGTACAGGCCGAAGATGTTGCCGTCCTCCTTGAGCGGCAGGTCGTCCACGTCCACGGTCAGCCGCAGCCCGGGCAGCCGCCGGACCAGCCGGCGCAGCGCGACGTCCAGTTCCAGCCGGGCCAGGTGCTGGCCGGGGCAGATGTGGCGTCCGTAGCCGAAGGCAAGGTGGTGGCGGGCGTCGCGGTCCGGGTCGAACTCGTCCGGGCGGTCGAACGCCGCCGGGTCCCGGTTCGCGGCCTGGCCCAGCGCCACGACCCCGTCCCCGGCCCGGATGGTCACCCCACCGATCGTCACGTCGGCGGTGGCGGTGCGCGCGGTCGCCGCCTCGACGACGGTGAAGTACCGCAGCAACTCCTCGACGGCGGCGGGGAACCGGCCCGGCTCGGCGCGCAGGCGGGCGAGCCGCTCCGGATGGGTCAACAGGGCCAGCACGCTCAGTGAGATCATGTTCGACGTCGTGACGTGCCCGGCGACGAGCAGCACGAAGGCCATGCTCACCACGGCCTCGTGGTCCGGCTCGCCGGCCGCGCGCTGCGCGGCGAGCAGCCGGCTGAGCACGTCGTCACCGGGGTGCCGCTCCTTGTCGGTCACCACGCCGTCGAGGAGGTCGCGGATCTCGCGGGCGCACCGGGCCCGCTCGTCCGCGGGCGCGCCGCGACTCAGCATCCGGGTGGACCGGCGTTCGAAGAACGCGTGTTCACCGTACGGCACGCCGAGCATCTCGCAGATCACCCGCGACGGCACCGGATAGCTGAACGACGGCACCAGGTCGGCGCTCGACCGCCCGGCCGTCATGGCGTCGAGGTGCTCGTCCACCACCCGCTCGACCAGCGGCCGCAGCTGGCGCACCCGCCGCGCGGCGAACTCGTCGACGATCTGGCGGCGGGCCGCGGTGTGCTCCGGCGGGTCCATCCAGTTCAGCGGGGGGCGGAAGTTCTCGAACGAGGCCTGCCGCTGGCTCTCCGTGGTCGGCGCGAACCGCGGGAAACCGGCCCGGCGCCGGTCCGCGCTCATCCGCGGGTCGCCGAGCACCTGCTTGACGTCGGCGTACCGGGACACCACCCAGGCCGTGTTGCCGCCGAGCATGGGCAGCCGGGCGACCGGCTGTTCGGCCCGCAGCCGGGCGTACTCGGCCGGCGGGCCGAACGGGCACCGGCGAGGCAGCGGAAACGCATCGATCCCGGCCGCGTTCCCGGTCGGCCCGGCGGCCACAGCCGGCTCGGGCGCCGCCGGCTCGGGCGTGACCGGCGGTCCGGGCGTGACCGCCGGCCCGGGTGGGACCGGCCGGCCGCCGTCGGGCCGGTCGTCGCGCCCGGTCATCGCAGCGCCCGCAGGCAGAGCAGGAGGCTGCGCGCCTCGATGTTGACCTGGTAGCTGAAGGCCGCCACGGCGGTCAGCTGGCCCAGGGTCAGCCAGGTGTAGTCCGGCGGCGTCGCGGTGGGGAAGTCCGGGCCGACCTCCACCACCATGTGCCGGGTCACCGCGTGGTGGAACCGCCCGCCCTCCTCCGACTGCAGCACGTCGTAGTGCACGCGTACCTCGTCGGAGAGGACCAGGTCGAGGTACTCCGGGCGGCCGTCCCAGGCCGGGCCGGTGAAGTTGTCCGGGGTGCACTGCACGGTCGGCCCCAGCTCGACGGTGTCCCGGTAGCCGGGCCGCAGATCGGCGTGGGTGAGCGCGTGCAGCACGCCGTCGATGCGTCGGACGACGAACGCCACCAGACCCGTCCCGCACGGCGCCAGCAACGGCTGGCACCACTGCGCCACCTCCCGGTTGCTGGCCCGCACCCGCCGGCCGACGATGCGGAAGAACCGGCCGGAGCGGTGGCGGATCTCGTCGTCGGTGCGGTACCAGTCCCGCACCTCGCGCAGCGGGACCTGCCGGGTCGTCAGGGTGGGACCGGCCTTGTTGGCGGTCAGCCAGTTGCGGACCTCGAGCAGCGGCTGCCACGCGCCGTCGGTCAGCGAGGACTCCGCCACCGCGGCGCCGATCGTCCCGGCGTCGGCGGCGTCGTCGCGGGCGACGGCGTGTCCCGGCAGGCAGGACAGCACGGTACGGGCGTCCATGTTGATCAGGTGCGGCCGGTGCAGCAGGTCGTGGATCTGGCCGAGGGTCAGCCACACGAAGTCCTCGTGCGGTGCCACCTCGTCGGCGACCTCGACGATGATGTTCCGGTTGCGCTTGCCCCGGAACCAGGAGCCCTGCTCCGACTGGAGCACGTCCACGAGGACCCGGCCGCGCCCCGGTTCCAGGAAGTACTCCACGTAGCGGGACCGGGCGCCGCGGTGCGTGCGCTGGTAGTTGCTCGGGGTGGACTGCACGGTGGGGGAGAACTGGACGCCGTTGACGTTGCCCGGCTCCATCTTGGCCTGCATGAGGAAGTGCAGCACCCCGTCGATCTCCCGGGCCAGGATGCCGAGGATAGCCCGGTCGGGCTGGTGGATGATCGGCTGCCACCACTCGCCGACCGGCCCGCGGTCGGTCCGCACGTGCAGGCCCTCGACGCTGAAGAACCGGCCGCTCTCGTGCACCAGGTCGCCGGAGTCGGGCGCGAAGTGCCAGCCGGTCAGGTCGGCGAACGGCACCTCGGTGACCTCGAACGGGTTCGCCCGCTGTCGCTGCGCGAGCCAGGCCGCCAGCCGGCCGGCCGGGCGGGGGCGGTGCCGGGCCGACCGGGCCAGCCGGCGAGCGAGGTCGTCACGGTCGGCCCGGGGGCCGGGTCGGGCGTCGGTGTGCGGCAGGAGCATGCTTCCTCCCTGACGGGGACGCGCTCGGCGGGACGCCGGTGGCCGGACGCCGGGTCGGGACCGGGCGTCCGACCGGTGGGTCAGCCCCCGGCCAGCGGCGGGACGATGGCGACCGTGCTGTCGGACCGGGCGGTCACCCGGGACCGGTCCGCCTTCTCGACGAGGTCCCCGTCGAGGTAGACGTTGTAGTAGGTCAGCGGCTCGCCCGTGTCGTCGAGCAGCCGGCGGCGGTAGACGGGGTACGTCTCGACGAACTCCCTGATGACGTCCCGCACGGTGCCCTCGCGGCACTCGAAACTCTTCTGCCCCCGGTGGGCCCAGCCGGCCGACAGCAACACCGTGACCATCGCTACCTCCCGTTGTCGTCGACGTCGGGGACCGCCGTGACGTCACGCGCACAACGGAAGCCGAGAGCGAAGTTGGACCATCCGGTCGGGTCCCCGTACAACCGTTCCGCGCACCGCACCTGGTAGCGGAAGTTCATCCAGGAGCCGCCCCGGACCACCCTGAAACGCCCCATCACCAGGTGGATCGTCGGGTCGCACCGGGTGGTGGGCGAGTAGAGGTGCGCCACCGTGGACGTCCACTCGTAGACGTTGCCGGTCATGTCGGCGCACCCGTCGACACTGTCGCCGCGTGGGGAGAACGCGCCGACCGGCGTGGTCTGCGGCATCGGCCCCTGCGCGGCGTGGATGGCCCCCCACCAGGTCCGCCAGGCGTCCAGGTCGCCGAGCGCCCCGGCCGTGTGCTCGGCGGTGTTGGCGTTCCGGCTGTCCCAGGTGTCGCCCCAGGGCCAGAGCCGGTACGACGGGCCGGTGGCGGCCCGCTCCCACTCCGGCTCGGTGGGCAACCGCCGGCCCACCCAGCGCGCGTACGCCTCGGCGTCGGCGAAGGAGATGTGCACCACGGGGTGGTCGTCGCGGTTGCGGACGCCGCTGCCGTACCCGGCCGGTCGGTGCCAGCAGGCGCCCTCGCGGATCTCCCAGTACTGATCGCCGTAGACCATGCTGCCGCCGGCCCGTTCGGCGGACGTGACGTAGCCGGTGCGGGAGACGAAGGCGGCGAACTGGGCGACGGTCACCTGGTGCCGGTCGATGAGGTAGTCGGGCAGGGTGACCGGCACCTGCGGTGTCTCGTCGGTGAACCAGTCCCGGGGGAACGCCTGGCCCTCGCTCTCCAGCCAGTCCAGCGTCCGCTCGGGCGAGCCCTGGAGGAAGGTCCCGCCGGGGATCCGGACCATGTCCTCGGGGGTCGCCTCCGGCGCGGGCCGGGCGGCGTCGGGGCCGAGGCGGGGGTCGGTCGGCCGCCGGACGCCGTCCAGGTCGGCCAGGCCGTCGCCGATGCGCGCCATCGCCTCAGCTCCCGCCCGGCCCGCCGGCGGGGGTCGGCGCCGCCTCCAGGATGCCGATGACGCTCGGCGCCGGGCAGGGCGTGACGGACTCCAGCCGGAAGCCGGCCGCCCGCAGCAGCTCGCGGAACTCCGCGATGGTGCGCTCGCGGCCGCCGTGACAGACCATCATGTTCAGGTCGTTCATGACCACCTGCGCGACGCTCGGCGCCGTCGTGACGGTCGTCGGCATCAGCGACTCGATGAGCACCACCCGGCTGTCGGGCCGTACCGCCCGGCGGACGGTCCGCAGCACCTCGACGCACTGCTCGTCGTCCCAGTCGTGCAGCACGCTCTTGAGCACGTAGGCGTCCGCGCCCGGCGGCACCGAGACGAAGAAGTCACCGGCCTCCACCCGGCACCGGTCGGCCACGCCCTGCTCGGCGATGGTGCGCGCCGCGTCGGCCACGCCGTCGGGGGTGTCGAAGACCGTGCCGCGCAGGTGCGGGTGCGCCGCGAGCACCCCGGCGAGCAGGGCGCCGCTGCCGCCGCCCACGTCCACCACCGTGCGCAGGTCGCCGAAGTCGTACGCCGACAGCAGCGTGGGTACGAAGGCCCGTGAGCCCTCGGCCATGGCCGCGTTGAACGCCGCCTGCCGCTGCGGGTCCGCCATCAGGTGGTCGAAGCAGCTCTGGCCGTGCACGTGGTCCCACGCCACCTCACCGGTGCGTACGCTGTGCTCGAGGTGTCCCCACGCGGCCCAGCTCTCCGGCCCGGACAGCAGCAGCACCAGCTCCCGCATCGACCCGGTCACGTCCGCCCGCAGCACCTCGCCCTGCTCGGTCAGGGCGAAGGTGCCCGGCGCGGGCTCGTCGAGCACCTCCAGGAAGACCAGCGCCCGCAGCAGCCGGCGCAGCGATGGGGCGTCCGCGCCGGTGGCCGCCGCGAGGTCGACGACGTCCCGCGCGCCGTCGGCGAGCAGGTCCGGTATCCGCAGCCGGACCGCCACGTGCAGCGTCTGCGCCGTGAAGAACCCGTAGATCAGCTGTTGCATCCGGTGCCGCAGCCCGGGCCGGGCGTCGGTCGTGGTGAGTTCCATGGGCTCCTCCGGTTCGGCGCGGCCGGGTGGGTCAGCGGGCCACGGCGTCGGCGACGGCCCCGTCCGGCGACGGCGCGGCGATCAGCTCGGCCAGGTGCACCGCGATCGCCGTGACGGTGGGCTGCTGCCAGAACAGCGAGGCCGGCAGCACGCGGCGGTAGGTCTTCTCCAGCCGCCGGCGCACGATGACCGTCATGACCGAGTCCATGCCCTGCTGCACCAGTGGCAGGCGCGGGTCGAGCGCCTCGACGGCCAGCTTCATCTCGGCGGCGACCGCCGCGCGCACCTCCTCGATCAGGCGCTCGCGCAGCTCGTCCGGGTCGAGGTCGGCCAGGGACTGCCGGTCCGGTCCGGTTCCGTCGGTGTCGGCGGCCGGGGCGTCGGGGACCACCGGGTAGTGCAGGCCGCTGAGCCGGGCGGCCACCGTGCCGTCCGACGCGGAGACCGTGACGTCGACGGTGTCCTCTCGCGCGTCGTCCGGGACGACGTCGACGATGGCGACTGCCGGCGCCGTGCCGTTCGTCCAGATCCGCTCGATCGCGTCGACCAGGCGCAGCCGGGGCTCGCCGGGGAACGCGGCCGGTGCGATGGACACCGCGGCGTCGATGACGGCCGCCCAGTCCTCGGCCGGCTCGGGGAAGCGGACCCGGGCCCGCAGCCCGCCGTTGCCGGTGGTGAGGCGGTCGACCGTCCAGGGGAATGCCGTCTCGGGAACGCCCACCCGGGCCAGCCGGTCCCGCACGAGCCCCGGGTCGGCGACCACGCCGCCGGGGCCCCGGGTGCCGGCGGCCGGCGCCGGCGGCGCCGCGGTGTCGTCCGGCGTGACGCGCGCGGTGGCGTGGGTCAGCCACGGCGCGGCGTCCGCGCCGGCCGGGCGGGAGGCGAGCAGCAGCGTTCCGCCGTCGTCCACCACCTGGACCTCCTGGCGTCCGGCCGTGGCCAGCGGCACCCGCATCGACAGGTCGTGCAGGGTCACCGCCGCGCCGTCGCGGGCGCCGGCGGCGAGGAAGGTGGCGGCGAGCACCGCGGCCGGCACGAGTTCCGCGCCCTGCACGGTGTGGCTGCCCGGGTACGGACGGCTCGCGTCGCTGAGCACCGTGTGCCACAGCCGCAGCTCGGTGCCGGCGACGGTGGTCGCCGTGCCGAGCAGGGTGTGCGAGCCGATGTCGTGCCCGCCGGCGGCCACCGGGGGAGTGGGCTCGCGCCACAGCTCCTGGTGCCGCCAGGCGTACCGGGGCAGGTCGGTGAGCCCGCCGTCGGGCCGCAGCCGCGCCCAGTCGACCTCGACGCCGTGGCAGTGCGCCTCGGCGACGGCGGCGAGGGCGGTGCGGTGCCCGGGGACGTGGCGGCGCAGCGTCGTGCCGACGTACCCGTCCTCGATGCCGGCGTGGTCGAGGGTCTCGCGCAGCGAGTGGGCGACCACCGGGTGGGCGGAGATCTCGACGAAGGTGCGGTGTCCGTCGGCCAGGGCCGCGTCGACCGCGTCGACCAGGCGGACCGGCCGGCGCAGGTTCGCCGCCCAGTACGCCCCGTCGCAGGCGGCCGCGGCGCGCGGGTCGTCGAGCACCGTCGAGTACATCGGCACGGTTCCCGCCGCGGTGCGCAGGTCGGCCGCCGCGGCCCGCAGCTCGTCGGCGAGGTCGTCCATGTGCGGGCTGTGGAAGGCCACGTCGGACTGGACGCGGCGGACGGCGATCCGCTCCGCCGGCCACTGCTCGATCACGGCGTCCACGGCGGCGATGTCGCCGGAGACCACGGTGGACGCGGGGGCGGAGGCGATCGCCGCGACCAGGTCGGCGCGGCCGGCGAGCCGCTCGGCGACGTCGGCGAACGGCAGGGTGACCATGGCCATCGCGCCCCGGCCGGCGGCCCGCCGCAGCAGGGCCGACCGGCGGCAGATCAGCCGGGCCCCGTCGGTCGGGGGCAGGATGCCCGCGGTCACGGCGGCGGCGACCTCGCCGACGGAGTGCCCGATGACGGCCGCCGGGCGGACCCCGTACGCCCGCCAGACCGCCGCCAGGCCGAGGTGCATGGCGAAGGTCAGCGTCTGGATCCGGTCCACCCCGGCCAGTTCGGGAGCGGCGAGCGCCTGCCGCAGCGAGAAGCCGGCCTCCTCGGCGACGACGGGTTCGATCTCGTCGATGGCCGCGGCGAACGCCGGCTCGTGGACGAGCAGGTCACGGCCCATGCCGGCCCAGTGCGAACCGTGCCCCGAGAAGACCCAGACGGGGTGGGCGGGCCGCCCGGCCGGCGCCACCCCCGACACCGTGTCGGGGTCCGGCTGCCCGGCGGCGAGCCGGCGCAGGGCGGCGACCACCTCGTCGCGGTCCTGCCCGGTGACCACCGCCCGGTGGGTCAGGTGGGCCCGGCGGCGCGCCAGCGTGTGGCCGACGTCGGCCAGGTCCGGACGGTCGTCGCCGTGGAGCCGGTCGGCGAGCCGGGCGGCCTGCTGACGCAGTGCGGCGTCCGACCGGGCCGACAGCGGGAACAGTGGCCGGGCCGCGTCGTCGGTGGCCGGCGCGTCGGCCCCGGCGGGCACGGGCGGCGCCTCCTCCAGGACGAGGTGGGCGATGGTGCCGCCGTAGCCGAAACCGGAGACCGCGGCGCGGCGTGGACCGTCCCGCTCGGGCCAGGGCAGCGTGCCGGTCGCCAGGCGCAGCCCGGTGCCGTCGGCGACGGCGTCGATCGGCTCGCCGCGCAGCGGGGTGCCCGGGATCTGGCCGTGGTGCAGCGCGAGGATGGCCTTCATCAGCCCGGCGACCCCGGCGGCCCCCTCCAGGTGCCCGACGTTGGACTTGATCGAGCCGATGAGGCAGGGCCGGTCCTCGGGGCGGCCGGCGGCGTAGACGGCGGCCAGCGCGGTCGCCTCGACGGGGTCGCCGAGCTGGGTGCCGGTGCCGTGCGCCTCCACGTAGTCCACGCTCGCCGGGGCGACGCCCGCCCGGTCGCAGGCGCGGCGGACGACGTGCTGCTGCGCGGGGCCGGACGGGGCCATGATGCCGTCGGTGTGGCCGTCCTGGTTGACCGCGCTGCCACGGATCACCGCGAGGATCCGGTCGCCGTCGCGTTCGGCGTCGTCGAGCCGCTTGAGCACCAGCACGCCGCACCCCTCGCCGCGGCCGTACCCGTCGGCGTCGCGGTCGAACGACTTGCTCACGCCGTCGGGGGCGAGGGTGCCGGCGGCCTGGAGGGAGGCGTTCTGCCCGGGGGTGAGCACCAGGTTCACGCCGCCGGCCAGGGCCACCGTGCTCTCCCGCAGCAGCAGGCTCTGGCAGGCCAGGTGCACCGCGACCAGCGACGCCGAGCAGGCCGTGTCGACGGCGACGCTCGGCCCGCGCAGGTCCAGCGCGTAGGAGATGCGGTTGGCCAGGGCGCAGGTGGCCGCGCCGATACCGGTGTACGCCTCGACCGTCGGCAGGTCCTCCAGCAGCCGGTCGCCGTAGTCGGTGGTGCTGACCCCGACGAAGACGCCCGTATCGGTGCCGGCCAGCCCGGTGGGCGGCAGGCCGGCGTGCTCCAGGGCCTCCCAGCCGACCTCGAGCAGGATCCGCTGCTGCGGGTCCATCTCGGCCGCCTCCCGGGGCGAGAGGCCGAAGAACTCCGCGTCGAAGCCCGCGACGTCGCGCAGGTAGCTGCCGGCGGTGACGGTGTCGCGCAGCACCGCCTCGTACTCGGGGCCGCGCTCCCGGTAGGAGCGCCAGCGCTGCGCGGGGATCTCACCGGCGGTCTGGCCGCCCTTGAGCAGCAGCTCCCAGAGGGCGTCCGGGGTGTCGACGTCGCCGGGCAGCCGGCAACCGATGCCGATGACGGCCACCTGGTACGGGTTGTCGGCGGGATCGTCCCGGGTCATCGTCGTACCTCCGTTGGTCGGGTCGCGGCGCGGGCGGGGGCGGTCAGCGGTCGACGTAGGGGTTGTCCAGCACGCGCAGGACGGCGGCGGTGAACTCCACGCCGGGGCCCATCGCGAGCCAGAGCACGTGGTCGCCGGCGGTGACCTCGCCGGCCCGCAGCGAGTGGTGCAGGGCGAGCAGGTGGTCGCTGGCCCCGCAGTGCCCGATCATGCGCCCGAAGTCGAAGGTGGACTTCTCCATCCCCAGCCCCAGGGGCGCCATGCAGCGCTGCTCGACCACCTCCCGGGAGTAGTTCATGAAGGAGACCTTGGCCAGGTCGGTCGTGCCGATGCCGGCCTCGGCGAGCGCCTGCTCGGCGACGGTGGTCATCGTCTCCTGCGCCTCGCCGAGCACGGCGAGCACGGGGGTCTGCTCGGTGATGTGGTAGAAGAGCCGGGCGCCGAAGTCGAGCTCCCGGCCGACGGTCATGCCGGGCGGGAACATCGGCTCGCCGCCGCGGTGCACCTCCTCGGCCTCCGGCACGGTGATGGAGCAGACCGACAGCAGCTCGGCGAAGCCGCTCTCGGTGCTCAGCACCACCGCCGATGCGGCGTCGCCGAGGATGAAGCCGAGGTTGGTGCGCCAGCGGTCCAGCAGCGGGGTGCCGTAGTTGTCGGCGGCGACGAGCATCGCGGCCTTGCGTTCCGGCGCGGCCTTGAGGTAGCTGGCCGCGATCTCGAGCATGGTGAACATGCCGTTGCAGCCCTGCCGGATCTCGGTCGCCCGGGGCACCCCGCCGAGGAGGTAGTGCTGGAGGTAGGCGTGCGGCAGCCAGCCCTCGGGGCCCTGGTGCCAGGTGGCCGCGTAGAGCAGCAGGTCGATGTCGCCGCGGCCCAGCTCGCTCTCCTTGAGGGCGTCCTGGGCGGCGCGCAGCGCCATGTCCGGCGCGGGCAGCTCGCCGGCAATCGCGGCGCCGCCCAGCCCGTGAGTCTCGATGTCCTCCTGCGGGTACAGGCCCTGGGCGACGGCGTCCTCGACGGTGACGGTCTCAGGAAGGTAGGCCCCGATCCCACGGATGTACGTTCCGGCGGTGCGCATCGGCTTCTCTCCTCGGCGTTGGATGTGATCGAGGCACTTCGCTTTAAGATTATATAGCGCCCGACGGACGGTCAATGGCCGTCCGAGGGGCGATGTCGAGCGTCTCGTCGCCCCGCGCCAGCCCCGACAGCAGGGAGACGAACGAGATCTTCGGCGGCATCAGCCGGTCCGGGTCCACGATGGTCTGGGCGCGCAGGTGCAGCTCGTCGCGGCCGTGCGCGCCGTCGTAGAAGAACCGGATCAGGTCGATCAGGGCGGCGAGGAAGTCCCGGTAGCGGTCCTCGTACACCTGCATGAGGTGACGCTCCTTCTCCGGCGCGGCCAGCGCCTCGTGCACCGCCCGGGACAGGCTGAGCGCGCCGCGCATCGCCAGCGTCACGCCGGAGGACAGCAGGGGGTCGATGAAGGCGGCCGCGTCACCGACCAGCACCCAGCCCGGCCCGGAGAACTGGGTGCACGCGTACGACCAGTCCCGCGCGGTGCGGTAGGCGTCGACCCGCCGCGCGCCGGCGGTGAGCCAGGAGACCTCGTTCGACTCCGCGATCTGTTTCTCCAGCAACTGCTCCGGGGGCAGGCCGGACTCGACGAACCGGTCCGACGGGGTGACATACCCGATCCCGGTTAGGGTGCGGCTCAGCGGCGCGTACCAGAGCCAGCCGTGGGAACGGCTCTCGACGAGCAGGTCGCCCTCGTGGTCGCCGGGGTAGCGCAGCGCCCCGGCGTAGTAGCTCCACGTCGCCATGTTGCGCAGGTCGTCGTGCCAGGAGACCAGCCCGAAGTGCCGGCCGAGCCAGCGCTGCTGCCCTGACGCGTCGACGACGATCGCGGCGCGGGCGTCGACCGGGTCGGCCTCGCCCCGGAACTGGTAGCTGACGCCCGCGATCCGGTCGCCGTCGGTCAGCGGCCCCCGGACGGTGGCTCCCTCGACCACCACCACGCCCAGTTCCCGCGCCCGGTCCAGCAGCATCGCGTCGAACTCGGCGCGCCGGACCTGCCACGAGTAGTCGAACCGGGCGTCGCGGATCTCCCGGAACCGGAACGACCACGGGGCGGTCTGGTCGGCCCCCCACAGCAGGCTACCGCCGTGTTTGATCTGGAAGCGCAGCTCCGCCATCCGCTCGCGCACGCCGAGCGCGTCCAGGGTGAGGGTGACGCCGCTGATCAGGGACTCGCCGATGTGGTAGCGGGGGAACTTCTCGCGCTCCAGCAGCAGGACCCGGTGGCCCTCCTGGGCGAGCAGACCGGCCGTGCTCGATCCGGCCGGGCCGCCGCCCACGACGATCACGTCGTACTCGGGTTCGGGATGGCTCATGGTCGACGATTCCTCCTGCTCGGACAGGGACGACGCGGCGCTCAACCGCCTGGCGTGAACGCGATCGGCAGGCTGGCCAAACCCCGGAACATGGTGCGCGGCTGATAGGTCAGCCCGTCCGCGGCGCAGCCCAGCCGCAGGCCCGGCAGGCGGGCCAGCGCCGCCACCGCGGCGCGTAGCTGCGTACGGGCGAGGTAGGACCCGAGGCAGTAGCGCATCCCCGCGCCGAAGGACAGCGACGGGACCGGGTCCCGCCGGATGTCGAACTCGTCGGGCCGGTCGTACCGCCGCGGGTCCCGGTTCGCCGCGCCGGCCAGGACGACCACCACGTCGTCGCGGCGCAACCGCCGGCCGTGCAGCTCCACGTCGACGTCGAGCTGCCGGGTGTTGGACTGCACCGACGGGTCGTACCGCAGGCACTCCTCGACGGCCTGGGCCAGCAGGTCCGGCCGACGCCGGAGCAGGTCGAGCTGGTCGGGGTGCGCCAGCAGGCTCAGCACGGCGTTGCCCACCTGGCTGGCCACCGTCTCGTGGCCGGTGAAGATGAACGTGACCACCGTGCTGACGATCTCGTTGCGGCTCATCAGGCCGCGGTCGTGGGCGTCGAGCATCAGCGCCAGCAGGTCCTCGCCGCCCTCGCGCCGCCGCCTCGCGAGGGCCCGCCCCACGTAGTCGGCGAACTCGGCGATCGCCGCGTGGCCGCGATGCATGTCCTCGGCGCTGGCGCCCCGGTCCAGGGTCCGCCCCACGTCGCGCGACCACCGCCCGACCGGCTCCCAGTCGGCGGCGGGCAGGCCGAGCAGGCCGAGGACCGCGCGCAGCGCCAGCGGGTACGCCAACTCGTCGACCGCGTCCATCGCGCCCCGGGCCAGGGCGGGCCGCAGCAGCTCGTCGACGGTGTCGGCGATGACCGGTTCCAGCCGGCGCAGCGCGGACGGCGAGAAGGCCGGGCCGACCACCCCGCGCAGCCGGCCGTGGTCGGGCTCGTCCTGGAACAGGATGATGTCGCCGACGATCTCGGCGAGCAGCCCGGGCCCGACGAGGTCGGTCCAGAACCGGCGGATGCCGGTCCGGGCGAAGCGTTGGTCGCCGAGCACGCCGCGCACGTCGGCGAAGCGGGAGACGTACCAGACCCGGTGGGCGCCGAGGTGCACCGGGTCGTGCCGCAGCAGCCAGTGGTAGGACGGGTACGGGTCACGCCGGACGTCGGCGTCGGTGGGATCGAACGCGGTCACGGCATCGACCAGCACGAGGTGTCCCTTCCAGTGGCTCCCTCGCGCCGCCCGCCGCCGACGGTGGCGGCGGCGGGCGGCGCGACCGGCTCAACCCGAGATGCGCTCGACGATGCGCCGCACCGTCTCCGCGGGCGTGGGCAGCGCGACCATCTCCTCGCGTACCTCCCGGGCCGCGGTGCGCAGCGACTCGTCCCCGATCAGCCGGCGCAGCAGGTCCGCGTCGACCTTGTCCGACGTGCTGACCAGGCCGATGCCGCGCCGGCTGACGGCCTCCCGGGCGGTGTGCTGGAACTGGTCGCGCGGGTCCGGGGCGAGCAACTGCGGGATGCCGGCGTCGATGGCGGTCATCACCGTGCCGCCGCCGCCGTGGTGCACCACCGCGGTGCACGTACGCAGCAGGGTGTGCAGCGGCGTCCAGCCGACCGACCGGACGTTGCGCGGCAGCGTGCCCAGCGGGCTGATGTCGAGGTCGCCGAGGGCGAGCACGAAGTCGGCGTCCACCTCGCCGGCGGCGGCGATGATGGGCTCCACGGCGCCGATGCCGAACGCCTGGAGCTCGATGGTGCCCATGGTGATCGCCACCTCGGGTCGGGCGGGCACCGGCGGCAGCCGGTCGCCGAGGACGGCGCCACCGCCGTACGGCACCCAGCGCATGAACCAGCCCTCGGGCTCCGCCTCCAGCAGCAGGCTCGGCGGGAACGACTCGATCGTCGCCACCGGCTCCGGCAGGCTGACCTGGTGCTTGTCCATGAGGTCGGTCAGGAAGGAGGCGATCGAGCGGTGCATACCCCGGGTCCGCCAGGCGCTCTGGTTGCGCTGCACGGCCGGCACCCCGGCGCGGTCGGCGGCCAGCAGCCCGACGGTGGCGCCCTGCTCGTAGACCACCAGGTCGGGCCGGAAGTCGTCGGTCAGGGCGATCGTCCCGTCGACCAGCGGGCGGTTCACCGCCGCGATCTGCACCCCCCACTCCTCCAGGTCGACCGCGGGACGCGTGGCGACGGTCTCGGCGAAGCGCGGGTTGTCCTTCGCCACCTGCTCGAAGACCTTGACCGCGCTGAAGTCGGGCGCCACGTCGACCACCTCCAGGCCGGCGGCGGCGGCCCGGTCGGCGTGCTCGGCGACCGCGATCAGCACGTCGTGGCCGGCCGTGCGGAAGCCCCAGGCGAGCTGGATCAGCGGGAAGAGGTGGCCGATCCCGGGGGAGGAGACGAACAGCACGCGCATGTCGGAGCCCTTCTGTTCGGGGTTGCGGCGGGGGTCACCAGCCGGACTTGATCGTTTCGACGACGTGGGACCGGTCGTCCTCGGAGAGCCACCAGCCCACCGGGATGTGAACCACGCGGTCCGCCACCCGGTCCAGCCCGGGCAGGGTGGTACGGGCCGACGCGACGCAGCTGTGCGCGTCGTTGCGGCGTGACACGACGCTGGTGGCGATGCCGGCGTCGCGCAGCCGGCGCATGAAGGCGGGACGGTCGCGGACCTTCAGCGGGTACATCCAGAAGGCGGGCTCCCGGTCGTCGGCGCGCTCGGTCTGCTCGACGCCGTCGATGCCGGCCAGTTCCTTGTCGTAGTACGCGGCGTTCTCCCGGTGCCGGCGCAGCAGCTCGTCGACCCGTTCCAGGTTGGACAGGCCGATCGCCCCGCCGATCTCGTTGAGGATGAACCGGTAGCCCCACTCGGCGACGTCGTAGTCGCCGGTGATCCGGTCCGACGCCCGCTCGATGCCGAGCCAGCGGCGCAGCCGGAGCCGGTCGTACAGGTCGTCGTCGGGCAGCACGACGAAGCCGCCACTGCCGGTCGTCAGGATCTTGATCGCCCCGGTGCTGTACGCGCAGACGTTGCCGTGCGTGCCCAGTGGCGCGCCCCGGTAGGTGGCGCCCCACGCCTGCGCGCAGTCCTCGACGACCAGCGGGCGGCGGTCGTACCCCGCCGTGGCCCGGTCCACGACGGCGCGCAGTCGGTTGAGGTCCACCGGGTAGCCGACCCAGTGGACCACCACGATGGCCCGGGTGGCGGGTGAGATCTTCGCGGCCAGGTCGTCGAGGTCCATGTTGAGGGTGGCCGGGTCGACGTCCACCCACCGGATGCGCAGCCCGTTGGCGAGGATGGGCCAGTTCGTGCCCTCGAAGGTCAGCGGCGTGGTGAGCACCTCGCCCGGGCCGTCGTGCTCCGGCTCGCCGGCCCCCGGCCGCGCGGCGAGGCTCAGGGCCAGGTGGAGCCCGGCCGTCCCGCAGTTGACCGAGACCACCCGGGGGTTGCCGATGCGGCTGCCCACGGCCGCCTCGTACTCGGCGACGGTCGGCCCGTGCTCCAGCCGACCACTGCTCAGGACGGCGGAGACGCGGGTGCCGACGTCCGGAGACATGGCGACCTTGGACAGCGGGATCATGACGCCCCTCTCGCTAGTTGCCACATGATTCTCAAGTCCCCTCGGAGGGCCGTCAAGGGAGCCCTGTCGATATCGCCCGACAGGCGTTCTTCCTGATTGCGGAACTTGCAACCGGCGAGGTGAAGGGGTTGAGAAATGTATATCTTCAACGGGTCGCCGGACGCCGCGTCCGGCACCGGGTGCACGGGAGGTCCGGGGTGTCGTCGCTGCATGTCCGGCTCGGGCGGACCGGCCTGCGGGTGAGCCGGGTCGCGATCGGGACCGTCAACTTCGGCGGCCGGGTCGACGAGGCCGACGCCCACCGGCTGCTCGACCACGCCGTCGCGCAGGGAATCAACCTGGTCGACACCGCCGACATCTACGGCTGGCGGGTGCACCGGGGCTGGACCGAGGAGATGATCGGGCGCTGGCTCGCCAAGGACCCGGCCCGCCGGGACGAGGTGGTCCTCGCGACCAAGGTCGGCAACCCGATGGGGGACGGCCCTAACGCCCGGGGCCTGTCGGCCCGACACGTCGTCGCGGCCTGCGAGGCGTCGCTGCGCCGGCTCCAGACCGACACCATCGACCTCTACCAGATGCACCACGTCGACCGGGAGGTCGGCTGGGACGAGATCTGGCAGGCCATGGAGCAGCTCGTCCGGCAGGGCAAGGTCCGCTACGTCGGCTCCTCGAACTTCGCCGGCTGGGACCTGGTGAGTGCCCAGGAGGCCGCGCGCCGGCACCGGCTGCTCGGCCTGGCCAGCGAGCAGTGCGTCTACAACCTGGTCAGCCGGTACGTCGAGCTGGAGGTGCTCCCGGCCGCCGCCGCCGAGGGCATCGGGGTGCTCGTCTGGTCACCGCTGCACGGCGGGCTGCTCGGCGGCGTGCTGCGGAAGCTGGCCGACGGCACCGCGGTCAAGTCCGCGCAGGGACGGGCCGCCGAGGCGGTCGAGCACCACCGCGCGACCCTCACCGCGTACGAGAAGTTCTGCGCCGAGGCCGGCCGGGACCCGGCGGAGGTCGGCATGGCCTGGGTGCTGCACCGGCCGGCGGTGACCGCCGCGGTCGTCGGGCCGCGTACCCCCGAACACCTGGACGGCGCCCTGCGGGCCCTGCACCGGCCGCTGTCCGCGGCCGAGCTCGCCCGGCTCGACGAGCTGTTCCCGCCGCTCGGCCGGGGCGGCGCCGCCCCGGACGCCTGGATGTCCTGACCCGACCCGCGCCGGCGCGCCCGGGACCCCGACCACGGACGGAGTCGACGATGGCCCACCTCCTGATCGTCAACGTCGCCAGCCACGGCCTGATCCTGCCCACCCTCACCGTGGTCACCGAGCTGGCCCGGCGCGGGCACCGGGTCAGCTACGTCACCGCCGGCGGGTTCGCCGGGCCGGTCCGCGCCGCCGGCGCGACGGTCGTGCCCTACCAGTCCGAGATCATCGACGCGGACGCCGCCGAGGTGTTCGGCTCGGACGACCTCGGCGTCCGCCCCCACCTGATGTACCTGCGCGAGAACGTCTCGGTGCTCCGGGCCACCGCCGCGGCGCTCGACGGCGACGTGCCGGACCTGGTCCTCTACGACGACTTCCCGTTCATCGCCGGGCAGTTGCTGGCCGCCCGCTGGCGGCGGCCCGCCGTCCGGCTCAGCGCGGCGTTCGCGTCGAACGAGCACTACTCGTTCTCCCAGGACATGGTCACCCTGGCCGGCACGATCGACCCGCTCGACCTGCCGGTGTTCCGCGACACCCTGCGGGACCTGCTGGCCGAGCACGGCCTCTCCCGGTCGGTCGTGGAGTGCTGGAACCACGTGGAGGAGCTCAACCTGGTCTTCGTCCCGAAGGCGTTCCAGATCGCCGGCGACACCTTCGACGACCGCTTTGTCTTCGTCGGGCCGTGCTTCGACGACCGGCGGTTCCTCGGCGAGTGGAGCCGCCCGGCCGACGACCTGCCGGTGGTGCTGGTGTCGCTCGGCACCACCTTCAACGACCGGCCCGACTTCTTCCGCGACTGCGCGCGGGCGTTCGACGGCCAGCCGTGGCACGTGGTGATGACGCTGGGCGGCCAGGTCGACCCCGCGGCTCTCGGCGACCTGCCGCCCAACGTCGAGGCGCACCGCTGGGTCCCGCACGTCAAGGTGCTCGAACAGGCGACGGTCTGCGTGACGCACGGCGGCATGGGCACCCTCATGGAGGCGCTGTACTGGGGGCGCCCGCTGGTGGTCGTGCCGCAGTCCTTCGACGTGCGGCCGATGGCCCGGCGCGTCGACCAGCTCGGCCTCGGCGCGGTGCTGCCCGGGGAGAAGGCCGACGGCGACACGCTGCTCGCCGCCGTCGGGGCCGTCGCGGCCGACCCCGCGCTGATCGCCCGGGTCGAGGCCATGCGGGGCCACGTCCGCCGGGCCGGCGGCGCGGTCCGGGCCGCCGACGCGGTGGAGGCACACCTGGCCCGCGCCCGCTGAAACCCCGCCCGCGCATCGACCGGCCGCGCACGGCACCGCCCGGTGGGCGGGGCGGCGGTCGGTGGCGCGGGCGCTCAGCCGGCGGCGGGCACCGGACGCGGGCCCGCGGGGACGGTGCCGTCGCGGAGCTGCGCGGGACGTAGCTGCTCGGTCAGCAGGGTGCGGTACCGCGCGACGAGCGGCTCGCCGGCCGGCCGGGCCGCGAGCCACCCGCCGACCAGCCGGGCCCCCTCGATGTACGTCACCGAGTAGGCCCGCCACAGCGGGTCGGTCAGGAAGGTGGCGATCTGCTCGGCCCGGTCGCGCGGCAGCAGCAGCCACCGGTGCAGGTGCTCCACCGCGTCGTCGATCGACGCCCCCCGGTCGTGCAGCAGGATCGCCGCGTCCTGCCGGGCCGGCATCAGCTCGTTGACGAGCCCCACCATCCGCTCGACGAGTTCGCCCTCGACGGGCACCCCCTCGTCGGCCAGCACCTCGGTGGTCCACCGTCCCCAGCCGGGCCCGAGCAGCGCCGCCGCCGCGTGTTCGGCCGTGCCCTCCGCCACCAGGCACTGCGGGGTGTTGACCAGGGCGATCCGGTGCTCGTCCCAGCCCCGGGCGAGCACCAGGCCGGCCTCCTTGAGGCAGTGCTCGGTGTGGTGGCCCGGGTACGCCTCGTGGGTGGCCATCAGCGGCAGCACGGCGATGGTCCGTCCCGCCGTCTCGTTCAGCGTCACCGTGGAGCGGAAGCCGCCGTGGTACCGGTTGAACGCGTTCCACGGCCGGTCGCGTACCACCTCGATGTCGACCCGCTCGGCGTCGGGCAGGCCGAGCAGCGGCCGGGCGCGGGCGCGCAGCGCGTCGGCGACGGCCCGCACGGCGTGGCCCAGCCGCTCCGGCGGCACCACGTTGCGGGCGTAGAACGCCTCGACCTTGTCCATCAGCGGGCCGGTGCCCGGCAGCAGCGCGTCGATGGCGTCGTGGGCGGCGGCGTACCGGTCCGGGTCGCCCAGCCCCACCTCGACGTCGAAGTAGGTCTCCACCTCGGCCAGGAAGCCGATCTGCTCGCCCGCCGCCCGCCGGGCCGCGCAATCCACCGCGGTCAGTTGCGCGGCGAGGAACCGCCGCCGCTCCGCGTCGAGGTCCGCGTCGCCCAGGCGGCGCAGCAGGTCGCGGGCCTGCCCGGCCAGCTCCGCCGGGACCGGCGCCGGCTCCGCGGCGACCCGCTCGGCGAGAGCCGGGTCACCGAACCAGCAGTCGACGTAGCCCTCGACGAGCCGGCCCATCCGCAGCCCGAGCGCGAGGTAGTCGGCGACCACCGCGTCGGCGGCGGCACCGTTCACCGGTCCACCCCGAGCCGCACGTCGGCGAGGTCGGGCAGGCCGGCGAGCGCCGGCAGGGCGGTCGCGCGCCGCACCCGGGGCCCACGCGGCGCGGCGTCCGTGGCCCGCCGGAACAGCAGGGGCACGACCGCGGCGTCGGCGAGCAGCAGCCGTTCCACCTCCTGCCACCGCGCGACCGCCTCGCGCGGGTCGGCGGCGTCCAGCGCGCGCTCGACCAGCCCGTCGACCCGGGCGTCGCGGTAGCCGCCGGGATTGCCGGGCCCCTCGCCGACCAACGGTTGCAGGAACACCCGGGCGTTGCCGTAGGCCCACGGCGCGGTGAACACGGCCACCGCCAGGTCCCACCGGAGGGCGGGCGCGTCGCCCGTGCCGGCGAGCAGGGCCCGGTGGTTGGCGTCGTCGAGCGCGACCAGGCGTACGTCGATGCCGGCGGCGCCGAGGTCGGCCGCCCACGAGCGGGCCAGCGCCAGGTCCTCGGCCGTGTCGGGATGCACCGCGGTCAGGGTGAGCCCGTCCGGGTGCCCCGCGGCGGCGAGCCGCTCGCGCGGGTCCGCGTCGGCGTCGGGGGTCGGGTCGGCGAGCGGGTCGGGCTGCCGGTGTCCGTCGTTGCCGGGGGGCACGACGGTGTGCGCGGCGCGGACCTCGGACCACGGGTCGGCGGCCCGGGCGATGCGCACCAGCGCCGCCCGGTCGACCGCCCCGGCGACGACCCGGCGCACCGCGACGTCGGCGACGGCCGGGTTGGCGGGGTCGCGCAGGTTGAACACCAGGCAGGGGTCGAGCCGGTGACCGGGCACCGGGCCGCTCGGCACGCCCCACGGCAGGTCGGCGTCGTCGGCGGCGAGCCGGTCGGTCAGTTCGCGTGGCCCGCCCGTGGCGACGCGGAACTCGACGGCGTCGAACCGCTGCCGGCGGATCGGATCCGTCTCCGCGCGCCACGCCGGGTTCGGCTCCAGCCGGATCGTGCCCCCCGGGCGCCACGACGCGACGCGGTACGGGCCGTTGGCGACCAGGTGCTCGTGCAGGTCGACGCTGCCCGGCAGGTGGGCGTCGTACTCCGCCGGCGCCGGGGAGGCACCGCTCAGCGCCAGCATGTCGACGAAGTCCAGCGCCGGGCGGTCCAGCTCGAAGACCACCGTCTCGTCGTCGACGGCGAAGACCCCGGGGATGTCGTGGGCGTCCTGGAAGCCGGCGAGCAGCGCGGCGGTGAGCGGACGGCCGGCGACCGCCGCGGCGTACTCGTCGCAGTACCGGTCCATGCCCCGCAGGGTGCCCCGGAAGTACGCCAGCGCGGGGTGCCGGGTGAGCGGGTTGGCCAGCCGCTTGAAGCCGCGTACGACGTCGTGCGCGGTTACCGGGCGGGGGGTCGGCGTGTCCCAGAGCACCCCGGGGCGCAGGTGCACCACGTAGCTGCGGTGGCTGGCGCCGAGGCCGGCGTTGTAGGTCGACGGGACGTCGGCGGCCAGGTCGGCGACCGGCGCGAGGGCACGCCAGTCGCCCGGGTCGGGCTCCGGGCGGTAGCTGATCAGCTGCCGGGTGCACAGCCGCAGCAACTGGCGCTCGGCCGGCGACCAGGCGGCCGCCGGGTCCGCCTGGTGGACGGCGGCCGGCCCGAGCAGCCGCAGGGTGCCCCACCGCCGGGTGTCGTTCGTCGTCGGTGCACTGCGCGCCTGCGTCACTTTAGGACATCTCCTCGGCGAGGCGGACCATCGTCCGTACGGTGTGGTCGATCTCTTCCCGGTTGTTGAACAGGTGGGTGGTGATGCGCGCCGCGTAGTGCTGGTGCGGTGAGCCGGGCACGTCGAACTCCGTCCAGCGGGTCCAGATCCGGTGCTCGGTCTCCAGGCGCTTGACGAAGCCGATGAACTTCTTGATGTTCCAGGCGTCCTCGGGCCGCCGGAACGGGTTGAACGCGAGCAGCGGCGAGCGCAGCCGCGGGTCGGCGCCGGGGGAGTACATCGCCTCGGCGCCGAAGGCGTCGATGAGCCGGCCGCGGGCGTACTCGGCGAGGTCCATGATGTACGCCTCGATGCGGTCGCGGCCAATGTCGTCCCACAGCTCGAAGGCCCGGGCCAGGGCGGCGCCCCGCGCCAGGTTGGCGCTGCCGGCGCTCTGCAGGAAGTCGCCCATGTTGTAGCTCTCCACGGCGGTGCTGGTCCGCGGCGGTGGGCTGCCCATCATCGGGTACCAGGTCGAGATGAGCGGCCAGAACGTGGGCAGCGGCAGCGGGTTGTGCTCGGGGACGACCTTGTTGCGGACGTAGATCAGGCCGGTGCCCAGCGGGCCGCACTGGAACTTCGACCCGGAGCAGGTGATGAAGTCCGCCCCGGTCGCGCGCAGGTCGATGTCGAGCATGCCGGGGATCAGCGCGCCGTCGATGACGGTGGTCAGCCCGTGCCGGTGGGCCAGCTCGCACAGCTGCCGGATCGGGAACATCGTCCCGGTGAACAGGGTGATCGCGGCGAACGAGAGCACCTTCGTCCGGGGCGTGATCGCGGCCTCGACCAGCTCGACGATCTCCTCCGCGCGCACCTCGTGGCCGGACGGCGGGGTGACGGTCCTGAGCACCACCCCGAACCGGTTGCGCAGCAGGTTGAAGTTGGACAGCACGGAGTAGCACTCGTGCGTGGTCGTCACCACCTCGTCGCCCTCGCGCAGGTCGAGGCCGTGGATGACCCGGGCGACCCCCTCGGTGGCGTTGTGGCAGATCACGATCTCGTCCCCGTCCACGCCGAACGTCCTGGCGATGGCGTCCCGGTACTCGGTGAACATCGCCGGGCGGTAGACGTCGAGCAGGCCGCCGGTCCACTGCCGGGTCACCCGGTCCACGGTGTCCAGCACCTCGTACGGCATCGCGCCGACCGTCCCCGTGTTGAGGTGCACGGTCGTCGGGTCCAGGGCGAACAGCTCGCGGATGCGGGCCCAGGACGCGGTGCGCAGCGGACTCTGCGCCGGTGACGCCGACACGGTGGCCGGGCCAGGGGACTCCACGGTACGGCTCACGGTGATCCCTTCGTAGCCGACGGCGGGCCCGGAGCTCGGCGGCGTTCCGGGCCGGGAACTGCAATCACTTTCTCAAGTGGACATGGTCAGGACTATCGCGCAAGTTGCGCTCCTGGCCCCCACTGCACCTGACAGGCACTTGACTCAGGTATAGCATTCGACACAGTGCAGCGGCAGAGTCCGCCATCACGGGCCGGAGGGGACATGGACAGGTTGCAGTCGGCGCTGGCCCTCTACGAGGAGGCGATGGGCTACACCTACGCGGCAGCCCTGCGGGCCGCCGCCACCATCGGCGTCGCCGACCACCTGGTCGACGGGCCCCGTACGCCCGCCGAGCTGGCCGCCGCGACGGGCACCGACGCGGACGCGCTCCGGCGGGTGCTGCGTCTGCTGGCGGTCCGCGACGTGGTCCGCGAGTCCGACGGCCGGTTCGCGCTCACCGACAAGGGCGCGGCGCTGCGATCGGACTCGCCGGTGCCCGCGCGGGCCGGCATCCTCATGTTCACCGACACGATGTTCTGGACGATGAGCCACCGGGTGGCGAGCGCGCTGGGGCCGGAACGCCCCGCCTTCGCCGACATCTTCGGCAGCTCGCTGGACGCCTACTTCGACGGCGACGCCGAGGTCGAGGCGCTCTACTACGAGGGCATGGAGACGGTCAGCGCGGCGGAACACCTCATCCTCGCCCGCGCCGGCGACTTCCCCGCCACCGGCACCGTGGCGGACGTCGGCGGCGGCCGGGGCGGCTTCCTGCTCACCGTCCTGCGCGAGCACCCCGGCCTGCAGGGCGTGCTGCTGGACCGCGCGGATGTGGTCGCCCGGCACCGGCTGGACGCCCCGGACGTGGCGGGGCGCTGGAAGGTGGTCGAGGGCGACTTCCTCAGCGAGGTGCCCCACGCCGACGTGCACGTGCTCAAGCGCATCCTGCACAACTGGGGCGACGAGGACAGCGTCCGGATCCTGACCAACTGCCGCCGGGTCATGCCCGCGCACGGCCGGGTGCTCGTGATCGACGCGGTCGTCCCCGAGGGCAACGAGGCGCACCAGAGCAAGGAGATGGACTTCATGATGCTCGCCGCGCGCACCGGCCAGGAACGCACCGCCGCCGAGCTGGAGCCGCTGTTCACCGCGGCCGGGCTGCGCCTGGACCGGGTCGTCGGCACCTCGTCGGTGATGTCCGTCGCGGTCGGCGTGCCGGCCTGACCCGGGGAAGGGGCAGCAGACCCGTGCCGGACCACGACCAGCAGCCTCGCCACGGCGGCACGCTGCGCTACTACGGGCCCGGTGGCCTCGACCACCTGGACCCCGCCGCCGCCTACTACGCCTTCTCCCACCAGGTCATCCGGCTCTTCGCCCGGCAGCTGTTCAGCTACCCGACCACCGAGGACGCCGCCGCGCTCGTGCCGGTGCCCGACGTGGCCGCCGAACTGCCCACGGTGGACAACGGCGGGCTCAGCGAGGACGGCCGCACGTGCACGATCCGCCTGCGCGACGGGGTCCGGTGGGACACCACGCCGCCGCGCCCGGTGACCGCCGGGGACTTCGTGCGCGGCTTCAAGCGGATGGCCAACCCGGTCGCCGGGGCCGGCGCCATCGCCTACTACACGAGCACCATCGCCGGCATGGCGGAGTTCGCCGAGGGCTACCGCGCCCGCTTCGCCGGTCGTACGCCCACCGCCGCCGAGCTGGCCGACTACCAGAACAGCCACGAGATCCGCGGCCTGTGGGCCAAGGACGAGCGGACCCTGGTGATCGAGCTGCTGCGCCCCGCCAACGACATGCTCAACCTGCTGGCGATGCCGTTCGCCTCCGCCGCCCCGCGGGAGTTCGACGACCTCGTTCCGGACGGTCCGGACTTCGCGCGGCTGGTCCGCTCGAACGGGCCGTACCGCATCACCAGCTATGCCCGGGGCAGCCACCTGACCATGGACCACAACCCCGCCTGGCGGGCCGACGCCGATCCGATCCGCCGCCGCCACGTGGACCGGATCGAGGTCCGGATGGCGAGGGTGAGCGACGAGCGGGTCCGCGCCGAGATCGAGAGTGGGGCGGCCGACCTCTCCTGGGGCGCCGCCGTGGGCAGGCCCCGCCGGCGTACCGAGGCCGACCGGAACCTCGGCTGGGCGCTGAACCCCTACCTGGCGTTCAACCTGCACAGCCCCCACGAGCGGGGGGCGCTGCGCAGGCGGGGCGTCCGGCTGGCGATCGCGTACGCCGTGGACAAGGCGCGGCTGGTCCGGTTCTTCGACGACATGAACATCGGCACGGTGACCCGCCCCGCGCACACGGCCATCCCGCCGGGCAACTTCGGCCACCGCGAGTACGACCCGTACCCGACGCCGGGGGACCGGGGCGACCGGGCCCGCTGCCGGGAGTTGCTCGCCGAGGCCGGGTACCCCGACGGGCTGCGGCTCACCATGATCTACCGGATCGACGCGGTGCACGGCCAGGTGGCCAAGGCGATCGCCGAGGACCTGGGCGCGGGCGGCGTCGACGTCCGGCTGGTGGAGATCGACCAGACCGACGAGTACTACCGCATCCTCCAGGACCCGGCCCGCGCGGCGGCGGGGGAGTGGGACATCACCCCGGCCGCCTGGATGCCGGACTGGTTCGGCAACAACGGGCGGTCGTACGTCCAGCCCATGTTCCAGTCCAACACCGGCGTCGGCACGGCCAACTACGGCGGATACCACAACCCGGTCGTCGACGACCTGATCGACCGCGCGCTGTCCGCCCGGACGGAGGCCGAGGCGGAGGAGCTGTGGCACCGGGTCGACCGGCAGGTGCTCCAGGACGTGGCGATCGTGCCGATCCTGGCCTGCGAGCCGACCATCGAGCACCTGACCAGCTCCCGGGTGCGAGGGGCGATCCCGCTGCCGCACGTGGACCGCTGGTACGACGCGGCGAACCTCTGGCTGGACCCGCCCGACTGAATTCGGCCCACGGCTAATAGCAGCCTTGACTGATATAAGCGGTTCTTGTAGTTTGACCCCGACGGAATCTCGTGATCCAGCTGCCCGAGTTCGCCTGTGACGCGACAGGAGTGAGCATGACAACCAATCCGGCCTTGGCCATCGAGACCCGTGAGCTGGTGAAGGTCTTCGGCCAGACGCGCGCGGTCGACGGACTGGACCTGGCGGTGCGGGCCGGGACGATCCACGGGGTGCTGGGCCCGAACGGGGCCGGCAAGACGACGGCCATCAAGATGCTCGCCACGCTGATGCGACCCACCTCCGGCACCGCGTCCGTGCTCGGGCACGACGTGGTCCGCGAGGCCGCCGAGGTCCGGCGCCGCATCGGCCTCACCGGCCAGACCATGTCCCTCGACGAGGACATGACCGGCATGCAGAATCTGATCCTCGCCGGCCGCCTGCAGGGTCTCCGGCACGCGTCCGCGGTCGCCCGGGCGGAGCAGCTGATGGAGGCGTTCGACCTCGCCGAGGTCGGCAGCCGACTGGTGAAGACCTTCTCCGGCGGGCAGCGGCGGCGCATCGACGTGGCCGCGAGCATGGTGGTCACCCCCGAGCTGCTGTTCCTCGACGAGCCGACCACCGGCCTCGACCCGCGCAGCCGCAGCGAGGTCTGGGAGATGATCCGGGCACTGGTCCGGGACGGGGGCACCGTCCTGCTGACCACGCAGTACCTCGACGAGGCGGACCACCTCGCCGACGAGCTGACGCTCATCGACCACGGCCGCATCGTGGCGCAGGGCACCCCGCCGGAGTTGAAGGCGAGCCGCGCCGCCGGCGTGCTCGACGTCCGGCTGCGCGACCCCGAGCGCCGGGCCGACGCGGGCACCCTGCTCGCCCGGGCCGTCGGCGCCGCCGCCGACCTCGACTCGGATCCGGCGCGGCTGTCGGTGCGGGTGACCGACCCCGACCGGGCGGCGCTGGCCCTGGGCGAGCTGGCGCGGGCCGGCATCCACGTCGACGACTTCACGCTCGGCCAGCCCTCGCTCGACACGGTGTTCCTCGCCCTCACCGGCCACTCGACGCTCGACGCCAGCGAAGAAGAGGAAGCAGAGGTACGGGCATGACGACACCCAGCACCGAGGCGCGGCCGCTGCCGGCCGAGATCTTCAGCCGGTCGGTGGCCGGCACGGAACGGCCGCCCCGCCCCGGCCCGCTGTTCGCCGTCCGCACCTTCGCCTGGCGAAACCTGATCAAGCTCCGGTACGTGCAGGACCACCTGGGCACGGCGGTGGTCTTCCCGATCATCCTGACGCTGGTCTTTACCTACCTGCTCGGCGGCGCGATCGCCGGCTCGCCCCGGGAGTACCTGCAGTTCTTCCTCCCCGGCGTGATCGTCCTCTCGCTGGTGTCGTCGAGCATGATGAGCGCCCTGACGCTCAACCGGGACATCGCCACCGGCATGTTCGACCGGGTCCGCAGCACGCCCATCTGGCAGCCCGCGGTGCTGGTCGGGGCGATGACCGGCGACGCCGTCCGGTACGCCCTGACCTCGATCGTGCCGCTGTCGCTGGGCCTGCTGCTCGGCTTCCGGCCGGACGGCGGCCTGTCCGGGGTGGTGCTCGCCCTGCTCTACCTGCAACTGTTCACGTTCAGCGTCGCCTGGCTGTGGATGCTGTTCGCGGTGCTGATCCCGCAGCCGACCGCCGCCGCCGGCGTGGTCAACCTCCTGCAGTTCGTGCTGCTCTTCGGCAGCAACATCCTGGCGCCGTCGCAGACGATGCCGGGCTGGCTGGAGGCGGTGGTCAAGCTGAACCCGGTCACCCATGCCGCGACCGCCACCCGCGGGCTGATGCACGGCACGGTGACCTCGGGGGAGATGGGTGCCGGCCTGCTGACCTGTGCCGTGCTCATCGTGCTGCTCGCCCCGCCCACGATCTGGCTCTACAGCCGCAAGCAGCGCTGACACCCCTTACCGACGGCCCCGGTGCCCCCTGCCTCCCCCGGCAGGCGCCCGGGGCCGTCGCGGCGCACCCCGGTGCTGTCCTGCTGACGTGCCTACCGGCCGACGGGGCGCGCATCCTCCCGGCGTGGGGGCGGTGCGGTCCGGGGAGCCGTCGTCACGGCCGGCGAACGGACGACGGCCCCGGACGGACGTGAGTCCGTCCGGGGCCGCGTCGTGGTCGGTCGAGCAGCCGTCGCCCCGGCTACGAACCGGAGTGGACCAGCGCGGCCCAGGCCTCGCCGCGCTCCTGCGAGATCCGCATCATCTCGGGGCTCGGCTCGAACTCCTCGGCCGCGTCCTCCGGGACCGGGCCGCCCGGCAGGTCGCCCCGGAGGAACATGCCGAGGAAGTCGAGGGCCATCTCCCAGCCGATGCCGACCTCCACGAGCATCTGCTCCGAGGTCGTCGCGTGCTCGAGCTCCAGCAGGGTGCCGTCGCCCTCCTCGCTGAGTCGCAGCTCCACCTCGCTGTCCGGCTTGCCCTCGTACACCCAGCTGATGGTGAGCCGCCGCGGCGGCTCGCAGCGCAGGATGTCGCCGCTGGCGTTGCCCTGCAGGGCGAAGTTGCCGCCCTCGCGGAGGTCGCCCTTGGGCTCGATGAACCAGCGGTTGATGCGGTTCGGGTCGGTGCAGGCGCTCCAGACCTCGTCGACGGGCGCGTCGTACCGCTGCCGGATGATGATGCTGCGGGCTTCGCCGGCCGGGATGGTGCGCCGGCCGAGGGCCCGCTCCGTCGCCTGACCTGATGCCACCGGGCCGTTCACTTCTTCGCCCCTTCTTCGTCGATCTTGTTCTGGAACGACTGGAGGATCGTCGGCCAGCCCTTGTCCATGCCGTTGCGGACCCGCTTGGCGTGCTTGGTGCCCATCCGGTCGAAGTGGGTGTGCTCGACGTCCACCCGGGTCTTTTTCTGGCCGTCGGCCACGAAGGTCACGGTGAACTCGCTCGCGTTGTCCGGGTCGATCCGGCCGAAGCCGTTGAGCCGCCAGCCGATGACCAGCGTGTCCGGCGAGTCGACCTTCCGGATCAGGCCGAAGGTGTGCTCCTCGCCCTGCTCGTCGATCTCATACCAGCGACCGCCCTTCTTGTCGACGCCCAGTGGGGCCCCGACCTTCGTGGTGCGGAAGTTGTTCGGCCACCACTCGGGGAAGCCTTCGAGGAACACCGTGAAGGCGGTCTTGCGGTCGGCCTTGACAGTGACGCTGTGCCGGACGAACGGGTCGTAGTTCGGGGGCTTCGGCTTCTTCGCGGCGGTGCTCTTGGTGGTCGTGCTCTTCGCGGCCGGTGCGGTCTTCTCCTGAGTCATGTCTCGTCCTCACTGTCGCTGCGCGGCGGATGGGCGGGTCAGACGGGGTCCGCCCATCCTCCTCCATAAGTCGGCACGAACGTAAGTTATAGTTTATACGTAGTCCGGTCAATCGCGCGCGAGCGCCGCGGTTCCCGCCGGGTGTCGCCGTCCCGGGCCCCGCGGCAGGTGCCGCCGGTCAGTCGCCCCACCGCAGGTACGCCGGCGCCGGGCGGCCCGGCAGCAGGCGCAGCGGGGCGTGGTCCAGCCCGAGCACCTCCCGCATCGCGATGTTCTCGCCGGGCCACTTCGGATTGTCGAGCTCGTCGAAGGCGACGATGCTGCCCTTGGTGAGGTAGGGCCGGATCGCCTCCAGCACGGCCTTCGTCGGCTCGTAGAGGTCGAGGTCGAAGTACGCCAGCGCGATGACGGTCTGCGGGTTCTCCGCGAGGTAGCGCGGCACCGTCTCCCGGACGTCCCCCTCGACGAGCACGCTGCGCTGCGTCACGTGCCCGAAGAAGTCGCTGCACTCGTGCGCGTCCAGCACCTCTTTCAGGTACGCCGGATAGCCCCCGGGTACGGCGAAGCGGCCCTCGTACGCCGTCGGGCCGACGCGGTCGACGTCGTTGACGTCGGGGAAGCCGGTGAAGGTGTCGAAGCCGACGATGCGCCGCAGCGGGTTGTAGGGCTCGTAGACACCGCGCAGGGCGGCGAAGGTGGCGAGGTGACGGCCGAACCGGACGCCGAACTCCATGATCACGCCCGGGATGTCGAGGACCTCACGGTAGAGCGCGTCCATGGAGAGCAGGTCGGTCATCTGGTGGCGGCGCAGGAACAGGGGGAGGTTGTTGACCAGTTCCTCCGTCGGGATGGGGGAGTTGGTCAAGAGCTTCGTCAGGCGCTGGGTGGTCTCCGTCTCCTCCGGTGAGTCGTGCACGAACGCACGCAGGTCCTGACCGTCGCCGCTGTCCATCCGCAGCCTCCATTGCGTAGATCACTTGATAGTTTCAAGCGTAGTGGAGGGGTAGGGTCGGCACAATACGGTCGCACCGGCCGTGATCCTCAGGTCGTTGCCCGCGCGTGGGACTTGCGCAAGATGAGCCACTGTAGATCGACTTGCCGGTGTGCTAGATATGAATCAAGTAGACGGGTCGCCCTGCCAACTCCTGGAAAGGCAAGTGATCACCGTGCGTGTGCTGTTCGCCAGTCTCGGAACCCACGGCCACACCTATCCCCTGCTGCCGCTGGCCACGGCCGCCCGTGCGGCGGGCCACGAGGTCACCTTCGCCACCGGCGAGGGCTTCGCGGGCACCCTGCGGAAGCTGGGCTTCGAGCCGGTCGCGACCGGGATGCCGGTCTTCGACGGGTTCCTGGCGGCGCTGCGGATCCGCTTCGACACCGACAGCCCCGAGGGGCTGACCCCCGAGCAGCTCAGCGAGCTGCCGCAGATCGTGTTCGGGCGGGTCATCCCACAGCGCGTCCTCGACGAGCTCCAGCCGGTGATCGAGCGGCTGCGGCCCGACCTCGTGGTGCAGGAGATCAGCAACTACGGCGCCGGGCTGGCCGCCCTCAAGGCCGGCATCCCGACCATCTGCCACGGGGTCGGCCGGGACACGCCGGACGACCTGACCCGGTCCATCGAGGAGGAGGTGCGGGGGCTGGCCCAGCGGCTCGGCCTCGACCTGCCGCCTGGGCGCATCGACGGCTTCGGCAACCCCTTCATCGACATCTTCCCGCCGTCGCTGCAGGAGCCGGAGTTCCGGGCCCGCCCGCGGCGCCACGAGCTGCGCCCGGTGCCCTTCGCCGAGCAGGGCGACCTCCCGGCCTGGGTGTCCTCGCGCGGCACCGCCCGCCCGCTGGTCTACCTGACGCTGGGCACGTCCAGCGGCGGCACCGTCGAGGTGCTGCGGGCGGCGATCGACGGGCTCGCCGGCCTCGACGCCGACGTCCTGGTCGCCAGCGGCCCGTCCCTCGACGTCAGCGGGCTGGGCGAGGTGCCGGCCAACGTGCGGCTGGAGGCATGGGTCCCGCAGGCGGCCCTGCTGCCCCACGTCGACCTGGTGGTGCACCACGGCGGCAGCGGCACGACCCTCGGCGCCCTGGGCGTCGGCGTGCCGCAGCTGTCCTTCCCGTGGGCGGGGGACTCCTTCGCCAACGCGCAGGCGGTGGCGCAGGCCGGCGCCGGCGACCATCTCCTGCCCGACAACATCAGCCCCGACTCGGTGGCGGGCGCCGCGAAGCGCCTGCTGACCGACGAGAGCTACCGGACCGGGGCGCGGGCCGTGGCGGCCGAGATCGCCGCCATGCCGGGCCCCGACGAGGTCGTCCGACTGCTGCCGGACTTCGCCTCCCGCAGCGCGGGCTGACCGGCGGTACGCCGCCGGGGCCGGCCCGTGTCGGCCCCGCCGGCGCCCGTCCACCGGGCGGGGCTGACTGCCCGTGACGCCTGGTCGCGGCTGTCCGTGGTTGCCCGTGGCGCCTGGTCGTGGCCGTCGGCGACTGCCCGTACCACCTAGTCCTGGCCGTCGGCGGACGCCCGGGGGCGCGGCCGGCGCCCCTCGGACCCGCCGGTGCGGCCCTCGCCCTGGCGGGCGCGACCGCGCGCGATCTCGGTGCCCAGGGCGTCGAGGCGCTGGTTCCAGAAGCGCCGGTAGCGCTCCAGCCACCGGTCGAGTTCCTGCAGGGGGGCGGGGTCGACCGCGTAGAGCCGTCGGGTGCCCTGTGGGCGGACGGTGGCGAAGCCGTTCTCCCGCAGCACGCGCAGGTGCTGGGAGACGCCGGGCTGGGAGATGCCGAACTCGCGCTGCACGACCGCACCGACCTCGCCGGCCGACAGTTCACCGTCCGCCAGCAGCTCGATGATGCGCCGGCGGACGGGATCGCCCAGGATGTCGAACGCGTGCACGGGTACGACAATATCAGACCGGGGTTATAGAAGCCGCCGGTTCGGCCGGTCGGGCCCCGGTACCGCCGGGGCGCCGACGGACGGGCGGCCATGCCGCGAGGGGGAGAGATGTTCGGACCGGAGCACGCCGAGGTGTACGAGGCCGCCTACCGCGGCCGCGGCAAGAGCTGGCACGACGAGGCGACGGACGTGGCCGACCGGATCCTGGCCGCCCGCCCCGACGCCGTCCGGCTGCTCGACGTCGGCTGCGGCACGGGTGCGCACCTCGAGACCCTCGCCGCCCGCTTTCCCCACGTGGAGGGGCTCGAACTGGCCCCGGCGATGCTGGCGCTGGCCCGACACCGGCTGCCCGGGGTGCGCCTGCACGCCGGGGACATGCGGGCGTTCGACCTCGGCGTCACGTTCGACGCGGTGACCTGCCTGTTCACCGCGGTCAACTTCCTCGGCACGGTGGCCGAGATGCGGGCCGCCGTGGCGGCGATGTCGGCCCACCTGGCGCCGGGCGGCGTACTGGTGCTCGAGCCGTGGTGGTTCCCGGAGCGGTTCATCGACGGGTACGTCGGCGGCGACCTGGTGCGCGAGGAGGGCCGCACGGTGGCGCGGGTGTCGCGGTCCACCCGGCAGGGGCGGGTGACGCGGATGGAGGAGCGCTGGCTCGTCGGCGACGCCGCCGGGATCCGGGAGTTCAGCCAGGTCGGCCTGCTCACCATGTTCACCCGCGAGGAGTACGACTCGGCGTTCGCGGCGGCCGGCTGCGAGTCCACGTACGTCGAGGGCTGGTTGACCGGCCGGGGCCTATTCGTGGCGACGCGCACCGGCGGATCCGGCACCCCGTCAAAGGGCTGACCACCCCGGTCGAGCGGCTCGACGACAGTCGATCTTTCCGGGCTCCATATAGCCGGCAGGACGCTAGCTGCGGCATCGCGGCCGGGGCAGTCTGCCGTTCACAACGATCTATCTGTCATTTTGTCGGAAAATGCTGGAACCGGACGGTCGTCGGCGATCTCGTGAACCGTTCACGGATTCGTCGGAATGTGTCCCGGTTCCCTTTTCGTGCCTGGCCGGATCGGCGCGGGTCGACGCACCGGCCCGACCTACCTGACGACCAGTCCGTCGTCGGCCTGGGCGGTCCACCACGGGTTGCGGCGGGCCCACTCGACGGTCCGGCGCAGGCCGGTCACCAGCGGTACGCGGGCCCGCCAGTCCAGCAGCGCGGCGGCCTTGCCGCAGTCCGGCACGCGGCGGGGGATGTCCTGGTAGCGGGAGCCGAGCCCGGCTCCGGTGTCCGCGGTCTGGGCCGCCACCGGCACCCCGGCCACCGTGCCGGCCAGCCGGATCGCCTCGGCGACGGTGGTCTCCACGCTGCTGCCGATGTTGAAACACTCGCCGACGGCGCGCGGGTGGGCGGCGGCCAGCAGGGTCGCCTCGGCCGCCTCGTCGATCCAGGTGAAGCACCGCGTCTGGCGGCCGTCGTCGTACACCACGGGCGGAACGCCCCGCAGCAGGCGGGCGACGGTGCGGCTCAGGACGTAGGCCGGGCGCTGGCGCGGGCCGTAGACGTTGAAGTACCGCAGGACCGTCACCGGCAGGCCCTCCTGCCGGTGGAACGCGAACGCCAGGTGCTCGGCCGCCGCCTTGCTCGTCGAGTACGACCACCGGTCCGTCGCCGTGCTGCCGAGCACCCGGTCGTCGTCCTCCCGCCACGGCACCCGCGGATTGCGCCCGTACACCTCGCTCGTGCTGGACACCACGACCCGGGCGCCGGCGCGCAGCGCGGCGCGCAGCGCGTTGCGGGTGCCGTCCACGTTGATCTCGACCACGTCCAGCGGCCGGCTCAGGTACCGGTCGACGCCGACGACCGCCGCGAGGTGGTAGACCTCCTCCGCCCCGGTGGCGGCAGCCGCCAGCCCGTCGGCGTCCCGGACGTCGCCGCGAACGTGCCGGATCGCGCCCGGCGGGTGCTCCAGGTCGGGCGGCGGGTCGGCGAGGTCGAAGACGACGACCTCGTCACCCCGGCGGACCAGCCGTTCGACGACGTGACTGCCGACGAAGCCGAAGCCGCCGGTGACCAGGGATCTGGGCACTGTTCCTCACCTTCCAATGCCGCGGTAGGCGAAGCCGAACCGGTGCAGCTCGCGGATGCGCGCCGGCGAGAGGTGCATGCGGCCGTCGAAGACCAGGCAGGGCTCGTCCACCCGCTCGGCCAGGGCGCCGAAGTCGAGCTCGTGGAACTGGCGGTGCCCGGCGAGGAAGGCCAGGCAGCCCGCCCCGCTCACCGCCTCGTCCAGGCTCGCCGCCGGTGCGGTGCCGAACCGGGCGACGATCTCGGCGGGGTCGGCCAGCGGGTCGAAGATCCGGACCCGGAAGCCGCTGTCGCGCAGCGCCGCCACGACCCCGCGCACCGGAGTGTTGCGGACGTCCCCGGTGTCGTTCTTGAACGCCGCACCGAGCACGGCGATCGTCGTGTCGGACCGGTCCCGCCCCAGCTTGACCAACTCGTCGGCGATGACGGCGGCGGTGTGCCGGGGCATGTCGTCGTTGACCGCGCGCGCGGTCTCGACCGTGCGCAGGGGCACGCCCCGGTCCCGCCCGTCCCGCCACGCCATCCACGGGTCCTTCGTCAGGCAGGAGCCGCCGACACCCACCCCCGGCAGCAGCAGGTTCACCATGCTGCTGCCCTTGGGCAGGGTGTTCGCCGCGCCGATGACGTCGAGGACGTCCACCCCCAGCACCGCGCAGTACCGGGCGAGCTCGTTGGCGATCGCCACGTTCGCGTCGATCCACCAGTTGGTCGCGAGCTTGACCACCTCGGCGGCCTCGGCCGACGGCACCTGCCGGACGTCCACGCCGAGCGCGGACCGCCAGAACCGTTCGGCCGCGGCGGCGCTGCGCGGGCCGCACCCGCCCACCACCACCGGCAGCGTCCGCACCTGCGCCAGCGCCACCCCCTCGGCGAGTCGCTCCGGGCAGAAGGCCAGCCCGAAGTCGCGCTCGTGCACCAGCCCGCCGCTCTCCAGCAGGGGCGCGACGAGGGTCCGGGTGGTGCCGGGGGAGACCGTCGACTTGAGGATCACCAGTTGCCCGGCGCGCAGCCGCTGGGCGATCTGCTCGCACGCCGCCACGAGCTGGTCGGTGACCATCTCGTGGCCGGCGTCGGTCGGCGTGCCGACAGTCACGACCACCACGTCCGCCGCGCCGACCGGGTCGTACGACGTGCTGGCCGTCAGTCGCCCGGTGGCGGCGAGGTCCCGGACGGCGCCGGCCAGGCCGGGTTCGGGCAGCCGGCAGCGGCCGGCCCGCAGGTCCGCGACGGTGCCCGGGTCGCTGTCGACGGCGACCACTTCGGCGCCGCGGCCGGCGAGGGTGACGGCGAGACAGGTGCCGACGTAGCCGGCACCGGCGATGACCACCCTCAGCGGGGACGGTCCGCCCGGGTCGGGAAGGAACGGCATGATGGCCCGGCACCGCCTTCCTGGTCACGACCTCGTGGTCCTGTCGCCGACACGCGTGCGTGCCCGTGCCGCCGGGTCACGCGATGGCCGCCGCGGCCAGCGCGGTGCGGCCGGCCGGCCAGGCCGGGCCCGACCGGCCCACCGGGCCGGACAGCCGCGTGAACGTCTCGACGAGCCGGCACACCGGGCCGATGGCCAGCGCCGGCGGGTCGGTCGGCCGCGGCGGCGCGGTGGCGACCGGGGTGGCCGCGCAGCCGTCCTGGGGCAGCACCAGCTCGGCGGTGCCGACCAGGTGGCTGGTGGGCTCCTCGTCCACCAGGGCCCGGGTCAGCGTGCTGTCGCCCCGGACCAGCACGACCCGGGCCTGGTACGTGCCCGGGCGCGCCACCACCGGGACCTGCGCGCCGTCGGGCGCCACCGCCCAGGCGGTCGACGCGTCCGCGGCCTCCCCGTCGGCCCGCAGGCCGACCAGCACCAGGTCGCCCGGCTCGCTGTCGGGCACGTGCAGCACCATCCGGGGCCGGGTGACCTCCGTGACGGCGTTGCGCAGCCAGCCCGCCAGGACGTGGCAGGGCCGGCCGGCCAGCAGCCGGGACATCTGCCGGAAGTGCCCCGGCGACGTGCCGACCAGCCGGGAGAACTGGGTGGTGAACGTCCCCGCGCTCGTGTAGCCGACGTGGCCGCTGATCGCGGTCACCGTCAGGCCGGAGTGCAGCAGCATCCGGCGGGCCTCCGCCATCCGCAGCGCGGCGAGGAAGCGGGCCGGGGTCATCGTGGTCACGTCACGGAACAGCCGGTGGAAGTGGAACGGACTGAAGGGAACCACCCGGGCCAGGTCGGCCAGCTGCAGCGGCTCCGACAGATGCCGGCGCATGTAGTCGATCGCCCGCGCCGCAGCCGCCTCCCGGGACTGCTCCATCGTGCTCCGGGCAACGCCAGACGTCGATTTCACATCAGCTCCCTGTGGCAGTGGATCGGGCACCGCAGAGGAGTCTGCGTAGTCCTCCTTGACGATTTCTTGAACGCCTCGGCAACCGGCTGGGGAGCCTTTGGCGGGTCAGCCGAGCAAGTTGGGAGAAGTGGATCCGATGAACGCCGTGAAACATGGGTCCGTAGCGGTACGGCGATCCGCCGGCTCCCGTCGGAGCTGGATTTCGACGAACCATTTCGTCAACCGTCGTCTGATTCAACCGCGTCCCACCTGCGGGAGGAGTGCGCCATGCCCGCCAATTGGCGAACCATTCGTCAATACGTCCTGACGCCGGGGATGGCCCAGACCACCTTCGCGACCCGCGGCTTCCGCGCCCGGGACGAGCCGACCCGTGAGCGGCTGGAGTCGGTCGGCGCCCACTTCCTCACCGGCTACGGGCACGCCGTCGGCGCCCGCGGCCCGGACGAGGCGGCCGTGGCGCTGGAGACCGTCGAGCCGGAGCTGCGCGGGTTCGCGTACGAGGGCGCGGCGATGGGCCTCGCCGTCCTGGACGGGCTGACCGGTGGCCGCCGGGTCGCCCGGTTCCTGGCCGGGCCGGCCGCCCGGCACGTCTACATGGTCCATGTCGGGGTGGGCTGGGCGATGGCCCGCCTGCCCCGCTGGCGTCGGCACGCCATCCAACCCGCCGACCGGCTGCTGGGCTGGCTCGCCCTGGACGGCTACGGATTCCACCAGGCGTACTTCCACACCCGGCGGTACGTGCGGTCGCACCGGCGCGACGAGGTGCTGCCCTGGCCCGGCGACCCGATCGGGCGGTGGACCGGGCGCGTCGTGGACCAGGGCATCGGCCGGGCGCTGTGGTTCGTCGAGGGCGGCGATACCGACCGGATCGCCGACACGGTCGACGGGTTCCCGCCGGACCGGCACGAGGACCTGTACAGCGGGGTGGCGCTGGCCGCCACGTACGCCGGCGGGGCACCGCCCGAGGACCTGCGGCGGCTGCGTGAGCGCAGCGGCGCGTACGCCCCGGCGATGGCCCAGGGCAGCGCCTTCGCGGCGGAGGCCCGGGAGCGCGCCGGACTGACCACCGCGCACACCGCGGTCGCCACCGACGTCTTCTGCGGCGCGCCACCGGCCGAGGCGGCGGCGGTCACCCAGGCCGCGCTGGCCGACCTCGACCGGGACGGGCCGGAGCCGGCCTACCTGGTGTGGCGGCAGCGGATCGCCAAGCAGTTCGTGACGCTGGGGAGGTGCTGACCCTTGTCGGCAATCATCACTATGTTCCGCCGGCAGATCGCCGGACTGGTCGCGCTGGTGCTGCTCACCGGCATGTACGTGCTGGTCCGGCAGCCGGAGGCGAACGCCGACGAGCGGCGCGCCATGGCACAGCCGTACCGGTTCACGCCGATGTCGCTGCCGATGCCGGGCGGGCTGCCGCAGCAGTCGATCCGCCGGGTCAACGGCGCGTACCAGCACCTGGCGGCGTGGATCTCCTCCGTCGGCGCCGGCGTCGCGATGAACGACCTGGACGGCGACGGGCTGGCCAACGACATGTGCGTCACCGACCCGCGCGTCGACCGCGTCGTGGTGACCCCGGCCCCGACCGCCGGCGCCGAGCGTTACCAGCCGTTCGTGCTGGACCCGGCGCCGCTGCCGACGAACCCGTACATCGCCCCGATGGGCTGCCTGCCCGGCGACCTCAACGCCGACGGCCGCACCGACCTGCTCGTGTACTGGTGGGGCCGGACCCCGGTGGTCTTCCTCGCCCGGGCCGACGCGACCGGGCTGTCCCGGGACGCCTACCACCCGGTCGAGCTGGTGCCGGGCGCGGCGACCGGCGGGAGCCGGTACGACGGGCCGAAGTGGAACACGAACGCCGCCACGCTGGCCGACTTCGACGGCGACGGGCAGCTCGACGTCTACATCGGCAACTACTTCCCCGACAGCGCCGTCCTCGACGACACCGTGCACGGCGGGGTGGCGATGAACCGGTCCATGTCCAACGGCCTCAACGGCGGCGAGGACCACGTGTTCCGGTGGACCGGCGCCACCGCCGGCGCCACGCCGAGCGTCTCCTTCGCCGAGGTCCCGGACGTCTTCGACACCAAGGTCTCCCGGGGCTGGACCCTGGCCGTCGCCGCCAACGACCTCGACGGCGACCAGCTGCCCGAGCTGTACGTGGCCAACGACTTCGGGCCGGACCGGCTGCTGCACAACCGGTCGGAGCGGGGGCGGATCGACTTCGCGCTGGTCGAGAGCCCCGGGCTGCCGGGCCTGACCCCCAAGTCCAAGCGGCTCGGCCACGACTCGTTCAAGGGCATGGGCGTGGACTTCGGTGACATCGACGGCGACGGCATGTTCGACCTGTACGTTGGCAACATCACCACCTCGTTCGGCATCCAGGAGAGCAACTTCGCGTTCGTCAACACCGCCGCCGACACCGGTGCGCTGCGCGCCGCGTTGCGGGCCGGCGAGGCACCGTGGCACGACCGGAGCGCCGAGCTGGGCCTGGCCTGGAGCGGGTGGAGCTGGGACGTCAAGTTCGGCGACTTCACCAACCGCGGCGAACCGGCGATCGTGCAGACCGCCGGCTTCGTCAAGGGCGAGGTCAACCGCTGGGCGCAGTTGCAGGAGGCGGCCACCGCCAACGACGACCTGCTGTCCAACCCCCGCTGGTGGCCCAGGGTCGAGCAGGGCGACGACATCGCCGGGGGCCAGCACCTGGCCTTCCACGTCCGGGGCGCCGACGGCCGCTACGAGGACCTCAGCCATGAACTGGGCCTGGCCGACCGGGTGCCCAGCCGGGGCATCGCGACCGGCGACGCCGACGGCGACGGCCGGCTCGACTTCGCCGTCGCCCGGCAGTGGGACGCGCCGGTCTTCTACCGCAACGACAGCCCGGACACCGGGTCCTTCCTCACCCTGCGGCTGCTGCACGAGCAGGCGCCGGCCGCCGGCCCCCTCGCCGGGGCGGGGTCGCCGGTCGTCGGCGCGCAGGTCCGGGTGACCACGCCGGACGGCCGGGTGCTCATCGACCGGGTCGACGGCGGCAGCGGCCACTCGGGCCGGCGCAGCAACGAGGTGTCGCTCGGTCTCGGCGACGTGACCGGCCCGGTGTCGGTCCACCTCACCTGGCGGGATCGGTCCGGCGTCCCGCACGAGCAGGAGTTGTCGCTCACCGCCGGTCGACACACCCTCACCCTCGGTTCGCAGGCTCGGGAGGTCTCGCGATGACGCAGAAGCCGGCGAAGGACCCGCGGATCACCGCGCTGCGCAGGTTCGCCATCTCCATCACCATCCTCAACATCGCCGGCTACACCGTCCTCGGCTTCGAGCAGGCCTGGGCGTGGCCGCTGATCGCGCTCGCCACCGGCTACACCGTCGAGCTCGGGCTGGAGATCATCGGCGCGCGGGCCGAGCAGCGCCCGCCCCGGTTCCGCGGCAACGGCCTGCGCGGCCTGGTCGAGTTCCTCTACCCCGCGCACATCACCGCCCTCGCGGTGAACATGCTGCTGTACGTCAACGACCGCCTGCCGGTGATGATCTTCGCGGTGGCCGTGGCGATCAGCGGGAAGTGGCTGCTGCGGGTGCCGGTCAACGGCCGGCTGCGGCACTTCATGAACCCGTCCAACTTCGGCATCGCCGTGGTGCTGCTGCTCTTCCCGTGGATCTCGATCTCCCCGCCGTACCAGTTCACCGAATACCTGGAGGGCCCCGCGGACTGGATCGTCCCCGCGGTCATCGTCGTCTTCGGCACCATGCTCAACGCGAAGCTCACCGGCCGGATGTGGCTGATCGCCGGCTGGCTGGGCGTCTTCGTGCTCCAGTCGGTGGTGCGGGGGCTCGTGCTGGACACCTCCATCCCGTCGGCGCTGGCCACCATGACCGGGGTGGCGTTCGTCCTGTTCACCAACTACATGATCACCGACCCGGGAACGACCCCGTCGCGGCCGCTGTCCCAGTTCGCCTTCGGCGGCGGGGTGGCCCTGGTGTACGGCGTCCTCACCGGCGCGTCCATCGTCTACGGCCTCTTCTTCGCCACCGCCATCGTCTGCCTGATCCGGGGCGGCTTCCTCTGGTCGCTGCACGCGGTGCGCGTCGCCGCCCGCGACGGCAGGGGCACGACGCCCGCCGCCCCGGGGGCCGTCGACGGCACAGTGCCACCCGTGGCCCGCGAGATGGTGCGGGCATGAGCAGGATCGCCGTCGTCGGCCTGGCCTGCCGCTTCCCGGACGCCGCCGGCCCCGGGCAGCTGTGGGAGAACGCCCTCGCCGGGCGGCGCGCGTTCCGCCGCCTGCCCGACGAGCGGATGCGGGCCGCCGACTACTGGTCCCCGGACCCGGCCGCCCCCGACCGCTACTACGCCGGCAACGCGGCCGTCATCGAGGGCTACGAGTTCGACCGGGTCGGGTTCAAGGTCAGCGGGAGCACGTACCGGTCCACCGACCTCACCCACTGGCTGGCCCTCGACATGGCCGCGCAGGCACTCGCCGACGCCGGGTACCCCGAGGGCGACGGGCTGCCGCGGGAGCGGACGGCGGTGGTCGTCGGCAACACCCTCACCGGCGAGTTCACCCGGGCCGGCATGATGCGCCTGCGCTGGCCGTACGTCCGGCGCGTGGTGGGCGCCGCCCTCGGCGAGCAGGGCTGGGACGACGACCGGGTGGCGGCCTTCCTCGCCGACCTGGAGCGCTCCTACAAGGCGCCGTTCGCCGAGATCACCGAGGACAGCCTCGCGGGTGGCCTGTCCAACACCATCGCCGGGCGGATCTGCAACCACTTCGACCTGCACGGCGGCGGGTACACGGTGGACGGGGCCTGCGCCTCCTCGCTGCTGTCGGTGGTCACGGCCTGCCGCAGCCTGACCGACCTCGACGTCGACGTGGCGGTGGCCGGCGGCGTGGACCTCTCCATCGACCCCTTCGAGATGGTCGGCTTCGCCAAGACCGGCGCGCTCGCCGGCGACGAGATGCGCGTCTACGACCGCCGGTCCAACGGGTTCTGGCCGGGCGAGGGCTGCGGCATGGTGGTGCTCATGCGGGAGCGGGACGCGCTCGCGCAGGGCCGGCGCATCTACGCCTCGGTGGCCGGGTGGGGCGTCTCCTCGGACGGCCGGGGCGGCATCACCCGGCCGGAGGCGGCCGGCTACCGGCTGGCCCTGCGGCGCGCGTACCAGCGGGCCGGTTTCGGGGTGGACACCGTGCCGCTGTTCGAGGGGCACGGCACCGGCACGGCCGTCGGCGACGGCACCGAGCTGCGGGCCCTGAGCGAGGAACGCCGGGCGGCCGATCCGGACGCCGACGCCGCCGCGATCGGATCCATCAAGGGGATGATCGGTCACACCAAGGCCGCGGCCGGGGTGGCCGGCCTGATCAAGGCCGTGCTGGCCGTGCACCACCAGGTCGTCCCGCCGACCGTCGGGTGCGTCGAGCCGCACCCGGAACTCACCGCGGACCGGCCCGCGCTGCGCGCCGTACGGCGGGCCGAGCCGTGGCCGGCCGGCGCCGCGCAGCGGGCCGGCGTCAGCGCGATGGGCTTCGGCGGCATCAACACCCACCTCGTCGTCGACGGCCCCACCCGCCCCCGCCGCCGGTCCCTGGACCGGCGGACGCAGCAGCTCGCCCGGTCCGTGCAGGACGCCGAGCTGCTCCTGGTCGACGCGGACACCCGCGACGAGCTGCACGACCGGCTGGACGACCTGCGGATGGTCGTGGCCGGGCTGGCCTTCGCCGAGTTGGGCGACCTCGCCACGACCCTGCACCGGGGCCAGCGCGGCCGCGCGTACCGGGCGGCGGTCGTGGCCCGGTCCCCGGAGGAGGCCGACCACGGCCTCGGACTGGCGGCCCGGGCCCTGGCGCCCGGGGGCGCCGGGACGCTGGTCGACCCGGCGCGGGGCGTCTTCGCCGGCCGGGTCACCCGGCCGGTCCGGGTCGGCTTCCTGTTCCCCGGCCAGGGCTCCGGCCGGGGCTGGGGCGGCGGGGCGCTGCGCCGGCGGTTCACCGAGGTGGACGACGTCTACCGCGCGGCCGGGGAACCGCCCAGGGACGAGGCGGCCGGGTCGACCGCGTTCGCCCAACCCCGGATCGTCACGGGCTCGCTGGCCGGGCTGCGCGCCCTCGCCGCGCTCGACATCGACGCGACCGTCGTCGTCGGCCACAGCCTCGGCGAGCTCACCACGCTGCACTGGGCGGGCTGCCTCGACGAGGACGAGCTGCGGGAACTCGTCACGCTCCGGGGCGAGGCCATGGCCAGGCACGCCGCGCCGGGGGCGATGCTGGGCGTCACCGCCGGGCCGGAGGAGACCGTCGCCCTGCTGGCCGGCACCAGCGCGGTGATCGCGGGCTACAACGGGCCCCGGCAGACGGTCGTCGCCGGCGGCGACGCCGTCGTGGCCGAGGTGGCCCGGCGGGCCGCGACGGCGGGGGTGAGCTGCACCCGGCTGCCCGTCCCGCACGCCTTCCACTCGCCGCTGATGACACCGGCGGCCACCGCCTTCGCCGAGTGCCTGCGGTCCCGCCGGTTCGGGCCGCTGCTGCGCCGGGTGGCCTCGACGGTGACCGGCGCCGTCCTCCCGTCGGACACCGACCTGCCGCAGCACCTGCACCGGCAGATCGAGGCTCCGGTGCGCTTCGCCGCCGCGCTGGCACGCGCCGCCGCCGAGGTCGACCTGTTCCTCGAGGTCGGCCCCGGCAAGGTGCTCACCGGGCTGGCCCGCGAGCAGGCGCCGGACGTGCCGGCGCTGGCGGTCGACACCGACGCCGAGTCGCTGTCCGGCCTGCTCGCCGCAGTCGGCGCGGTGTACGTGCTCGGCGGCCCGACCGCGTACCCGGCCCTGTTCGAGGACCGGCTGACCCGACCGTTCGACCCGCACCGCGCCCGCACCTTCTTCGCGAGCCCGTGCGAGGCGGCACCCGAGCTGGCCGGGCCGGCGCCGGCCGCGGTCGAACCGGTCCCGGCTCCGGCCCGGGCCGACGAAACCCCGCTGCCGGCCGCCACCGGCGCGCTGGAGCTGGTGCGGCACCTCGTGGCGCAGCGCGCCGAGCTACCGGTGGAGGTGCTCCGGGACGACAGCCGGTTCCTCGACGACCTGCACATGAGCTCGATCACCGTCGGCCAGCTCGTCAACGAGGCCGCCCGCGCGATGGGGCTCTCCGCGGTGGCGATACCGACCAACTTCGCCACCGCCACCGTCCGGGAGATGGCCGAGGCGCTGGAGGCCCGGGAGCGCGAGGCCCCGCACGAGCGCGCGGACCTCGTCGCCGGCGTCGCGCCGTGGGTGCGTACCTTCGTCGTCGACCTGGTCGACGAGCCGCTGCCGGTGACGGACCCGACGGAGCCGTGCGGTCGCTGGCAGGTGTTCGCCGACCCCGACCACCCGCTCGCGGACGCGTTGCGCCGGGCTCTGGAGGCGGGCGGCGTCGGCGACGGCGTGCTGGTCTGCCTGCCGGACGAACCCGACGAGGAGCACCTGGCCGTCGCGGTGCGCGGGGCCCAGGCGGCGCTGCGCCGACCGCCCGGCGGGCGGCTCGTGGTGGTGCAGCCGGCGGCGCGGGCGGGGGCGGTGGCCAAGACCGCCCGGCTGGAGGGCGACCGGCTGCGGACCACTGTCGTGACCACCCCCCTCGAACCGGCCGCGGTCGACCGGGTGGTCGCCGACGTGGCCGCCACGGAGGACTTCACCGAGGTGGTGTACGACCCGGGCGGCGGCCGCCGGGTGCCCGTGCTGCGCCCGCTGCCCGCGTCCGGCGCCGAGCCGGACGCGCTGCCGCTGGGTCCGGCGGACGTGCTGCTGGTGACCGGCGGCGGCAAGGGCATCACCGCCGAGTCCGCGCTGATGCTGGCCCGGGAGAGCGGCGCCCGGTTGGCCGTCCTCGGCCGGTCCGACCCCGCCGCCGACGAGGCCCTGGCCGGCAATCTGATGCGGCTCGCGGACGCCGCGTCCGACCTGCGCTACCTGCGCGTCGACGTCACCGACGCCGACGCGGTGGCCGCCGCGGTCGCCGCGGTGACCGCCGACTGGGGCCCGGTGACCGCCGTGCTGCACGGGGCCGGGCAGAACACCCCGGCCGCGCTCGTCGACCTGGACGAGGCGGCCCTGCGGGGCGTGTTCGCCGCCAAGGTCGACGGCCTGCGGGCGGTCCTCGCCGCAGTCGACCCCGCACACCTGCGCCTGCTGGTCACGTTCGGCAGCATCATCGGGCGGGCCGGACTGCACGGCGAGGCGCACTACGCCGCGGCGAACGAGGCGCTGGCCGAGCTGACCCGGGAGGTGGCCGCGACGCGGCCGGGGTGCCGCGCCGTCTGCCTGGAGTGGTCGGTGTGGTCCGGGGTCGGCATGGGGGAGCGGCTGTCGGTGGTCGAGTCGTTGAGCGGCTCCGGCGTCACCCCGATCAGCCCCGACGACGGCCTGCGGGTCCTGCGCGAGGTGGTCGCCGACGACACGCTGCCTCCGGTGGTGGTGGTCACCGGGCGCACCGGCGGCGTGGAGACCCTCCGCTACCACCGCTCGGAGCTGCCGCTGCTGCGCTTCACCGAACGGCCGCTGGTGCGCTACGACTGCATCGAGCTGGTCTGCGAGGTCGACCTGGCCCGCACCACGGATCCGTACCTCGAGGACCACCGGCTCGACGGCGACCTGCTGTTCCCGGCGGTGCTCGGGTTGGAGGCCATGGCCCAGGTGGCCACCGCCCTGGCCCGGCACCCGGGGGTGCCCGTGATCGAGGAGGTCCGGTTCGACCGCCCGGTGGTCGTCGACCCGGACACCGGCACGACCGTACGCATCGCCGCGCTGGTCCGGTCGGAGCAGGTCATCGACGTCGTCCTGCGCAGCGCGGCGACCGGTTTCGCGGCCGACCACTTCCGCGCCCGGCTCCGGTTCGCGCCGGACGAGACCTACCCGGCGTACACCGCGGCGCCGGCGCCGGCGGAGCTGCCGGCCGTACCGCTCGACCCGGCCCGCGACCTCTACGGCGACGTGTTGTTCCAGGCCGGTCGGTTCCGCCGGATCAAGGGCTACCGGCAGGTCGCGGCGCGCGTCGCCGAGGCCGAGGTCGTCACCAGCGACGCCGCCTCCTGGTTCAGCGCCTTCCTGCCGGGCCGGCTGGTGCTCGGCGACCCGGGCGCCCGGGACGCGTTCATGCACGGGATCCAGGTGTGCGTGCCGGACGCGACGCTGCTGCCGGAGGGCATCGACCGGATCTGGTCGGCGGGCCCCAAGCTGTCGGCCACCGAGGCCGTGACGATGACCGCGCGGGAACGCGAGCAGCACGGCACCGCCTACGTGTACGACGTCGTCGTCCGGGACGCCACCGGCGCGGTGATCGAGCACTGGATGGGCCTGCGACTGCGCGCCGTGCGTCCGCACGCGCCGCGCGGGTCCTGGCCGCCCGTGCTGCTGGGGCCGCTGCTGCAACGACGGCTCGCCGAGGTGTTTCCCGGCGACATCGCCGTCGCCGCCGCGCCCGGCGGCGGGCCCCGCGACTCCGGCGCGCTGCTCTCCCGCGCGCTGGGCCAGCCCGTGGTGGTGCGGCACCGGCCTGACGGACGGCCGGAGGTCGACCTGCCGTACACCGTCTCCGTGGCGCACTCGGCGCCGCTCGACCTCGCCGTCGCCGGGGACGGGACGCTCGCCTGCGACGCCGAGCCGGTGGCCGCCCGCCCGGCGGACGTGCGGCGCGACCTGGTGGGTCGGCACGGCGCCGTGGCGGCGCTGCTCGTCGCGGAGGTCGGCGACCCGCCGGACGTGGCCGCCACCCGGGTCTGGTGCGCGGAGGAGTGCCTGCAGAAGGCCGGCCGCCCCGAGGGCCGGCTCACCCTGCTGCCCGGGGCGTTCCCCGACGGCTGGGTGGTGCTGGACGCCGGCGACGTCCGGATCGCCACCCGGGTCGTGGCGGTCGCGGGAGCGGCGGCACAGACCGTGGTCGCCGTGCTCGGCGGGGCGGGGCGGTGAGCATGCCGCGCTACTACGAGTACCGGCACGTCGTCGGCTTCGAGGAGACGAACCTCGTCGGCAACGTGTACTACGTGAACTACCTGCGCTGGCAGGGCCGGTGCCGGGAGATGTTCCTGCACGAGCACGCGCCGGAGATCCTCGACGAGCTGCGCGCCGATCTGAAGCTGTTCACGCTCAAGGCCGAGTGCGAGTTCTTCGCCGAACTGGCGCCGTTCGACCGCCTCGCGGTCCGAATGCGGCTGGTCGAGCTCAGCCAGACCCAGATGGAGCTGGGCTTCGACTACCTGCGGCTCGGCGGCGACGACCTGCTGGTCGCCCGGGGGCGCCAGCGGATCGCGTGCATGCGCGGGCCGAACGGGCGCACCGAGCCGGTCCGGGTGCCGGCCGGGCTGGTCCGGGCGTTCGCCCCGTTCCGGGCGGCCACGGTGGGGCAGGGGTGAGCGGCATGCGCTTCGACACCCGACTGGTGCACGGCGGCCGCCGGCCGTCGGCGGGCACCGGGGACGTCGTCCCCCCGATCCACGTCTCCACCACCTACGAGCGCCGGGCGCAGGACGAGCCCCGCTACTTCTACGGCCGGGGCGAGAACCCCACCCGGGAGGAGCTGGAGGAGTGCCTCGCCGGGCTGGAACGGGCCCCGTTCGCCACCGTCTTCTCCTCCGGCCAGGCCGCTGCCGCGACCCTGCTGTCGCTGGTGCGGCCCGGGCAGTGCGTGGTGAGCACCGACGACGTGTACGCCGGCACTGACGGCCTGTTCGACCTGGCCGCGCGGCAGGGCGTGCGGGTGCGGTACGCCGACCTGACCACCCCGGAGGGGATCACGGCGGCCCTGGCGGAGCCGGACCTCGCCCTGGTCTGGATCGAGACGCCGACCAACCCGCTGCTCACCGTGGTGGACGTTGCCGAGGCCAGCCGGCGGGCGCACGAGCGGGGGGCCCGCGTGGTGGTCGACAACACCTTCGCCAGCCCGGTGCTCCAGCAGCCGCTGGCGCTCGGCGCCGACGTCTCGCTGTACAGCACCACCAAGTCCATCGCCGGCCACGCGGACGTGCTGGGCGGCGCCCTCGTCTACCGCGACGCGGACCTGCACGCCGCGGTCCGGGCGTACCGGACGATGGCCGGGAACGTGCCGGGGGCGCTGGACTGCTTCCTGGTCCGCCGGGGGTTGCACACCCTGTCGCTGCGGGTGCACCGGCAGGTCGCCACCGCGCGCGTCCTGGTGGAGCGGCTGCGGGCGAGCCCTGCGGTCGGCGCCGTCCACTATCCGGGGCTGCCCGAGCACCCGCAGCACGCGGTCGTCAAGGCCCAGATGAGCGCCCCCGGCGCGATCGTCTCCTTCGACTACCTCGGCGGCCCCGCCGAGCGACTGCTGGACCGGTTCACGCTCTTCACCTGCGGTGTCAGCCTCGGGGGCGTGCACTCCCTCGTGGAGTGCCCGGCCCTGATGACGCACCGTCCGCTGTCGCCCGAGGCCCGCGCGCGGCGGGGCATCGGCGACTCGCTGATCCGCCTGTCGGTCGGCATCGAGGATCCGCACGACCTCGCCGAGGACCTGTCCCGGGCGCTGGCGGGCGGGCCCTGAGCCGGCCGTCCGCCCACGTCCCGCCGTCCACCCGCCTGCCACGAAAGGGGCCGTCCATGGCCATCCGCGAGATCGACACGACGTTGCCGGTCGTCCGGTCGCTGCCCGCGCCGGGGCGCTACCTGTGCGGCCTGACCTTCGACGGCGAGTTCTTCTGGCACTCGGACCAGGAGGCCGGCGAGATCTACGCTCTCGCCCCGGACACCGGCGCCGTCGTGCGGACCCTGTCCTGCCCCCGGGCGCGGGCCGACCTCACCGTGGGCGGCGGCGCGCTCTGCCAGGTCGGCGGCCGTCCGAAGCGGATCCTGCTGATCGACCCGCTCACCGGCGAGGCACTCGGCGAGAAGGAGGTGGCCCCGCCCAGCGGCCGGCTCTGCGGGGTGGAGACCACCGGCGTGGCGATGTGGATGGGGCTGCGCGGGCCGTCGGTGGTGCAGCTCCGCGACGTCGCCACGATGACCGTCCAGCGTGAGTTCCCGGTGCCCGGCGTGCCGTCCGGGCTGACGGTGGCCGGTGACCTCGTGGTCTACGCCGATTTCGAGGGGGCGATGCTGCGGGCGGTCGACGCCCGGCACGGCACGCTGCGCGGACAGGCGCCGGTGGCCGGCCGTCCGGTCGGCCTGACCTGGGACGGCGCGCTGCTCTGGTACGCCGACTTCGCCGGCCGCCGGCTGGCGGCGGTGCGGCTGCCCGACCTGCTCGCCACCGGGTCGTGACCCGGCGGCGAGCATCCGCCGCCGGGCGGGGCCGGAACGGTGTCGTGCCGGCGCGGGCGAGCCGCCGGGCCGGACGCGCGATCGTGCCGGCCCGGGGAGGCCGCCGGGCCGGTCCGAGGGCGGACCGTCAGGCCGGTGCGGGGGACGTCGCCGGGCCGGGGACGTAGTCGTTGCCGGCGTACCAGTCGCCGCGGCCCTGGGGCAGCAGGTCGAGGACGTTCCAGACCGGGCTGAGCAGGTCGATGCCGCGTTCGCCGCCGTCCGGGAAGCTCGCCGGGGCGGAGTAGAGGTGCCGTACCCGATCGCCCTCGGCGCGCAGCACGCTGACCATCGGTCGTTGCGTGCCGTCCGGGTGCTCGGCGCGCAGGTCCGCGTTGAAGGACGTGCCGTGGCTGGACAGGACCCGCAGGCCGGTCCAGCCCCGCCGCCGGGCCCAGGCGCGCAGCCGGGGCAGCGGCGCCTTCGCCACCACCGCCACGGCGGTGTGCCGCCGCAGGTGCGGAAGCACCCCGTGGAAGCCGTCCACCCACAGCGAGCACATCGGACAGGCCTCGGCGGCGTCCGGCGCGAACATCAGGTGGTAGACGAAGAGGGTCTCGTGCTCCTCGAACAGGTCGCGCAGCCGGACGCTTCGGGCCGGCCCGGGCCGGGCCAGGTCGGCCGGTCCCTCGGCGAGCCGGTAGTCCGCCAGCAACGGGCCGGGCGGCAGCCGCCGCCGCGCCGCGGCCACGCGTTCGAGCTGGTCGCGCAGGTCCTGCTCGGCCGACGCGAGTGCCCGCCGCGCGGCCACGTACGCGCCGTCGGCGCCGACGGGCCAGCTCGGCAGCGCGGTCTCCTGGTCGACGTCGGTCATTGCCGCTCCCTCCGCGACGGTCGGGTCACCCCGGGCAGGCTACCCCGCCCGGCACCCGACGTGATGTTTCCACCACGCGCAGGCGCCATGCGCTACGCTTTAAAAATGCGTGGTGTTTTGCTCGCTGGTGGCACCGGCTCGCGGATGTGGCCGGTGACCCGGGCGGTCTCCAAGCAACTGATGCCGGTCTACGACAAGCCAATGATCTTCTATCCGCTGAGCACCCTCGTGACGGCCGGTGTGCGGGAGATCCTCATCATCACGCGCCCCGACGAGCAGCCGCTGTTCCGGCGCCTGCTCGGCGACGGCGGCCAGTGGGGGCTCGACCTGCGGTACGCCGTGCAGGAGCGCCCGGACGGCATCGCGCACGCGCTCCTGCTCGCCGCGGACTTCCTCGCCGGCGGCCCGGCCATGCTCGTCCTCGGCGACAACATCATCCACTCCGCCGAGCTGGACCGGCAGCTCGCCGAGCTGACCGGGGTGGACGGTGGGCTGGTGTTCGGGCTCCCGGTGGCGGACCCGCGGCCGTACGGGGTGCTCGACCTCGACGAGTGCGGCGCGGTGCGCGACATCGTGGAGAAGCCCTTGGTCCCGCCGTCCCGGTATGCCGTGCCCGGTCTCTACGTGTACGGCGCGGACGTCGTCGCCATCGCCGCGGAGCTGACGCCGAGCGCCCGGGGCGAGTTGGAGATCACCGACGTCAACCGGGAGTACCTGCGCCAGGGCCGGCTGGAGGTGCGGCTGCTCGGGCGGCGCACCGCGTGGCTGGACACCGGCCGGTTCGGCGACCTGATGAAGGCGGCCGAGTACGTGCGCGTGATCGAGGAACGGCACGGCGTCAAGGTCGGCTGCGTCGAGGAGGCGGCCTGGCGGGCCGGGCTGCTCGACGACGCGGCGATGCGCCGCCTGGCGGTGCCGCTGCGCGCCAGCGGGTATGGCGACTACCTGCTGCAACTGCTCGACGGCGAGCGTCCGGCGCGCCCGGCGGCCGTCCGGTGAGGGCCCGGGTGTCGGCGGCGGGCAGGTGATGGCAAGCGCACGCCGTTGCCCGACCAACTTGTCAATCATATAGTTAGCTGAGGCCGAGTCCGCCTGCGAGGAGAGCGACATGACCGCCGTCCGGTTCGACTCCGTGGCCTTCAAGGCCGAGCAACGTGACACCTGGAACGCGGTCAGCGCCGGGTGGGACTTCTGGCAGGACCGCTACGAGCGGGCCGCGGCGCCGGTGACCGACTGGCTGCTGCGCGCCGCCGGGCTCCGCCCCGGCCACCGGGTGCTCGACGTCGGCTGCGGCACCGGCGAGCCGTCGGTCAGCGCCGGCCGGCTGGTCGCCCCCACCGGCCGGGTGCTCGGCATCGACCTCGCACCGGAGATGGTCGACCGGGCCCGCCACTGCGCCGCCGGCCTCAACCACCCGATCGAGTTCGCCGAGTCCGACGTGGAGGCCCTCGACCTGCCGGCGCACTCCTTCGACGCGGTGCTCAGCCGGTGGGGGCTGATGTTCGCGGTGGACCGGCAGCGTACCCTCGCGGGCCTGCACCGCCTCCTGGCTCCCGGCGGCGTGCTGGCCGCCGCCGTCTGGGGGCCGCCGGAGGCGAACCCGATGACCTCGCTGGGCTTCCGGACGCTGGCCGCGGGCCTGCCGGTCCCCCCGCCGGGCCGTCCCGGCCCGTTCAGCATGTCCGACGCCGAACGCACCCGCGCCGACCTGCTCGCCGCGGGCTTCACGGACGTCGGCACCGAGTCCGTCGGGATCGCGATGCGCTTCGCGTCCGTCGACGAGTACCTCGCGTACACCCGCGACGTGACGCCGCCCGGTGTGCTCGCCACGGTGCGGCGGCAGCTCGGCGCCGACGCGGAGCGGGCGGGCTGGGAGCGGCTCGCCGAGGCCGCCGCCGCCTTCGCCGACGCGGACGGCGTGCTCACCCTGCCCGGCTCGGCGCTCTGCCTGCGCGCGCGCCGCCCCGCCGGCGCGTCGGCCGGCGCCGGCCGGCCCGAGGCGGCCGGATCCGGCCCGCCGGGGGCCGGGCCGGGGAGGGCCGGATGACCGCGGCCTGCCCGAGCGCGCCCCGCCCGGCCCGTCCGTCGGCCGGCCACCCCGGTCTGCTCGCGCTGGCCCAGTCGTACGTCGACGACGCCGCCGCCCGCGGTGAGCTGCCGCGCCGGGACCTGGGTGGGTTGCCCGGCACCCGGGTGCGCGTCGACCCGGAGTTCTGCCGCACGGTGGCGCGGCACTTCGACCGGGCGCCCCGGCGCGACCTGGGGCCGGGCCTGGCGGCCCGCTACCGCCGGTTCACGGAGGAGAACCTGCGCCACTTCGCCCTGCTGGCCGGGGCGGGGATCCGCGTCGAGCCGTGGCGGGGCCCCGGGCAGCCGTACCGGGGCGCGGCGGACCTGGTCGACCGCCTCGCCCGCACCGGCGTGCTGCACGTCTACCTGACCCGGGACGGCCACGGCCCCGACGGGCCCGCGCCGGACCATCCGCTCTGCGCCCCGTCGGGTGTCACGGTCGGCGGCGTACCGCTGCTGCACAACGACATCTTCCGGGCCGTGCACGACGTCTTCGGTCACGTCATGCTCGGCGCCTCGATGGGGGTGGCGGGCGAGTTCCTGGCCGCGTACGGACACATGGCGATGTACTCGCCCGAGGTGCATCCCGTCGTCTTCACCGAGCAGGTCAGCCAGATCTGCTGGTTCTTCCACGGCCCGCACCTGGCGGACCGGGCCGGGCGGTGGCCCCGGCGCGGCGAGCCGGGGTGGATCCCCCCGTCCGAGCGGCCCTACCCGGAGCAGAAGCTCTTCCCCTGCCCGCCGGGTTTCCTCGACCGCTTCACCGCAAGCTTCACGGAGGAAGCACGATGACCGACACGGCTGCCCGTCCCCTGTCCGCGGTACGGGCCGAGTTCCCGTTCCTCGACGTGGCCGGGCACGGCCCGCCGCTGGCCTACCTCGACAACGCCGCGACGACGCAGAAGCCCCGGTCGGTCCTCGACGCGGTGGTCGACTTCTACACCACGGCGAACAGCAACGTCGGGCGCGGCTTCTACGAACTCAGCCGCCAGGCCACCGGCCGTTACGAGGACGCCCGGGAGGTGGTCCGGCGGTTCGTGAACGCCGCCCACGCCGACGAGATCGTCTTCACCCGGGGCACGACGGACGCGGTGAACCTGCTCGCCGACACCTTCGCCCAGCGGATCGTCGGCGCCGGCGACGACATCGTGGTCACCGGCATGGAGCACAACTCCAACCTGCTGCCGTGGCGCCGGCTCTGCGAACGGAGCGGGGCGAGGCTGCGGGTCGTGCCGTCGCCGGCCGGCGGGCCGGTCCGGTCGGAGGATCTGGCCGCCGTCCTGGGCCGGCGGACCCGCCTCGTCGCGGTCAGCCACGTCTCCAACGTGCTCGGCACCGTCAACCCCGTGCGGGAGCTGGTCCGGGTGGCGCACGATCGGGGCGTGCCCGTGGTCGTCGACGGCGCGCAGGCGGTCGCGCACCTGCCGGTCGACGTGCGGGAGATCGGCGCGGACTTCTACTGCTTCTCCGGCCACAAGGTGTACGCCCCGATGGGCTCCGGGGTGCTCTACGGCCGGCGGGAACTGCTCGCCGACCTGCCGCCCTACCAGGTGGGCGGTGGGACGGTCAAGGGGGTCTCGCACGACGCCCCGGTGTCCTACGTGCCGGTTCCGGCGCGGCTGGAGGCCGGCACCCCGGACATCGGCGCCGCGGTCGGTCTCGCCACCGCGTTGACCTGGCTGGACGGGCTCGACCGGGACGCGGTGCGGGCGCACGACGCGGACCTGGTCCGGTACGCCGTCGACGTCCTGCGCGACGTCGACCGGGTGCGGGTCGTCGGCGACCCGGCCGCGGACCCGGCCGGCATCGTCTCCATCGCCGTGGACGGCCTGCACCCGTACGACGTGGGCGGGCACCTCGACGCGCACGGCATCGCCGTGCGGTCCGGCGTGCACTGCGCCAGCGCGTTCCTCGACGACCTGGGGCTGCTCGGCACGGTGCGGCTCTCCTTCGCGGTCTACAGCACCCGCGGCGAGGTCGACCGGGTCGCCGAGGCGCTGCGTACCGTGCGGGCGGGGGAGTGGACCACCCAGTACCCCGACATCCGGTTCCGGTGACCGCCGGGCCCGCCCCGGCCGTCGCCACGGAACCGGGATTCGACACGCTGCCGGCCGGGGAGCTGGCCCTGGCCGCGCTGGAACGGGCCCGCCGGCTCGGCGCCTCGTACGCCGACGTGCGGCTGCGGCGGGTGCGGGCGCTGCGCGAGCGGGTCCGCGACGCGCAGCCGGAGGGCATTCAGGAGAGCGTCGAGACCGGGGTCGGCGTGCGGGTCCTCGTGGACGGCACCTGGGGTTTCGCCTCGGGGATGGACCTCTCCCCGCCGGGGGTCACCGAGCTGGCCGCCCGGGCCTGCGAGCTGGCCCGGATGCTGCGCCCGCTGCGCGGCGCACCGCCCCGGCTGGCGCCCGAGCCGGTCCACGGGCCGGCGGTGTGGGAGTCGCCGTGCGAGGTGGACCCCTTCGCGGTGCCCGCCGCCGAGCGCACCGCCCTGCTGGCCCGCTGGTGCGCGATCCTGCGCGACGGCGGCGCCGACCTGGCGGAGGCGTACCTGCAGGTGTTCCGCGAGTCCACCGTGTACCACGACAGCGAGGGCCGGCGCATCCGGCAGCGGCGGACGTGGCTGCACCCGATGGTGGTCGGGTTCCGGATCGACGCGGACAACGGCACCTTCGAGACCATGCGCACCCTCGGGCCGCCGGCCGCCCGCGGCTGGGAGTACCTGACCGGGACCGGCTGGGACTGGGCGGGCGAGCTGGCCCGCCTGCCGGGGCTGCTGGCCGAGAAGCTCGCCGCCCCGTCGGTCGAGCCGGGGGAGTACGACCTCGTCATCGACCCGACCAACCTCTGGCTGACGATCCACGAGACCGTCGGGCACGCCACCGAGCTGGACCGGATCCTCGGCCGGGAGGCGGCCTTCGCCGGCACCTCGTTCGTCACCCCGGACGATATCGGGTCGCTCCGCTACGGCTCGCCGGCGATGAACGTGGTCGCCGACCGCACCACCCCGCACGGGCTCGCCACGATCGGCTACGACGACGACGGCGTGGCCGCCCGGTCGTGGCCGCTCGTCCGCGGCGGCGTGCTGGTCGGCACGCAGCACGATCGGCAGACCGCCGGCGCCGCCGGGCTGGTCCGCTCCACCGGCTGCGCGTACGCCGAGTCGTACCGGCACCTGCCCGTGCAGCGGATGCCGAACGTCTCGCTCCGCCCCGCGCCGGACGGGCCGGACACCCGCGAGTTGATCGGCCGGGTGCGGGACGGGCTGTACGTCGTCGGCGACAACAGCTTCTCGATCGACATGGCACGGGTGAACTTCCAGTTCACCGGGCAGCGCTTCTACCGGATCCGGGACGGCCGCCTGGCCGGCCAGGTGCGGGACGCCGCGTACACGGGGACGACGCTGGAGTTCTGGCGGTCGCTGGAGGCGGTGGGCGGCCCGCAGACCTGGCTGCTGTCCGGTGCGGGGCAGTGCGGCAAGGCGCAGCCGCTGCAACTCGCCGCCGCCGGGCACGGGTGCCCCTCGGCGCTGTTCCGAGGCGTACGCGTGACCAACACCCGGACGGAGGCGCCCGCGTGAGGACCCCGAGCCCGCAGGAGACGGTGGAGATCGCCCTCGGCGCGGCGGGCGGCGACGACTGCGTGGCGATCGTGGAACAGGGCGCCGACGTGCACCTGCGGTGGGCGGACAACGCGCTGACCGGCAACGGGAGCGGCGACGAACGCCGGGTGTCGGTGGTGGCCGTCGCAGGCGGCCGGGTGGGTGCGGTGTCGCTGTGCGGGCCGGCCGACCGGGCCGAGGTGGTCGCGCTGGTCGAGGCGGCGCGGGCGGCCGCCCGCCAGGCGCCGCCGGCGCCGGACGCGCGGCCCCTGCCGGCCTCCGGTGCCGGGTCGCCGCACTGGGAGGACCCGGTCCCGGCGGCGCCGCCGACGGTGTTGACCGGGCTGGTCGACCAGTTGGCCGCCGGGTTCGGCCGGGCGCGGCGCGGCGGCCGGGTGCTGCACGGGTACGCCGAGCACCGGATGCGCAGCACGTTCCTCGGCACCTCCACGGGTGTGCGGCTGCGCCACGACGAGCCCGCCGGGCACCTGGAGCTGACCGCGCGTGACCGGGACGGCTTCCCGGTCTGGACGAACGCCGTGACCACCGACTTCGGCGACGTCTCGGTGGCCGCGCTGCAGGACGAGCTGGACCGGCGCCTGCACTGGGGCCGGCGGCGGTTCGAGGTGCCGCCCGGTCGCTACGAGTGCCTGCTGCCGCCGACCGCCGTCGCCGACCTGATGAACTACGCCTACACCACGGCGGGAGCCCGGGCGGCGGCGCAGGGGCGGACGGTCTACAGCGGACCGGGGGGCCGGACCCGGATCGGGGAGCAACTCGCCGGCGTGCCGCTGACCCTGCGCAGCGACCCGGCGGCCGACGGGCTGCGCTGCGCCCCGTTCCTGGTGGCGCCCGCGTCGACGCCGACGAGGTCGGTGTTCGACAACGGCCTTCCGCTGGGCGCGACCCGCTGGTGGGACCAGGGTCGGCTGCGGTCGCTGGTGCACACCCGCGACAGCGCGGACGAGTTGGGCATGCCGCTCACGCCCGCGGTGGACAACCTCATCCTGGAGGGGCCGGGTGGTGTGTCGGCCGCCGACCTGATCGCGACGACCCGGCGTGGCCTGCTGGTGACGAGCCTCTGGTACATCCGTGAGGTAGACCTCGCCACCATGGCCCTCACCGGGCTGACCCGGGACGGCGTCTACCTGGTGCGCGACGGCGAGGTCGTCGGGGCGGTCAACAACTTCCGCTTCAACGACAGCCCCCTGGCGATGGCGGCCCGGGTCACCGAGGTGGGCCGGACCGTGCCGACCCGGGCCCGCGACTGGGGCGACGCGGTGGCACGTACGGCCATGCCGATGCTGCGCGTCCAGGACTTCCGGCTCACCGCGGCGACCCACGCGGTCTGACCGCCGGATCCGACCGGCGCGCCGCTGACATTGGCTGCCCGCCGGCACGCCCCTACTTGGCGCCGGCGGCCCGTCGCGGACGAGGCGCGGCCCTACCCGAGCCTGTGGGGGCGCTCCGACCGTGTGCCGAAGCGGTATACGAACAAATAGCGTCGGTGGGATATGCGCTTACGGGGATTCAACCCTCCCCGTTGGATGATCCCCTTGAACCATCAGTGAAACCGGACATTATTTCGCAAACGATCACTGCGGCCCCGTTGACAGTTACTTTAGAAAACAATAGCGTTCGGGTCAGTGGTCCTCCCGGGTTGAGCAGAGCGTCACAGAGGGCGTCAGGGCATCCGGGGCAAACAGGGAGGTGGAGCCGTGACTGACACGGCGAGAGAGACCTACGAGTCGCTCAACATCGAGCCGAAGCCGCTGCGGCCGCACATCCTGGCTGCGGCGACGGTCGTCTTCGGTGACGACTACTACGGCGGCCGTCGGGAGACGATCAACCTGTCGGGCTTCGTGCAGATGAACAAGTGGCCGATGCCGGGGTTCAAGCACACCGTCGACGAGGACGGCACGGCGAGCTTCAACCTGGAGCTCATCAGCGCCCCCGAGGTCGGCATCAAGGGGTTCAGCTACACGCTGAACGACCGGATCCAGATCCTGTCGAACCCGTACCTGCCGAACACTGGTCACATCAAGCAGATCGTGCCCGGCAAGAACTTCCCCGCGGAGTTCTACATCCGGCGGTTCGGCATCCTGGAGACCAGCACCATGCGGCTGGCCCACCGGGGTGTCATCGACGTCAAGGGGATCGTGGACGGCCTTCCGCCGTACAAGACCCCGCTCACCTCGCCGTTCCTCGGCCGCCCGTACGGCGACCAGGGTGAGGTCATGCCGGCGCACAACGTGGTCCGGGGCACCAACCTCCCGGCCGCGTGGTACCCGTCGAACGACGAGAACGAGGCCGTCGGCAACACGCCGAGCGCCTTCTTCGCGTCGAGCATCGGCCCGTGCGTCTCGATGCTGGTCGACCCGTCGATCATCATCCAGGCCTCGACCGAGGCGAAGATCAAGGTCGAGGTCAACGGCCGCACCGAGGAGATCGAGCTCGCCGGCGACTACCCGCTCGCCGCGGGCGCCGAGATCCTCCTCTTCGGGCCGGAGAAGCACGACCAGGGCTCCGGGGTGCTGGCCCAGCTCGCCCGCGTGGCGCTGGTGGGCAACAGCCCGGCTCTCGGCGGCAAGGTCATGCTGCGGGCCAGCTTCTTCACCGTCTCGGGCGGCCAGCTCGGCGACGGCAACGAGGAGAGCCTGAGCCGGCTGCGCTACCCGGGTGAGCTGCACTTCGACGCTCACTTCGAGCTGGTGACCCCGTCTGCCACGCTCTACGCGGCGGCCCCGGTGCACCTGAGCGGCCAGCTCAAGGACATCGAGCCGACCGGCACGCTGCTGACCGCCGAGCACGCCGACGCCGCGCTGCGGACGAAGGACGGCGAGTCCCGGGCGCGCCTGACCGGTGTGTCGATGAAGCTGGGTGACGCGCTGGTGGGCTCGGAAGCCTACGTCAGCGCGTGACGACCAACCGCCGTTGGTAGTCCCGAAAGACGTCGTCCCGGGTGGCCTCCTGTCACCCGGGACGGCGTCACTCTCCAGGGGTGGCAGACATGTTCGAGCGGTTCACCGACCGAGCGCGACGGGTTGTCGTCCTGGCCCAGGAAGAGGCCCGGATGCTCAACCACAACTACATCGGTACGGAGCACATCCTGCTGGGCCTGATCCATGAGGGTGAGGGTGTCGCGGCAAAGGCCCTGGAGAGCCTCGGTATCTCCCTGGAGGGCGTCCGTCAGCAGGTTGAGGAGATCATCGGCCAGGGTCAGCAGGCGCCGAGCGGGCATATTCCGTTCACGCCGCGGGCCAAGAAGGTGTTGGAGCTGTCGCTGCGTGAGGCGTTGCAGCTCGGGCACAACTACATCGGCACGGAGCACATCCTGCTCGGTCTGATCCGTGAGGGTGAGGGCGTCGCCGCCCAGGTCCTGGTGAAGCTCGGCGCCGACCTCAACCGGGTCCGTCAGCAGGTGATCCAGCTGCTCTCCGGTTACCAGGGCAAGGAGCCGGCCGCGGCGGGTACCGCGCCGGGTGAGGCCGCGCCGTCGACCAGCCTCGTGCTGGACCAGTTCGGCCGGAACCTGACCCAGGCCGCCCGCGAGGGCAAGCTCGACCCGGTCATCGGGCGCGAGAAGGAAATCGAGCGGGTCATGCAGGTGCTCTCCCGCCGGACGAAGAACAACCCGGTCCTGATCGGTGAGCCCGGCGTCGGCAAGACCGCCGTGGTGGAGGGGCTGTCCCAGAAGATCATCAAGGGCGAGGTGCCGGAGACGCTGAAGGACAAGCAGCTCTACACCCTCGACCTCGGTGCCCTGGTCGCCGGTTCCCGTTACCGGGGTGATTTCGAGGAGCGCCTGAAGAAGGTCCTCAAGGAGATCCGCACCCGCGGTGACATCATTCTGTTCATCGACGAGATCCACACCCTCGTCGGTGCTGGGGCGGCGGAGGGCGCGATCGACGCTGCGAGCATCCTGAAGCCGATGCTGGCCCGTGGCGAGCTGCAGACCATCGGCGCCACCACCCTCGACGAGTACCGCAAGCACCTGGAGAAGGACGCCGCGCTCGAGCGCCGCTTCCAGCCGATCCAGGTCGGTGAGCCGTCGTTGGCGCACACCATCGAGATCCTCAAGGGGCTGCGGGACCGTTACGAGGCGCACCACCGTGTCTCGATCACGGACGCCGCGCTGGTGGCTGCCGCCACCCTGGCCGACCGGTACATCTCCGACCGCTTCCTGCCGGACAAGGCGATCGACCTGATCGACGAGGCCGGCGCCCGGATGCGCATCCGCCGGATGACCGCGCC
>NZ_JBIDBG010000009.1:0-284988 GCF_043202855.1 Micromonospora sp. NPDC048063 | reverse complement strand
GAGATCAAACGCTGCCTCAAACGCTACGTCGCCCGAGAGATCTACCGACGCCTCGAAACTCCACCCCAACCACTTGACGCGGCATAGGAGCGTCGACCGGAGGCCGGTGACTCGACCGGGATTCGCGCCCCGGCGGGGGGCTGCCGCAGCGGAGGCCCCGAAAAGGGTGTACGGGCCTCCGCTGCGTCGCGCGGCACCGTCAGTCGGCCAGGTTGACCCACACGTCGGTGGCCCACCGGGGGTGGTTGCAGTTGGCCTGCGACCAGGTCGGGCCCGGCTGCAGCCACGGCCCGGTCCGGTAGGTGCCGTCGTTGCACCGCACGAGCACCTGGAACGCGGGCATGCCGTAGTTGCACCGGGCGATGCCGTAGTACCAGCCCATCTCGGCGAAGCAGCCCGCCGGCGGTTGGTGGACGCCGGCGGAGGCCGGGCTCGCGACGCCGACGAGGCCGCCCACGGCCATCGACGTGGTGGCCGCGCCGAGGGCGACGCGGCGGATGATCTTGGAAATGCTCATGCCGATGAACGTATCGATCGGCGCTGTCACGCCGCTGTCGCGTCCGGCCGAACCGCGTCGACCGGACGAGGAGGAGAGCCGGTGACGCGGTCCCGGGGTCGAACTGGTATCCACACCGTGGTGGGTCGCGTCGGGTGGCCGCGGGCTTCGGCCTCGTGCGCGGGGTTCTCGACGGCGACCGGTGAGGGGAGGTCGAGTGGCGGGTCGGGTGTTGAGTCGGCGCCTGGCGCGGGGCGGGGTCGACGGCACGTCCGACATGGCCGGGCGCGGGTGGTCGCCGTGGCGGGTTGTCGTCGGGTTCGGGGTGGTCAGCCTCGCCGCGGACATGGTGTACGAGGGTGCCCGGTCGGTGTACGGGCCGCTGCTGGCCTCGCTGGGCGCCTCGGCGGTCGCGGTCGGGCTGGTCACCGGGGCCGGAGAGGCCGCGGCGTTGCTGCTGCGCCTGGCGTCCGGGCCGCTGGCGGACCGGACCCGCCGCTACTGGTCGTTGACGATCCTCGGGTACGCGTTGACCGCGCTCTGCGTGCCGCTGCTCGCCGTCACCCCGTTGCTGGGTGGCGCCGGCATGGCCGTCGCCGCGGCACTGATCATCGCCGAACGGCTCGGCAAGGCGATTCGCAGCCCGGCCAAGTCGGCCCTGCTCGCCGACGCCGCCGCACACGTGGGGCTGGGTCGGGGACTGGGCGTGCACAAGGCACTGGACCAGGTCGGCGCCTTCGCGGGTCCGCTGCTCGTCGCCGGAGTCGTCGCGCTGGCCGCGGGAGCGCTGTGGCCGGGACTGGCCGCACTTGCCGCACCCGGGGCCGTCACCATGCTGCTGCTGGTCGTCGTGCGGGCCCGCGCGGCTGCCCCCGCGCCGCAGGGCGATGCCGCACCGCGCCCGCCCGCCCGTCCAGCGGGCCGGGTGTCGCTGCCGGCCCGCTTCCACTGGTTCGCGGCGGCGATGGCGCTGTGCACCGCGGGCCTGGTGACGTTCGGGCTGATCGGCTTCCACCTCGTACGCGCCGGGGTCGTCGCGACCGCCACGGTGCCGCTGTTGTACGCGGCGGCGATGGGCGCGGGTGCGCTCGCCGCGCTGGTGACCGGTCTGATCTACGACCGGGCCGGCCCGTGGGTGCTGGTGGTGCTTCCCGCGCTGATTGCTGCCGTGCCCGTTCTGACGTTCGGCGGAGGCCCACTGCTGGCGACGGCCGGGGTGCTGGTCTGGGGTGCCGCCGTGGGTGTGCAGGACTCCACCGTCAAGGCTCTCGTGGCCGATCTCGTGCCCGGTGCGCGGCGAGCCACGGCGTACGGGGTGTTCGCCGCCGTGCAGGGTGCTGGTGCCCTGGCCGGAGGCGCTGCCGCGGGAGGACTGTACGAACACTCCGCGGCGAGCCTGGTGGTGGCCGTGGCGGTCTCGCAGGCCGCCGCGGCGACGGCACTCGTGGGCATCCTGGCAAGGATCCGCACCGCGCGCCGGGGCTGAGGAATGCCTCGCCCTCGGTGCGTGGCATGCGGTGCACCGTGACGTCTCATTCCTCGACCCACTCGAGCAGGTCACCGGGCTGGCAGTCGAGCACCCGGCACATGGCTTCCAGGGTGCTGAAACGGACGGCCTTGGCACGACCGTTCTTCAGCACGGCCACGTTCGCCGGCGTGAGCCCGACGCGCTCGGCGAACTCACCGACGCTCATCTTGCGTTTCGCCAGTTCGACGTCGATGCGGACGACGATGGGCATCAGATCACCGCTTCCATGTCGGTGCGCAGCGTCGTGGCCTGCCGCAGCAGGGCACGCATCACCACCATCAGGAGCCCCAGCACGGCGACACCCACCAACATCAGGAACAGCAGGAGGGGCAGCCCGGGATCTGTCGCGCTGAAGCCGACGTAACGCTCGGTGAACATGCATCGACTATCGCTCGTAACCTATCGATTGTCAATCGGTTGCCCGCTGGCTGAGGTAGGTCAGGCGCGGGCGGCTGGCTCGGCGGGCGCGGCGGTGGGGCCGTCACCCGATCCGCCGCCGGGTGACTCGGAATGCGGGCCCCGCCACGTCGTACGGGTGGACGCGCGCAGCCGGCGGCTGATCACGGCGGCGTCCTGGCCGACCCAGCCGAGCAACGCGGATCCCCTGTTGCGCTGGAACGGCAGGCCGACGTAATACAGGCCGGGCACCGGGCTCACGCCGTCGACGTGGACGGGCAGCCCGTCTGCCGGGTCGACGGCGCCGGGCACCCGCAGCCAGCCGAAGTCGGCGCGGAAGCCCGTCGCCCAGACCACGACGGAAGGCGTCAGCTCCTGTCCGTCGGCCGTCCGCAGTGTTCGGCCCTGCGCGCCGGTCACGCGACCGACGACCCGGACACCCCGTCGGCGCAGGGCGCGCGGACCGATCCCGATCAGGGGGTCCCGCGCCCGGATCCGCCGTCCCAGCCAGCCCTCGGCGGGGGCCCGTACCGCCCCGAGGACGTCCAGCCAGGTGAAGATGTCGACGCCGAAGGGGCGCTGCGGAAGGGCCGGCTGCCGCGTCCCGAGCGACAACGTGACGGACCGCGATGCCGCCAGCTCGGCGGCGATCTGCATGCCGGAGTTGCCGCCCCCCACCACCAGGACGGCGCCATCGGGAAGGTCGGCGGGGCGCTGGTACTGGACGCTGTGCAACTGGACCAGCTCCGCGGCCAGGCCATCGCTCAGCGCCGGGACATGGGGGACCTGGAAGGGGCCGATCGCCACGACCACGGCACGCGCCGTGCGGACGCCGTTGGCCGTGACGGCCTCGAAGGCACCCTCGGAGGTCCGACGCAGCAGCCGTACGGCCGCGCCGTGCTCGACGGGCAGGGCGTGGTGTTCGGCATAGGCCGCCAGGTAGTCCGCCACCTCGTCCTTGCTGGGATAGTGGCCGGGCGGAGCGGGAAAGGGCAGCCCGGGCAGGGCGCTGTGCCGCGCCGGGGTGAACAGCCGCAGCGAGTCCCAACGGTTTCGCCACGCGTCCCCGACCCGCGTGCCCGCGTCCAGCAGAAGGACGTCGAATCCGGCGCGGCGCAACTCGTACCCCGCGGCGAGACCGGCCTGGCCCGCACCGATGATGAGAATTTCTGTCACGACATCCACGATTCCCCGGCGCCGCGTCCAGGGCTTGGACGAACCTGCTGACCCTCCCACCGCACCCCGCGCAGCAGCTCGGACGGCGCCAGTCCGAACATGCTCCGGAACACCCTGGTCAAGTGGGAGGAGTCGGCGAAGCCGGCCTCGTGCGCGGCCTGCGTCAGGGACCCGCCCGACGACAACAGCAGCAGGGCCGTGCGCAGCCGTTCCCACCGCACGTAGGCACGGAACGGCAGCCCCAGCTCCTGCCGGAACAGGTGCGACAGCCTGCTCTGCGACAGGTGCACGGCTCGCGCCACCTCGCCGAGCCCTATCCTGCCGGGCAGCAGGGTAGGGACGAGATCCACCGCCGCGGCCACGGCGGCGTGTCGCGGGCGCGCGGTCGGGATCTCGCCCCTCACCACGGACCGGATCACGGCGTCGATCGCCTCCGCCGACGAGACGTCGCCGGCCGGGGGTGGTGGATGTGGATCCAGCCGCCACCGCGCGGCCGAGGCGGACCCCGATTCGCCGCGGTCGAGCAGCCGGCCGAGACTGGACACCGGGTCGATCAACGCGAGCAGGCCGTCCGCCGCACCCTCGACGACGGCGTGCGCGGTGTTCGCCGGAATCAGCGCCGCACGGCAGGAATGGTCGATGCCGTCGGCGCCCCGAAGCACCAGGACGGTGTCGCGGGCGACGAGCAGTTGCACCGCGTGGTGCGAATGCGTCCCGGCCGCACCGATCTCGCCGCGATAGTAGATCCGGCCCGGCGCCAGCCCCACCCACCCCCGCCACGTGGCGTTCAACTCACCTGCTCCTTGCGCGTCGCCGGCACAGGACCACGGGTGCCGGCGCCTCGTCAACGCAGCGAGCGTACGCTCGGCCGCCGACCCCTGACGGTCACGTTCATCTGACCGGGCCGCAGAACCGGCTCGGCGTGAAGGGGCTGCCGGGTGGCGCGGTGGGCCGCCACACCGGATTCAACTCGATGGCGAGGGCGGGTGCGTGCCAGGCGGCCCCCAGCCGCTGGAGCAGACCGAACTCGCGGCGGCGGCGGTCGACGTCCTCGCCGGCGAGGAAGTCGGTCAGGTCATCGGTGGCGTCCGCCCGGTCGATGATCTTGCCGTGGAAGGCCGACACCTCGACGACCGGGATATGGATCAACTGACCCGGTGGGGCCTCGGCAGCGGTCACCGTCGGCAGGAAGGCGATCACTCGTACGTCCTGGACGGGACACAACGTCTGATACCGGTAGAAGGGCGCCTCGTCGAGCAGCGAGCGGATGAACGGCTCGTCCGGCGTGCTGGGTGCCGCGCTGCCGATGGTCGTCACATGGAACAGCGCCCGCAGCACCCACCCGGTGGCCAGCCCCCAGCCGGTGCTGGCGTCCGGCGGTGGATAGTACGTCCGCCCGGTGCGGACCAGCGGGCTGAACATCGCCAGCGCCCGCACCGGAGAGTCGGGCAGGTCCCGCAGGTAGGTGCGGGCCACCATCACTCCCTCGCTCTGCGCGACCAGGGCGATCGGCCGTCCGGTGCGCCGGTGTACCGCCTCGACCTGGAGGGCGAGCAAGTGGGAGCTGGACGTCAGTGACCGATGGGTGGCCCTCGGACCGTACGGCAGCGGGTGCCCGCCCGCGCCCAGGCCGACGTAGGAGAACCGCTCCACGTTCGGATCCGTCGCAGGTCGGCCGTCGTAGGCGGAGTTGTGGCCGGCGAGCAGGATCACCGCGTACGGCACCCGCTCGGGCAGCAACCGGTCGAAGATCGGCGGTGTGAAGGGGGCCGCCTGCCGGCGGGGCTCGAAGAGCGCCTGCGCTGTCAGCGGGATGGCCAGGGCCAGCACCACCACGATCGGCACCACCGGCACCCGCCGCCACCGCACCTGTTTCTGGAGGACGGCTGCCCGCACCGTCCGGTTCCACAGCAGGCCGTTGACCGCGCCGGCGACCGCGGCAACGAGCGGCGTCAGGGCCTGCGGAGCGCTCCCCACCAGCCCGCCGGCCACGCTGATCACCACGAAGTCGAGCAGCGACCAGGCCACCAACTCGGCCGAGGGCAACCCGCGCCACAGGCCCCGGCCCACCGACATCCGCTGCAGGAAGGGAGCGAGCAGCACCATCGGGACCAGCGAGGCGAACAGGAACCAGGACAGCGAGGCCACCGACGCCGCGACCGAGTACGCGGCGAACGGCAGGACGAGGACCGCGCCCAACGCCGCCACTTCGAGGTTGCGCCGCAACAGCGCCCGGTACGGCGGCCGTGGGACGCGTGCCGGCCAGGCGAGGCCGACCAGCGTCGCGGACAGCACCCCACGCAGCAGGATCGCGCCCAGCAGTCCGGCCCAGAACGTCAGCCAGGAGTTGTGGTAGACCAGCAGCCAGCGCATGTCGTGGTAGGAGTCGTACGGCCAGACCGCCGAGATCTGTGGGGCGAGCCCCTTTGCCGTGACGAACCCGCTCGGCATGAGCACGAGCACCTCGGCCAGCGGGACCACCGCGGCGATCCCGAGGAGCGCCGCCAGCCGGCGCTGGGTCGATCGCACCAGTCCCCCTTCGGCACGCAACTCTTCGCCGACTTTCCCGCGTCGTGGCGCCAAGGGGGCGGTTTCGGAGGAATCGGTCCGTTCCCGGGCGTGGGTATTCGGGTCTGACGGCTCAGTGCGCGGGCGTTCCCGCGGCGGACTTCCCCTTGCGTCTGGTGCGTGCGGCGTACGCCCGGCGCATCTTGACGTAGTTGCCGCAGCCGGCCATGGAGCACCAGCGGCGGGCCTGGTTCCGGGAGGCGTCGTAGTACGCCCAGCGGCAGGTGTCGCGGGCGCACACCTTCAACCTCGTCCAGCTCTGCTCCGCACCGCATTGCCGGACGGCGTCCAGCAAGGCGGCCAGGGCCTGGTCGAGGGCGGTGTCGCGGGCGGCGACGAGGCGGTGTCCGCAGTCGGTGAAGGTCATCCGCACCGGCACGCCGGCCAGTGCCTGGTCGAGTCGTTCCAGCGCGGTGGGGTCGGCGGGATGGCCGGCGTGGCCGAGCAGCACCGCGCGCAGGCCCTCGCGGACGGTCACGGCGACGGCGAGGTCGGCCGCCCGCAACCGGGCGTCGGGTCGGAGCAGCCGACGTTGCGCGAACCAGTCCCGGAGCCGGTCGGGGGCGGTGAGCGACTCCTCGTCGACCTGCGGCTCGAAGGTGTTGACGAAGTCCCGGACCAGACGGGCGGCGGGCGGGATCACGTCCTCCTCGCTCATCGCACCCCCCTCGGTTCACACCAGCGTAGTGCCTTGACAGGTGTCACCACGTCTGTACACCATCAAAGTGGTTTCGCTGGTGTAGCAGGGACGCGACGAAGGCGGGGAAGGCCCGATGCCCACCACGCTCCGCGACGTGGCGCAGTTGGCCCAGGTGTCGGTGAAGACGGTCTCCAACGTGGTGAACGGTTACCCGCACGTCAGCGCCGGGATGCGCCGCCGCGTCGAGGCGGCCGTCGAGGCAATCGGCTACCGTCCGAACCGCTCCGCCCGGACCCTGCGGACCGGGCGGACCGGAATGCTCGCCCTGATCGTGCCGGCGGCGGATCTGCCCGGGATCGGCGGGCTCGCGCGGGCGGTCGTCCGCGCCGCGGCAGGGCGCGGCTACCGCGTCGTCGTCAACCCGGTCGACTCCGACCCCGCACGCGCCGCCATCGCGAACCCTCCGCTACCTGTCGACGGCTGCCTCCTGCTCGCCGACCTTCCGGCCGCGCCGGGCGTCGGCGGGCTGCCCCTCGTCCGGCTCGGCCGGCCCGCCCCCGGCGGTCACGTGGACCGGGTCGGCATCGACCACGCCCGGGCCAGCCGGGACGCCACCGTCCACCTCCTGGGCACCGGCCGGCGGCGCATCGCCGCCATCGACGCCGGGCCGGGCGGGCCGTTTCCGACACCGCCGGGCATCCAGGGGTACGCCGACGGCCTCCGCGCCGCGGGCCTCGCCCCGCTCCCTGGCCACCTTCTCCAGGCGCCGTCCCACCAGCGCGCCGACGGCTACCGGGCCGCCCGTACGCTGCTGGCCCAGCACCTGCGCCCGGACGCCGTCGTCTGCGCCTCGGACGCCCTGGCGGTCGGCACCCTGTGCGCCGCGTTCGACGCCGGCGTGCGCGTCCCGGAAGACCTCGCGGTCATCGGCGTCGGCGGCAGCGAGGAGGGGCGTTGGACTCGGCCGGCGCTCAGCACCGTCTCCGCCGACACCGGGTTCATCGCCCGCCAGGCCGTGGCCCGGATCGTCGCCCGCATCGCCGAGCCGCACGCCGCCCCGGTCGACGTGGTGGCGCCCCACACCCTGCTGCCCCGGGCGAGCACGCGGAGGGCCGACCGGTCCGGGATGCTCCACGCCTCGCGCTGATCCCGGTGTCACGGCTGCCGTCGCCGCACGCCGGCCCCGTGCACCTCCTGGCCACGGAACCGACGGCGGTACGTGGTCGGGGTGACGCCGGCGACCCTCAGGAAGGCACGACGCATCGTCTCGGCCGAGCCGAAACCGCAAAGACGCGCGACGGAGGTGACGCCGGCATCTCCGGTTTCGAGGAGTTCCCGGGCCGCGTGCACCCGGATCAGCTCGACGTACCGGGCCGGGGTGGTGCCGAGCTCGCGGCGGAACAGTCGGGTCAGCTGGCGCTCGCTGACCGCCGCGCGGGCCGCCATGGTGGCGAGGGTGTGTTCGGCCGACGGTTGCGTCTCGATCGCGTCGAGCACCCGGCGCAGGACCGGCCCGCCCGGCGCGGGCCCGACGCCGGCTGAGTCACGTTGCGCCTGGCTACCGGGCCGGTGGAGAGACCCGACCAGGTGTCTGGCGACCGTGCGCGCCCGGTCGACGCCGAAGTCCTCGGCCACGAGGGCGAGCGCGAGGTCGATGCCCGCGGTCATCCCGGCCGAGGTCAGGTGCGGGCCGTCGCGGACACAGACGGCATCGGGCCGCACCACGACGCTAGGAAACCGTGCCGCCAGATCGCCGCAGGCGGCCCAGTGGGTCCTCGCCCGCCGGCCCTCCAGCAGGCCCGCCTCGGCCAACACCAACGCCCCCGTACGGACCGACGCCACCCGCCGTGCCGACCGGCCGATCCGCCGTACCTGCTCGACCACGGTGGTGGGTGGGCGGTTGCCGGCCGTCGTCGGACAGCCCGCGACCATCAGCGTGTCGACCGGAGTACGGACCTCGGGCAGGGCCAGGTCGACCCCCATCCGCACGCCGACGTCGGTACGCACCGGCCGCCCGTCAGGCGATACGAGCCGCGTCCGGTAGCCGCCGGAGCCGCTCAGGACCTGGAGCGGCCCCGCCACGTCCATCAGGACCGCACCGTCGTACACGACGAGGAACACCTCACGCCCGTCATCTGCCGCCATACCCACAGGTCCGATGCGCCGGCCGGCTGGTTCCCGGACCGGGCTTCTCGCGCCGTCCCGTAGGCCGGCAGCGGCAGCGGACACGCCTGATGCGGACCGGATCCCCTCGGATCCGGACCAGCCGAACAGAACCGGGAACCGCAGCGGTGACCAGGCCGACCAGTGCCACACGCACAGACATCAGCCGGAGACGTATTCGATCGGTCCAGGTCGAGCCATGAGGAGGCCATGAATGTTGACGATAGATGTCAGCCGACGGACGGTTCTGCGGGTCGCGGCCGCTGGCGGGGCGGGCGTGGGCCTGGCCGGCACCGGCCTGGTCACGTCCGGCCCGGCCGCCCCGGCCTCAGCCGGGCAGCGCACCGACTTCACCGACCCGGCCCGGAAGCTGCGTATCGCGATCCTGCTCTTCGACGGGGTCACGGCGGTGGACGCGATCGGCCCGTACGAGGTGCTGTGCCGGATCCCGGGCGCCGACGTGATGACCGTCGGCAGGCAGGCCGGCCGGGTGCGGACGGACACCGGGGTGCTCACGCTCGGCGTGGATCACACGCTGAGCCAGGTGCGCACGGCCGACGTGCTGCTGGTGCCCGGGGGAAACGTCCGCGACGTGCAGGCGGACCCCGAGACGATGCGCTGGATCCAGCGGCTCCATCGGCACACGACGTGGACCGTCTCGGTCTGTACCGGCTCCCTGGTGCTCGGCGCGGCCGGCCTGTTGCGCGGGCTGCCGGCCACCACGTACTGGGCTCTCAAGACCGAACTCGCCCGGTTCGGCGCGACGTTCGTCCCGGGCCGGTTCGTCGAGGCAGGTCGGATCATGACCGCGGCCGGCATGTCCGCTGGGATCGACATGTCGCTGCATCTCGCCGCCAAGCTCGCCGGTGACCGGATCGCACAGGCCCTACAACTGGTCGTGGAATACGACCCTCAACCGCCGTTCGACACGGGCAGCCCCGACAAGGCCGGTCCGGAGCTGACCAGCCTGGCACTGCGGCTGCTCAGGAATTCCGGCGCTCGCTGACCCCGGGCAACCCTCGCCGTTCCCAGGTTGACCCCGTCGGCAACCACGACACCTCGTGCTCCGGGCACAGGGCGCAGTTCCCCGCCGGTGCCCGGACGGGTCTTGATCGGCGTTCCCCGACTCGAGTCGCTGACGGGCTGCGTTGATGTCGCCCTTGATGCCTCCGATCCGCGTCGCCACGGATCGCAACACGTCCACCTCGACCTTGAACCCGCTCAACCCGTCCATCCTCACTCGACGGACGCGGTGGCGAACCCGCAAGATCATTGCAATATGATCTTGGACTTGGTTCACGTCGGCGGGCGCACGGCGGGCATGCCTGCGTCCCCACATCATCACGCACCACGAAGGAGAATCCCTCTTGCGTCTTCGCGTTGCAAGGGTCGCGCTGCCGCTCGTCGCCGTCGCGCTGCTGTCCGCCTGCGGCGGTGGCCAGGCCGAAACTGGTGACGACAGTGGCACCGGCATCCCGAAGTCCCCGGAAGATTCGTACGCGGCGATCATGAAGGCCATCTACGCCGCCGACGGGCCTCGGGTGTGCTCACTGATGACTCCCGACGCCGCCGACAAGTTCATCAGGGAGATGAGGCGGTGGAAGGACGCCGAGGGCACGACCTGCGAGGGGGTGGTGGACTCCTTCGCCAGCCAGCAGTCGGGTCCGCCGCCGAAGGAGTGGGGGCCCACGATGTACGGCAAGGTCGAGTACCCCAACCAGTTCTTCGCCATGCTGGAGAACTGCCCGACGGACGCGAACGGCGACTTCCAGCCGAACTTCGCCGCGGTGACCTGGAAGAAGCAGGACGGCGGCTGGATCATCACAGAGTTCGACATCAGCACCGGCTGCGGAGGCTGAGGCCGCCGGCCGGTGTCCGGCCTGGACCGGTCCGAGGCCGACCAGGACGTCAGGTAGGAGCGCCGGCTCTCTCGTGCGAGCGGGCCGGCGCTCCTACCGTCCCTGGACACGCTCGTCCATCGGCCCGGCGGGCGCGGAAGCCAGGGCCGGTGATGCCGCACGGCTCCCCCGGCACATCACCATGCCGGACAGCGCCGACCGTCCCGCCGCAGGGCGAACCGTCACGCCCGCATGACAACCCGATCCGCCTCCTTCCCCCGGCGGCACGCTGGGCGGGGGTGGCGGACGAAGGGTCTGGACGGCCCGGCGGGGTCAGGGCAATACTGGCTGGCCGGTCCTTACGTGGCCGGCGCCCGGAGGGCGGGGGCGGGAAGTGGGATGAGAATGCTGCGTGGGCTCGGGATCGGCGAGCAGGACGAAGCGGTCTACGTGGAGCTGCTGCGCCGCCGCCGGGCGACCGTCGCGGATCTCACGGAGGCGGTGCAGATGGCGGCGCCGGCGGTGACAGCCGCGATGGCGCGACTGGTCGCGCTCGGCCTGGTCACCGGTGACGACGGCGGCCTGCACACCGTCGTACCGCCCGACGTCGGGCTCGGCACCCTCATCGTCCAGCGTCAGGCCGCACTGCAACAGGTCCAGGGCCGGCTGGGGGAACTGGTGCAGGTGTACCGGACCGGGGCGACCTCCACGGTGGGTGAGGTGGAGGCGCTCACCACCCCGGAGGAGCTCGCCACCTGGATCGACAACATGGAGCGGGGCGCCAAACGGGAGATCATGGCGTTCTTCCGGCCTCCGTACGTGCTGGACGGCGACCTCGATGTCTCCACCGACGTGCCCGCCTACCGTTACGTGTACGAGCGCGCCGCCCTCGACGATCCGCGTACCCCCGCCGAGATCGGCAGGTTCCTCAAGAGCGGGTACGAGATCAGGATCGCTGCCGAGCTGCCCAGCAAGATGATCATCGTGGACCGGGAGACGGTGCTGCTGCCGATGCTGCCCGACCAGATGAGCGTCCATCCCGGATTCCTCCTTGTGCGGGGTCAGGCACTGGTGCACCTGCTGGTGGCGCTCTTCGAGCGGGTCTGGCAGGCGGCCACGCCGTTGCGGCTCACCGCCACGGGTCTCGCCGAGGGGTCTCCCGCGTGGGACGACGTCGACGTCGCGCTGCTGACGTACCTGCTCTCCGGGATGCCGGACAAAACGGTGGCCAGCCGGCTCGGGACCAGCGAACGCACGGTGCAGCGCCGGATCCAGCGGCTGATGAAGCTGGCCGGGACCGACAGCCGCATGCAGTTGGCCTGGTACGCCGCCCGGTCGGGGCTCATCTCGCCCTGACCGGGAATGCCGGTCGTCCCCGCCCGCGCCGCGGGCGGGGACGACCGTGGGACGGTTATCCCCGCAGCTTGTAGGCGCGGGTCACGGTCTGCTCGACGGTGTTGCCGTCAGCGTCGGTGGCCTGCACCCGCAGGGAGACGAAACCGTTGGTGTCGGCCAGCGCCGGGCTCTTGACGGTGCCCTTGACGGTGGCGCCGCCCGCGGCGGTGACGGTCACCTGCTGCCAGGTGGCGCCGTCGTCGTAGGAGGCCCACAGCTTCGCCTCACGGATCCGCGGGCCGGCCAGGCCCTTCGGGTACCAGAAGTCGAGGCTGATGTCGGTCGTCGACTGCGCCTGCACGCTGTTGTCGAGATCGACGTCGACGTCGTAACCGACCGACAGCACCGGCAGAAGCGCCCGGTCGCCGTCCCGCTGGGAGTGGAACGTCCAGGCGGTCTTCACCGTGGTGGAGGTCGTCCACCACGGCTGGTCCCGCCGTACGTCTGTCACCACGCGGTACTCGGCACGCTCCGGCGTCATCGGGAAGGCCACCGCCGCGGCCGGAGCGGACCCGAGCAACTGGCCGTCGCGGTACACGGCGGTCAGTACCTTGTCGGTGTTGTTGGGGACCGTCCACAACTGGCCGGTCGCCGCGTCCAGGAGGCCGGTGTTCAGCACGACGCCCACGTCGCCGATCCGGGCGGCTCCCTCCGGGTGGTCGGCGGGTATGGCGGACCGGACGACCGGCTTGTTCCATGCCCGGGTCAGCCGCTGCCTGGGCTCGAACACCGACGGGAGCGTCTGCTGGAAGCCGGGGATCGACTCCCACACGCCGGCCGGTGCCATGATCTCCCACGTCGGCCGGCCGGCGGTGACGTATTCGGTGAGGGACCTCGGCATGGTCGTCCGGATGAAGGTCATGACGATGAAGGGCTGCAGCGGCGAGGTGAGGAGCCGCGCGTATCCGGCTTCGGTGCCGGGCGTCGAGGCGTGGAAGGACGTGTCGACCGTGGCAAGTTCCTCGGCGCTGACCTGGTAGCGCTGGTCGGCCGAGATGCCGTGCTGGTACTTGAGCAGCTCGTAGGAGTACGGGCTCACCGCCGTCCCCTTGAGCTGGATCATGACGTCGCCTCGGCGGGCGAGACCGGCCAGTCGAGCGCCCTGCTCGCCGGAGAGGGTCATGGCCGGGATGGCGGTCGGCGCCGTCCGGTAGACGTCGGTACCCCACTGGGCGGGGACGTCGTTGTAGATGATGATCATGCCAGCGCCGGCCGCCGCCGCGTTCGCGATCTGCTGCGACGGGGTGACGTCGTCGCTGCGCCGTACCAGCGCCAACGTGCCCTTCACGGACTTGCCCGCGTAGTCCTGCGGTCGTCCGATGCCGGCGTCCACCACGCGCAGGACCTGTGTGCCGTCGAAGCGGGCGGAGCCGACCCAGCCGCCGGCGTACTCCGGCGTGATCGGGAAGGCTCCGGGACCGACCAGCTGCGCCTCCAACGACGGTGCGGTCAGCGTCCAGGCCAGCCGGTGCTCGAGGTTTTCGTCCTTGAGCTGCGACGGGATGGCGTGCAGCTTCGTGTGGCCGTTGAATTCGGTCTGGAGCCCGTACATGCGCGACTTGTCGTCCTTCAGCAGCGACATCCCCAACCGGACCCGCTGCGGCTGGCTCGGCTTGGGCGTCTGGATGCCGACCTGGCTCGACTTGCTTCCGTCAAAGGTGATGGTGCGGTCGGAGTCGACGAGCACGCCCGATTCCGCGCCGTAGACGTGGTCCCGGACCTGCTGGTAGTCGGGGGTGAACCGGTAGGTCCCCGACGCGAAGGCGTACTCGCCGCGGGGCAGCCTCAGCTCCAGGGTGCCCTCGGCGCCGAGGATGAAGTGGATGTCGACGGGCCCGGGATTGTCGAGATCGAAGACCCAGATGCTGCTGTAGGTGGACGCCGGCGCCTTGCCGTCCAGGTCCGTCAGCTTCACGCTCACGTTGAAGCGCTCCGGGTCCCGGACGAAGCCGACCGCCGTCGTCACGACCGTCCCGCCGTCGGCGGAGGCGGCAGTGACGTGCGCGCCGTACGTCCCGACCGGCACCACGCCGCTGTTGGCGGTGACCGTCACGTCGGCCGTGCCGCGGGCCGGCACGGTCACCGTGTCGGCGCCCAAGGTCAGCGCTCCGGCCGGCAACTGCCCGACGCCCTTGGTCGTCAGCGCGAGGGTGACCGGCTGGTCGCCGTCGTTGACGTAGGTGATCTGCTTGGCGACCGGGGCGGTCGATTCCCACGCCTGCAGGCCGAAGTCGACCACGCCGGGCCCGGACACGGTCTGCCGCACGGCGCGGCTCACGTCGGTGCGGCCGGCGCCCTGGGCGTACACCGAGGTGTCCGCCGTGGTCTTCGCCGTGCTGACCAGCTGGCCCTTCAGCCGCGCCGGAGTCCAGTCCGGGTGCTGCTGGGCCAGGATCGCGGCCGCACCCGCCACGTGCGGGGTGGCCATGGAGGTGCCGCTGGCGGCGGTGTAGTGGTCGCCCGCGGGGGTGCCCATGCTGGTGCCGGCCGCCCGGGCGGCGACGATGTTCGAGCCGGGGGCGGTGATCTCCGGCTTGAGGGCGCCGCTGGCGAGCGGGCCACGGCTGGAGAAGGAGGTGACCGCGTCGGTGCGGTCCACGGCGCCGACGGTCAGCGCCGACGCGGCGATGCCGGGCGAGCCGACAGTCGTCGCCCCGGGCCCGGAGTTCCCGGACGCGATGGTGAACAGCACGCCCGTCTCGGCCGTCAGCTGGTCGACCGCCTCGGCCATCGGGTCGGCTCCGTCGCCGGCCGTGCCGCCCAGGCTCATCGAGACGACCTTCGCACCCGAGTGGGCCGCCCAGTCCATCCCGGCGATGATCCACGACTCCTCGCCGCCGCCCGCGTCGCTGAGCACCTTGCCGACGAGGAGTTGCGCGCCGGGCGCGACGCCCTTGTATCTGCCGCCGGAGGCCGCGCCCGTGCCGGCGATCGTGGCGGCGACGTGGGTGCCGTGTCCGTGCCCGTCCTGGACGGACTCACCCGGCACGAAGCTCTGGCTCTCAGCGATCTTGCCAGCCAGGTCCGGGTGGTTCAGGTCCGCGCCGGTGTCCAGCACGGCGACCTTCACGCCGGTGCCGTCGTATCCGGCGGCCCACGCGGCCGGCGCGCCGATCTGCGGCACGCTCTCGTCGAGCAGGGCGTGCACCTTGCCGTCCAGCCAGAGCCGCTCGATGCCCCCGGCGAGCCGGGCCCTGGGGGTACGGGCCTTGGCGGTGTCGTCGTCGACCGCCTCCCAGAAGGTGGCGGCCTGCTTCTTGTCAGCGGCGATGGCGGCGCCCCGGACGCTGGGCAGGCTCCGCTTCATCCGGCTGCCGGCGGGGGCCGACCGTACGGCTGCCTTGGCCGTCCCGGCGGGGTACCGCACGATCAGCGGGATCGCCGTGGCGTGCGCGTCGTCGTAGCCCTGCGCGATCAGGCCCGTGACGTTGAACAGGCGCCTGTCCACCTGGCCGGACGCGATGAGCGGCTCGACCGCCAACGGTACGACGTAGACGTCGGTGCCGACCGAGTAGGTGCGGAAGTTGCCGACCGGGCCGTCGTGCGGGGTGACGGTGATCGCCGGCTTGCCGCCCTGCGTCGTCACCGTGACCACGTCACCGGTGACGAGGGTGACCCGTGCCGCCTTCGACGACGGAGGTACGGCGGCGGTTACCTCGCCGGCAGGCGCCGGCGGCTTGCCGTGCGCGCCTGCGCCGACGGTCGCGACGAGTGTCGCGGCGAGCGCGACGCCGAGCAGCGTCGATCTTCTGGTTCGCATTGACCTGGCCCCTCCTTCTGCCGGTACCTGAGGTCCGTACCGGTGGGGCAAAGCTTCGTGAAGGCGGGGCGACCGCGCTACGGCTGCGCCTGGCGAACACTGGACATGTCAGGTCGCCGCCACAGCCGATCGGAGGGTGCACATACATCGCTACCGCCCCGTGACCACCGTCGGCTGGCGCGCCGACGACCGGCGCGGCGGGGCGCTAAGGGCGTGGATCCCGCCCGCGGGGCGGCGGTGGCGGGGTCGGTTCGCTGGGGCGGACCCGCCAGGAGACGGCGTCCGTCGCGGCGATCCCGGCGAGGATGACGACGGCCACCACGGCGATCAGGATCGGCGGAAGGAACGCGACCACGGGCGCCAGCGCGACCAGCAGGAGCAGTCCGATCACCCGGGACAGGGCGACCCGGCTGAAGGACAGGTAGTCGAGTCGGGCCCGGCCGGCCAGGTAGATCGCCGGTCCGCAGAGGATGACGGCGGACCAGGCGAGGTTGGGCCCGGCGAACGGGTGGGTGATGATGATTTCGTCGCCGACCGAGCTGAGCACGATGCCGCCGGCCATGAGCAGGTGGGCGTACGAGGCGGACCGGCTGAACACCGCCGGCGTGGTGCTCGCCGCGATCACGGCCGGGAGCAGCACCCCGGCCCGGTAGAAGTAGATCCGCCACAGCAGCGTGGTGATGGCGAACGTCAGGATGAACGCGATCACCCGGTCCCGCTCGAAGCCGAGCCCGGCGAACTGTCCGCCCGCCGCCAGGATCGACTCACCGAACGCGACGATCATGATCTGCTGGTAGCGCTCGGCGAGATGCTCCGCGGAGACCGCCTGCGTGGTGATCCGGGCCGGACCGAGCTTGGGCAGCCGGAAGTCCAGCCGACTCATGACGTACCCGAGGACGGCGGCGACGAGCCAGATGACCACCCGGGTGTTGCCGTCGGTGAGCGCGCCCGCGATCCACAGCACTCCGGAGATGCAGGACCAGATGAACTGCTGCAGGGAGCCGATCGTCACCTCCTGGCCGTGCATCGCGACCGTGACGAACAGGGCGCGGCCGACCTGGATGAGGACGTAGGCGGCGGCGAAGATCATGCCGTTCTCGGCGAACGCCTCGGGCGCCGCGCCCGCCATGATCAGGGTGCCGAGCATGATCGGGATGATCACGAGCTGGATCGCGGGCTGGGCGGGGTTGAGGCGGTTGGTGGTCCAGGCGGTGAAGACCCAGACCCACCAGAACGCGGCGAGCAGGATCCCGGTGTGCAGCGCGCCGAGCCAGGTGAGGTCGCTGAACAGGGTGTGGGACAGCCGGGTCAGCGCGAAGACGAAGATCACGTCGAAGAAGAGCTCGACGTAGGTGGCGCGCTGGGGCTCGGCGTGATCCCTCAGGAGGTCGCGCGGGTTGCCGGCGGTCATCGGCACGCCCGTTCCGTCGGTTCTGCGCAGCCTGCCATCAGTCGTACCGTGCGCCGCGCCGCCGTCGGCCTGGCTCACGCCGACGCATGTCGAACACCCGCGCCTCCCGCTCTCCGCAACCACTGCGGCGACATGCATGCCGGGTGGGTTGGCCTGTCCGGTCCTGTGCCGCACGTCGACGGCCTAGTCCGGCGCGCCGGTCGAGGGGAAGTGCAGGTCACCCGGGGCAGGTCAGAAGGGTGTGACGTCCGACCGGAGGGCCTGCCGGTCAGGGTACATCGGACGGATCGGCCGGCACGGCACGATTGACAGCATCCGATGGCTCGGCGTCGGGGAGGGTGGGAGCGTCGGTGGGGTAGAGGCCGGCGACGAAGCCGTACACCTGGTCGCCGGACCGGGGGATCTGGGCGAACCGGCGGGCGAGTTCCTGGACCTGCGCCCAGAAGTTGCGTACCTCCTCGACGGGAATACGGGCGTGCACGAGTGTGCACCGCAGGTCGTCGGCCGCGTGGGCGGCAGCCGACTCGGCGGTCGCCTGCGCGAGCCCGTTGATGGCGGCCACGACCTGCTTGTCCTCACTGCGGCTGAGCGCGCCGACGTAGAACGTACGGGCGACCCGGCCGTAGTACCGCTCCTCGATCGCCCGCACGCGGCGGGTGCGGACCACGCGCAGGAGACCGACGTCGACGAGCAGGTTCACGTGGTAGGCGACGCTGCTCTTGGGGCGGTCGACCGCCCGGGCCATCTCGGTGACCGTGGCGGCGCGCTCGAGGAGCAGCTCCAGGAGGGTGTCGCGCAGCGGGTCGGCCAGCGCACGCAGCTGCTCGGGCGCGGTGACCACGAGCATCTCGTCGAGGTCGTAATCCGGGATCCGCTCATTGACCGACATTTCTCGACCGTTCTAAAATTGTGGATCGTTTGATCCTCGCCGTCCGATGTCAGGAGTGTAGAGATGGCCGAAGTCGTGCTGTTCCACCACGTGCAGGGGCTCACCGACGGGATGCGCGCGTTCGCCGAGCAGTTGCGCGCCGGCGGCCACACGGTGCACACGCCGGACCTGTTCGACGGCGAACGACCGGCGACCCTCGAGGACGGGCTCGCGCTGACCCGGCGCATCGGGGGTGAGGTGCTCGACGAGCGCGCCGACCGAGCCGTGGCCGACCTCCCCGGGACGCTGGTCTATGCCGGCTTCTCCCTCGGTGCCGCCACGGCCCAGCGGATGGCCCAGACCCGGCCCGGCGCGCGCGGCGCGCTGCTCTACGAAGCCTGCCTTCCGGTCACCGGCGAGTGGGCCGTCGGGCCGTGGCCCACCGGGGTCCCGGTGCAGATCCACGGCATGGACAAGGACCCGTTCTTCGCGCTGGAGGGCGACATCGACGCCGCACGCGAACTGGTCGCGACGGTCGGAGCCGACCTGGGCGAGCTGTGCGTCTACCCGGGCGACCAGCACCTGTTCGCCGACAGCTCGCTGCCGTCGTACGACGCGGAGGCGACGGCGCTGGTGGTGCGGCGATCGCGGCAGTTCCTCGACCGGGTGGGCTGACCCGCGGGGGGCTCAGCCCTGCCCGCCCCGGCACAGGGTCGACGGGCCGTCGGGCGCGCTGTCCCGGTACGCCTCCGAGTCCAGGACCGGCGCGTAACCCAGGTCGCGCCGGGCCGCGTCGAGGTCGAAGACCGCCCGGGTGTTCGCCGAGGTGATCGTGTACGCCCCGAAGCCGACGTCGGCCCGCAGCGCGCGGCGTACCGCCTGGCCCAGGTCCGCCGGGCCGAGCCAGGTGTCGAACCAGCCCTGCGTCGGCGGCACGGGACGGCAGCCGCCGAGGCGCAGACAGACCACGGAGAGGGCACCCGAGTCCGCGTACACCCGGGCGGCGGCCTCGCCGAAGACCTTGGTGGCGCCGTAGCGGCAGCACGGGTGGGGTGGCCACGAGTCGCGTATCGGACCGGCCGCGGGCCGGGCGGCCGGTGGGTGGTAGCCGCCGAGGACGTGGACGGAGCTGGCGAGCACCACCCGGCGTACGCCCGCCTCCGCCGCCGCCGCCAGGACCCGGGTCGGCACCTCGACGTTGGGGCCGTGCAGCCGGTCCCAGTCCTCGCCCGGCCGCGGGTTCCCGGCCAGGTGCACGACCGCGTCCACCCCGGCGCAGAGCCGCTCGGCGAACCCCCGGTCGGCGAGGTCGCCGGGCAGCACCTCCGCCGGCCCGACCGGCTGCGGGGCGCGCAGGTCGGTCAGCCGCAGCTCGTGTTCCCCGGCGAGTTCGGGCACGAGCAGCCCGGCCACCCCGCCGGCCGCGCCGGTCACCAGTACCCGCATCCCGGTCACCAGTTCGCGAAGGAGCCGTCGCGGCGGTGGTAGACCGGCAGCGGGGCCGGACCGCGGTGGTCGAGCCGGCGGGCGGCGGCGAGGTCGAGCTCGATGCCGAGGCCGGGCCGCTCCGCCGGCGTGATCCGGCCGGCAGTCAGCACGGGACCGGCGGTCAGCACCGGCGAGGGCGGGAACTCGGGCCACGGCTGCTCCTGGACGGAGACGTTGGGCAGGACCAGGTTCAGGTGGGCGGAGGCGGCGGCGGTGACCGGGCCGAGCGGGTTGTGGGTGGCCAGGTTGATGTGGTGGACCTCGGCCATCGCCGCGATCTTGCGGGCCTCCGTGAGCCCCGTGTTGGCCACGTCGACGCGGGCGTGGTCGATCAGCTCACCCTCGATCAGCGGCCGGAACTCCCACTTCGTGCCGAGCTGTTCACCCGCCGCGAGCGGGACCGCGCTGCGTTGGCGCAGCATCCGGTAGCCGTCGAGGTGTTCGCTGCGCAGCGGGTCCTCGATGAAGTACGGCCGCAACGGCTCCAACTCCCGGCACAGCGTCACGGCCTGCGGGGGCTCCAACCGGGTGTGTACGTCGAGCAGCAGCTCGACGTCGTCGCCCAGCGCGGCGCGGAGCCGTTCCATGGTGGCGACGGTGTGCCGCAGGGCGCTCCGCTGGTCGTACTCGCCGCCGGCGTCCGGGCTGTTCGCCGGCACCCGCAGGTGGCGCCATCCGGCCGCCACGAGCCGCTCGGCCTCGGCCACCGTCGCGGCCGGGTCCCTGGCCTCGCCGACGCGGACGTGCACATAGCATTCGACGTGGTCCCGGGAGGCGCCGCCGAGCAGTTGGTGGAGCGGGACGCCGAGCGTCTTGCCCCGCAGGTCCCACAGCGCCACGTCGATCGCGGCGAGCACGGAGGCGAGCACGCCGGTCGCCGGGAAGAACCCCGACCGGGAGAGGAACTGCCAGAGGTGTTCGATCCGGCTCGGATCGGCGCCCTCCAGTTGTTCGGCGAAGTCCTCGACCGCGCCGCGGACGGCCCGCCAGCGGGAGCGCATGCCGACCTCGCCGACGCCGTACTCGCCGGAGTCGGTGTGCACGACCACCAGCAGCATGGCGCTCGTGTCCTGCGGCACGGTCAGCAGCTCCAGGTGGGTGATCTTCACTTCGTCCCCCAGGTGTTCGTCGGCGGCCCGTCGATCCCGACCTCGACGGCGAAGATCCGGCCGCTGTCCGGCGCCGCCCGCCGGGTCGCCTCGTCCAGCCCGAGCCAGGCCGTGGTCACCACGAGGGTGCCGGCGACCAGGCAGACGGCGGTCGGCCGGGGCACCGGCAGCCGCACCCGGGCCAGCGGGGTGCCGTCCGGGGCGAAGCGGCGGACGCACCAGCCGTCCCACATGGCCACCCAGAGGCAGCCCTCGGCGTCGACGCAGAGCCCGTCGGGGGTGGCGTCGTCGCAGTCGACGAGGATCCGCGGGTCGCCGGCCTCGCCGGTTGCCGGGTCGTAGCGGTAGCCGGTGAGCCGCCGACGCCGGCTGTCCACGTGGTACAGCGTCTCCCCCGCCGGGTCGAACCCGAGCCCGTTCGCGCAGCCGATGCCGTCCAGCACCGTCGCCACCGAGCCGTCCGGCTCCAGCCGGTAGAGCGCGCCGGACCAGGGGTCCGCGCCGCCCAGGATCTGGCTGCCGGCGAGGAACCGGCCGTACGGGTCGCAGCCGCCGTCGTTCATCTGGGTGCGCGGCGCGGCGACGTCACCACCGAGCGGGCGCACCGTGCCGTCGGCCGCGACGTGCCGGAACCCCCGCCCGGCCGCCACGACCCAGCCCTTGCCGGCGGCGGCGAGCGGCGCCACGGCCCCGGTCGCCGCCCCGACGTCGTACCCGGCCAGCACCTCGATCCGGTCGCCGCCGAACCGCCCCCGCCACAGCCGACCGGCGCGGATGTCCACCCAGAGCAGTTCACCGGTGCGCGGATCCAGCCGCGGCCCCTCGCCGAGTTCGTAGCGCTCGGCGGACACCGGGTGTGCGAGCAGGGTGTCAGGACTTGACGGCACCGGCGATCCCCTCCACGAACGTACGCTGCAGGAACAGGAAGATCGCGATGATCGGCAGCAGGCTGATGGTCGCCGCGGCGGCCAGTCCGCCCCAGTCGGTGGCCTCCTGACCGAAGAAGCTGTACATGCCGACGCCGAGCGTGCGCAGCTCCGGCCGGCCCAGGGTGAACACCAGCGGGATGAAGAAGGCGTTCCACGCCGCCATGAAGTTGAACAGCGCCACGGTGCCGATCACCGGCTTGGCCAGCGGCAACATGATCCGGAAGAAGATGCGCGGGTAGCCGGCGCCGTCGATCCGGGCCGCGTCCTCCAACTCCTGCGGCATGCCGGCGAAGTACCCCATGAACAGCAGGATGGGTACGACGTGCGCCGGCCCGGCGGTGGCCAGCACCGCGCCGAGCAGCCCGTTGCTCAGCCCGAGCCCGTCGACCAGCTTGAAGATCGGAATGATCGTGTAGCCGTGCGGGATGAACATGGTGGCGATGAGCAGCCCGACGATCACCTTCTTGCCGGGCAGGTCGCCGCGGCCGAGGGCGTAGCCGGAGGTGGCGGAGACCAGCAGGACGATGGCCACGGTCGTGAGGGAGAAGACGACCGTGTTAGACAGGTAGGTGCCGAAGTGCGCCGTGTCCCAGGCCCGACTGAAGTTGTCGAAACTCCACTCCTTCGGCAGCACCGAGAGCCCGCCGAGGAAGACCTCCCGCTCCGACTTGAAGGCCGTGGAGACCATCCAGACGAAGGGGTAGATCCAGATCAGGCAGAGCGGCACCAGCAGCAGGTGCCAGAGGTGCATCCGACGCATCAGCGGCTCCCCTTCAGGTACTGCCGGCGCAGCAGCGGTGCCTGCAGCGCCGTCATCACCAGCGTGATGACCCCGAAGACCACGCCGGCGGCGCAGGCGAAGCCGTAGCGGGGCGCGTTGAGTTCGGGGTTGAAGGCGTACCGGTAGATGTAGGTGGCGACCACGTCGGTGGCGTAGTTGGGGCCGGCCTGCGTCATCGCCTGCACCAGGTCGAACGGGTTCATGCTCTTCTGGAAGGTGAGCAGCAGGATCACCACGCCGATCGGGGCGATCACCGGGAGGGTGACGTGCCGCAGCGTCTGGCGCCCGTTCGCACCGTCGACCTTCGCCGCCTCGTACAGGTCCTCGGGGACGGTCTGCAGCGCGGCGAGCCAGTAGACGAGGGTGATGCCGAAGCCCTTCCACACGTCGACCGCCATGACCGTCGGCAGGGCCGACGACTCGGACAGGAAGGTCACCGGCGAGTCGACGATCCCGGCGGAGCGCAGCACCTCGTTGACGAACCCGCCGGCCGGGTCCAGCAGGACCGCGAAGACGATGCCGACCACCGCCGTGGTGGTCACCACCGGCAGGAACAGGAACAACCGGTAGAGGTTTCGCCCGCGCAGCCGGCGGCTGTTGAGCAGGATCGCCACGAGCAGCGCCAGCGGCATCTCGACGCAGATCGCGGCCAGGGAGAAGAGGAACGAGTTGCGGAAGGCGTGCCAGAAACGCTCGTTGCCGAGCACCTCGGTGAAGTTGGCGAAGCCGACCCACTCGGTGGCCGGGCCCACCCCGTCCCAGTCGAAGAACGAGTACCACCAGCTCGCGACCATCGGCCAGAGTGTGAAGGCCACGAAGAGCAGCAGCATCGGGGCGAGGAAGACGTACTGCCAGGCGTGTCGGCGCAGCTTGCCGGGGCGGCGGCGCCGGGCGGCGGCGGGAGCGCGCCGGGGTGGCGCCGCCGCCGGTTCGGCGGCGCCACCCGGGGCGACGGTGGGGGTGCTGGTCACTTCTGGCTCGGGGTGAACGGCTGCAGCGGGTCCCAACCCGGGAAGGTGAGGTCGGCGCGCGAGGCCTGCACTCCCTTGCCCGCCAGGGTCTTGATCTGCTCGTCGATGAAGGCGTCGAGCTTGCCGTTGAGGTTCGCGGCGGCCGGACCGAAGGGCTGGTTGCGCAGGATGGCCGGCAGGGCGATCTCGGACCACTGGAGATCCTGCTTGCCGCGGATGGCCGCCATCAGCTGCGCGCCGCCCTTGCTGGCGAGGACCGGGTTGGGGATGAGCCGCACGGTCTGCGCGGCGACGTCCATGATCGCCTTCTGGTCCGCGTTGTTCGCCGCCTTGTCCTGCCAGGCGCTCTCCAGCGCGGTGAGGGTGCCGAACTTCTCGTAGTACGCCCGGTGGAACTCCTTGGAGGCGAGGAAGTCCATCACCTTCCACGCCTGCTCGGGGTGCTTGGACTGGGCCGACATGGACCACAGCGGGCTGAAGCTCGCCGTCTGTCCCGAGTAGCCGCCACGCCCGGCCGCCGGCACGGGCACGGCCGCGATGGTCATGTCGAGCTGCGGGTTCAGCTTGCGGACCTCGTTGATCTGGAACGGAGAGGCGAGGAACATCGCCAGCTCGCCCTTGGCGAACGCGGTGTGCACCTTGCCCGCGTCCGTCCAGGTCTCCCAGCCCGGGGTCATGCTCTTCGCGGCGTGCATCCGCCTGAGCAGGTCGACCGCCGCGGCGAGCGACGGGTGGGTGACGGCCGCCCGGCCGGTGCGCAGGTCGATGCCGTTGTCGATCGAGGCCGGTCCGGCGGTGTGCTGGAGCATGCGGGCCAGGACGCTCTTGCTCCACGGGCCCGCGAAGCCGAACGTCCTGCCCCCGCCGGCGCGGGTGATCGCGGCGGCGGCCTGCTCCAACTCCTCCCACGTCTTCGGGGCGGCGGTGACCCCGCCCGTCTTCGCGGCGGTGTTGTTCACCAGGAGGAACCGCACCACGGACCACTTTCCCCAGACCAGCGGCAGCGTGTAGAGCTTGCCGTCGCGGTGCAGTCCGGACGTGGCGGGGTCGAGGCTGCCCTCGGGGAACCGGGCCTTGAACTCGTCGGTGACGTACTGGTCGAGCGGCGCGATCCAGCCGCGTTCGAAGATGCGGTCGAAGCCCTGGTCCTGGGCGCGGAAGACGTCCGGCGCGTTGCCCTGCTGGAAGCTGAGCTCGATGGCGTTGATCTGCTGGTCGCTCGGGTTCTCGATGACCTGGACCTTGATACCCGGGTTCTTCTCCTCGAACAGGTCGAACTGTTCGCGATAGAACTGGGAGGCGCCGGAGGGGTCGGGCACCAGCATGACCTTGATCGTCACCGTGTCCCCGCTGGACCCGTCGCCACTGCCGACCAGGTTGCACGCGGTGGTCAGCCCGCCCGCCGCGGTCGCGGCCGCACCCACGCCCAGGATCCGCAGCAAGGACCGGCGGGTGAGCTCTGGTTGCTTCATGTCCTACTCCTGTTCGATCACCGGTTGGCGGAGCCGCTCGGCCAACGAGGGCGAGGCTTCGGTCTGTGTTTCGTCGCGGTGAAGAGCGTGTTGAGGACAGTAGCTTCACCCACCACCTTGTGCAATAGGCATCCGCCATGTGGGTCAGCAACGCATGAAGGCCGGGAGCTGCCCAGGACGAGGGCGCGGTCCGCCCGGCCGACACCGCGGCGACGTGCCGGATCCGCTCGACCTTCCGCCGGACGTCGCCGCCCTCGCGGCCGTCGCGCGACCACACCCGGACTCCCTCGGGCCAGGAGCGCTCCTGCAGGGGCTCCAAGGGGGCCGAGCATGCATACTCCCGCCAACAGACACCCTTGACACCGGAATTGATTGCATTAACTATCCATTTCATGGATGTGAAGCCCACAGTATCGAGGCGGCATCGTTCTTTACTCACCCTCTTCCTCGTCCTCGCGGCCCTGGTGCTGCCCTCCGGGGCGGCCGTCGCGGCGCCGACCACCCAGGACCAGGCTCCGTTCGCCACCCCGTTGCGCGAGACCGACAAGCCCGACCTACGGATCCGGCAGGTGGCCACCATCGAGGGCGACCACCACCGGATGATCTTCCACCACGCCACCTGGCGCGGCGGGCAGACGTACCTGCGGGACATCCGGGTCCGCACCCCCGGCGGCTGGCTGCCCGTCACCGACACCGAGCGACGCTTCGACGAGCAGTGGCTCGTGCTCAGCGGAGCCGACGGCACCCCGACCGACTACTACAGCTCCATGAACCCCGGCTGGGTCGGCTTCACCGGACTCCGCACCGTCGACAGTCGCACCGTCGAGCTGCGGACCGGGGCGCCCGGGGCGTACGAACTGAACGTCCGCTGGTCGGTCGCGGGCGACAACCCCGAGGCGTCGTGGACCCTGACCGCCCGCCGCGCCGACAACTTCGTCGTCGGCTACCAGTCCCTCGACGTCACCTCCTTCGGCGACGTCGACGAGGTGCTCTGCGGCAGCCGTCAGCATGCCCGGGTCGTCTACGGCGCGGAGGCGCTCAGCGCGTGGGAGCTGATGACCCCGGCCTGCCTGATGGAACGCACCGTCGCCGGGCAGCAGGTGACCAGCGGGGTCTACGCACCGGCCGAGGTGATCCCCTTCGAGCACCAGCGCGAGGCCGGCGCGGACGGGCAACCGTTCGGGATGAGCCTGCGCAACGAGAACGGCGGCATCCAGCCGGTCGCCTTCGCGCCGCAGGTCGGCCGGCTCTCGCCACTTGAGACCGGGCAGCAGCACCGGTTCACGTTCGGCGTCTACGCTCGGCCCACGACGATGTACCAGGCGTACACGCAGTTGACGCGCGACGAGTACGACTACTCCGCCTACCGGCGCAACATCTACGACACCTCGCTGACCGAGACGGTGCACAACCTGGTCGACCTGACCATGCGGGACACCGAGGCCGACGACAGCGAGACCTACCAGCGTTCCCTGTCGGGCTGGTGGGACCGGGCGAAGGGCTTCGTGGACACGGAGAACGACCGGGCGGTGCGCACCGCCACCAGCGGCGTCCTGCTCGGCGCCTACTACCTGACCGGTGACCGGGAGCTCTACGACAAACGGGCGCGACCGTCACTGGAGTACCAGGTGTCCCGTAACGGGATCGGCTGGACCCCGATCAAGCAGAACCCGGTGTACGGCGACACCAACGCCTGGCGCGTCGGCAGCGTGGCCGGGGATGCCTCCACCCTCGTGCCGCTCTACCAGCAGACCCGCGGCCAGGTGGCCGGCCTGCACGAACTGGCCCTGAAGTCGATCGAGGAGCGCGTCCGCAAGGACAGCCGGACGCCGGTCAGCACCCCGCTCGCGGCGTGGCGACTCACCGGCAACCCGGCGTACCTGGCCGAGGCGAAGGCCGAGGCGGACCGCTACATCACCGCCCAGATCGACCCGCCGTACACGACGAACGTCGCCGAGAACGGCTTCCAGTTCAACTACTCCAAGGGCTGGATCGAGTTGCTGGAACTGTACGAGGAGACCGGCGACAAGCGTTACCTGAACGCCGCCTACACCGAGGCGAAGCGGTTCGTCACGCAGACGATGGTGCGCCCGGTGCCCGAGGGCACCATCACCGTCAACGCCGACGGCTGGATCGACGCGCAGGTGGACCGCTGGAACCCCGCCGTGACCTACGACTACCCGAAGAAGGACGTGCCGGCCGAGGAGGTGCCGGCCTGGATGGTCTCCACCAACGGCATGACCTTCGAACAGCTCAGCACCTACAAGATCGCAGCGGGTCGGGAGAACCCCGGCGGCGGCCTGGTGATGAACCCGATCTGGGCGCCGTTCCTGCTGCGGCTCGCCGCGCACACCGACGACCGGCTGCTCGCCGACGTGGCGCACAACCTCGTCGTCGGCCGCTTCACCAACTACCCCGGCTACTACTACCGTGAGTTCACCGCGGCCCAGATGCGCCCGGACTTCCCGCTGACCGGCCCCGCCGGACTCACCTCCATCTACTACCACCACATCCCGGCACAGCTCGGGCTGGCCATGGACTACCTGATCTCCGAGCAGACGTACCGTTCGCGCGGCAAGATCAGCTTCCCGGCCGTGTTCGAGACCAACTACGTCTACTTCAAGTCCCACGTCTACGGCCACCAGCCCGGCACGTTCTACGGTGAGGACGGCGTCTGGCCGTACCTGCCGAAGGGCATCGTCGACGTCGCCGACCCGCAGCTCAACTGGGTCACCGGGCACGGCAACAAGAGCCTCTACCTCAGCCTGACCAACGAGGCGACGGGCACCTCCCGCAGCGTCGTGCGCTTCGACCCGAAGGTCAGCGGGGTGCGGCCGGACCGGGCGTACAAGGTCGAGGTGATCCGGGACAACGGCTCCCGGACCGTCACCACGATGCACGGGGCGACCCTGCCGGTCACCGTCTCCGGTCGGGGCATCACCGCGCTGGTCGTCCGCGACGTATCGGTGCCGGACGTCGCCCACCAGGTCGGCGGCGGGCAGCCCGACGCCGGACCGGACAGCTACCACTTCGACGACGCGAGCCCGATCGGGACCGCACGGGGGATGCTGCTCCCCCGGCCGGACGGCACCGGCTACGACGCCTACCTGCAGGCGGCGACCGAGGCGCCGACGACCCTGCACTGGTCGACCGACGGCGGCGCCACCTGGCACGAGCAGGCCGACCGGATCTACCCGAACGAGTGGACGATCCCGGTCGAGGACCTCGACACGCCATTCACCTATCGGATCAGCACCGCCGCGGCGGGGACCGACGAGGCGACGCTGCGCCTGCCGCCCGCGGTGACCGGCCGCTGCACGGCCGCGGCGCCGGTCTGCGGCGCGGTGACCCCCGCCTCGCCCGACACCACGCCCGGCGACACCGTGGGGCTCACGGTGACCGTCCGAAACGACGGTTCCGCCGCCCTCCCGGACCCGGTCGTCGCGCTGGACCTGCCGGCCGGCTGGTCGGCCCGGCCGACGGGGGCGCAGCCATCCACCGTGCCGGCCGGGGCCACGACGACCTGGCGCTACGAACTCTCCGCCCCGCCCGACGCCGCCGGCACCGTGGCGCTCAAGGGGACGGTGAGGTGGAGCGGCGGCGAGGTGACGCTCGCGGCCGGACGGCTCACCGTCCGGCCGCCGACCAGGGTGAGTGCCCTCGTCGCGGCACCGGCGGAACTGGCCGAGCCGGGTGACGCGACCACGGTCACCGCCAGCGTGCTCAACGTCGGCCCGGCCACCGCCCGGGGCACGCTGCGCCTGACGCCGCCGGCCGGCTGGACGATCTCGCCGGCGAGCGTGTCGTACGAGGTCGCCGCCCGCGGGGAACGCGCGTACACCTTCACCCTCACCTCACCGTCCAGCGCGGAACGCGACCGGGCGTACCAGGTGACCGCGGCGATCGACGGCGGCGCCGCGACCACGGCGCAGGTACGGATCGCCAGCGAGGACGTCATCGTCACCACGCAGGACATCCGTCCCCGGTACACGGAGACCGGTGAGTGGCTCGCCAGCGGCCTGGCCGGATACAAGGGGCTCCCGTCGCGCTTCAGCGCGGAGGGCAAGCTCGGCGGCACCGCCACCTGGCGGCCGGCCCTGACCGAGGCCGGGTGGTACGAGGTCGCCGTCTGGTACCCGTCCAACGCCGACACCACCAGGGAGGCCGACTACCTGGTGCGGCACCGCGACGGGGAGACGCCGGTGCGGGTCGACCAGCAGCAGGACGCGCGCACCTGGCGGGTCCTCGGGACCTTCCCGTTCGCCGCCGGCGAGGACGGGTTCGTCCGGATCACCGTCGACGACCCGGCCTTCCACCGGGTCAGCGCCGTCCGGTTCCGCCCGGTGGATCCGGCCGTGGTGCAGCCCCGGATCACCGGGCTCTCCGCCGACGCGGTGGCGGCACCGGGGGGCAGCACCACGGTCACGGCCACCATCACCGCGACCGCGATGGCAGGCGCGAGCGGCTGCGCCGCCCTCGGCCTGCCGGAGGGTTGGACCAGCACCCCGGCGTCCATCCCGGTCGCGCTGGCACCGAACGCCGCACAACAGGTGAACTTCACGATCACGGCTCCGCCCGGCGCGAGGGTCGGCGCGCTGCACGAGGTGGCCCTGCACGTGGCCGGGGCGGTCGGGCGGACGGCGGTACCCGTCGGGACGCCGGACCCGGCGGCGGCGGTCGTCGTCGACGACGGCCAGGACGGCTACACCGAAACGGGCGGCTGGACCGCCAGCACGCTCAAGGGGTACGCCGACAGCACCACCCGCGTCGCCGGCGGCGGCACGGGCGCCGTCGCCACCTGGCGGCCCACGCTGTCGGCCGGCGCCTACCGGGTCAGCGTGTGGTATCCGACGAACTCCACCACCACCACCGCGGCCACCTACCGGGTGGCGCACACCGCCGGCACCGACGCCCGGACAGTCGACCAGACCAAGGACGCCGGGCAGTGGCGGGTGCTGGGCGCGTGGCACCTCGACCCGGCGACCGCCACGGTGAGCCTGTCGGCGCAGCAGGTCGGCCATCACAGGGCCGACGCCGTCCGGTTCGAACCGGTCGTCCCGGCGCGGACGCCCGGCTGCTGACCAGGGTGCGGGCCGCCGGTCGTGACGGTCGGCGGCCCGCACGCCACGCGATGTATGATCCGTAATCTGGATTACACTCCTACGCTTTGAGGGATGGGCAGAATGCCACGCTCCACCACCCGCGAGGTCGGCGGCGGCACGCAGAGTGTCGAGCGCGCGCTGTCGCTGCTGTGCGCGTTCACCGAGGAGCACCCGGAGCGGCGCGTCTCCGAACTGGTCCAGCTCACCGGGCTGGGCCAGTCGACGGTCTCCCGGCTGGTCGGGACGCTGGAGGCGCTCGGGTTCGTCACCCACGACCAGCGCAGCGGGCTCTACCGGATCGGGCCGACGGTGGTGGGGCTGGCGGGCGTCGCGCTCAACCAGTCGGCGGTGCACCGCCAGTCCCGGCAGATCACCCAGGACCTCGCCGGCGAGTTGGGTCTCGGTGCGAACATCGCCGAGCGCCACGGCAGCGAGCTGTTCTACCTCTGCAACTTCGAAGGCCGGCTCGCCCCCCGCTCGTTCACCCTGGTCGGCCGCCGGGCCCCGCTGCACGCGACCGCCCTGGGCAAGGCGCTCCTGTCGGACCTCACCGCCGAGGAGATCGAGTCCCTGATCGGGACGCGCTATCCGGCGTACACCCCGAAGACCGTCGCCGACCTCGACGGGCTGCTCGCCGCGATCGGCGAGGGGCGACGGCGCGGCTACGCCACCGAACTGGAGGAACTTGCCTTCGGCCGGGCCTGCCTGGCCGCGCCGATTCGGGACCGCTCGGGCAAGGCCGTGGCGGCCCTGTCGGTCTCCGGCCCGCTCTCGGCGATGGACCTACCGAGGCGCCAGGACGAACTGGCCATGAAGGTCATCGAACAGGCCGACCAGATCTCCACCGGACTCGGCTACCACGCCAGCGCCGCCCCGCTCTCCGCCGTCGTCTGACGGCGGGAGCCCGTCCACACGGCGACGGTGGAACCCTCTCACCGGGGTTCGGCGCCGCCGACGGCCGGCGGCAACGAGGCGAAGCCTCGCGCGGCGACCAGGGCGACCAGCGCCGCCGGGGCGCTGGGCAGGAAGAAGGGGATGGCGACGGGTACGGCGACGAGCATCGCCAGGACCAGCAACGCCACCGTCGCACCCAGGCCGAGCGTCCACAGCGGAGTGCGCGCCGCCGTCAGGGCGGCGAGCCGCCAGGCGGTGGTGGCCGGCACGTCGAAGTGCGCCAGCACCGGGGGCAGGTACGCCAGCACCACCAGATACACCAGCCCGAGCACGGCCACCGCGCCGGCGAGCGGCGTGCCCCGCACGGCGAACAGATAGAACACGAACACCCACACGGTCAGCAGCGGCAGGCCCAGCCGGACCTGCGAGCGCCCGAACTCCGCCCGCCAGTGCCGCCAGAAGTCGCGCCACAGCCGCGGATGCCCGCCCCGCTGGTAGTCCCGCAACAACGCGAAGAGCGCCACGGTGGCCGGTGACAGGCCGGCGACCACCCCGCCGGCGAGCACCCCGGCCAGCCACAGCAGGTTCAGCCCGGCCAGCCTCGGCGGCCAGTCGAGCAGCCGGTAGAGGCGGGCGTACCGCCCGCCGACCGGCACGGGCGGAGTGGTCACGGCGCCAACTCGGCCAGGCGCTGCCGCAGGTCGGCCCGGGCGTAGGCGGCGGGCGACGCGATCGACAGTCCGCCGTCGACCGGCAGCACCACCCCGGTGATGCCGCTGGCGGCGTCGGAGGCGAGGAAGTGCACCGCCGCGGCGACCTCCTCGGGGCGCAGCGTCCGCCCGATCGGGTAACCCCCGGCGGCGTCGGGCAGCCACTCGGCACCGACGATGCCCGGCGCCACCGCGTTGACCCGGATCCCACGGGCGCCGTAGTCCAGCGCGACCTGGCGCACCAGGGCCTCCACCGCGCCCTTGGCCGCGGCGTAGGCGGCCACCCAGGGGGCGGCCAGGAACGCGTTCACCGAGGAGACGGCGACCACCGCCCCGCCGGCCGGCAGCAGCGGCAACGCCGCGCGCAGCGGGAAGAAGAGCGTGTCCAGGCAGCCCGTCAGGGCGGCCCGCCACTGCTCGTCGCTGGTGCGGTGGGCCGGCGCGACGGGCATCGCCCCGGCGGCGGCGACCAGCACGTCCAGCCCACCCAACCGCTCCCGCGCCGCCTCGACGGCGGCGGCGGCCCCGTCGGCGGTGGAACAGTCGCCGGTGAGGTCGGCGACCAGGCTCGGTTCGCCCGCCGGCTCCAGGCCGTAGCCGACGACCCGGTCACCGGCGGCGGCGAAGCGCGCCGCGATGGCCCGGCCGATCGGGGTCGACGCGCCGACCAGCAGTACGCGCCTCACCGCGAGCCCCACGTGCTGTGTCGGGCGACCGCCTCGGCGTCCACCGAGACCCCCAGCCCGGGGCCGGTGGGCAGTGGGATCGCGGTCGGCGTCGGCTCGATCGGCACGGTGAGGATGTCGTTGACCCGGTCGAAGAGGGTCGGGTGCCACTCGAAGGCGACCAGGTTCACGCAGGCGGCGGCGACGTGCAGACCCGCGGCGAGGGCCAGCCCGAGCCCGGCCGAGTGGTGCGGGGCCACCGGCAGGTGGTGGGTCTCGGCGTACTGGGCGATCGCCAGCCCCTCGGTGATCCCGGTCCGTCCGATGTCCGGTTGCAGCAGGCCCGCGGCCCGGGCCGTCACGAACGGCTGGAACTCCCAGCGGTGCCGCAGGCTCTCCCCCAGCGCCACCGGCACGTCGACGCGGGCGGCCAGGTCGGCGTGGCCGGCGACGTCCTCGAAGGCCAGTGGCATCTCCAGGAACCAGCCGTCCCGGTCGGCCAGGCCACGGCCGAGCCGGACCGCGTCGGCCAGGCCGTAGACACCGTGGACGTCCACGGCGACCTGCAGGTCGGGGTGGACCTGGCGCAGCGCCGCCACGGTCGCCAGGTCGGCGTCCACGCCGTACCCGAGACCGAGCTTGACCCGCCGGACCCCCTGCCCGACCCAGTCCCGGGCCTGCGCGACCCGGTCGGCGTCGGTGCGGCCGGGCAGCCCGGAGACGTACGTCGGAACCGCGTCGTGGAACGCGCCACCGAGCAGCTCGACGACGGGGCGGCCGGCCAGCTTGCCGGCGAGGTCCCACAACGCGATGTCCACGGCCGCGATCGCGTCGGCCTGGTGGCCGCCGAGGTGCCCCCGCTCGCGCATCAGCTCGCCGAGCCGGTGCCGCAGCGGGCGCACCCGACGCGGATCCGCGCCGAGCAGCACCGGCGCCAGGAGCCGGCGGACGATCTCGCCGGGCACCTCGGGGGCGACCGGGGCGAGTGCCTCCCCCCAGCCGGTCGTGCCGTCGTCGGCGGTCAGCCGGACCACGAGGGTCTCCCGCTGGTTGCCGTAGACGCTGGGCCAGGGCGGTCGCGTGGCGTAGGCGCGGGGCGCGCCGTCCGGGCGGCCCAGCGCCAGGGGGTAGACGTCCACCGAAACGATCTTCGTCATGGCGATCAGCCTCTCACGGCCGCCAGGCCGGTAGCGGGGCGTGCCGCAGTATCGCGTCGAGCGCGGCGCGGCTGCCGGCGTCCAGCGGCACGGCGGGGTCGCGCACGAAGGCGGACTCGATGATGCCCCGGCGCACCAGCACCTCCTTGTGCACCGCCCAGGCCAGGCGGGGCTGCATGCCGAAGCGGACCAGCGGCAGCAGCCTGTTGAACGCGGCGTGGGCCACCTCCTGCCGGCCGGCCCGCCAGTCGGCCAGGATCGGCGCGAGCACGTCGGTGAACTCGCAGGCCGGCATCGTGCCGACGGCGCCGCGGGCGTACTCCTCGAGCACGAAGAAGGCGTTCTGGCCGCCGAGCACGTCGAACTCGCCGTCGGTCGCGGTCACCACCTCCCCCACCTTCGGCGCGGTGGGCGGGGTCTCCACCTTCACCGACTCGACGCCGGGCAGCTTGCTCAGCTCCACGACCAGGGCGACCGGCATCGTCACTCCGGTCGCCGCCGGCGCGTCCTGCACCATCACGTGCAACCCGCTCGCCTCGGCGACCCCGCCATAGAAGTCGACGAGTTGCCCGCCCGCGGGCTTGGCCAGGTACGGGGGCAGGACCATCAGGGCGTCCGCACCCCCGTCCCGCGCCGCCAACGCCAGTTCGACGGCGGTGGCCGTGCTGGTGCCGTTGATCCCGGCGACCAGCGGCACGTCCGGGCCGGCGACCGCCCGGGTCTCGGTCAGGATCGTGGCCCGCTCGGCAGCGGTGAGCGCGAACCCTTCGCTGGCCATGCCGAAGACGGCGAGCCCGTCCGCGCCGGCCGCGAGTTGGAACTCCACCAGCCGGCGCAGGCCCGGCACGTCCAGTGCGCCGGCGTCGTCGAACGGGGTGGCGAGGATGGGGACCAGCCCGCGTACGCGGGCCCGGGGCTCGAGGGTGCTCAACTTTCCTCCGCGAGGGCGCTGACAGTGGAAACGTCCACCTCGACGCCGAGACCGGGTCCGGCCGGTACGGCGAACCCGTCCGGCCCGCCCGGCAGCGGTGCGGTGAGGATCCGCTGCCCGACGTCGGTCGTGGTGGGTTGGTACTCGAAACAGCTGAGGTTCTCCGCGGCGGCGCTGACGTGCAGGCCGGCGGCGAGCGCGACACCGAGCCCCACCGAGTGGTGCGGCGCGGTCGGTACGTGGTGCGCCGCGGCCAGCTCGGCGATCGCCATCGCCTCGGTGATGCCGGTGCGGGCGACGTCCGGCTGGACCAGGCCGACGGCCCGCTCCCGCAGCCAGGGCAGGAACTCGTACCGGTGACGCATCGCCTCGCCGACGGCGACCGGCAGGTCCGTGCGGCGGGCGAGGTCGGCGTGGCCGGCCAGGTCCTCCGGCGCCAGGGGCGCCTCCAGGAACTCGACCCCGCCGATGGCGGTCAGTCCGCGCGCCAACCGGATCGCGGCGGCCAGGTCGTACGTCCAGTGCGCGTCCACCGCGAACCGCACCTGCGGCGCGGCGGCCCGCACCGCCGCCACGCTGGCCAGGTCGGCCGCCACCCCCTTGCCGAGGTGCAGCTTGATCCACTCGACGCCCTTCGCCGCCCACTCGGCGGCCAGCGCCGCTCGGCCCGGGTCGTCCCGCTTGGGCAGCCCGGAGACGTACGTCGGGACGTGCTCGCGGAACGCGCCGCCGAGCAGCTCGTGCACGGGCAGCCCGGCCAGCCGCCCCGTCAGGTCCCAGAGCGCGATGTCGACGGCGGCGAGCGCGTCGCCCTGGTGCCCGCCGAGGTGTCCCCGCTCCCGCATCAGATCGCGCAGCCGCGCGCTGAGCGGTCGCACCCGTCGCGGGTCGGCCCCGACGAGCGTCGGCGCCAGGAGCCGGCGCACCACCTCCGCGGGGACCTCCGGGGCGACCGGCGCGAGGGCCTCGCCCCAGCCGCTGACACCCGACTCGGTGGTGAGCCGGACCAGCAGCGTCTCGAAGCGGGGCGAGTAGAGGCTGCGCCACGGGGGGCGCACCGCGTACCCGGGAGGGTCCGGGTCGGAGGATTCGTCGGTGGGGCCGAGATACCGCTCGGGGTTCGGGAGTTTGAGGACGAAACAGTCCACCGCTGCGATCCGTGGCCGAGTCATCGCCACTCCACCCCTCACCCTTGTCTGCCACATTACGGAAGTAGATTCCACACTACGGGTTGCATGTTCGTCAAACCCCCGTCCGGATGCTCGGAATGGTCGAGGCAAGGCCCGGCCCAGCGGCATCAGCCGCGAGCGTCCGGCGCAGCAGTTCGGCCGCGGCCATGCGGTCCGGAAGGCCGGCGGTGTCGCCGGCCCGGGCCACCACACCGGCGGCGAGGGCGCTGCCCAACCCGGCCGCGGCGGCCGGCGAGGCGCCGCGCAGCCGGCCGGCCAGGTAGCCGCCGGCGAAGGCGTCGCCGGCCCCGACCGGATCCACCACCGTGGTCGCCGCACTCGGCAGGTGCACCGGGGCTCCGGTCGGACCGGCGTGGTGGCAACCGTCCGCGCCGGCCTTGAGCACCGTCTCGCCGACGCCCGCGGCGGCCGCGGCGGCGAAGACCTCCTCCGCGTCGTCCGGGTCGCGTACGCCCAGGACCGGCCCGGCCTCGTCGGTGCCGAGCAGCAGGACATCCACGTACCGCAGCAGCGCCCGCACCGCACCGGCCTGCCGGTCGACGTCGCCGAGAGCGGGACGCAGGTTGGGGTCGAGCGCCACCGCGACGCCCCGACCCCGGGCGGGGTGCAGCACCGCCCCGACCGCCGCCCGGGGAGCCGCACCGAGGGCGAGGGTGATCCCCGAGACGGCGACGAGCCGCGGCCGGGCGGCGAGCAGCCTCGCCGCGTCGGACGCGTCGAGGTGCGCAGCCGCCGATCCGCCCCGGTAGTAGTAGACCCGTCGACGCCCGTCCGGCCGGACGTCCTTGAGGTACAGGCCGGTCGGGTGCCCCGGGTCGACGGTCACCAGCGAGGTGTCCACGCCGGCGGCCGCTGCCGCCGTGAGCACCCGGGTGCCGAGCGGGTCCGCGCCGACCCGGCTGCAGAAGGCCGCACGGACGCCGAGCCGTGCGGCGGCCGTGCAGAGGTTCAGTTCGGCTCCCGCGACGTGCACTTCGAGGGTCACGGTGTCGGCGAGCGGTTGGCCGGGTGGCGGCTGGAACAGGGCCATCGCCTCGCCCAACCCGACGATCTCCAGCCCGGGCGCCGAGGCCGAAGACTGATTCCCGGCGGCCACCGGGCCGCTGCGTTCCGAGGCCGCCCCAGCGGCACTATGGCTATCGTCATGCATAATGCGGGATACGTTGCCACATCCCGGGAGACGCTTCCAGAGAGAAGAGGATCGGCATGGCATCAGGGCACGAGACGCGGGACGCCATCCCTCTCGGCCGGGTGATCGCCATCATCCGGCTGTCCGAGCCCGACGCGGCGGTCCGCGCCGGCCGGGAGTTGGCCGAGGTGGGCCTGGACAGCGTCGAGGTCACGCTCACCACACCCCGGGCGCTCGACGCCGTCGCGACGCTCCGGGGGGAGTTGGCCGGCTCGTGCCGGGTCGGCGTCGGCAGCGTGCGTACCCCCGCCGAGGCGAGCGCGGCCACGGACGCCGGCGCGGAGTTCCTCGTCACGCCCACCACCCGGGCCGAGGTGCTCGCGCAGGCGAAGGCGGCCGGGACACCGGTGGTCTGCGGCGCGTTCACCCCGACCGAGGTCGACGTCGCCTGGTCGTCGGGTGCCGCCCTGGTCAAGCTCTTCCCGGCCGGCGTCGCCGGCCCGCCGTACGTCCGGGAGCTGCTCGCCCCGCTGCCCGACGTGCCTCTCGTACCGACCGGCGGCGTGACGCCGGACTCTGTGGCCGAGTGGGCGGCGGCCGGAGCGGTCGCCGTCGGTGCGGGCGGGGCCCTGGTCAACGCCGCCGAGGTCGCCGCCGGCGACTGGGCGGCGTTGCGGCGCCGCGCCCGGGCGTTCCTCGCCGCCGCCACGGCCGCGCACTGGCCCGACAGGTAGGGCGGCGGCCGTCGAAGGGTGATCAGGCGGCGGGCGGGGCGACCGCGGGGTAGCCGTACAGGTCGAGCAGCCGGCCCCGGGCCGCGTGCAGCCGGTCCACCACCACGCTCATGAAGCGGGTGGTGAGCTGCCGGCCGAGCGCGTCGTCGGACTCCATCAGCCGGCGCACCCCCGGGGCGGTGAACTCCACCGCCGTGCTGCGCTGCGCCGCCACCGCCCCGAACTGCCAGCGGTACGGCGGGAACAGCCACGACCAGCCGAGCACCCCGCCCGGACCGATCGTCTCGATCTCCACGTCGCCCCGGCCGGGCACCGGGAAGTCGAGCGCCACCTGGCCGGCGCGGACCAGCCAGAAACGCTCCGCCGGTTGATCGGCCCGGAACAGCCGGTGTCCGGGGTGCCACACCACCGGCCGGGCGTATCCGGCCAGCCGGGGCAGCCACGGCTCGGGCAGGCCGGCGAGGAACGGGTGCGCGCGGAGCACGTCGAGTGTCGTCATGCGGGTGCCCCTTTCGTCGGGAGGACGCGGCGGTGGCGCGGTCCCTGCGACGGTCGGTCGTCCTGCCTCCCAGTACACCGCGCCGTGTCCCTTGGCGACAGGGCCGTTGGTCCCGGCCCGCGCGGACGAACCGCCCTGGTCGGCCCGTCCCCGACGGAGCGAGGGTGGAACCGGGACGATGCGCCGGAACGGCGCCGCGGCAGGGCGGAGGGGTGACGTGGGAACGTCCGGGGAACGGCGAGGACGGGGGCCCAGCGGTGGCCGTTGACACCTCGACCAGGCCGGCGACCGGGCTCAGTTCGGCGGAGGCCGCCGCCCGCCTGCGGGCCGACGGCCCGAACGCGGCGGTCGCCCCGCCCCGCCGGCACCTGGCCACCCGGGTCCTGCACCAGCTCACCGACCCGCTGGTGGCGCTGCTGCTGGCCGCCGCCGTGGTCACCACCGTGCTGCGGGACTACCCGGACACCGCCGTGATCGTGCTGGTCGTGCTGGTGAACACCGCCATCGGCGTGGTGCAGGAGGTCCGCGCCGACCGGGCGATCGCCGCGCTGGACCAGCTCGCGGCGCCCACCGCCCGGGTCGTCCGCGACGGGCGGGACCTGGTCCTGCCCGCCGCCGACCTGGTCCGGGGCGACCTGGTGCGGGTCGAGGCCGGCGACGTGGTCCCCGCCGACCTGCTCCTGGCCGAGGCCGCCCGGCTGGCCCTCGACGAGTCGGCGCTGACCGGCGAGTCGGTGCCGGTGGGCCGGGCCGCCGGCGAGGAGGCCAGCGCGGGAACGGTGGTCACCACCGGGCGGGCCACCGGCACGGTGGTGCGCACCGGCGCCGCGAGCGCGCTCGGCCGGATCACGGCCCTGGTGGCGTCCACCCGGCCCGCCGCCACCCCGTTGCAGCGCCGTCTCGCCGGGCTCGGCCGGATCCTCGGCTTCGCCGCGGTGGTGCTCTCCGGGCTGGTGTTCGTCGTGGGCGTGGTCGGCGGGCGGCCGGTGGTCGACATGGCGGTCACCGCGGTGAGCCTCGTGGTGGCGGCCGTGCCCGAGTCGCTGCCGGCGGTCGTCACCCTCGCCCTGGCCCTCGGCGCCCGCCGGATGGCCGGGGCGCGGGCGATCCCCCGGCGGCTGCACGCGGTGGAGACGCTCGGCTCCGTCACCGTGATCGCCTCCGACAAGACCGGCACCCTCACCGAGGGCAGGATGGCGGTGCAGCACGCCGTCACGGCCGACGGCTCCCGCTACGGCGTCACCGGCACCGGCTACGCGCCCCGGGGGGCCGTGCACCACGGGGGCGAGCCGGTGGCCGTACCGGACGAGCTGCGCCGCCTGGCGCGGGCCGGGCTGCTCTGCAACGACGCCACGCTGGCGCCGCCCACCGACGAGCGGCCGGAGTGGGCCGCGGTGGGCGACCCGCTGGAGGCGGCGCTGGTCACGTTCGCCGCCCGCTGCGGGCTGGAGCCGGAGACCACCCGCGCCGCCTGGCCCCGGGTCGCCGAGCACCCCTTCGACCAGGAGCTGCGCCGGATGACCACGGTGCACCGCTCCTGCGACCGCCGGTACCTGGTGGTGTGCAAGGGCGCGCCGGAGAACGTGCTGGTCGCGCCGCTGCTCGACGCCTCCGCCGAGGAGATCGCCGAGCTGTCGGCCGCCGCGCACCGGCTGGCCGCCGAGGGGCTGCGGGTGCTCGCGGTCGCGTCCGCCGTGGCCGACGCGCCGCCGGCGGACCCCGCCCGGCCGACCGGGCTGCGGCCGGTCGGGCTGGTCGCCGTCGGCGACCCGCTGCGCGCGGGGGCGGCCGACATCGCCGGCAGCTTCGACGACGCCGGGGTCCGGCTGGTGCTGGTCACCGGCGACCACCCCGCGACCGCCGCGGCCATCGGCGGCCAGCTCGGGCTGTGGCGCGAGGGCGACCCGCTGGTACGCGGGGACGACGGCGACCCGGCGCGGGCGCACCCGCAGGCGCGGGTGTTCGCGCGTACGCAGCCGGACCAGAAGCTCGACATCATCGCCGGGCTGCAGTCCCAGGGCCACGTGGTGGCGATGACCGGCGACGGGGTGAACGACGCTCCGGCACTGCGCCGCGCCGACATCGGCGTGGCGATGGGCGGCGGCACGGAGGTCGCCCGGCAGGCCGCCGACCTGGTGCTCGTCGACGACGACCTGTCCACCGTGGCCGCGGCGATCGGCGAGGGCCGCCGCATCTACGACAACATCCGGCGGTTCCTGCGCTACGCCCTCTCCGGGGGCGTCGCCGAGATCGCGGTGATGCTGCTCGGGCCGCTGTTCGGGCTGGCCGTGCCGCTGCTGCCGGCCCAGATCCTCTGGGTGAACCTGCTCACCCACGGCGTGCCGGGTGTGGCGCTGGGCGCGGAGCCGGCGGAGCCGGGCACGCTGCGCCGGGCGCCCCGCTCCCCCTCCGAGTCGGTGCTCGGGGCCGGCCTGGGCCGGGACGTGCTGGTCACCGGCGCCCTGATCGCCGCCGTGGTGCTCGGCGCCGGCGTGGCCGCCGCGCACGCGGACCGGCCGTGGCAGTCGGTGGTCTTCGTGGTCCTCGGCCTGGCCCAGCTCGGGGTGGCGCTCGCGGTCCGGGCACCCCGGGCGGGCGGCGCCCGGCGTGGCAACCGCGCGCTGCCGGTCGCGGTGGCGGTCTCGGCGCTGCTCCAGATCGCCGGGGTGCTGCTGCCCCCGCTGCGGGAACTGCTCGGCACGGAGCCGCTCGGCGCGGTGGAGCTGCTGGCCTGCGCCGCTGTCAGCGTGCTGCCCGGGCTGGTGCTGCGGCTGGCCCGCCGACCGGTCGACCCCGCCACCGGGTCGTCGCGCACCGAGCCGCACGGCGCGGTCACACCAGCCGTGGTGGGCGGGCCCGGCCAGGGCACGCGGGCGGCGGGCGACCCGGCCGTGACCGTCGGAGCGGCGGATCGGGACCAAGGTCCCGACGGCCGGGACGGGCGCCTCTGACCGGTAGCGTTCGGGCAGAGCAGGATGAAGGTGAACAAGGAGGAATCATGACCAGCAACACCGGTGCCCCCGTCGTGGTGGGTGTGGACGGTTCGGCCGCCGCACTCGACGCGGTCCGGGCGGCGGCGCGGGAGGCGGCGCAGCGGCAGCGCCCGCTGCGCGTGGTGCACGCCTTCATCTGGCCGTTGACCCGCGTCCCGGTCGACCCGGTGCCGGGCGCGCCGACCGGTGCCGGCCTGCGCAACCAGGCCGAGCGGTACGTCGCCGAGGCGGTCGCCGAGGCCGGCAAGGCCGCCCCCGAGGTGGCGGTCACCGGCGCGGTGGTCGACGGCGCGGCGACCCCGGTCCTGCTCGACGAGTCCCGGGACGCCGCGCTGGTGGTGCTCGGGCACCGCGGTCTGGGCGGCTTCGCCGGGCTGCTGATCGGCTCGGTGACCGTGCAGGTCTCCGCCCACGCGCTGTGCCCGGTCCTCGTGGTGCGCGGCGAGCCGCGCGCCGACGGTCCGGTGGTGGTGGGCGTCGACGGCTCCGCGAACTCCACCGAGGCCGTCGCGTTCGCCTTCGAGGAGGCGTCCCGCCGGGGCGCCCCGCTGCTCGCGGTGCAGGCCTGGCTCTTCCCCTCACCGGTCGGTCCGGGCGACATCCTGCCCCTGGTGTACGACCTGGACGCCTACGCCGCGGAGGAGGAGCGCGTGCTCGCCGAGTCCGTCGCCGGCTTCGCCGAGCGCTACCCGGACGTGCCGGTGCGGCACCGGCTGGTCCGGGGCTCCCCGGCCCGGGTGCTGGTCGACGAGTCGAAGGCGGCCCAGCTGGTGGTCGTCGGGGCGCGCGGGCGGGGCCCACTGAGCGGGCTGCTGCTCGGCTCCGTCAGCCACGCCGTGCTGCACCACGCGCACTCCCCGCTGGCGATCGTGCGGCACCCGAAGCGGGCCGACGCGTCCTGACCTTCCCGGCCACCCCCCTTCCCGTCGCGTCGGCCGCTCCCCCGGCCGCCGCGACGGGACCCGGTGGAAGGCCGGTGCGCCGGCGCAGCGTCGACAGCCGACGCGCCGGGCCTCGCCGGGTGGCCGGCTGGCGCGGTGACAGGTCCGGTTCGGCGGGTGGCGCGTCGGGGAAATCCGGGTGCGCCGGTGGAGCCGCGTCGACAATGACCTGATCGACCTCTGGGAGAGCTGATGAATCGACCCGTCGTGGTGGGTGTGGACGGATCGCCGTCGAGCCTGGTGGCGGCGGAGCAGGCCGCCCGGGCCGCCGTGCTGCGGTCCCGCCCCCTGCACCTGGTGCACGGCTACCTGCATCCGCTCGGCTACGGCGTGCCGGTCAACCCGTACGACCTGGGGTTGCCGGCGCCGACCGAGCAGGGGCAGAAGATGCTGGAGCAGACGGCCGCCGACCTCGTGGAACGCTGGCCGGGGCTGGCCGTGGAGGTACGCCAGGTCGCCGGCGGGCCGGGCGCGACGCTCGTCGAGGAGTCCCGGCGGGCGGAGCTGGTGGTGGTGGGCAGCCGCGGCCTGGGCGGTTTCACGGGGCTGCTGCTCGGCTCGGTCGGTGCGCAGGTGGCCGCGCACGCACACTGCCCGGTGCTGGTGGTCCGCCCGGCCGAGGATCCGATCCCGGTCGACGGGCCGGTGCTGGTCGGGGTGGACGGCTCGGAGCCCGCCGAACTGGCCGTCGGGTACGCCGCCGACGAGGCGACCCGGCGCGGGGTCGGGCTGGTGCTGGCGCACGTCCGGCCGCCGGGCGGGGAGCACCGGGCGCCGGACGAGGTGGCCGGGACGCAGGCCGCCACGCACGCGGAGTCCGCCGAGCTGCTGGCCACCGCCGGGGCGGCGGTGCGCGGCAGCCACCCCGGGCTGGCCGTCGAGGAGCGGGTGCTCCGGGCGGAGAAGCCGGAGCAGGCGCTGATTGAGGCGAGCGGCGAGGCGGCGCTGGTGGTGGTCGGCTCGCGGGGCCGGGGCGGGTTCGCCGGGATGCTGCTCGGCTCGGTCAGCCAGGCCCTGGTGCAGCACGCGCACTGCCCGGTGCTGGTCGCCCACCCGTACGGCCACGCCCGCTGAGCCGGCGCGGACCCGCCGGCCCACGACGGGCCGGCGGGTCGGCGGCGGTCAGTGGTCCCGGCCCCCGAGCAGCTCCTCGAAGCTGGTGGTGAGGGCGAACGGGTCGGCGGGGCCGGCGGCCGGCGGGCGTCGGTGGATCTGGTCGGCCAGCTCGCCCCCGGCGCGGGCGATCCGCGCGCGCAGCGCACCGTCGGCGCCACCGTCGGACCAGTCCTCGGGCGCGGCGAAGACCGCCGTGGGCACCACGACCGACCGCAGGTAGGCGAACATCGGCCGCAGGGCGTGCTCCAGGGCGAGCGAGTGCCGGGCGGTGCCGCCGGTGGCGCCGACCAGCACCGGCCGGTCCGCCAGCGCGCCCGAGTCGACCAGGTCGAAGAAGGACTTGAACAGCCCGTTGTACGACGCGTTGAAGATCGGCGTGACGGCGATCAGCCCGTCCGCGCCGGTGACCGTGTCGAGCACCTCCCGCAGGGCGGGCGGCGGGAAGCCGGTGAGCAGGTGGTTGACGATGTCGTGGGCGTGCTCGCGCAGCTCGACGGGGCGCACGTCCACGTCGTCGCCCCGCCGGGCCAGCTCGTCGCGGGTGGCCGCGGCGAGCTGGTCGGCGAGCAGTCGCGTCGACGAGGGCTGACCGAGCCCGGCCGACACCACGGCGAGGGTGCGGCGGGTCATCGGCCGGCCTCCGTGCCCGCCCCGGCCTGCTCGGCGGCGGCCCGCAGCGACGCGTGCGTCGGCGCCTCGGGCACGTGCGCCGGGCGCAGCGAGTCGAACTCCTTGCGCAGCACCGGGACGACCTCCTCGCCGAGCAGGTCGAGCTGCTCCAACACGGTCTTCAGCGGCAGGCCGGCGTGGTCCATGAGGAACAGCTGGCGCTGGTAGTCGCCGACGTAGTCGCGGAAGCCCAGCGTACGGTCGATGACCTGCTGCGGGCTGCCCACGGTCAGCGGGGTCTGCGCGCTGAACTCCTCGAGCGACGGGCCGTGCCCGTAGACGGGGGCGTTGTCGAAGTACGGCCGGAACTCCCGCACGGCGTCCTGCGAGTTGCGCCGCATGAACACCTGCCCGCCCAGCCCGACGATGGCCTGGTCGGCGGAGCCGTGGCCGTAGTGCGCGAACCGCTCCCGGTAGAGCCCGACCATCCGCTGGGTGTGCTCCTTCGGCCAGAAGATGTGGTTGGCGAAGAAGCCGTCGCCGTAGTAGGCCGCCTGCTCGGCGATCTCGGGGCTGCGGATCGAGCCGTGCCAGACGAACGGCGGCACGCCGTCGAGCGGGCGCGGCGTCGAGGTGAACGACTGCAGCGGGGTGCGGAAGCGGCCCTTCCAGTCGACCACGTCCTCGCGCCAGAGCCGGCGCAGCAGGTCGTAGTTCTCGATGGCGAGCGGGATGCCGTTGCGGATGTCCTGGCCGAACCACGGGTAGACGGGCCCGGTGTTGCCGCGCCCCATCATCAGGTCCACCCGGCCGTCGGCGAGATGCTGGAGCATCGCGTAGTCCTCGGCGATCTTCACCGGGTCGTTGGTGGTGATCAGCGTGGTCGAGGTGGACAGCAGCAGGCGCTCGGTGCGGGCCGCGATGTGTCCCAGCATGGTGGTGGGCGACGACGGCACGAACGGCGGGTTGTGGTGCTCGCCGGTGGCGAAGACGTCCAGGCCGACCTCCTCGGCCTTCAGCGCGATGGTGACCATCGCCTTGATCCGCTCATGCTCGGTCGGCTCGCGACCGTTGGTCGGGTCGACCGTGACGTCGCCGACGGTGAAGACTCCGAACTGCATGACCAGCTCCTCGCGTTGTCCGGCCGGGGCCGGTGCGTTCCCGTTTCGCACCGCACAACATATTTGACGAGTCAACTATTCCACGCGCGGAGGCGACCGTGGTGGGCGCCGTCACGCCGGCAGGCGGGGCGAGCGGAGGCTCAGCGGCTGCGCGGGACGTGCCGGCGGTAGGCGCTCACCGTGGGGTCACCGGCGATCCAGAACCGCCAGGGGACGTCGTGTGCCCCCGTCACGCCCACCCTGGGGCCGGCGGCCACCGAGTCCGCCGGCACCGGCCGGTCGGCCGGACGCAGCCGGACGGGGCCGTCGCCGAGCAGGTAGCGGCCGTAGACGCCCTTGTCGATGCCCAGCGCCGCGCAGAGCCGGGCGGGCCCCCGCGCGAGGTCGACGTCCCGGCGTACGGCGGTGCGCCGGGCCCGGGCGACGTCGAGCCCGTCGACCACCTCGCCGGCGCGCAGCAGCACGGCCGACGCCTCCCCGTCCGGCCCGGTGACCACGTTCATGCACCAGTGCATGCCGTAGGTGAAGTAGACGTAGGCGTGCCCGGCCGGCCCGAACATCACCGCGTTGCGCGGGGTGCGGCCCCGGTGGGCGTGCGACGCGGGGTCGCCGGCCGTGCCGGCGTACGCCTCGACCTCGGTGATCCGGACGGTGACGCCGCCAGCGGCGAGCAGGCAGCCGAGCAGGCCGCGCGCGGCCGGCACCACGGGCCCGGAGAGCAGGTCGGCCAGCCCCGCGAGGTCGGCGGGACGGCGGTCGGAGGACGCCACCACGGACCCGACCCTATCCGGCCCCGGCACCGCCTCGTTCCGACGCTCGGCGGCTCGGCATTTCAACTATCCGTTGACAACCAATCGTTGACATGATGGGGTCGGACCATGACCGACTCCTTCACCACACCCGACGCCGGCCGGGCCCGGGCGCACCGCACGTACGACGCGCTGCACCGCATCACCGAGCGGCACGCCGGCACCGAGACGCGCCGCCGCCGCCACACCAACCCCTACGTCCCGGACACCTACGAGGCGGTCGCGCTGGTCACGGCGCTCGCCGCCGGCGGGGCGGAGGTGGAGCCCGGGGAGGAGCGGGTCGACGACGCGGACCTCGTCGCGGCCCTCACCCTCGTGCCGCACCTGCGCGCCGAGGTCGACGCCATGGAGGCGGGGCTGCTGACGCTGGCCCGCGGCCGCGGGCTGACCTGGCAGCAGATCGCGTACGGACTCGGGCTGGGCAGCGCGCAGGCCGCCAAGCAGCGCTTCGAGCGCCTCTCCGCCCGCACCGCCGCCACCGACTGACGCCCCCGATGGGCCAGACTGGGCGCGGGATCGGTGTCGAGGAGGACGCGATGACGCGCGAGGAGATGCTGGCGTACTGCCTGGGCAAGCCGGGCGCCTGGCTGGACCAGCCGTGGGAGGGCGACGAGGTGGTGAAGGTCGGCAGCCGGATCTTCGCCTTCCTCGGCTCCGCCGGCGGCGACGACCCGACGGTCGGGGTGAAGTGCGGCCCGAGCCGGGAGATCGCCGACGAGTGGCTGCACCGGCACCCGGGCGACGCGCGAGCCTCGCCGTACATCGGGCGCTCCGGCTGGAACACGCTGCGCCTTGCCGGCGGGATCGACGACGAGGAGCTGACCGAGGCGGTCGACGCGTCGTACGACGCGGTGGTGGCGAAGCTGCCGAAGCGGGAGCGGCCGACGGCCTGACCCCGCGCGACGCATGTCGCGCCGCGCGGGGTCACGCACTCAGCGCGGCACGACCCGCTCGGCGGCCCACTCCCGCCAGCCGGCCAGCTTGTCCGCGGCGGCGGCGAGCTGGTCGGCGACCGGGCCGGGGCCGGTCGAGCCGGGGGTGGTCCGGGCGGCGAGCGCCGACCGGACCGAGAGCACGTCCCGCACGGACGGGTCGAGGTGCTCGCTGACCGCCGCGAGGTCGGCGTCGGAGACCTCGTCGAGGGCGCAGTCCCGGGCCACGCAGAGCGCCACCAGCTTCCCGGTGATCTCGTGCGCGTCGCGGAACGGCACGCCCCGGCGGACGAGCCAGTCGGCCACCTCGGTGGCCAGCGAGAAGCCCACCGGCGCGGCGGCGACGAGGCGGTCCACCCGGACCGTCATCGTGGAGATCATCCCAGCCAGGGCCGGCAGCAGCAGCTCCAGGGTGTCGACCGCGTCGAAGGCCGGCTCCTTGTCCTCCTGCATGTCCCGGTCGTAGGTCATCGGCAGGCCCTTGAGCATGGTGAGCACGCTCATCAGCCCGCCGACGAGGCGGCCGGACTTGCCCCGGGCCAGCTCGGCGATGTCCGCGTTCTTCTTCTGCGGCATGATCGACGAGCCGGTGGCGAAGGCGTCGTCCAGCTCCACCCAGCCGAACTCCTGCGACGTCCAGAGCACCACCTCCTCGCCGAGGCGGGACAGGTGCACCCCGACCATCGCGGTGACGAAGAGGAACTCGGCGACGAAGTCCCGGTCGGCCACGGCGTCCATGGAGTTGGCGAAGGACGTGCGGAAGCCCAACTCCTTGGAGACGGCCACCGGGTCCAGCGGCAGGCCGGAACCGGCCAGCGCGCCCGCGCCGAGCGGGCTGATCGCCGTGCGGTGGTCCCAGTCGCGCAGCCGTTCCAGGTCGCGCAGCAGCGGCTGCACGTGGGCGAGCAGCCAGTGCCCGAAGGTGACCGGCTGGGCGTGCTGGAGGTGGGTCATCCCCGGCGCGGCGGTGTCCACGTGCCGCCCGGCCTGCTCGACCAGCGCCTCGGCCAGCTCGACCAGGCGCGACGCCACGCCCCGGGCGTGGTCGCGCAGGTAGAGCCGCAGGTCGGTGGCGACCTGGTCGTTGCGGGACCGGCCGGCGCGCAGCTTGCCGCCGAGGCTGCCGAGGCGCTCCAGCAGCCCGCGCTCCAGCGCGGTGTGCACGTCCTCGTCGTCGACGGTGGGGCGGAACTGCCCGGAGGCGCAGGCGGCCTCCAGGTCGTCCAGGGCGGCGAGGATGCGGCCCAGCTCCTCCGGGTCGAGCAGGCCCGCGCCCGCGAGGACCCGGGCGTGCGCCCGGGAACCCGCGATGTCGTACGGGGCGAGGCGCCAGTCGAACTGCACGCTCACCGACAGCCGTGCCAGGGCCTCGGCGGGGCCGCCGGCGAACCGGCCGCCCCAGAGGCTGGTGCGGTTGGTGGCGGCGCTGTTCTCGGTCAGGCTCTTGTCGTCCACGCCGCCCATTGTGGTGCCCACGATCTTCAGCCGCCCAGCCGGGCGTCCCGCGCGGCGGCCATCTTGCTCGGCAGGCCCCAGAGCTGGACGAAGCCCTTGGCCAGGGACTGGTCGAACGTGTCGCCGGTGTCGTAGGTGGCCATGCCGAAGTCGTAGAGGCTGGCCTCGGAGCGCCGGCCGGTGACGGTGGCCCGCCCGCCGTGCAGGACGAGCCGCACCTCGCCGCTGACGTGCCGCTGCGCGTCGTCGATGAACGCGTCCAGGCTGTTCTTCAGCGGGGAGAACCAGAGGCCGTCGTAGACCAGCTCGCCCCAGCGCTGGTCGACGCCGCGCTTGAACCGGGCCAGGTCCCGCTCCACGGTCACCGCCTCCAACTCCTGGTGGGCGGTGATCAGCGCGATCGCGCCCGGCGCCTCGTACACCTCGCGGCTCTTGATACCGACGAGGCGGTCCTCGACCATGTCGAGCCGGCCGACGCCCTGGGCGCCGGCGCGCCGGTTGAGCTCCAGGATCGCCTGGTACGGGGTGACGGTCTCGCCGTCGATCGCCACCGGGACGCCGGCGTCGAAGGTGATCACGACCTCGTCGGCGTCGCGCTCCTGCGCCGGGTCGGCGGTGTACGAGTACAGGTCCTCGACGGGTGCGTTCCAGATGTCCTCCAGGAAGCCCGTCTCGACGGCGCGCCCGAACAGGTTCTGGTCGATGGAGTACGGCGACTTCGCCGACACGTCGATCGGCAGCCCCTTCTCCTCGGCGAAGGCGATCGCCTTGTCCCGCGTCCAGGCGAAGTCCCGGGCCGGCGCGATGATCTTCAGGTCGGGCGCGAGCGCGCCCAGGCCGACCTCGAAGCGGACCTGGTCGTTGCCCTTGCCGGTGCAGCCGTGCGACACGATGGTGCCGCCGTGCTTGCGGGCCGCGGCCACCAGGTGCTTGACGATCAGCGGCCGGGACAGCGCGGAGACCAGCGGGTAGCGGTCCATGTAGAGCGCGTTGGCGCGGATGGCCGGCAGGCAGTACTCGGCGGCGAACTCGTCGCGCGCGTCGACCACCTCGGACTCGACCGCGCCGCAGTCCAGGGCGCGCTGCCGGATGGCGTCGAGGTCCTCGCCGCCCTGCCCGACGTCGACCGCGACCGCGATCACCTCGGCGCCGGTCTGCTCGGCGAGGTACGGGATGGCGACGGAGGTGTCGAGCCCTCCGGAGTAGGCAAGTACGACCCGCTCGGTCATGGTGTGGTGCTCCCTTCAACGTTCTCTTCCCGGCGGGCCCAGCCGGCGAGCTTGTCGCCGAGCGCGGCCCCGCCGACGGCCTCGCGGGCCACGACGAGGATGGTGTCGTCGCCGGCGATGGTGCCGACGACCTCGGGCAGGCCCGCTCGGTCCAACGCGCTGGCCAGGTAGTGGGCTGCGCCCGGCGGGGTGCGCAGCACGGCGATGTTGCCGCTGGAGTCGACCCCGTTGAGCAGCTCCCGCAGCAGCCGGACCAGCCGGGCCGGCGCCGCCTCGGCGTCGCGCAGCGGCCGGTGGCCGTCCTCGGGGATCAGGTAGACGGCCCGCCCGTCGCCGCCGCGTACGGTCACCGCGCCCAGCTCCTTGAGGTCGCGGGACAGGGTGGCCTGGGTGACCTGGATGCCGTCGCCGGCGAGCAGGTCGGCCAGCTCGGTCTGCGAGTGGATCGCCTTGTCGCGGATCAGCTCGACGAGGCGGGCGTGGCGGGCGGCGCGGGTCAGCGGGGCGGTCATGGAGTCTCCCTGGTCGCGGCGGCGCCCGGCGCCGCCGCGTCCGGGGCGGCGGGCGCGGCCCCGAGGAGGAACGTCAGCAGCGCCTTCTGGGCGTGCAGCCGATTCTCCGCCTGGTCGAACACGGCGCTGTGCGGGCCGTCGAGCACCTCGTCGGTGATCTCCTCGCCCCGGTGCGCGGGCAGGCAGTGCAGCACGATCGCGTCGGGCGCGGCGTGGCCCAGCAGCGCGGCGTTGACCTGGTACGGCAGGAAGGGGGTGATCCGGTCCAGGCCGTCCGACTCCTGACCCATCGAGGTCCAGGTGTCGGTGGCGACCACGTCGGCCCCGGCCACCGCAGCGACGGGGTCGGTCAGCGCCTGCACGGAGCCGCCGGTGCCGGCGGCGATCTTCTCGGCCCGGGCGAGCACCTCCGGATCGGGGCCGAAGTTGGCCGGCCCGGCGACCCGCACGTGCATCCCGGCGGTCGCCCCGGCCAGCAGGTACGAGTGGGACAGGTTGTTGGCGGCGTCGCCGACGTAGGCCAGCGTCCGGCCGGCGGTGCCGCCGCAGTGCTCGCGGACCGTGAGCAGGTCGGCCAGGAGCTGGCAGGGGTGGAACCCGTCGGTGAGCGCGTTGACGACCGGCACGGTCGCGGCGGCGGCGACCTCGGCGATCCGGTCGTCGCCGTGCGTGCGCAGCACGATCGCCGCGACGTAGCGGGAGAGGACCCGCCCGGCGTCGCCGAGGGTCTCGCCCCGCCCGAAGTGGGTCACCTGGGTGTCCACCACGAGGGGGTGCCCGCCGAGTTCGGCGATGCCGACGTCGAACGAGAACCGGGTGCGCAGGCTCTGCTTGTCGAACAGCACCGCCACGGACCGGGGGCCGGCCAGCGGCCGGTGCCCGAACCGGTCGGCCTTCATCCGCGCCGCGAGGTCGAGCACGGCCGACTGCTCGGCGGGGGTCAGGTCGTCGTCCCGCAGGAAGTGCCGGATCATGCGCTCGTCTCCGTCGTGGTCGCGGTGGTCGCGGCGGCCGGGCTCTCGCCGGCGGCGGCCGGGGTGGTGCCGGCGGCGGCCGGGGAGGCCGCGTCGAGGGCCGCGGGAAGAGCGGCCAGGAAGGCATCGACCTGGGCGGCGGTCAGGATCAGCGGCGGGGCGAGCCGGACCACGCCGGGCTGCACCGGGTTGACCAGGAAGCCGGTCTCCCGCAGCGCCTCGGCGAGCACCTTCGCCACGGGCGCGGCGAGCACCACGCCGAGCAGCAGGCCCGCGCCGCGTACGCCGTCGACCAGCGGGTGGCCGAGCGCCTCGATGCCCCGGCGCAGCCGCTCGCCGATCCGCTTGACGTGGTCGAGCAGCCCCTCGTGCGCGATGGTGCCCACCACCGCCAGGGCGGCGGCGCAGCTGACCGGGTTGCCGCCGAACGTGGTGCCGTGCATGCCGGGGCCGAGCAGGTCGGCGGCCCGGCCGAAGGCCAGGCAGGCGCCGAGGGGCAGCCCGCCGCCGAGCCCCTTGGCCAGGGTCACCACGTCGGGCTCGACGCCCTCGGCCTGGTGGGCGAACCAGTGCCCGGTGCGGCCGATGCCGGTCTGCACCTCGTCGAGCACCAGCAGCGCGCCGTGCCGGGCGGTGATCCGCCGGGCGGCGGCCAGGTAGCCGGCCGGCGGGACCACGACACCGTTCTCGCCCTGCACCGGCTCCAGGATCACCATGGCCGTGGCGTCGGTGACGGCCGCCTCCAGCGCGGCGACGTCGCCGTAGTCGACGTGGCTGACGTCGCCGGGCAGCGGGCGGAACGGGTCGGCCTTGGCCGGCTGGCCGGTCAGCGCCAGCGCGCCCATGGTCCGCCCGTGGAAGCCGCCCCGGGTGGCGACCACGTGGGTGCGGCCGGTGAGCCGGGACAGCTTGAACGCCGCCTCGTTGGCCTCCGCGCCGGAGTTGGCGAAGAAGACCCGGCCGGACCGGCCGGCCAGGGCCAGCAACAGCTCGGCCAGGGCCACCGGCGGCTCGGCGACGTAGAGGTTGGAGACGTGCCCGAGGGTGGCGACCTGCTTCGACACGGCGGCCACCACGGCCGGGTGGGCGTGGCCGAGGGCGTTGACCGCGATCCCGCCGACCAGGTCGACGTACTCCCGGCCGGCCTCGTCGACCACGACGGCGCCGGAGCCGGAGACGAGGGCCAGCGGCGGCGTGCCGTAGTTGTCCATCATCGACTGCGACCAGCGCTCGACGAGCGTGCTCATGACGGAACCGAACCTTCCTTGTTCGCGACTGCGGGGCTCGCAAGCTCACTCCTCGCGCTCACGACCATCGTTCCGAACCCTTCCGAGGTGAAGACCTCCAGCAACGTGGAGTGGGCGACCCGGCCGTCGACCACGTGCGCGGCGGGCACCCCCTGCCGCACGGCCCGCAGGCAGGCCTCCATCTTGGGCACCATGCCGCTGGACAACGACGGCAGCAGCTTCGCCAGGTCGTCGGTGGTGATCTCGCTGACCAGGCTGCCGGTGTCCGGCCAGTCGGCGTAGAGGCCGGGCACGTCGGTGAGGACGACCAGCTTGCGGGCGTCGAGGGCGACGGCGAGCGCGGCGGCGGCGGTGTCGGCGTTCAGGTTGTGCAGCACGCCGTCGGCGTCCGGCGCGACGGTGGAGATCACCGGGATCCGCCCGGCCGCGATCAGGTCGGTGACCGCCGAGACGTCGACCGACTCGACGTCGCCGACCTGCCCGACGTCGACCGGCTCCCCGTCCACGTAGGCGGGCCGCCGCACGGCGGTGAACAGGCCCGCGTCCTCGCCGGAGAGGCCGACCGCGAACGGGCCGTGCGCGTTGATCAGCCCGACCAGCTCCCGGCCCACCTGGCCGACGAGCACCATCCGGACCACGTCCATCGCCTCCGGGGTGGTGACCCGCAGGCCGCCCCGGAACTCGCTGGCGATGCCGAGCCGGCCGAGCATGGCGGAGATCTGCGGGCCGCCGCCGTGCACCACGACCGGCTTCAGGCCGGCGTAGCGCAGGAAGACCATGTCGGCGGCGAAGGCCCGTTGCAGTTCGGGGTCGACCATGGCGTTGCCGCCGTACTTGACCACGACGGTCGAGCCGGAGAAGCGGGCCAGCCAGGGCAGGGCCTCGATCAGCGTGGCGGCCTTGGCCTGGGCGCGGGTGAGGTCGGTGGTGAGGCTCATGTCGAGTAGGCCGAGTTCTCGTGCACGTACGCGTGGGAGAGGTCGTTGGTCCAGATGGTGGCCTCGGCGTCGCCGGCGTGCAGGTCGATCCGGATGGTGACGTCCCGCCCGGTCAGGTCGACCTTCGACCGGTCCTCGGCGGCGGCGCCGGAGCGGCACACCCAGACGCCGTTGACCGCGACGTCGACCGCGTCCGGCTCGAAGGCGGCGGCGGTGGTGCCGACGGCGGCGAGGATCCGGCCCCAGTTCGGGTCGTTGCCGAACAGCGCGGTCTTGACCAGGTTGTTGCGGGCCACCGACCGCCCCACCTCGACCGCGTCGTCCTCGCTCGCCGCGCCGACCACGTCGACGGCGATCTGCTTGGTGGCGCCCTCGGCGTCGGCGACGAGCTGCTGGGCCAGGTCGTGCGCGGCGGCGGTGACCGCGGCGGTCAGCTCGCCCGGCGTCGGCGCGATGCCGCTCGCGCCGCTGGCCAGCAGCAGCACCGTGTCGTTGGTCGACATGCAGCCGTCGGAGTCGACCCGGTCGAAGGTGACCCGGCACGCCTCGCGCAGCGCGGCGTCGAGGGCCTCCGGCCCGGCCACCGCGTCGGTGGTCAGCACGCAGAGCATGGTGGCCATCGCCGGGGCTAGCATGCCGGCGCCCTTGGCCATGCCGCCGACGGTCCAGCCGCTGCCCCGCGCCACCGTGGTCTTGGGGCGGGTGTCCGTGGTCATGATGGCCTCGGCGGCCGCCGGGCCGCCGTCGCGGGACAGGCCGCGGATCGCGGCGCGTACGCCCGGGAGCAGCTTCTGCATCGGCAGCCGCTCGCCGATCAGGCCGGTCGAGCAGACCGCCACGTCGCTGGCCCCGAGCATCAACCGGGGGCTGGCCGAGGTGAGCGCGGCGGCGGCGTGCTCGGCGGTGGCGTGGGTGTCCTGGAAGCCGGCCGGACCGGTGCACGCGTTGGCCCCGCCCGAGTTGAGCACCACGGCGCGGACGACGCCGCCGCGGACCACCTGCTGGGTCCAGAGCACCGGCGCGGCCTTGACCCGGTTGGCGGTGAACACGGCGGCGACCCCGGCGTCCGGGCCGTCGTTGACGACCAGCGCGACGTCGCTCGCGCCGCTGGACTTGAGTCCGGCGGCCACCCCGGCCGCCCGGAACCCCCGCGGAGTCGTGACACTCATGGTGCGATCCCCCAGACGGACAGGCCCGTCGTCTCCGGCAGGCCGAACATGAGGTTGGCGTTCTGCACGGCCTGGCCGGCGGCGCCCTTGCCGAGGTTGTCCAGCGCGCTGAGCACGATGGTCCGGCGGGTGTCGACGTCGACGGTGGCCTGCAAATGGCAGGAGTTGGAGCCGAGGGTGGCGGCGGTGTGCGGCCAGGTCCCCTCGGGCAGCACGTGCACGAAGGGCGCGTGCGCGTACGCCTCGGCGAGCACCGCCCGCGGGTCCACGCCCCGGGCCGGCACGGCGGTCACGGTGGCCAGGATGCCCCGGGGCATCGGCGCGAGCACCGGGGTGAGCGACAGGCCGGTCGCCCCGGTGGCCTGCTTGATCTCCGGCACGTGCTGGTGGGTGCCGACGCGGTAGGGCGACAGGTCCCCCATCACCTCGCTGCCGAGCAGGTGCGGCTTGGCCGCCTTGCCCGCGCCGGAGGTGCCGGAGGCCGCGACGACCACCACGTCGGCCGGGGCGGCGGCGCCGGCGGCGATCAGCGGGGCGAGCGCGAGGGTGATGGCGGCGGCGTAGCAGCCGGTGTTGGCGACCCGGGTGGCGCCGGCGATCAGCTCCCGCTGGCCGGGCAGCTCGGGCAGGCCGTAGGTCCACTGCCCGGCGTGCGGGCCGCCGTAGTAGTTGGCCCAGGCGTAGGGGTCGGCGAGCCGGTGGTCGGCGCCGAGGTCGACGACGCGGACCTCGGGCGGGAGCTGGGCCGCCAGGGCCGCCGACTGGCCGTGCGGCAGGGCCAGGAAGACCAGGTCCGCGTCGGCCAGTGCCGTCGCGTCCGTCTCGCCGAGGACCAGGTCCAGGCCGGCGAGCTGCGGGTGTACGACGTCGAGCCGGTGCCCGGCCTGGCTGTGCGCGGTGGCGGCGACCAGGTCGAACTCCGGGTGCCCGGCGACCAGGCGGATCAGCTCGCCCCCGGCGTAGCCGCTCGCCCCTGCTACCGCAACTCGGATACCCATACTCACCTCCGCATGACTATGCAGCGAAGGTTAGCAGCGATGATCGGCGGCTGCAAGTTCATACAGACTTCTGTATGCGCATGATGAGCGGCGCGTCCGGGCACGGGAGACCGGGACGGAGCCGGACACGGGGACGGCCCCCGCCCGGCGAAACCGGACGGGGGCCGTCGACGTCCAGGCGTCAGGCGCCGCGCAGGGTGGCGCCGCAGCGTTCCGCGGCCCGGGCGACCGCCGCGTCCCGCGCGGCCACCGCCTCCTCCACGGTCAGCGTCCGGTCGGGGGCCCGGAAGGTGAGCTTGTACGCCAGCGACTTCCGGCCCGCCCCGAGCTGCTCGGAGGCGTACACGTCGAACAGGCGCACCCCCTCCAGCAACTCGCCGGCGCCCTCGACCAGGGCGCGCTGCACCTGCGCCGCCGGGACCGACTCGTCGACCACCAGCGCCACGTCGATCAACGCCGGCGGGAAGCCGGAGACGACCGGCCCGGACGCCACCGGGGCCGCCGGCAACGCGTCCAGGTCCAGCTCCAGGGCGCTGGTCCGCCGGGGCAGCTCCAGCGCCGCCACGACCGCCGGGTGCAGCTCGCCGGCGTGCCCGACCACCGTTCCGTCGACCAGCAGCTCCGCGCAGCGGCCGGGGTGCCACGGCGCGTACTCGGCGGCCCGGACCTCGACCCGGTGCGCGGGAATGTCGGCGGCGGCGAGCACGTCCCGGCCGGCCTCCACGGCGTCCGCCCAGCCGGCCGCCCGGCCCGCGCCCCACCAGCCGGCCGGCTCGATGTCGCCGGTCAGCACGACGGCGACGTGCCGGGGCTGGTCGGGCACCACGGCGTCGGCGGCGGCGAACTCCTCGTCGCTGGGTCGCCGGTCCACGCCCATCGCCGGCGGGCGGCCGGCGCCGGGACGCGGGTGGAAGACCGCGCCGATCTCGTACAGGGCGAGGTCGCGCTGGCCCCGGCCGAGATTGCGCTTCACGATGCCGAGCAGCGGGCCGAGGAGCGTGGTGCGCAGCAGCGGCTCCTCCTCCGACAGCGGGTTGGCCAGCCGTACCGCCTGCCGGCGGGGGTCGCCCTCGGGCAGGCCGAGCTGGTCGGCCAGCTCCGGGGCGACGAACGGGTGCGCCAGCACCTCCACGTACCCGCGCTCGGCGAGCGACCGGGCCACGGCCCGGCGGCGACGCTGCTGCCAGGTCAGGCCGCGGCCGGGCGGCGCCGTCGGCAGCACCGACGGCACCCGGTCGTACCCGTCGAGGCGGACCACCTCCTCGACCAGGTCCGCCGGGTCGGTCAGGTCGGGCCGCCAGGTCGGCGGGGTGACGGTGAGCGCCGCGCCGTCGCCGGCGGCGACGCCGACCTCGCCCGGGTCCTCGCCGAGCCGGTCGGCGCCCTGGGCGACGGTGCAGCCGACCTGCTCCAGCAGGGCCACCACCCGCGCCGGCGGGTAGGTCACGCCGATCCGCCGGGTCGGCAGGTCGACCGGCAGGACCACCGGGGTACGCGGCCGGACGTGGTCGATGTCGAGGATCTCGTCCCCGGCCGTGCCGCCCGCGTGCTCGGTGAGCAGCCGGACCGCCCGCGCGATGGCGACCAGCGGCAGGGCCGGGTCGACGCCCCGCTCCCACCGCTTCGCCGCCTCGCTGAACAGCCTGTGCCGGCGGGCCGTGCGCCCCACCATCACCGGGTCCCAGTGGGCGGCCTCGAAGAGCACGTTCGTCGTCCCCGCGACGACCTCGCTGGTCTCGCCGCCCATCACGGCGGCGAGCGAGATCGGGACGCCGGCGCCCTCGCCCACGAGGGGGTTCGGAAGCCCGGCGTCGCAGATCACCATGTCCTCGGGCGCGAGCGCGCGGGTCACCCCGTCCAGCGTGGTCAGCTTCTCCCCCGCCTCGGCGCGGCGGACCACCAGCGGCCCGGCGATCCGGTCGGCGTCGAAGGCGTGCATCGGCTGGCCCAGTTCCAGCATCACGTAGTTGGTGATGTCGACCGGCAGCGAGATGCTGCGGATGCCGGCGACGGTGAGCCGCCGCTGCATCCAGCCGGGGGTGGCCGCCGTCGGGTCGACGCCGCGCACGAGGCGGGCGGCGAAGCGGTCGCAGCCGACCGTGTCCCGCACCTCGACCGGGTACGCCGGGGCCTCCGTGCCGCCGGGAGCGGGCGCCAGGCCCGGGTCGCGGAACGGCACGCCGAGGGTGTGCGACAGCTCGCGGGCGAGGCCACGCAGGCTCATCGCGTACCCCCGGTCGGGGGTGATCTCCAGCTCGACCACGACGTCGTCGAGCCCGACGACCGGCCGCGCGTCGTCGCCCGGCTTGGCCGGGGTGTCCTCGGGCAGCACGATGATGCCCGAGTGGTCGTCGCCGAGGCCCAGCTCCTTCGCGGAGCAGATCATGCCGTTGGAGTTGCGCCCGTAGGTCTTGCGCGCGCCGATGGCGAAGCCGCCGGGCAGCACGCCGCCGGGCAGGATGACCACGACCCGGTCGCCCGGGGCGAAGTTGCGGGCCCCGCAGACGATCTCCTGCGGCTCGCCGGTGCCGTTGGCGTCCCCGACGTCGACGCGGCAGAACCGGATCGGCTTCTTGAAGCCGGTCAGCTCCTCGATCTCCCGGACCTCACCGACCACCAGCTGACCGGTGACGGTCTCCCGCAGGTCCACGACGGACTCGACCTCGATGCCGAGGTCGACCAGGGCCTGCTCCAGGTCGCCGGCGGGCAGGTCGGCGGGGAGGTCGACGTACTCCCGCAGCCAACTGACAGAAACTCGCATGACTCAGACCACCGTCTCCGTAACTCGTACCCGCATCGCCTACGCCCCGGCCCCGAACGCGCGGGTGAACCGCACGTCGCCCTCGGCCATGTCCCGCATGTCGCTGACCCCGTGCCGGAACATCACCGTCCGGTCGATGCCCATGCCGAACGCGAATCCCGAGTAGACCTCGGGGTCGATGCCGCAGGCGCGCAGCACCCGCGGGTTGACCATGCCGCAGCCGCCCCACTCGACCCAGCGCGGGCCGTCGCGGTGCTCCGGGAACCAGACGTCGAACTCCGCCGACGGCTCCGTGAACGGGAAGTAGTGCGGCCGGAAGCGGGTCTTCGCGCCCTCGCCGAACATCGCCCGGGCGAAGTGGTCCAGGGTGCCGCGCAGGTGCGCCATAGTGATGCCCTTGTCCACCACCAGGCCCTCCACCTGGTGGAAGACCGGGGCGTGGGTGGCGTCCAGCTCGTCGGTGCGGTAGACCCGCCCCGGCACGATCACGTAGATCGGCGGCTTGCGGGTCAGCATGGTGCGCGCCTGCACCGGCGAGGTGTGGGTGCGCAGGACAAGGCCGGAACCCGCCGGCTCGCCGGCCGTCCCGGCGGTGCCGTCGGCGGGTGCGATGTGGAAGGTGTCCATCAGGCCGCGGGCCGGGTGGTCGGCCGGGATGTTGAGCGCGTCGAAGTTGGTCCACTCCAGCTCGACCTCGGGCCCCTCGGCCACCTCGTAGCCCATCCCGACGAACAGGTCACTGATCTGCTCCATCAGGGTGCTGATCGGGTGCCGGGCACCCCGGGGCCGCCGGTCGTGGGGCAGCGTCACGTCGACGCGCTCCTCCACCAGCACCCGCTCCGCCTGTTCCCGCTCCAGGACCTCCTGGCGGGCGGCGTAGGCGGCCTCGACGGCGCGGCGGGCCTCGTTGACCCGCTTGCCGGCGTCGGACTTCGCGGCCGGCGGCAGCGCGCCGATCTCCCGGCGTGCCAGCGACACCGGGGACCGGTCGCCGAGGTGCGCCGGACGCAGCGCGGTCAGCGCGTCCGGGTCACCGGCCTCGGCGAACGCCTTCTCGGCGGCGGCGACAGCCTCGGCCAGGGCGGCCGGGTCGAGCAGGGCGACCTGCTTCGGGTCGTACGGATCGTTGCGGTAGCTCATGGCGTACGGGCACTCCCTCACGGCGGCGCCAGCCCTCACGGGGGCGGCGAAGCGAGTCTACGGACGCGCGGCTGTGCCGCAGCCCGCCGGTGGGAGTTGCGCGGAAAGCAGGTCAGGCCCGCCGCCCGCCGACACCGGCGGGCTGGCTAAACGAACGCCGTGGCGCGTTCACGGGCGGATGCTCTCCTCTGCTGGGTGCCTCGCGGGACCGGTGTCCGGTCACCGCTGCGCTCTCGCTGAAGCGTACAGGCAGACGGCGGCGGCCGCAGCCAGGTTCAGGCTCTCGGCGCGCCCGTGCAGCGGCACCCGGACGCGGGCGTCGGCGGCGCCGGTGAGCGCCTCCGGCAGGCCGTGCGCCTCGGAGCCGAACAGCCAGGCGGTGGGGGCGGCGAGCCGGCCGGCGTCGGCGAGGTCGTCGAGGTCGTCCTCGCCGTAGCCGGTGGTGGCGAGCACGGTGAGGCCGGCGGCGCGCAGCGCGGCGACCACGTCCAGCGGGTCGGGCGCGCGGACCACGTCGACGTGGAAGAGGCTGCCGGCCGAGGCCCGGACGCACTTGCCGTTGTACGGGTCGACGGCGTCGCCGGCGAAGACGACCGCGCCGGCCCCGGCGGCGTCGGCGGTGCGCAGCACGGTGCCGGCGTTGCCCGGGTCGCGGATCTCGGCGAGCACCGCGACGAGGCGGGGCCCGCCGGCCAGGGCCCGCTCCAGGGGCACGTCGAGGTGCCGGCAGACGGCGACCAGGCCCTGCGGGGCGACGGTCTCGGCGAGGGCGGCCAGGGCCTCGTCGGTCACCTCGGAGACCGGCACGTCGGCGCGGGCGGCGCCGGCGGCCAGGTCGGCGTGCCGGTCGAGGGCGGTGGGCGTACCGAAGAGTTCGGTGACCACCCCCGGGCGGGCCAGGGCCTCGCGGACCGCCTGCGGCCCCTCGGCGAGGAACCGGCCGGTGGCCTCGCGGTCCCGCCGGCGCTGGAGCCGGCGGGCGGCGACCACCCTGGGGGTACGCGGGGTGAAGGGGCCGGAGACAGCGTCGAGGCGTCTCCCGCGCGATGGTGACTGCATGGGAGACGCCTCGATCTGCTGGTGCGCGGGGATCAGGCGGCCTGGGCCGCCGCGCCGCCGGTGCCCTCGGCCGTGACCGCGGCCCGGGCCAGCTCGACGATCGCCGCGAACGCGGCGGCGTCGTTGACGGCCAGGTCGGCCAGGATCTTGCGGTCGACCTCGATGCCGGCCAGGCGCAGGCCCTGGATCAGGCGGTTGTAGGTCATCCCGTTGGCGCGGGCGCCCGCGTTGATCCGCTGGATCCACAGCTGCCGGAAGTCGCCCTTGCGGTCGCGACGGTCCCGGTAGGCGTACTGCATCGAGTGCAGCACCTGCTCCTTGGCCTTGCGGTAGAGGCGGGAGCGCTGACCGCGGTAGCCGCTCGCGGTCTCCAGCAGGGTACGGCGCTTCTTCTGGGCGTTCACAGCCCGCTTGACGCGTGCCATCTCAACTCCTTCTTACGTCAGGTGGCGCGCGTCAGCGGCCGAGCAGCTTCTTGATGCGCTTGACATCGGCCTTGGCCAGCACGACGGTGCCGGTCAGCCGACGGGTCTGGGTGGAGGGCTTCTTCTCCAGGTTGTGCCGGAGGCCGGCCTGCTGGGCAACGATCTTGCCCTTGCCGGTCACCTTGACCCGCTTGCCCATCCCCGTGTGGCTCTTCATCTTCGGCATGTGGAACGTCTCTCCCCTGTTACTCGCCGCTGGTTTCGGCGACTGTGCCGGTGTCACCGGCCGCTGCGGTCTCGCCGGCCGGGGCGGCGCCCTCGGCTTCCCGCTCCCGCGGCCCGCCCCGGGCGGCCGTCGCGGCGACTGCGGCGGCCTTCGTGGCGCGGTGCGGCGCAAGCACCATGATCATGTTTCGGCCGTCCTGCTTCGGCGCGGCCTCGACGTACCCCAGCTCCGAGATCTCCGACTCGAGCCGGCGCAGGAGCCGGTAACCCAGCTCCGGGCGGCTCTGCTCGCGACCGCGGAACATGATCGTCACCTTGACCTTGTCGCCGGCCTTGAGGAACCGCACCACGTGACCCTTCTTGGTCTCGTAGTCGTGCGGGTCGATCTTCGGCCGGAGCTTCATCTCCTTGATGACGGTCTGCTGCTGGTTACGCCGCGCTTCGCGCGCCTTCAGTGCGCTCTCGTACTTGAACTTGCCGAAGTCCATGAGCTTGCACACCGGAGGGCGCGCCATCGGCGCAACCTCGACCAGGTCCAGGTCTACGTCCGCGGCCAGCTGAAGGGCGCGCTCCAGCGGGACGATGCCCACCTGCTCACCCTCGGGGCCGACCAGTCGGACCTCACGTGCCCGGATCTGCTCGTTCACGCGTGGTTCGACGCTGATGGGGCCTCCTCGAGTCAAAGTCTCCTGCGTGGCCGACCCCGCGGCTCCCGGATGGGAGCCGACCCGGAAAGCAGAAGGCCCCGGCGCATGCCAGGGCCCGCTCGACCGGTCGGCACAATCACATGATCGCGCATCCGGCGCCGGGACGTGCCCGGAACCGGTGACCGGACCCGGCCACCGTGGCGGCGACTCGGGTGGGAGCAGGCGCTCCTCTTTCATGGCTGTCTGGTCACGGGCGACTTGCTCGCACGCGGAGACAGCCTGGTCGACTCGACAACACTACACCCTCGCCCGAGCGCCCCCAAACCGGGCACCCCCGGGGGCGGGCCAGCGGCCTCGCCGGCGGCGGCTCAGCGGCCGGTCGCGCCCTCGGCGAGGCGGGCCTGGTGCGCCTGGTGCAGCCGGCGCAGCGCGCGGACCCCCTCGACGGCCAGCTCCTTGTCGGCGGCCTGCAGGGCGACCATCGGCAGCAGATCGTCGTCGTGCAGCTCCAGGCTCGCCCAGGGCGCGCCCCGGTCGAAGCGGACCCCGCGGACGACCTCCCACGGCAGCTCGTACGAGCCGAGGACGTTGCGCACGCGCACACCGCGCCCGTCCGCCTCCACCCGGGGCCGGGTGAAGAGCAGGAAGCCGAGGGCACCGAACACGCCGAGACCGACCATCGCGACCTGGTCGCCGCGTTGGAAGCTGCCGTAGCCGTTGCCGGTTGCCCCGGTCAGCGAGGTGGCCACCAGGCTGAACACCACGAGGAGCACGGCCGCCGAGGTCCAGCAGACCACCCGGATGCGGCGCGGGCGGAGGCGGATCGTCTCGGTTTCACTCACCCCACCAGTCTGCCACCCGCTCCGGGCCGCTCGTCCGCCGCCACACGGGCGGACGGCACCTCGGCGCGGGTACGCGACCGGGCGGAGCCCCAACCGGCGATCAGCGCGGCCAGCAGGGTCAGCAGCGCGCCGGCGAGCACCGGCAGCCGGACGCCCGGCCCGCCCGGCACCAGCGCGTCCAGCAGCAGGGCGCCGCCCAGTTGCCCGGCGACCAACGCCAGGCCGGTACGCAGCACCCCGATCGCGGGCACCCCGACCACCAGGCTCGCCACGATGACCACGCCGAGCAGGCCGCCGGTGTAGAGGTACCAGGCGTCCGGCCAGGTCGGGGCCGGGCCGGTCAGGACGCCGGCCAGCGCCGCGACGAGCAGCACCACCGGCGTGGCGGTGGCGAAGTTGACCGCGACCCCGGCGACGGCCGAGCCGGCGGCGGAGACCCGTGCGTTCAGCGCGGACTGGAGCGCGACGGCCACCCCGCCGGCCACGGCCAGCAGCACCAGCCCGAGGGCGAGGTCGCCGACGGGCCGGCCGAGCTGGGCCAGCGCCACGGCGGTCACGCCCAGCAGGGCGCCGGCCACCCGCGCCGGGGTGAGCGCCAGTCGCCCGACCGGCGCCAGCCCCGCCCGGTCCACGGCCAGCCCGCCGAGGCTGCCGCCGGCCACCTGCGCGATGGTGAAGACCGCCACCCCGAGCACCGGGACGATGTACGCGCCGAGCAGCACGATGGCCGCCCCGCCGAGCCCGCCCAGGTACGCCCACCAGGGCAGCCGGGCCCGGCGCAACGCGACCAGGCCGGCGCGTGCCGAGGGCAGGGCCAGCACCCCGACGCCGATCAGCAGCGTCCCGCCGAGGTTGTTGACCACCGCGCCCAGGGTGGCGTTGCCGGCCCGCTCGCCCAGCTCGGCGTTGGCCACGCCCTGCGCCGCCGAGGCGAACCCGGCGAGGGTGACCACCACCATGGCCGCCCACGGCGGCAGGACGCGCGGCACCGGCCGGGCCGGGATGCCCGCCGCCGCGGGTGGGCCGCTCACAGCCGGCAGGCGTGGATGTTGGTGACGAGGATCGCGCGGGCGCCGAGCTCGTAGAGCTCGTCCATGATCCGGTGCACGTCGTCGCTGAGCACCATCGCCTGCACGGCCACCCAGCCCTCGCGGTGCAGCGGGGAGACGGTCGGCGACTCGATGCCCGGGGTCAGCGAGCTGGCCCGGTCCAGCAGGCCGGCCGGCACGTCGTACGCGAGCATCACGTAGCGGCGGGCCACCAGGACGCCGTGCAGGCGGCGCAGCAGCTGCTCCGACTGCGGGTGCGCCGGCGCGCCGGTGCGGCGGACGAGCACCGCCGAGGAGCGCAGCAGCGGCTCGCCGAAGACCACCAGGCCGGCCTGGCGCAGCGTGGTGCCGGTCTCCACCACGTCGGCGACCACGTCGGCGACGCCGAGCCGGATGGCGTTCTCCACGGCCCCGTCCAGGCGGATCACGTCGGCCTTCACGCCCAGCTCGGCCAGGTGCCGCTCGACCAGCCCCGGGTACGCGGTGGCGATCCGGTGCCCGCCCAGCTCCCGTACGTCGTCGACGTCCTCGGGGCGGGCGGCGAAGCGGAAGGTGGCCCGGCCGAAGTCGAGGTCCACCACCTCCTCGGCCGGCGCGCCGGAGTCGATCAGCAGGTCGCGGCCGGTGATCCCGACGTCGAGGTCGCCGGAGCCGACGTAGGTGGCGATGTCCTTGGGCCGCAGGTAGAAGAACTCGATGTCGTTGGCCTCGTCCCGGCAGACGAGGTCCTTGGGGTCGGTGCGCTGGCGGTAGCCCGCCTCGCGCAGCATCTGGGCGGCCTTCTCGGCCAGGGCGCCCTTGTTGGGTACGGCGACACGCAGCATGACGGAGTGCTCCTTCGATCGGATCTGATCAACGTCGGGGCGCACTCACAGATGTCGGTAGACGTCCTTCAGGTCGAGGCCGCTGGCCAGCATCAGCACCTGGACCTGGTAGAGCAGCTGGGAGATCTCCTCGGCGGTCCGCTCCGGCCCCTCGTGCTCGGCGGCCATCCACGACTCGGCCGCCTCCTCGACGACCTTCTTGCCGATGAAGTGCACGCCCTTCTCGAGCGCGGCGACCGTGCCCGAGCCAGGGGTGCCGGCGGCGGCCTTGGCCTGCAGCTCGGCGAACAACTCCTCGAACGTCTTCACGCCGCGATTCTTCCAGCCGCCCGCCGAGGTCTCGTGCTCCGGGTCCGGCCGCGTCGTCTTCCCCACCGCATCCTCCCGAGGGGTGGGACGGCCCACGCCGGTCGATCGACCCGGCCGCCCCACCGCCGGCCCCGGCGCTCAGCCGCCGAAGCCGACCCGGTGGCCGCTGGTGGCAATGCCCCGGATGGCGAGGGCGGCGTCGAGCGCGGCGACCGTGGCCGCCCAGCCCTTGTCCTCCGCCGAGCCGGGCAGCCCCGCCCGGTCCCGGGCCTGCTCGATCGTGTCCACGGTGAGGACGCCGTGCGCCACCGGCTTGCCCTCGTCCAGCGCGACCCGGGTCAGCCCGTCGGTCACCGAGCGGCAGACGTAGTCGAAGTGGGCGGTGGTGCCCCGGACCACCACGCCGAGCGCGACCACCACGTCGCAACGGCGCGCGAGGGCCTGGGCCACCACGGGCAGCTCGACCGAGCCGGCCACCCGGGCGGTCACCGCGCGGGCCCCGCACGCCTCGGCGGCGGCGACCGCCCGGTCGAGCATGTGGTCGGTCAGCTCCCCGTGCCACCGCGCGGCAACCACGCCGACCGTCATTCCGGCGGCGTCCACCGCCGTCACGCCCGGCTCCCCGAAACCTGCCATGTCTACGCTCCGATCTCGTCGCCGGGGACCGGCCGGCCCATCGGGGCCTCGGTGACCTCGTCCAGCTCGTCCAGCAGGTGCCCCATCCGGTCCCGCTTGGTGCGCAGGTAGCGCACGTTCTCCGGGTGCGGCCGCACCGGCAGCCCCTCGCGGCCGGTGACGGTCAGCCCGTAGCCCTCCAGGCCGGCCCGCTTGGCCGGGTTGTTGGTGAGCAGCCGCATCGAGCGCACCCCGATGTCGTAGAGGACCTGCGCGCCGGTGCCGTAGTCCCGGGCGTCGGCCGGCAGGCCCAGGTCGAGGTTGGCGTCCACGGTGTCCCGGCCCTGGTCCTGGAGCTGGTACGCCTGGAGCTTGTGCAGCAGGCCGATGCCGCGCCCCTCGTGGCCGCGCACGTAGAGCACCACGCCGCGCCCCTCCTCGGCGACCCGGTCCAGGGCCGCGTCGAGCTGGGGGCCGCAGTCGCAGCGCACCGAGCCGAAGACGTCGCCGGTGAGGCACTCGGAGTGCACCCGCACCAGCACGTCCCGCCCGTCGCCGATCTCGCCCATGACCAGGGCGACGTGCTCGGCCGAGTCGTGCTCGCTGCGGTAGCCCAGCGCCCGGAACACCCCGTGCCGGGTCGGCATCCGGGCCTCGGCGACCAGCTCGACCTGCTTCTCGGTGCGCCGCCGGTACGCGACCAGGTCGGCGATGGTGACCAGGGTCAGCGCGTGCTCGGCGCAGAACTTCTCCAGGTCCGGCAGCCGCATCATGGTGCCGTCGTCGTTGACCAGCTCGCAGAGCACGCCGGCGGGGCGCAGCCCGGCCAGCCGGGTCAGGTCGACGGCGGCCTCGGTGTGCCCGGGCCGGCGCAGCACGCCGCCCTCCCGGGCGCGCAGCGGCACCACGTGCCCGGGGCGGGCCAGGTCGGTCGGGCCGGTGCCGGGGTCGGCGAGCAGCCGGATGGTGTGCGACCGGTCGGCGGCGGAGATGCCGGTGCTGACCCCCTCCCGGGCGTCCACGGTCACCGTGTAGGCGGTGCCCCGCCGATCCTGGTTGGTGTGGTGCATCGGCGGAAGGTCCAGCCGGTCGCACTCGCTCTCGGTCAGCGGCACGCAGATGTAGCCGGACGTCCACCGCACCATGAACGCGAGCAGCTCCGGCGTCGCCAACTCGGCCGCGAAGATCAGGTCGCCCTCGTTCTCCCGGTCGGCGTCGTCGACCACGACGACGGGCCGGCCGGCGGCGATGTCCGCCACCGCCTGCTCGATGCTCCCAAAGGTGGTCATGCCGGCACTCCGCTTCGCTCCGCGCCGCCATGACGCATCACACTGAGCCTTCTGATTCGCTCGCTACGCTCGCTCATGCCACGGCCTCCGAGTAGGTCTGCGGGATCGGGGCGGGCGCCGGGCGGGCGACCCGCGAGGTGCGCCACCAGGCGACGACGCCCCAGGCGCAGAAGGCGCCGTAGACGAGGTACATGGCCGCCGAGGGGTAGAACCCACCGCGTAGCAGCAGCGGCACGCCGACGGCGTCGACGGCGATCCAGACCAGCCAGAAGTCCACCCAGCCGCGGGCCATGCCGTAGGTGGCCAGCAGGCTGCCGGTGAGGATCCAGGCGTCCGGCAGCGGGCCCCAGGAGCCCAGCGCGGCGAGCACCGGGTAGAACGCGGCGGTGCCGAGGACGGCGGCGGCCAGCAGGCCCAGCCGCTCCCGGCCGGTGGCCCAGCGGGGCGCCACGGCGGCCTGGTCGTCGTCGCCGCCGTGGCGGCGGTTGCGCGACCAGCGCCACCAGCCGTAGAGGCTGACCGCGAAGAAGAAGACCTGCCGGCCGGCCTGCCCGTAGAGGTCGTGCGCCTGCGGCGTGGCGAAGACCCCGCCCAGGAACACGGTGAACAGCAGCGCGTTGCCGATCATGCCGACGGGCCAGGCCCAGACCACCCGGCGCAGGCCGAACAGGGCCGAGGCCAGCCCGAAGCCGTTGCCGACGATCTCCCGGACCAGCACCGGCGAGCCGCCGATGCTCAGCTGCGCGTCGAGCAGCCACCCGAGCGGGCCCATCAGGCCGCCCCGCCCGCCGCGGCGGCGTCCGGCAGGCCGGCGACCGGGGCGCCCGTGCCCGGGAGCCCGCCGGGCGGGCCGGCCTCGGGGCGGCCGGGGTCGGCCAGCCGGGCGCCGAGCAGCCGCTCGACGTACTTGGCGAGGACGTCCACCTCGAGGTTGACCGGGTCGCCGACGCCCCGCGCGCCGAGGGTGGTCAGCTTCAGCGTGGTCGGGATCAGCCCGACGGCGAACCAGTCCGGGCCGACGTCGGCCACGGTCAACGAGACGCCGTCGACGGTGATCGAGCCCTTCTCCACCACGTACCGGGCCAGGGCGGCGGGCAGGCGGAACCGGACGGTCTCCCACTGCGCGGCCGGCTCCCGGGCGAGCACCTCGCCGACGCCGTCGACGTGGCCCTGCACCAGGTGCCCGCCGAGGCGGCTGCCGAGCGCGGCGGCCCGCTCCAGGTTGACCGGGTCGCCGGCCCGCAGCCCGCCCAGCGCGGAGCGGCGCAGCGTCTCCCCCATCACGTCCGCCGTGAAGACCCCGTCGACGGCGTCCACCACGGTCAGGCAGACGCCGTTGACCGCGATCGAGTCGCCGTGCCGGGCGTCGGAGGTGACCAGCGGGCCGCGGACCGCGACCAGCGCCGAGTCACCCGCCGTCGGAGTGATCCGGACGACCTCACCCAACTCCTCGACGATGCCGGTGAACATGTCAGCCCTCCCTCTTCCGGGGCAGCGCGGTGATCCGCAGGTCCGGTCCGACCTGCGTGACGTCGACGTACTCCAGGTCGATGGCCTCGGCGATGGTGGTCACACCGGCGTCCACCAGGGCGGTCGGGCCGGCGCCGAGCAGCCGGGGCGCGACGTAGCCGACGATCTTGTCGACCAGGCCGGCGGCGAGGAAGGCGCCGGCCAGCGTGGGGCCCCCCTCCAGCAGCGCCGCCCGGACCCCGCGCCCGTGCAGCGCGGCGAGCAGCGCCGGCAGGTCGACCCGACCGTCGGGCCCGACGCCGACCTCCGCGGCGGTGGCGACCCACGTCCGGGCCGCGCCGTCGCGGACCCGGGCGTCGACCGGCGTACGCCCCGCCGAGTCCACCACCACGCGCAGCGGCTGCCGGATGCTGAGGGTGCCGTCGCGCAGGTTGCGGGCGGTGAGCCGGGGATCGTCGGTGAGCACCGTGCCCACCCCGGCGATCACCGCGTCGACGGTGCCGCGCAGCGCGTGCACGTCCATCCGGGCCGCCTCGGAGGTGATCCACATGCTGGTGCCGTCGGCCGCCGCCGACCGGCCGTCCAGCGTGGCGGCGAACTTCCAGATCACGTACGGCCAGCCGCGGCGCATCGAGGTGAGCCAGGCGATGTTGCCGGCCTCGGCCTCCACCTCGCGTACCCCCAGGTCCACCTGGACCCCGGCGGCGCGCAGCGTGGCGGCCCCGCCGGAGGCGACCGGATTGGGGTCGGGCACGGCGATGACCACCCGGGCGACGCCGGCCTGGACCAGCGCGGTGCTGCAGGGACCGGTGCGGCCGGTGTGGTCGCAGGGTTCGAGGGTGACCACGGCGGTGCCGCCGCGGGCGCGCTCCCCCGCCTGGGCGAGCGCGACGATCTCGGCGTGCGGCCCGCCGGCGTAGGCGTGGAACCCCTCGCCGACGACCTGGCCGTCGACGTCCAGCAGCACGCAGCCGACCACGGGGTTGGGGCTGGTCGTGCCGAGACCGCGCGCGGCGAGTTCGACCGCGCGACGCATCGCCTCGTCGACGGAGACGCCCCCCATTGCCCTGCCCTCTCATTCGCCGGTCGGCGCGCGGGCGGGTCACGGGAGGCAACGGCACGGGCCGCGGGCGTGCGGCGGCGGAGGTCCGGGTACGGCGGAGCCGACCCGGGGGGCGCGCACGGCACGCTGAGGTCAGCGGCCGGGCAGGGCCCGTCCGTCCCGCGCGCTGTCTCCCATCCGGACTGTCTGGGCGCGGTTTCCCGCCCCCAACCGTCGGCCCCGGATTCTCACCAGGTCCACCGGGCGGCACGAGGCCGACCGGGTCGCGGGCTTACCACGGTCACGCCGTGGATCACCGCCGGTTCGGAATTACACCGAGTCCCGCCAGCGCGTGGTGGGTACACCGGCAGTCTTACACGCCCGACGGGGGGTGGCGCCACCGAGGCGAGCTACTTCACAGCGGGAATACGCGGTCACGTCACCCCGCGTCGCCGGTCCACCGCCACGTACGAGCCGGGCTGGCTCTTGGCCACCGTCTTCATCTCGGAGGCGACCGCGATCGCTTCGAGGGGGTCGGTGAACCGCTTGTTGGCGTCGGAGATGGAGACGCCGATGGAGAGGGTGACCAGGGCGGCGCGCCGGATGTTGCCCCGCCGGTCCTTCAGCTCCACGTAGCCGCGGGCGGCGTCGGCGGGGTCGTAGAGCGAGTCGGCGGCCTTCTCGAAGTCGGCGGACACCCGCGAGGTGAGCGGACGCACCTGCTCCGGCGTGCAGACGATGACGAAGTCGTCGCCGCCGACGTGGCCGAGGAAGGCCGGCGGCAGCCCCACCGAGACCACCGCCCGGTGCAGGCTGCGCGCCAGGGCCGAGATGAAGTCGTCGCCGCGCACGAAGCCGTACCGGTCGTTGACGCTCTTGAACCGGTCGATGTCGATGTAGCCGACGGCGTAGTCGACGCCGCTGCGGACCCGGTCGGAGATCTCCCGGCGGATCCGGCTGTTGCCGGGCAGCCCGGTCAGCGGGGAGACCTCGCGGAACTCCTTGTTGCGCCGCAGCGTCGAGCTGACCCGGGCCACCAGCTCCGCCGTGTCGAAGGGCTTGACCAGGTAGTCGTCGGCGCCGGCGCTGAGCCCGTGCACCTTGTCCACCGTCATGCCCTTGGCGGTCAGCATGATCACCGGCAGCGCCGAGGTCATCGGGTCGGCCCGCAGCCGCCGGGTCAGCTCCAGCCCGTCGATGCGCGGCATCATCAGGTCGACCACGGCCAGGTCGGGGCGCTGGCGCTCGATCACCTCGAGCGCCTCCTGCCCGTCGCCGGCGTGGATCACCTCGAAGCCGTGCAGCCGCAGGTTGAACTCGACGAAGCGCGCGATGTCCTCGTCGTCGTCGACGACGAGGATGATGTCCTTGCGGTCGCCGGCGGGCTCCACGTCAGGCCCCGGGGGCGGCGCGTTCCGCGAGTGCCCGCAGCTTCCGGACGGCCTCGGCGGGGTCTTCGGCGCCGTAGACGGCGGTGCCGGCGACGAAGGCGTCCGCGCCCGCCTCGGCCGCCTGCGCGATGGTGTCGGCGGCGATCCCCCCGTCGACCTCGATGCGCAGTTCGAGGTGGCCGCTGTCGACGTGCCGGCGGGCGGCGCGCACCTTGTCCAGCAGTTGCGGGATGAAACGCTGCCCGCCGAAGCCCGCCTTGATCGTCATGATCAGCAGCGTGTCGAAGCTCGGCAGCAGCTCCAGGTACGGCTCGATGGGCGTGTCCCGGTCGATCGCCAGCCCGGCCTTCGCGCCGGCCGAGCGGAGGTCCTTGGCCAGCGCCACCGGGTCGTCGCACGCCTCGGCGTGGAACGTGACGTTGTACGCCCCGGCGTCGGCGTAGCCGGGGGCCCACCGGCGCGGGTCCTCGATCATCAGGTGCACGTCGAAGGGCAGCTCGGTGGCGGCCCGCAGGCTCTGCACCACGGGCAGCCCGATGGTCAGGTTGGGCACGAAGTGGTTGTCCATGACGTCCACGTGCAACCAGTCCGCGGCGTTCTCGACGGCACGGACCTCTTCGGCGAGGCGGGCGAAATCGGCGGCGAGGATGCTGGGCGCGACGATCGGCGGCGGTACGGTCACGGGGCCAGTGTACGAACGCGGTGATCGGCCGCCCGCAGCGCGCCACCCACGGGGGCACCCGGTGACCCGGTGGTGACCACTGGTGATGATCGACCGGGGTGCGGTGTTTCCTGTGGAGCGACGACCGGAAGCCGACCCGCTCGATGCGGGGCGCCGGCCCGCAGGGACTCCCCGCGATGTGAGCGCGGTGCCGTATGCTGCCGCACCGTGACGTGTCCGGCCGCCTCGCGCCGCCCGGACCACGATCGGCGGGAGGTCGGGGCGATGCGACGGTGGTGGACGGCGGCCGCGGCCGGCGCGGTGGCGGCCCTGGTGCTCGCCGGCTGCGGCACCCCGGCCGGCACCGACGGGGACCTGACCGACGACTGGCCGGCGCCCGCCGCACCGCAGGCGTTCGTCCCCGCCACCGGCGTCTGCCACCGGGACATCCAGGACGTCGGCTACCTCACCGCCTACAACCCGGTCGACTGCGCCGAGTCGCACCGCGTGGAGACCGTGCACGTCGGCACGCTCACCGGGGCGGCGACCGAGCGCAGCACGCCCCCGCCGGCCGGCTCGGCCGGCATGCGCGCCGCCCGGGCCGAGTGCGACACGAAGGTCAACGAGGTGGTCGGCGGGGACTGGCGCTCCGGCCGGCTCGGGCTGGGCGTCGTGCTGCCGTCGCCGCAGGCGTGGGGCGGCGGCGCCCGCTGGTTCCGCTGCGACCTGAGCGAGCAGACCAGCCTCGACGAGCCGAGCGCGAAGTCCCGGACGGGAAGCCTGAAGGGCGCCCTGGCCGGCGCCGCCCCGCTCGCCCACCGCTGCTTCAACCCCAAGCTGAGCGACGACGAGGTGCGGGAGATGGTGGCGGTGGCCTGCACCAGCAAGCACCACGCCGAGTTCGTCGGCGTCTGGCGGGCCCCGGACACCAGCTACGACGCCTTCACCCGGGACAGCCTCGGGGTGCACCGGGCCTGCCGCGCGTTGATCGCGAAGTACGTCAAGGTGCCGAACAACGGCGACCTGAAGTACCGGGCGGGCTCGATCTTCTACCACCCCCTCGAGCAGGAGTGGCGCAACGGCAACCGGGGCGTGCAGTGCTTCCTCTGGGTCAGCGACCGCAACCTGACCCGCTCCGTGAAGGGCGCCGGCACGAAGGGCCTGCCGGTCACCTGAGCGCCCGGACCGGCACCGGACCGACCCGCGACGGGGCGGCCACCCGAGGGTGACCGCCCCGTCGGGCGTCCGTTGTCAGGTGCGGCGCAGCACCGCGAGGAACATCGCGTCGGTGCCGTGCCGGTGCGGCCACAGCTGCACCGTCGGCCCGTCGCCGAGGCCGGGCATCCCCGCCGGCAGCAGCGGCCGGGCGTCGACGAAGTCGACCGGCACTCCCGAGCGGCGGGCCGCCTCGGTCACCGTCACGTGCGTCTCCACGGTGTGCGGGGAGCACGTCACGTAGGCGACCAGGCCGCCCGGACGGACGGCCCGCAGCGCCGCGGCGAGCAGCTCCCGCTGCAACCGGGTCAGCGGCGGCAGGTCCGACGGCTCGCGCCGCCAGCGGGACTCCGGCCGGCGGCGCAGCGACCCCAGGCCGGTGCAGGGAGCGTCGACCAGCACCCGGTCGAAGTGCGCCTCCGGCAGTTTCGGGTCAGCGCCGACCGTGCGGCCGTCGGTGTGCAGCACGGTCACCGGCAGGCCCCGGGTGGCCTGGGCGACCAGCCGCGCCCGGTGCTCGGAGACCTCGACGGCGGTCAGCCGCGCGTCCCGCTGCGCGGCGAGGGCGCCGAGCAGGCCGGACTTGCCGCCCGGGCCGGCGCACAGGTCGAGCCAGCGCCCGTCCGGGCCGTCCAGCGGGGCCACCGCCAGGGCGTTGGCCACCAGCTGGGAGCCCTCGTCCTGCACGTGGGCCCGCCCCTCGGCCAGCGCCGGCAGGTCGCCGGGCGCCCCGCCCGAGAGATAGACGGCGTACGGGGAGAAGGCCCCCGGGGCCCCGCCGACCTCGTCGGCCAGCGCGACCGGGTCGGCCAGCCCGGGCCGGGCGCACAGGTGCACCGGCGGGCGCTCGTTGTCCTCGATGAGCAGCCGGGCGGTCTCGCCGAGGTCGCCGCCGAGCGCCTCGGCGAAGGCCCGCACGATCCACTGCGGATGGCTGTACGCCAGCGCGAGGTGCCCGATCGGGTCGGTCTCCATCGGCGGGGCGAGCTTGGCCACCCAGGCGTCCGCGTCCCGGCCGGCGACCTCGCGCAGCACCGCGTTGGCGAAGCCCGTCGCGCCGGGGCCGACCGCGCGGACCAGGTCGACGGTCGAGGAGACCGCGGCGTGCGCCGGCACCCGGGTGTGCAGGAGCTGGTACGCCCCGAGCCGCAGCGCGTCGCGTACCGGCGGGTCGATGCGCTGCACGTCCCGCCCGGCCGCGTCGGTGAGGATCGCGTCGAGGGTGCCGAGGTGGCGCAGCGTGCCGTAGGTCAGCTCGGTGGCGAAGGCCGCGTCCCGGCCGGTCAGCCCGGTGTCACGCAGCAGCGACGGGAGCACCAGGTTGGCGTACGCGTCGTCCCGGTGCACCGCCGCGACGGCCTCGTACGCGACCTGCCGCGGCAGGTCCACCGCCGGGCGGGCCGGGCGCCGGCCGCCGTCGCGCCGGTCGCCGCCGGGGCGGGCGCCCCACCGGCCGCCCCCCGCCGGCCGGTCGCCGCGGCGATCGCCCGCCGGGCGATCGGCGCGCCCGGGGCCACCGGGCCGCTCACCGCGTCGCTCCGCCGGGAAACGGTCGCCGGAGGACCGCTCGGGGCCCGTCACGCGAGCTCCTCCCCCGCGGCCACCCGGGCGCCGCGCGCCCAGTCGGTCGCCGCCATCGCCCGCTTGCCCGCGGCCCGCACCTCGCCGAGCCGCACCGGGACGGTGGCCGTGCCGGCCAGCACCCGGGACTTCTCCACCAGCAGCTCACCCGGCTTCAGCTCGGGGCCGTCGGTCACCGGGGCGACCGGGCCGAGCTTGACCCGCTCGCCCCGGAAGGTCGTCCACGGCCCGGGCGCCGGCGTGCAGGCCCGGATCCGCCGGTCCACCGCGAACGCCGGGTCGGCCCAGCGCACCCGGGCGTCCTCCACGGTCAGCTTCGGCGCCAGCGACACCCCGTCGGCGGGCTGCGGCTCGGCCCGGGCGGTGCCGTCGGCGATCGCGTCGAGGACGGCCACCAGCAGGCCCGCGCCGGAGTGGGCGAGCCGTTCCAGCAGGTCGCCGGAGGTGTCGGCCGGGCGGATCTCGTCGGTGAGCGTGCCGTAGACCGGCCCCGTGTCGAGGCCCTCCTCCAGCTGGAAGACGCTGGCCCCGGTCAGCTCGTCGCCGTGCAGCACGGCGTGCTGGACGGGCGCGGCCCCGCGCCACGCGGGCAGCAGGGAGAAGTGCAGGTTGATCCACCCGTGCCGGGGGATCTCCAGGGCGGCCGGCGGCACCAGCGCGCCGTAGGCCACCACGGGGACGCAGTCCGGGGCCAGCTCGCGCAGCCGGTCCAGGAACTCCGGCTCGCGCGGGCGGGCCGGGGTGAGCACCTCGATCCCGTGCTCGTCGGCCCACGCCCCGACGGGGGACCGGGACAGCCCGCGCCCCCGCCCGGCGGGCGCGTCGGGGCGGGTGACCACGGCGAGCAGCTCGTGGCGGGAGGCCGCCACGGCGGCCAGGGCGGGTACGGCGACGGCCGGGGTGCCGGCGAAGATCACGCGCACGGGCGGCTCACCGACCCAGGCCGAAGGGGCTGCTGGCGGTGTGCGGGTTGAGCTTCACCGTCGGCGGGGCGGCCGGGTCGTACCACTCCGCCTGGCGGATCGCCTTCATCGCCTCCTTGCGGCCGGCCGGGTCCAGCCGGTCCACGAAGAGCACCCCGTCGAGGTGGTCCGTCTCGTGCTGCACGCAGCGCGCCATCAGGCCGGTGCCGACGATCTGCAGCGGGTCGCCGTAGCCGTTGAAGCCCTTGGCGATCACGTTCTGCCGGCGCTTGGTGTCGAAGTAGAGGCCCGGAATGGACAGGCAGCCCTCCGGCCCGTCCTGCTCCTCGGCGTCGGGAAACTCCAGCACCGGGTTGACCAGGTGGCCCAGCACGTCGTCGACGTCGAAGGTGAACACCCGCAGGCCCACACCGAGCTGCGGCGCGGCGAGGCCGGCGCCGTTCTGCTCGCGCATCGTGTCGGTCAGGTCCGCGATGAGCTTGCGCAGCTCGACGTCGAAGTCGACCACCGGATCGGCCGGCGTGCGCAGCACCGGATCCCCGAACAGACGGATGGGCTGGACGGTCACTCGGCGTGGCTCCTTCGGCTGGACGACGTGGTGCCGTACCAGTCTACGGAGTGCCGGGAGCCGTCCCGGGCGGCGTACCGCGTTGCGCCGCCGCCGGTTCCGTGTCGATGATCACCACGCAGCCGGTCGTACGTCCGGTCGGCCCGCGGGCGCCCGCGGAACAGCCGCCGGTCCTGAGGTGTGGCCGACCGGGCGGCTCAGGCGCCGGCGCCCGGCTCCCCGGCCAGCACCGTGCCCCCGCCGAGCAGGGCGTGCTCCGGCAGCGGCAGCTCAATCTTGTGGGCGGCCTCCCAGTCGTGGATCAGGGTCGGCCGGGCCTGGGCGGCGAAGTAGTCCACCGCGCTCATCCCGCCGACCACCTGCTCGTCGACCTCGGCGACGAGTTGGGCTGGCACCAGGCGGAAGCCGTTCTGCAGGGCGGCGCTGAGCCGGCGGTGCCCGTCGACGACGAAGAAGTACTCCCCCGTGTAGCCGATCCGCAGCGGCTCCAGCGCCTCGTCGCCGGCCGCGGCGACGTCGCCGACGAACTCCGAGTCCCACAGGTCGCGCAGGGCGGCGATGTCCTCGGTCGGGTAGACCCGGGCGGGGTCGAGCAGCAGCAGCGGCGGGGCGTCGCGCAGCACGTCCGCGCACAGCCGGCCCTCGTACGCGTCGACGATGTGCTCGATGACCTCGTCCGCCGAGGCGCGGGTGGTGTCGCAGATCAGGTCGTAGTTGCGCAGCCGTGCCTTGTCCACCCCGTAGCGGACGATGAACCGGCCCCGCTCGCTCTCGCTGCGCTCCCGCAGCTTGGCCGTGGCTTCCTCCAGCGACGTGTAGCTCTCGGCCGGGCCGGAGGGGCGGGCGAGCACCCGGCGGGCCGCCTCGCCCGGCTCGGTGATCATGTGCACCTTGAGCGCGTCGGTGAAGAAGTGCCAGGCCAGCCGGGAATCCATGACCAGCCGCTCGCCCGAGGCGGCGATGTCCCGCTGGAGCTGGTCGACGTAGCCGTCGACGGCCTGGTCCAGCTCGGCGTGCAGGTTGAGCTGAAGCGCGGTCATCTGCCGCTCCTGCGCCATCTGCCGGTAGAGGTCACCGACGCTGACCCGGCGCAGGCCGAGCCGCTTCGCGATCTCCACCGAGACGGTGCTCTTGCCGCTGCCGAGGTCACCATTGAAGACGATCGACTGACGAACGGTCACGACTGGTCCACCCCTGATCACCGGCTGATTGACATCATCGACATCGCGCCGAACCGACGCGCTCCCGCCATCGTCGCGCGATCCTGCGACAACTCCAGCTCGGCGCGTCTGACGCCGCGCCCCGACCTGGAGCCGTCGTACGCCCCGGCATGACGGGCGATGCTATCACCCGATCGCGGGCCGCCCGCCGTACCCGGCGTGCGACGGCGGGCCGGTCGGGCGCCCGGAACGGCGGGACCGTGCGGCGGATCACGGGCGGCCCATCACGGGCGGCAGGGCCGTGGCGAGGGATCGCGGTCGTGGCGACGGACCGCCGGCGGCCCGGGCAGGGCGGCGGATCACCGGCGGACCGGCCGTGGCGACGGACCGCCGGCGGCCCGGCCGTGGTCGCGGGCGGCGCGGGTGTCGTCCCGGTCAGAAGAGGCTGAGTGGGTCCACCTGGAGACGGACCGGGTCGACGGCCTTGCGCGCCGTGCGCACCCCGGCCGCCGAGTGCAGCGCACCGGCCAGCGCGACCGCCCGGGCCCGGGGCACCCGGACCAACATCCGCTCCCGCTCCCCGTCGGCCGGCACCGGCCCGAGCAGCTCGGCCTCGGCCGGGAGCCGGGCCTCGGCCAGCAGGTCGGCCACCGCCGCCGGCGGGCCGGTCACGCTGGCCATCCGCACCGCCGGCGGGAAGCCCAGCTCCCGCCGCTCGGCCAGCTCCCGGGCGGCGAACCAGGCGGCGTCCCAGCGCAGCAGCGCCTGCACCGGGGCGAGGGCGCCGTCGGCGACCACCACCACCCGGCCGCCGCCGGCCGCGGGGCGGGCCAGCGCGGCGGCGGCCAGCCAGCGGCGCAGCGCCTCCTCCCCCGCCCGCAGGTCGGCCCGGGTGAGCAGGGCCCAGGAGTCCAGCAGCAGCACCGCGCCGAAGCCGCCCTCGGCGACCGGCTCGGCGCCGGGGGTGGCGATGACCAGGCCGGCGCCGCCCGGCACGGTGGCGAGCACCTCCTCACGGCCGGAGGTGCGCACCGGCACGCCGGGGAAGGCCCGCCCCAGCTCCTCGGCCGTGCGCCGGGCGCCGGTGACGGAGGCGCGCAGCCGCCGCCCGCCGCACTCCGGGCAGGCGTACGCGGCGGCGACCCGCCCGCACCACCGGCAGGCCGGGGTGCCATCGGCCGAGGGCAGCGCGAGCGGCCCGGCGCAGTGCGGGCACCGGGCCGGGGTCCGGCACTCGGCGCAGGCCACCGAGGGCAGGTAGCCGCGGCGGGGCACCTGGACCAGCACCGGCAGGTCGGCCCGGATCGCCTCGCGGGCGGTGGTCCAGGCCAGGCTGGGCAGCCGGGCGGTGGCCGCCCCGGGGTCCCGGGCCAGCTGCGGGTCGTCGCCAGTGGGCGCGATCGCCGGCATCCGGGCCCGCAGGGTGGCCCGGTCGGCCACCACCTCGCGGGCCCACCCCGTCTCCACCAGCAGCTGCGCCTCGGCCGTGCGGGCGAACCCGCCGACCAGGGCGGCGGCGTCGCCGAGCTGGGCGCGGGTGAGCAGCACCTCCCGGGCGTGCGGGTAGGGGGCCCGGGGCTCGGCGTGCAGGTCGTCGCCGTCGTCCCAGATCGCCACCAGGCCGAGGCGGGCGACCGGGGCGAACATCGCGGCGCGGGTGCCGACCACCACGGGCACGTCGCCGCGCCGGGCGGCGAGGAACGCCCGGTAGCGCCGGGCGGGGCCGAGGGCGGCGGAGAGGCAGACGTGCCGCCCCGGGCCCAGGGCGGCGTGCAGGGCGACGTCGAGGCGATCCAGGTCGCGGTTGTCGGCGACCACCACCACCGCGCCCCGGCCGCCGGCGACGGTCGCGGCGACGGCCTCGGCGTACCGGGCGGGCCAGTCCTCCCCGGGCAGCGCCGACCAGACCGCGCGGGGTGCCCGCCCGTCGGCCAGCGCCCGGAGCAGGGCCGGCCCGGCCGGGTAGTCCCGCCAGGCGTCCGGACCGGGCCCGACCACCGGCCCGGCGCCCGCCGGGGCGTCCACCGGCACCGCGACCTCGGGCACGGCGACCTCGGCGGGACCGTCGTCCGGCACGCCGGAGCCTCCGCCGGACGCCGTGCGGCCGCCCTCCGGCGCCGCGGCGTCTCCGCCGGACACGTCGGCGCCTCTGGCGGACACCGCCGCGTCCCCGGCCGGCGCGGGCGCGTCCCCGGCCGGCGCGGGCGCGTCCCCGGCCGGCGCGGGCGCGTCGCGGGCGCGGACGTCCTTTTCCACCCGGGCGTGCCGGGGCGGTACGGCGAGGCGGAGCACGTCGGCGAGGCTGCCGGCGTAGCGGTCGGCGACCGCCCGGGCCAGCCGGGCGACCTCCGGGGCGAGCACCGGCTCCGGCGACACGACCTTCTCCAGGTACGCCAGTCGGCCGGTGTGCCCCGAGTCGTCAGCCCGCTCCAGCAGCCAGCCGTCGACGAGCTGCCCCGCGAAGCGGACCTTCACCCGCGTGCCGGGAACGGCGTCGGCGTCCAGCTCGGCGGGGACGAGGTAGTCGAACGGGCGGTCCAGGTGGGCCAGGGGCAGGTCGACGCAGACGCGAGCGACCGGCGACCCCGCAGCGGGTCGCCGGTCGCTGCGCCTGGTGCCGGTCAGGCTCCCGCGGCCGACTTGAGGTCGGCGGCCCGGTCGGTGCTCTCCCAGGTCAGGTCCGGCAGCTCACGGCCGAAGTGGCCGTACGCGGCGGTCTGCTGGTAGATCGGGCGGAGCAGGTTGAGGTCGCGGATGATGGCGGCCGGCCGCAGGTCGAAGACCTCGGTGACGGCCTGCTCGATCGAGGCGACCGGCACGGTCTCGGTGCCGAACGTCTCGACGAAGAGGCTGACCGGGTGGGCCTTGCCGATCGCGTAGGCGACCTGCACCTCGCACCGCTCGGCCAGGCCGGCGGCGACCACGTTCTTGGCCACCCAGCGGGTCGCGTACGCCGCCGAGCGGTCGACCTTCGACGGGTCCTTGCCGGAGAACGCGCCACCGCCGTGCCGGGCGTACCCGCCGTAGGTGTCGACGATGATCTTGCGTCCGGTCAGGCCGGCGTCGCCCATCGGCCCGCCGATCTCGAACCGGCCGGTCGGGTTGACCAGCAGCCGGTAGCCCTCGGTGTCCAGGCCGAGGCTCTCCAGCTCCGGGGCGATGACGTGCTCGCGCACGTCGGGGGTGAGCAGCGATTCCAGCGAGATGTCCGCGGCGTGTTGGCTGGAGACGACCACCGTGTTGAGCCGGACCGGGCGCAGCCCCTCGTACTCGATGGTGACCTGGGTCTTGCCGTCCGGGCGCAGGTAGGGGATGGTGCCGTCCTTGCGCACCTGCGACAGCCGGCGGGCCAGCCGGTGCGCCAGCGCGATCGGCAGCGGCATCAGCTCGGGCGTCTCCGAGCAGGCGAACCCGAACATCATGCCCTGGTCGCCGGCGCCCTGGGCGTCCAGCGCGCTCTCCGAGGCCCCGGTACGCAGCTCGAAGGCGTTGTCGACGCCCTGGGCGATGTCCGCCGACTGGGCGCCGATGGAGACGTTGACGCCGCAGGAAGCGCCGTCGAAGCCCTTCTTCGACGAGTCGTAGCCGATGTCGAGGATGGTCCGACGGACAATGGTCGGGATGTCGGCGTACGCCTTGGTGGTCACCTCGCCGGCGATGTGCACCTGGCCGGTGGTGATCAAGGTCTCGACCGCGACCCGGCTGCGCGGGTCCTCGGCGAGCAGGGCATCGAGAATGCCGTCGCTGATCTGGTCGGCGATCTTGTCCGGGTGGCCTTCCGTGACCGATTCGGAAGTGAAGAGGCGGCGTGTCACGGCACTCCTAGCTTGTGGATAAGTCGTTCCGCGGAAGTCTAGTCATCCGCGCGCGCGCCGGGGGCCTTCGGTCATGCTCGGTTCCAGCCGTCAGGAACGGTCGGGCAACCGGGCCGCCGCGAGATCCCAGACGGCGTCGGCGAGGTCCTCCTTGGACTGTTCGGGCAGCCGGCTGACCGACCCGTCCGCGCCGATGACGGTCGCCGCGTTGGTGTCGGCGCCGAAGACCTTGTCGGTGCCGACCTCGTTGATGACGATGAGGTCCGCCCGCTTGCGGGCGAGCTTGGCCCGGCCGTTGGCCTCGGCGTCGCCGGTCTCCGCGGCGAACACCACCAGCACCTGCTCCGGGCGACGGCGCTGGCCCAGCTCGGCGGCGATGTCCGGGTTGGTGACGAGCGCGATGGTGGGTGCGTCGCCGTCGTCCGACTTCTTGATTTTGCCAGGCGCGTAGGTCGCCGGGCGGAAATCGGCCGGAGCCGCCGCCATCACCACCACGTCGGCCCCGGCGGCCGCCGCGAGCGTGGCCTCGCGCAGCTCGGCGGTGGTGCCGACCCGGACCAGGTCGACGCCCGCCGGGTCGGGCAGCGAGACGTTGGCCGAGATCAGGGTGACCCGGGCCCCGCGGGCGACGGCGCAGCGGGCAAAGGCGTAGCCCTGCTTGCCGGAGGAGCGGTTGCCCAGGAAACGGACCGGGTCGAGGGGCTCGCGGGTGCCGCCGGCGGTCACCACCACGTGCCGCCCGGCCAGGTCGGCGGGGGCGGCGAGGCCTCGGGCCAGGGCCCGGCGGGCGACCGCGAAGATCTCCGCCGGGTCGGGCAGCCGACCCTTGCCGGTGTCGGCCCCGGTGAGCCGGCCGACGGCGGGCTCGACCACCCGGACGCCGCGGGAGCGCAGCGTCGCGACGTTGGCGACGGTGGCGGGGTGCTCCCACATCTCGGTGTGCATGGCCGGGGCCAGCACGACCGGGCAGCGGGCGGTGAGCAACGTGTTGGTCAGCAGGTCGTCGGCGAGGCCGTGGGCGGCCTTCGCGAGCAGGTCGGCGGTGGCCGGCGCGACCACGACGAGGTCGGCCTGCTGGCCGAGCCGGACGTGCGGCACCTCGTGCACGTCGGACCAGACGTCGTCGGCGACCGGCTGGCCGGAGAGCGCCGCCCAGGTCGGCGCCCCGACGAAGCGGAGCGCCGACGCGGTCGGCACGACCCGGACCCGGTGACCCGACTCGGTGAAGAGCCGCAGCAGCTCGCACGCCTTGTAGGCGGCGATGCCGCCGCCGACCCCGAGGACGATCCGGGGGGACATCGGCGCGGGGCGGGTTACGGCTGGTCGGTCGGCTCGGCGGTGAGCAGGCCCGCGTTGATCTCGCGCATGGCGATGGAGAGCGGCTTCTCCTGCGGGGTGGTCTCGACCAGCGGGCCGACGTACTCCAGCAGGCCCTCACCGAGCTGGCTGTAGTAGGCGTTGACCTGGCGCGCGCGCTTGGCGGCGAAGATGACCAGCGCGTACTTCGACGTCGTCTTCTCGAGGAGCTCGTCGATCGGCGGGTTGGTGATGCCTTCGGGGCTTGCGATGGATCCCACGAATTAACCTCTGCGTCTATCGCACCGCGGACAGCGGTGCTGGCGCTCAACCGCGCAGATGCGGTCGCGCCGGAGCCAGGAAAGAAGAACCGGACAAGCCTACCAGCTCCTCGACGACCCGATCGGTGAGGTCGTGCGGGACGGTGTGGTCGAACGCGGCGAGGGTGCCCGCCGGGGGGACGATGCCGGGCGGGTGCAGCAGCACCAGCCGGGCGTCGGGCAGCGCCGCCCGGACCAGCAGCGCGCCGGCGAGGTCGAGGCCGAGCAACACCGGCTGCCCGACGGCCAGCCGGGCCCGCACCGGCCCGCCCGGCGTGCCGCGCCGGTGGGGCCCGGCCCGGCTCCACTCCAGCAGCTCCCCCGCCGCGACCATGCGGTCGAACTCCGGCGGGGTCAGGAAGAGGCGGTCCACCCCGTCCAGCTCGCCCTCCCGACGGGGGCGCGTGGTGGCTGGCACCGGGACCCACACGGACGGAGAACGCGCCCGGACGCACTCGACGACACTCTCCGTGCCCGAACCCTCAGGTCCGGCCAGGACAGTGAGCCGAGCCGCCGGGCGCGCCTCGTCATCCGTGCTCACTGCTTGTTTCTACACGCTGCCAGCCTCAGTTGGCGGCGAACTCCCCAAGCAGTGCCTTGCGCTGCTGCTCGCCGAGGCCACGCAGGCGACGGCTGTCGGCGATCTTGAGCTTCTCCATGATCTGGGTGGCCCGGATCTTGCCGATACCCGGCATCGCCTGCAGCACGGCGGAGACCTTGAGCTTGCCGACGACGTCGTCGGACTCGGCGCGCTCGAGGACGGCTCCGAGGGTGGTCTTGCCCTGCTTGAGCTGCTCCTTCAGCTCAGCACGGGCCTTGCGGATCTCCGCGGCCTTCTCCAGCGCGGCAGCGCGCTGTTCCGGGGTCAGTGACGGGAGCGGCACCAGTTCTCCTCAGGTCCCTATCGCGACGGGCGGGACGCCACGCCGCATCTGTGAAACGTGGTGTCGCTGTGAACCAAGGGGTCCATGGTTCCCAGCGCCGGGAAAACTAGCGGCCAACGACGGTTTCGGCAACGTGGACGCGCGATGATCATCGCAAAGTGACCGAGCCGTCAGTCAGTCAGCCGGCGGTCAGGGCAGCCCGGCAGTCGGTCAGGGCCCGGTCGGCGGCGGCCCGCAGCGCGGCCGGGTCCGGGCCCGCGTTCAGCACCTCGCGGGAGTACGAGGGCAGCACGGCGGGCAGGCTGGAGCCGAAGACGACGCGCAGATCCGCCGCGGTGGCGCCCTGCGCCCCGAGGCCCGGGGCGAGCAGCGGGCCGTTGACCCGGGACAGGTCGTGGCCGGTGTCGCCGATGGTCGCGCCGACCACCAGGCCGAAGCTGCCGAGCGGCTCCGCACCCGCGTTGAGCTGGGAGATCTCGTCGATGACGGTCTGCGCCACGGTCCGCCCGTCGGCGGCGCGGGCGCGCTGCACGGCGGCGCCCTCGGGGTTGCTGGTGAGCGCCAGCACGAAGACCCCGCCGCCGTGCTCGGCGGCCAGCTCGAACATCGGGGCGAGCGAGCCGACGCCGAGGTACGGGCTGGCCGTCACCGCGTCGACATGGACCGGACTGGATGGGTCAAGGTACGCCGAGGCGTACGCGGCGACGGTCGAGCCGATGTCGCCGCGCTTGACGTCGAGGAGAACGAGCGAGCCGGCCTCGCGTAACTGTCGGATAGTTGACTCTAGAATCGCCACTCCGCGCGAGCCGAACCGTTCGAAAAAGGCCGACTGGGGCTTGACCACCGCGACCCGGTCACCGAGGGCTTCCGCGACCGTCCGGGCGAACCGGTCAAGCCCCCGGACGTCGTCGTCGAGCCCCCAGCGGGCCAGCAGCCCCGGGTGCGGGTCGATGCCGACGCAGAGCGGACCACGCTCGTTGACGGCCCGGTGCAGGCGGGCGCCGAAGCTCTCCATCCGGTTCTCTCCCTCTCCTCGCCCGGGCGTCCGCCGCCCGGGGCACGCTCGTCTGCGGGCGGCGCGCCGCCCGCGTACTCCCGCCGGACCGTGACCGGCGGCTCAGCCGGCCCGCACGGCGGCGGCCACCCCGGCGGCGATCCGGGCCAGGTCGGCGTCGTCGGTGACGTACGGCGGCATGGTGTAGACCAGGTCGCGGAACGGCCGCAGCCAGACACCCTCGGCGACTGCGGCGGCGGTGGCGGCGGCGAGGTCCACCTCGTGGTCGAGCTGCACCACGCCGATCGCGCCGAGCACCCGCACGTCGCGCACCCCCGGCGCGCCCCGCAACGGCTCCAGGCCGGCCCGCAGGCCCGCCCGCACCCTCGACACCTGCCCCGCCCAGTCCCCGGCCCGCAGCAGGCCCAGGGACGCGTTGGCGACCGCGCAGGCCAGCGGGTTGCCCATGAACGTCGGGCCGTGCGCCAGCACCCCGCCGGCGGAGATGCCCCGGGCGACCTCCGCCGTGCAGAGCGCGGCGGCCAGCGTCAGGTAGCCGCCGGTGAGCGCCTTGCCCACGCACATCACGTCGGGCACCACCCCGGCGTGCTCGGCGGCGAACATGGCGCCCGTCCGGCCGAAGCCGGTGGCGATCTCGTCGAAGACCAGCAGCACCCCGTGCGCCCGGGTGACCTCGCGCAGCACCCGCAGGTAGTGCGGGTGGTGGAAGCGCATGCCCCCGGCGCCCTGGACGACCGGCTCCACGATGACCGCCGCCAGCTCGTGGGCGTGCCGCTCGACCGCCTCGACCAGGGCCGCCTCGTAGGCGGCGTCGGGCGGGGTGTCGAAGCCGCCGGGCGGGACGGGGGCGAAGACCTGCCGAGGCAGCACGTCGCCCCAGAGGTGGTGCATCCCGCCCTCGGGGTCGCAGACGCTCATCGGGTGGAACGTGTCGCCGTGGTAGCCGCCCCGCCAGGTGCCCAGCCGGCGGCGTTCCGGCCGGCCGGTGGCGCGTTGGTACTGCAGGCACATCTTGACGGCGACCTCGACGGCGACCGAGCCGGAGTCGGCCAGGAAGACGTGCTCCAGCCCGTCCGGGGCCAGCTCGACGAGGGTGGCCGCCAGGCGGACCGCGGGCTCGTGGGTGAGCCCCCCGAACATCACGTGGCTCATCCGGCCGAGCTGGTCGGTGACCGCCGCGTCGAGCACGGGGTGCCGGTAGCCGTGGATCGCCGCCCACCACGACGACATCCCGTCGACCAGCTCCCGGCCGTCGGCCAGCCGCAGTCGTACGCCCTGTGCGCCCTCCACCACGTAGGGCGGGCCGGCCGGCGGCAGGGCCGCGTACGGGTGCCAGACGTGCCGGCGGTCGGCCGCCAGGATCTCCTCGGGTGTCACGCGCGCTCCTTCGTCGTCGCCCCCGCGATCTTGCACTTGTGGCCCCCTTCTCGTCCGGTGCGAGGCATCGGTTGGGGCGGAAAGTGCAAGATCACGGGTACTGCGGTCACCGGGCCGGTGCCGGGGCGGCGGCCGTGGCGCGGGCGACGGCCCGGGGCAGGGCCGGGCCGCGGTAGATGAATCCCGTGTAGAGCTGGACCAGGGCGGCGCCCGCGTCGAACATCCGGGCGGCGTCGTCGGGGTCGAGGATGCCGCCGACGCCGACCACCGGCAGCCGCCCGCCGGTCTCCCGGTGCACGAACGACACCACCTCGCGGGCCCGGTCGGCCAGCGGCCGGCCGGACAGGCCGCCCGCCTGCGCGCCGCGCTCCCGGTCGACCGGGGCGAGGCCGTCGCGCGCCAGGGTCGTGTTGGTGGCGATCACCCCCGCCGCGCCCCGCGCCAGGCAGACCTCCAACAGCTCGGCGATCGCCGGCTCGGTGAGGTCGGGGGCGATCTTCACCAGCACCGGCTTCTCCCCCACCAGCGCCGCGAGCAGGGCGTCCAGGTGCGACCGGTCCTGCAACGCGCGCAGGCCCGGGGTGTTCGGCGAGGAGACGTTGACCGCGAAGTAGTCGCCGTGCCCGCGCAGCGCCCGGTAGGAGGCGAGGTAGTCCTCCACGGCCCCGTCCAGCGGGGTCACCTTGGACTTGCCGAGCGAGATGCCCAGCGGCACCCCGAGCGGGCGGGGCAGCGCCGCCAGCCGGGCCGCGAGGGCCTCGGCGCCGGCGTTGTTGAAGCCCATCCGGTTGACCACGGCCTCGCTGTCGGGCAGCCGGAACAGCCGGGGCCGCGGATTGCCCGGCTGCGGGTGCGCGGTGACCGTGCCGACCTCGACGAAGCCGAAGCCCAGCGCCGGCCACGCCGGCAGCGCCGCGCCGTCCTTGTCCATCCCGGCGGCGAGCCCCACCGGATTGGGGAACTCGACGCCGAACACCGTGCGCGGCGCCCGGACGGCGTACCGGGCGCGCAGGGCGGCCAGCGCCGCCGGCCGGCGGGACAGTCCCGCCAGCCGACGCAGCGTCCACTCGTGCGCCACCTCGGCGTCCCCCGCCCCGATCCGGAACAACCCCGGCCGCACCACCCGCTCAAAGATCACCGCGCCCACCCTCCTGGCCCCCGTTGATCATGAGGTTGTTGCCCGTCGCACCGGCGTGTCACGACAACAACTTCATGATCAACCGGCTGGGGGCGGGTCACTCGGCGGCCCGCAGGGCGGCGTGCAGCTCCTGGAGGGGGCGGACCTGCATGTCGCCCCGGATGCGCGCCTCGATGCCCATCACGGCCGCCGCCGCGCCCGGCACGGTGGTGATGCACGGGATGTCCGCCGTGACGGCGGCGCTGCGGATCTCGTAGCCGTCCGAGCGGGCGCTGGCACCCGAGCCCTGCGGGGTGTTGATGACCAGGGCGACGTCGCCGCCGAGGATCAGCGACACCGCGTCCTCGCCCGCGCCGGACTCGTAGTGCTTGCGGATCTGCTCGCAGGCGATGCCGTGCCGGCGCAACACCTCGGCGGTGCCGGTGGTGGCGACGATCTCGAAGCCCAGGTCGGCCAGGCGCTTCACCGGGAAGATCATGCCGCGCTTGTCCCGGTTGGCGACCGACACGAAGATCTTCCCGGCGGTCGGCAGCGAGCCGTACGCGGCCGACTGGGACTTGGCGAAGGCGTTCCCGAAGGCCGTGTCGATACCCATCACCTCGCCGGTCGACTTCATCTCCGGCCCGAGCAGCGAGTCCATGCCCTTGCCCGTCGGGGTGCGGAACCGCTTGAACGGCAGCACCGCCTCCTTGACCGCGATCGGGGCGCCGGCCGGCAGCGAGCCGCCGTCCCCGGTGGCCGGGAGCAGCCCCTCGGCACGCAGCTCGGCGATGGTGGCGCCGAGCGCGATCCGGGCCGCCGCCTTCGCCAGCGGCACCGCCGTGGCCTTGGAGACGAACGGGACCGTCCGGGACGCGCGGGGGTTCGCCTCCAGCACGTAGAGCACGTCGTCCTTCAGCGCGTACTGCACGTTGAGCAGGCCGCGCACGCCGATGCCCCGGGCGATCGCCTCCGTGTACCGGCGGACCTGCGCGACGTGCGAGCCGGCCAGGGTGATCGGCGGCAGCGAGCAGGACGAGTCGCCGGAGTGGATGCCCGCCTCCTCGATGTGCTCCATCACCCCGCCGAGGTAGACCTCGCCGTCGGCGTCGCAGAGCGCGTCCACGTCGATCTCGATGGCGTCGTCGAGGAACCGGTCCACGAGCACCGGGTGGTCGGGGGAGATGTCGGTGGCCCGCCCGATGTAGTCGCGCAGCGTCGCGTCGTCGTAGACGATCTCCATGCCGCGCCCGCCCAGCACGTACGACGGCCGGACCAGCACCGGGTAGCCGATCTCGTCGGCGATCGCCTTCGCCTCGTCGTACGAGGTGGCCATGCCGTGCGCCGGGGCGCGCAGCCCCGCCCGGGCCAGCACCGCCCCGAACGCGCCCCGCTCCTCGGCCAGGTGGATCGACTCCGGGGAGGTGCCGACGACCGGCACGCCCGCGTCCTTGAGCCGCTGCGCCAGGCCCAGCGGAGTCTGCCCGCCGAGCTGCACGATCACCCCGACCACGCCCGGCCCGCCGGCCGCCCTGCCGGAGGAGTCCTCCGCGTGCCAGACCTCCAGCACGTCCTCGAAGGTGAGCGGCTCGAAGTAGAGCCGGTCGGCCGTGTCGTAGTCGGTGGAGACCGTCTCCGGGTTGCAGTTGACCATCACGGTCTCGAAACCGGCGCCGGCGGCGCCCGAAGCGGACGCAGCGGCGCCCGAAGCGCCCGAAGCGCCCGAAGCGGACGCAGCGGCGCCCGCGGCGCCGGAAGCGGACGCAGCGGCTGTGCCGACCGGCGCGCTGCGCAGCGCCTGAACCGCGTGCACGCAGGAGTAGTCGAACTCGATGCCCTGCCCGATCCGGTTCGGCCCGGAGCCGAGGATCAGCACCTTCGGCCGGTCCGACCCGACGACCTCCGTCTCCGAGTCGTAGGAGGAGTAGTGGTAGGGCGTGGTCGCCTCGAACTCGGCGGCGCAGGTGTCCACGGTCTTGTAGACCGGGCGGACGCCCAGGCGGTGCCGCAGCGTGCGTACGCCGTCCTCGGCGGCCAGCTCCGGGCGCAGCGCGGCGAGCTGCCGGTCGGACAACCCGGCCCGCTTGGCCAGGCGCAACAGGTCGGCGTCGAGCACCGGCGCGGCGACGATCTCCGCGCGCAGCTCGACCAGGGCGGCGATCTGGTCCAGGAACCACGGGTCGATCCCGCCGGACGCGGCGGCCACCTCGGCGATCGAGGCGCCCAGCCGCAGCGCCCGCTCCACCGTGTAGAGCCGGCCGTCGTGCGGCATCCGCAGCGCGGCGAGGGTGTTCTCCTTCGTCGCGCCGGCCGGGTCGGGCAGCGTCCAGAAGCCGCCCGCCTTGGTCTCCAGCGAGCGCATCGCCTTGTTCAGCGCCTCGCTGAAGTTGCGGCCCAGGCTCATCGCCTCGCCGACGGACTTCATCGTGGTGGTCAGCTCCGGGTCCGCGCCGGGGAACTTCTCGAACGCGAACCGCGGGATCTTCACCACCACGTAGTCCAGGGTCGGCTCGAACGCCGCCGGGGTCTTCAGCGTGATGTCGTTGGGGATCTCGTCCAGGGTGTAGCCGATGGCCAGCTTCGCGGCGATCTTCGCGATCGGGAAGCCGGTGGCCTTGGAGGCCAGGGCCGACGACCGGGACACCCGGGGGTTCATCTCGATCACGACGATCCGGCCGTCGGCCGGGTTCACCGCGAACTGGATGTTGCAGCCGCCGGTGTCCACGCCGACCTCGCGCAGCACCGCGATGCCCAGGTCGCGCAACTGCTGGTACTCCCGGTCGGTCAGCGTCATGGCCGGGGCCACGGTGACGCTGTCGCCGGTGTGCACACCCATCGGGTCGACGTTCTCGATCGAGCAGACGACCACCACGTTGTCGTGCCGGTCGCGCATGAGTTCGAGCTCGTACTCCTTCCAGCCGAGCACGCTCTCCTCGATGAGCACCTCGTGCACCGGGCTGGCGGTGAGCCCGTCGCCGGCGATGCGGGCCAGCTCCTCCGGGGTGTGCGCCATGCCGGAGCCGAGGCCGCCCATCGTGAACGACGGCCGGATCACCACCGGCAGGCCCAGCTCGGCGACCGTGGCCTCGACCTCGGCCATCGAGTGGCAGACCCGGGACCGGGGCACCAGGCCGGACGGGTCGTCCAGGCCCAGGCGTACGCCGGCCTTGGCGACGATGTCCTTGAACAGCTGGCGGTCCTCGCCCCGGTTGATCGCCTCGATGTTGGCGCCGATCAGCTCGACGCCGTACTTGTCCAGCACGCCCGCCTCGTGCAGGGCGACCGCGGTGTTCAGCGCGGTCTGCCCGCCCAGGGTGGGCAGGATCGCGTCCGGGCGTTCCTTGGCGATGACCAGCTCGACGAACTCCGGGGTGATCGGCTCGACGTAGGTGGCGTCGGCGAACTCCGGGTCCGTCATGATCGTCGCCGGGTTGGAGTTGACCAGGCTGACCCGGATCCCCTCGCTGCGCAGCACCCGGCAGGCCTGGGTGCCGGAGTAGTCGAACTCGCAGGCCTGCCCGATCACGATCGGCCCGGAGCCGATCACCAGGATGTGCTTGAGATCGGTCCGCTTAGGCATGTGTGCGCCCCTCGTTCTGGGTCCGGCCCTCGATCAGCTCGGCGAAGCGGTCGAAGAGGTAGTCCGCGTCGTGCGGACCGGCTGCCGCCTCCGGGTGGTACTGGACGGTGAAGGCGGGCACGTCCTTGGCCCGCAGCCCCTCGACGACGTTGTCATTGAGGCAGACGTGACTGACCTGGACGCCACCGAACTCGGTCTCGATCACCTGATCGGGTACGACGGCGCCCTGCCGTGCGCCCGGGACCTCGACCGCGAAGCCGTGGTTGTGGCTGGTCACCTCGACCTTGCCGGTGACCCGGTCGAGCACCGGCTGGTTGATCCCCCGGTGGCCGTAGCCCAGCTTGTACGTGCCGAAGCCGAGCGCCCGGCCGAGGATCTGGCTGCCGAAGCAGATGCCGAACAGCGGCACCTTCCGGCGCAGCACCTCGCGGGCCAGCGCCACCGGCGCGTCCGCGGTGGCCGGGTCGCCGGGGCCGGGCGAGAAGAAGACGGCGTCCGCGCCGGTGGCGAGCAGGTCGTCGATGGTGGACGTGGCGGGCAGCACGTGGGTGGTGACGCCGCGCGCGGCCAGCCGGCGCGGCACGTTGCGCTTGATGCCCAGGTCCAGCGCGGCCACCGTGAACCGGTGCTCGCCCTCGGCCGCCACCACGTACGGCTTCGCGGTGGTCACCTCGGCCGAGAGGTCCGCGCCCACCATCTCCGGGGACTGCCGCACCCGGGCCAGCAGCGCGCGGGGATCGGTCTCGACGCTGGAGATGCCGACCCGCATCGCGCCGCGCTCGCGCAGGTGCCGGGTCAGCGCCCGGGTGTCGACGCCGCTGATGCCGACCACGCCCTCGGCGGCCAGCCGGTCCTCCAGCCCGCCGGTGGCCCGCCAGTTCGAGCCGATCCGGGCCGGGTCGCGGACCACGTAGCCGGCGACCCAGATCCGGCCGGACTCGTCGTCCTCGCCGTTGACGCCGGTGTTGCCGATGTGCGGGGCGGTCTGCACGACCACCTGCCGGTGGTAGGAGGGGTCGGTCAGGGTCTCCTGGTAGCCGGTCATGCCGGTGTTGAAGACCGCCTCGCCGAAGGTCTCCCCGACGCTGCCGTACGCCTCGCCGTGGAACGTGCGCCCGTCCTCGAGGACGAGGATCGCCGGTTGTCTGCGGGTCACTTGATGGCCTTTCCGTCCAGGACCGTCGGCTCGCCGCGCAGGAAGGTCGCCACGATGCGACCCGGCAGCGTCATGCGGGCGTACGGGGTGTTGCGGCTGCGACTGGCCAGCTCCGCCGGCTCGATGGTGCGGCGGGCGGCCGGGTCGACCAGGGTCAGGTTGGCGGGCACGCCGGGCGCCGGGTCGAGGCCGTGCCCCTCCAGGCCGGCGATCCGGGCCGGGGTGCGCGACATCCGCTCGGCGATCAGGTCCCACTCGGGGCCGAGCACGTCGAGGGCGATGGACAGCGCCGTCTCCAGGCCGAGCATGCCCGGCCGGGCGTACGCCCACTCGCACTCCTTGTCCTCCACCGCGTGCGGGGCGTGGTCGGTGGCGACGATGTCGATCACGCCCTCGACCAGGGCGGCCCGCAGCGCGGCGATGTCGGTCGCGGTGCGCAGCGGCGGGTTGACCTTGTAGACCGGGTCGTAGGCTCCGGCTGGGCTCCAGTTGTTCGCCAGTGCGGGGCTCGCAAGCTCACTCCTCCCGCTCACGACCTCGTCGGTGAGCAGCAGGTGGTGCGGGGTCACCTCGGCGGTGACCCGGATGCCCCGGGCCTTGGCCTGGCGCAGCACCTCGACGCTGCCGGCGGTGGAGACGTGGCAGACGTGCAGCCGGCTGCCGACGTGCTCGGCGAGCAGCACGTCCCGCGCGATGATCGCCTCCTCGGCGACCGCCGGCCAGCCGGTCAGCCCGAGCCGGGTCGACACCTCGCCCTCGTGCATCTGCGCGCCCTCGGTGAGCCTGGGCTCCTCGGCGTGCTGGGCGATGATCCCGTCGAACGCCTTCACGTACTCCAGGGCGCGGCGCATCAGCTTCGGGTCGGCGACGCAGTGCCCGTCGTCGGAGAAGATCCGCACCCGGGCCGCCGAGTCGGCCATCGCGCCCAGCTCGGCGAGCTGCTCGCCGGCCAGACCGACGGTGACCGCACCGATGGGCTGCACGTCGACCAGCCCGGCCTCCCGGCCGAGCCGCCAGACCTGCTCGACCACGCCGGCGGTGTCGGCGACCGGCGAGGTGTTGGCCATCGCGCAGACGGCGGTGTAGCCGCCGAGCGCCGCCGCCCGGGAACCGGACTCGACGGTCTCGGCGTCCTCCCGGCCGGGCTCGCGCAGGTGGGTGTGCAGGTCGACCAGGCCGGGCAGGGCGACCAGCCCGGTGCCGTCGACGACGGTGGCGTCCGGCGCGTCCAGCCCGGCGCCGACGGCCGCGACGACGCCGTCGCGGATCAGCAGGTCGGTCGGCGCGGCGCCGACGACGCTCACGTTGGAGATGAGGTACGAGCTCACCGGTTGTTCCCCCCGAGCAGCAGGTAGAGGACGGCCATCCGGACGGAGACGCCGTTGGCGACCTGTTCAACGATGGTGGAGCGGGGCGAGTCGGCGACCTCGGGCGTGATCTCCATGCCCCGGTTCATCGGGCCGGGGTGCATGACGATCGCGTGCTCGGGCAGCCGGCGCATCCGCGGGCCGTCCAGGCCGTAGCGGCGGGCGTACTCGCGGGCGGACGGGAAGTAGGAGTCGTTCATCCGCTCCCGCTGCACCCGCAGCATCATCACCACGTCCGACTGCGGCAGCACCGCGTCGAGGTCGTAGGAGACGTCGGTGCCGGGCGCGAGCGCCTGCGCGATGTGGACGGGGATCAGTGTCGGCGGCCCGACCAGGGTCACCTTGGCGCCGAGGGTGGACAGCAGCAGCACGTTGGAGCGGGCCACCCGGCTGTGCAGCACGTCCCCGACCACCGCGACCGACAGGCCGGCCAGCCGCCCCAGCCGGGAGCGCATCGTGTACGCGTCGAGCAGCGCCTGGGTGGGGTGCTCGTGGGTGCCGTCGCCGGCGTTGACCACCGAGCCGTCGACCCAGTCGGCGAGCCGGTGCGGGGCGCCGGAGGCGGGGTGCCGGACGACCACCGCGTCGGCGCCCATCGCCTGGAGGGTCAGCGCGGTGTCCTTCAGGCTCTCGCCCTTCGCCACGCTGGAGCCCTTGGCCGAGAAGTTGATCACGTCGGCGCTGAGCCGCTTCGCCGCCGCCTCGAACGAGATCCGGGTCCGGGTGGAGTCCTCGTAGAAGAGGTTCACCACGGTGCGACCCCGCAGGGCGGGCAGCTTCTTGACCTCCCGGCCGGCGACGGTGGCCATCTCGGCGGCGGTGTCCAGGATCTGGGTGGCCGTGGCGGCGTCGAGGTCGGCGCCGGAGAGCAGGTGCCTGATCATGAGGGGGTCCCCCCGTACAGCTTGACCTCGTCGGTGCCGTCGGTCTCCGCGAGGGTGACCTTCACGCTCTCCGCGAGGGAGGTCGGGATGTTCTTGCCGACGTAGTCGGCGCGGATCGGCAGCTCGCGGTGCCCGCGGTCGACCAGGACGGCGAGCTGGACGGACGCCGGGCGCCCCACGTCGTTGAGCGCGTCGAGCGCGGCCCGCACCGTACGGCCGGAGAAGAGCACGTCGTCGACGAGGATGACGCGCTTGCCGTCGATGCCGCCGGGCGGCACCTGGGTCGGCCCGACCGCGCGGGTGGCGTGCCGGCGCAGGTCGTCGCGGTAGAGGGTGATGTCGAGCACGCCGACCGGGACGGCCACGTCCTCGAAGGTGCTGATCCGGGCGGCGAGCCGCTTCGCGAGCGGGGCGCCCCGGGTGGGGATGCCGAGCAGGACGGTGTTCTCGGCGCCCTGGGTCTTCTCCAGGATCTGGTGGGCGATGCGGTCGACCACGCGCTGGACGTCGGCGCTGGCGAGGATCACCTTCACCGAGGGTTGTCGCGGCGGCGACGACTGGGCAGCCGGTGGGTAGGCCACGGCGGACCTCCTTCCCCGCCTCACGGGACGGGTCGTTAAAGGACGTCGGATGCCGGTGCCGGACCGCGAGCGGCCCGGACCGGGGCTTCACGCCACGTTACCAGTGGTCACCGCGCCAACCGCCGCCGGCCACTGACCCTCTAATCAGCCGACGAAACGGGACAACTCTCCCGACGGTCCCCAACGGTAGGGTCACGACCACTTGACCACGTGTCGCAATCCCCGTACCGTCACGCTCCGTAGCGATCGCTGGGAGAACCCCGAGCAGCACTGGGAGTGTCCGAATGCCCTCTGAATACGCCAAGTCTCTGGGCGCCCGCCTGCGCTCCATCCGCCAGCAGCAGGGCCTGTCCCTGCAGGGCGTGGAGGAGAAGTCGAACGGGCGGTGGAAGGCGGTGGTGGTCGGTTCGTACGAGCGCGGCGACCGCGCCGTCACGGTGTCGCGCCTGGCCGAGCTGGCCGACTTCTACCGCGTTCCTGTCTCGGAGCTGCTGCCCGACGGCAGCGGGGTGCGCCACGAGCCCACCAGCAAGATCGTCCTGGACCTGGAGCGGCTGTACGACGAGGCCTCCGAGGACCTGGCCTACGTCGCCCGCTACGCGCGCGCCATCCAGCAGCAGCGCGGTGACTACAACGGGCGCGTGCTCTCGATCCGCGCCGACGACCTGCGCGCGCTCGCGATCGTCTACGACGCCTCGCCGTCCGGCCTGATCGAGCGGCTCACCGAGCACGGTGTGCTGGTCGCCGACCCGCGGGCGTTCTTCGCCTCCTGAGCCCGACCACGAGAAGGGGCCCGTGCCGTCCGGCACGGGCCCCTTCTGTCGTACGTGTCACACGGCCGCCGGCGGCGAGGACGCCGCGAGTGCCGGGAATGCTGCGGGCCGCCTCAGCGGGTGGCGTACTCGGCGATGCGGCCGAGGATCCCGTTGAGGAAGCGCGGGGAGTCGTCGGTCGACATCTGGCGGGCCAGCTCGACGGCCTCGCTGATCGCCACCGCGTCGTCGATCTCGTCGACGTAGAGCAGCTCGTAGACCGCGATGCGGGCCAGGTTGCGGTCGACCACGGGCATCCGGTCGAGCGTCCAGCCCTCGGCGTAGCTGGCGATCACCTCGTCGATCCGGTCGAGGTGCGCGGCCACCCCCTCGACCAGGCTCACCGCGTATCCCAGGTGCTCGGGCCGGGGCTTCTCGATCCGCTCGATGTAGCCGGCGAGCACCTCGACCGGCGGGCGGTCCCGCAGGTCGGCCTCGAAGAGCACGTCCAACGCCCGCTTGCGCGCCTTGCGGCGCGCAGGCATCTGCTGCTTGGGACCCTCGGCCATCAGGCGCGGCCGAGGTAACGGCCGTCGCGGGTGTCGACCTTGATCTTCTCGCCGGTGGTGATGAAGAGCGGGACCTGCACGGTCGCGCCGGTCTCGACGGTGGCCGGCTTGTTGCCGCCGGTCGACCGGTCGCCCTGCAGACCCGGCTCGGTGTAGGTGACCTCCAGCACGACGCTGGTCGGCAGCTCGATGTAGAGCGGGACGCTCTCGTGGGTGGCGACGGTCGCCTCGGCCTCGGGCAGCAGGTAGTTCGCCGCCTCGCCGACGGTGCCGCCGGGGACGGTGATCTGGTCGAACGTCTCCAGATCCATGAAGACGTAGTCCTCGCCGTCGGCGTACAGATACTGCATCGTGCGCTTGTCCACGGTCGCGGTCTCGACCTTGGTGCCCGCGTTGAAGGTCTTGTCGACCACCTTGCCGGACAGCACGTTCTTCAGCGTGGTACGCACGAACGCACCACCCTTACCGGGCTTGACGTGCTGGAACTCGACGACGGCCCAGAGCTCTCCGTCGAGGTTGAGTACCAGGCCGTTCTTCAGGTCGTTGGTGGTGGCCATTTCCTGCCTTGATCATCAATTGGCGGACAGACCTGGCAAGTCTACTAGTTGCGCCGCGCGCCGCTGCCCGCCGTCTACCGGCGCCCGCCGCGTCCGCCCCCGCCCCGCCCGCACCACCGGCCGTCTCCCCCGCTCCACGCCCGTGACGCTTCGCACATGCCGCTCGCCCGTCGGACACCCACCTCGCGCGCCCTTTGCTCTGCACCCACGGACGCACCGTTCACCCTGTGTGACATTCGTCGCGCAGCGGCCTCTCGCGGCCGGCCGAAGACTCCCAGCTCAGGCCGCCGGTGCGCATGTGGGTGCAGAGCAAAGCGTCCGCGAGGCGTTTCACGGACGCGAGGAAAGCAGTGACGCGGAGTGACGAGCGTCGAGCGTCACTCAGCGCGACGAGTAACCGGATTCCGACCCCGGCTGGCGGATCCCCGCTTGTTCGGCGGTCGCGCCGTCAGCGGTTTCGGTTTCCGTGGGCCAGGCGGGCCAGGTGGGCCAGGTGGTGCAGGGCCAGGCGGTAGCCGTCGACGCCGAGCCCGCAGATCACCCCGGTCGCGACCGCCGAGACCACGGAGTGGTGCCGGAACTCCTCCCGGGCGTGGATGTTGGAGATGTGCACCTCGACCAGCGGCCCGCGCAGCATCGCGCAGGCGTCCCGGACCGCGTACGAGTAGTGCGACCAGGCCGCCGGGTTGAGCACCACCGCGGCGCCCTCGTCGGCGGCGGCGTGCAGCCAGCCCAGCAGTTCGTGCTCGGCGTCGGTCTGCCGGACGGTCACGTCCAGGCCGAGCTCGCGCCCGGTCGCCTCGCAGAGCGCCACGAGGTCTGCGTAGCTGGTCGCGCCGTAGACGTCCGGCTGACGGGTGCCGAGCCGGCCGAGGTTGGGGCCGTTGAGCACGTGGACCCTCACGCCGCGACCTCGCGGTAGGCCGCCTCCAGCAGGTCGTCCGCCGGGCCCTCGAGGATGGCGGGGCGGGCCAGCCCGTCCAGCACCACGAAGCGCAGTTGGCTGCCCCGGGCCTTCTTGTCCACCCGCATCGTGGCCAGCAGCCGGGGCCAGGCGTCGGCCGGGTAGCTGGTGGGCAGGCCCAACGCCGCCATCGCCGTGCGGTGCCGCTCCGCCGTGGCGGCATCCAGGCGGCCGGCGAGCCGCGCCAGCTCACCGGCGTAGACCATGCCGACGGCCACCGCGTGCCCGTGCCGCCAGCGGTAGCCCTCCTCCTTCTCGATGGCGTGGGCGAGGGTGTGACCGTAGTTGAGCACCTCCCGCACCCCCGACTCGCGCAAGTCGCCGGAGACCACGTCGGCCTTGACCCGGATCGCCCGCTCGATCAGCTCCCGCGTCACGGGGCCGGTCGGGTCGGTGGCCGCCGCCGGGTCCCGTTCCACCAGGTCGAGGATCACCGGGTCGGCGATGAACCCGCACTTGACCACCTCGGCGAGGCCGGCGGCGAGGTCGGCCGGGGGCAGGCTGTCCAGGGTCGCCAGGTCGGCGAGGACCCCGACCGGCGGGTGGAACGCACCCACCAGGTTCTTCCCGGCCGAGGTGTTGATCCCGGTCTTGCCGCCCACCGCGGCGTCGACCATGCCCAGCAGTGAGGTCGCCACCGGCACCCAGCGCACGCCGCGCAGCCAGGACGCCGCCACGAAGCCGGCCAGGTCGGTGACGGCGCCGCCGCCCACCCCGACCACCGCGTCGCTGCGGGTGAACCCGGCCTCGCCCAGCCTGTCCCAGCAGGCCGCGGCGACGTGGATGTGCTTTCCCGCCTCGGCGTCCGGCACCTCGATCGGCAGCGGCGCGACGCCGGCCGCGCGCAGCCGGTCGCCGATCGCGTCGGCCAACTCCTTGAGCGGGGGCGCGTGCAGCACCGCCACCCGGGTCGCGCCCGGCAGCAGGCCGGGCAGCGCGTCGAGCAGGTCGCGTCCCACCAGCACGTCGTACGGGCGCTCGCCGCCGACGGGGATCCGGGTCATTTCGTCCATCGCCGGCAGCCTAGTCCAGCCGTCCGGTCCCGGACCGGGACTGTCCACGTGGTGGCCACCCCGGCCCGTCGGAACCGCCGGCACGAGGCGACCGGGCCGCCGGCACCGAGGCGACCGGGCCGCCGGCGGCCGGGTCAACCCGGCGTCCGTCCGGCCCAACCGGCGAGCCGGCGGGCGTGCTCGGTCACCGCGGTACGCAGGGCGTCCGGGCTCAGCACGGTGAACGGCCAGCCCAGCCCGGCGAGCAGTTGGGCCATCCCGTCGAGGTTCTCCGCGCGGGTGCGCAACAGCACCCCGTCGGCGCTTTCCGCCAGCTCGGCCACGCTCGGCGGGACCCGCCGTCGGGCGGTCGCCAGGTCGGTCTCGAGCAGCACCTCGACGTCGTGGGCGTAGGGCACGCCGGCCAGCGAGCGGGTCACCTCGGCCACCGGGTCGAAGCCGTCGGGCACGACGAAGGTCTCGGTCCCCGTCTCCACCTCGCCGATGCGGTCCAGGCGGAACGTGCGCACCTCCCCGCGCAGGTGGTCGTGCCCCGTCACGTACCACCGGCCGGCGTGGAAGACCAGGCCGTACGGGTCGAGCTGCCGCCGGGAGGCTGCGCCGGACCAGGAGCGGTAGTCCAACCGCACCCGGCGCCGGTGCCGGGCGGCCGCGCCGAGGGTGAGCAACGTCCCGGTCGCCGGGCGGGCCTCCGCCGTGGGGCGCCGCAGCGTGAAGCCGAGGTGCTCCTGCACCGCGGCTAGCCGGTCGCCCAGCGCGAACGGGAGCACCCGGCGGATCTTGGCCAGCGCGGTGGCGGTCGCCGGTTCCTCGGTGCCCAGCCCGAGCCGCTCGGCGGCGACCAGCCCGAGCAGCACGGCCACCGCCTCGTCGTCGGTGAGCATCAGCGGCGGCAGCTTGTAGCCGGGGCGCAGCCGGTAGCCGCCGTGGCGGCCGCGCTCGGCGGCCACCGGGATGCCCAGCTCGGCCAGCGTCGCGGCGTAGCGCCGCACGGTGCGCTCGTCCACCGACAGCCGGCGGGCCAGCTCGGCCCCGGTGAGCCGGTGGTGGCTCTGGAGCAGCTCGAGCATGCCGAGCACCCTGGCGGCGGGATGTGACACGAGCCACTCCTTCAATCAGGGCGGAAAGCGTCCGGATTCGATCGTACGGTCTCCCGGAGCGACGACAGAGGGAGAAGGCAGATGACGACGTTCGTGCTGGTTCCGGGCTTCTGGCTGGGTGGTTGGGCATGGCGGGAGGTGACCGCGGCGCTGCGCGAGAAGGGCCACGAGGTGTACCCGGTGACGCTGACCGGGTTGGCCGAGCGCGCCCACCTGGCCGGCCCCGAGGTGGGCCTGGAGACGCACACCACCGACGTCGTCCGGCTGATCGAGGTGGAGGACCTGCACGACGTGGTGCTGGTGGGGCACTCGGGTGGCGGGCTGCCGGTGACCCAGGCGGCGGAGCGCGTCCCGGACCGGATCGCCCGGGTGGTCTATGTGGAGAGCGGGCCGATGCCGGACGGCATGGCGCAGTTCGACGCCAACCCGCCGGAGGAGCAGGAGCGGCTGCGCGCCCGGATCGGCGACGGCCACCTGCTGCCCCCGCCCGCGTGGGACCCGGCCGAGGACCCGGCGAACCTGGCCGGCCTGGACGCCGCCGCGCTCGCGCTGCTGCGGCGACGCGCCACCCCCCATCCGCTGCGCGCCGCCACCGACCCGGTGCGCCGCACCGGTGGGCGCGCGGTGCCGACCGCGCTGGTGGCCAGCACCTTCCCGCTGGAGGTGGTGGAGGGCCTGATCGCGCAGGGGCACCCGTTCTTCGCGGGGCTGGCCGGTGGCCAGTTGCACGCGCTGCCCACCGGGCACTGGCCGATGCTCAGCGAGCCGAAGGGCCTGGCGGACGTGCTCGACCGGATCGCCGGGAGCTGACGACAGCCTGAGCGGCCACACCGTGACGGTGGCACCCGGCCCGGGCGGACGGCGCACCCCGCGCGGCGGCGGTCCCGCCCGCCGGATCCGGTCGCGGCGCACTCCTGACGTTGCGCCGCGGCCGGCCGGCCGCTCAGTGCTTCAGCAGCGCCGCGACCTCGGCGGCGATCTCCTCCGGGGCCCGCCCGTCGGTGACCACGGTCGCGGTGGCCACCTCGGCGTAGAGCGGGCGGCGCTGGTCCAGCAGGTGCTTCAGCGTCGCCCTCGGGTTGATCGCCAGCAGCGGCCGGCCCGCCCCCAGCCCGACCCGCTTGACGGCGTCGGGCAGTTCCACGGACAGGTGCACCACGGGGTGCCCGACCAGGGCGGCGCGGTTCTCCTCCGCGAGGACCGCGCCGCCGCCGAGGGCCAGCACCCCCTCGCAGGAGGCCAGCGCCGCCGCCACCGCCGCCCGTTCGAGGGCACGGAAGTGGGCCTCGCCCTCGTCGATGAAGATCTCCGGGATCGGCTTGCCGGCGAGCCGCTCGATGTCCACGTCCGTGTCGCGGAACTCGACCCCGAGCAGCTCCGCGAGCGCCTGCCCGATCGTGGTCTTGCCGGAGCCCGGCGCCCCGACCAGCACGCAGACCGGCGCCATCAGCGGCACCGCCCGGCGCCCCCGCGCCCGGCCGACCCGCCCGCGCTCACCGGATCACCAACGCGTCGAGGTAGCCGGCCAGGTTGCGGCGGATCTCGGCGACGGAGTCGCCGCCGAACTTCTCGGTGGCCGCCTCGGCGAGCACCAACGCCACCATCGCCTCGGCGACGACCGCGGCGGCGGGCACCGCGCAGACGTCCGAGCGCTGGTTGATGGCGGTGGCCGGCTCGCCGGTGGTGACGTCCACCGTCGCCAGGGCCCGGTTCAGCGACGAGATCGGCTTCATCGCGGCCTTCACCCGCAGCGGCTCGCCGGTGGTGATGCCGCCCTCCAGCCCGCCGGCCCGGTCGGTGACCCGGCGTACGCCGGTGGCGGTGGGCACGATCTCGTCGTGCGCCTCGGAGCCGCGGGAACGCGCCTGCTGCCAGCCGTCCCCGATCTCGACGCCCTTGATCGCCTGGATGGACATCAGCGCGGTGGCGAGCCGGGCGTCGAGCTTGCGGTCCCACTGCACGTGGCTGCCCAGACCCGGCGGCACCCCGTACGCCAGCACCTCGACGACGCCGCCCAGGGTGTCGGCGGCCTTCTTCGCGGCGTCGACCTCGGCGACCATCCGGGCGCTGGCCTCGGGGTCGAGGCAACGCAGCGGGTCGGCGTCGATGCGGGCGGCGTCCTCGGGCACCGGGCGCAGCCCGGGCTTGACGGCGACCGGGCCCAGCTCGACCACGTGGGAGACGATCTCGATGCCGAGCGCCTGCCGGACCAGCGCCTTGGCGACCGTGCCGACGGCGACCCGGGCGGCGGTCTCCCGGGCGCTGGCCCGCTCCAGGATCGGCCGGGCGTCGGTGTGGCCGTACTTCTGCATGCCGGCCAGGTCGGCGTGGCCCGGCCGGGGGCGGGTGAGCGGCGCGTTACGGGCCTGGCTGGCCAGCTCCGCCGGGTCGACTGGGTCGGCGGCCATCACGGTGCGCCACTTGGGCCACTCGGAGTTGCCGACCCGGATCGCGACCGGGCTGCCGAGGGTCACCCCGTGCCGGAGCCCGCCGATGATCTCGACCTCGTCCTGCTCGAACGACATCCGGGCGCCCCGGCCGTAGCCGAGCCGGCGCCGGGCCAGCTCACCGGCGATGTCCCCGGTGGTCACCTCGACGCCGGCGGGCACGCCCTCCAGCAACGCGACGAGGGCGGGACCGTGCGATTCCCCTGCAGTCAACCAGCGCAACACAGCGGTCAGTCTGTCACGCCCGGTGGCCGCCGCCGTACGGTGCCCGCCGCGTCCCGCCCTGCGGACGCCGCCGTCCGACGAGCGGCCGGCGCCCGAAGCCGGGACAGGGCGTTCGGGCGGGGACACCGACGCGGGCCCCTGGATGACCCGGGGCGCGGGCCGGCGTCGCCGGTCCGCCGGCTCAGATGCCCCGGCCGCGCTTGTGCAGGGTCCGCAGCACCGCGTCGGCGCGGACCACCCGCCCGGCCACGGCGAGGGCGAGGTACGCCCGCGGCTCGCGCGGGTTGCGCCGGATGGTGTGCCGGGCCCACCGCATCGCGCCCCGCCGGTCGCCGGAGGCGGCCCGGGCGAAGGCGATCTGCCCGGCGACCCGCGCCTCGCCGGCCGGCTGCGTGCCGAACTCCGGGTAGCGCTCCAGCAGCCACTGCAACGCCTCGGAGATGGTGTCCCAGCGCTGCGCGAAGTAGGACCGCTTGTGCCAGCGCACCAGCACGTACGGCGTGCGCAGGTTGACCAGCGGCGCGCTGCGGGCGGCCCGGAGCAGGAACTCGTAGTCCTCCGCGTAGCTGCCCGGGATCTCCTCGTCGACCAGCCCGAACCCGTCCCGCAGCGCGGCGGCGCGGATCAGGAAGGTCGACGGGTGCAGCTCGGTCATCCGGTCGCGCAGCAGGTCGGCCAGGGTGACCGAGTCCTTCGGCAGCGCCCGGTCGACGGTGTGCCCGTCGTAGCTGACCCGGATGCCGCAGCTGACGAACTCCGCGTCGGGGGCGGCGGCGAGCGCCTCGACCTGGGCCCGCAGCTTGCCGGGCAGCCACTCGTCGTCGTCGTCGCAGAACGCGACCAGCTCCCCGGTGGCCGCCAGGATGCCCGAGTTGCGGGCACCGGCCAGGCCGGGGGTGCGCTCGTTGCGGATCACCCGCACCAGGCGGTCCGGGCGGGACAGCTCGGCCAGTGAGCCGTCCGGCTCGGACCGGTCGTACACGACCACCACCTCGACCGGGCCGGGGTGGTCCTGGTCGAGGACCGCCCGCACCGCGGCCCGGAGCAGCTCCGGCCGGTCCCGGGTCGGCACCACCACGCTGACGCTCGGGTGTCCGGTCATCGCCGTTCTCCGTTCCGGTCCGGCCGTGCCCACGGCCGCCACCTCGCCCGCTGCCGTCGTCCGGTCGACGCGGCCACCAGTTCCTCCACGATCCGCCCCACCTGCTCCACCGCGGCGCGGCGCGCCTCGGACGCGGCCGGGTCGGCCGCGACGGCGAACCGGGAGGGGTCCGCCAGCCCCGCGGTGAGCGCCGCGAACAGCGCCTCCCGGGTCTCGGCCAACGCCACCATGCCGGCCGCGCCCAACCGGCGGGCGAAGAGCTGCTGGTGGTCGTCGACGTGCTCGCCCCGCGTCGGGTCCCGGGGCACCACGATCGGCAGGTGACCGTGCCGGCGGGCCTCCAGGATGGTGGCCGGCCCGCCGTGGCAGACCACCAGGTCGGCCTCGGCCATGGCGGTCTGGAGCTCGTCGTGGCCGAGGAACGGCACCGCCCCGGGCACGCCGGGCGCCCGGGTGTGTCCGTGCTGGACGGTCAGGCCGACGTCCTCGGCGACGCCGGGATGCCATTCCTCCAGCCAGCCGACCAGCCGACCGAACGGGTGCTTGTCGGTGCCGACGGCGACCAGCAGCCGGGCGCGGGCGACGTCGTCGGGGTCGCGGGGTCGGGGCACCCGGCCCGCCGGCGACGGCCGGGGACGGCCGGGGGCGACCCGGTGCGCGGGGGCGGTTCCGGTGCTCTCGGCGGTCACAGCAGGGTCCCCACGACGGTGGCCTCCGGGTACTGGCGGCGCTGCTCGTCCCACTGCACGAGCATCGCGGACAGGAACGGGCGGCAGAGCCGGGCGGTCAGGGTCGGGGTGTCGATCCGGTCGTACACCTCGATGTAGACGGTCGGGATGCGGCGCAGCCGGGCCAGCACCACGAACGGCACGGCGACCCCGGCGCCGGTGGTCACCACGGCGGCGACCCGGCGCGACCGCAGCACCCGCCAGGCGAGGACGGCGTTGCGCAGCAGGTTCGGCACGTTGCGGGTGGTCGGGTGGTGCGCCGGGACCAGGTCCTCGCCGGCGAGCAGCGAGACCGCCTCGGGCGTGTCGAAGGTGACCCAGCAGCGGCGCCAGCGTTCGTACCACGGGCGCAGGGCGAGCAGTTGGGCGAGATGGCCGCCGCTGGAGCCCACCAGGAGCAGGACTCCGGGATCGCCGGCGTCCTCGGTTGTCGTTTCCACGCGACTCCCCACAAAGTTCGCTTGGAGTTTCGGTCGGCGCTCCGCCAGCAGATCACAGGTCTTCCGCCGGTCAAATAGGACGACCGGGCGACTGTCGTTTGTCGACGACGTCCAGCAGGGCGGGATGCAGCGCGGCGTTCCAGCCCGCGCCGGCATCGGCGAGCCGCCACGTACGCAGCCACATCTCCAGCAGGTAGCCGTCGGCCACCAGCCGGCGCGCCGCCGGCCCGAGCCCCAGCCCGCCGCCGTGGTGGTCGAGGTGCGCGTCGACGGCCCGCGCCGCCGTCACCGCCGGCTCGCCCCGCAGCACCAGGGCGCGCTGGAACGCGTCGTGCGCCAGGTCGAAACCCAGCGGCACGTCCGGCCCGCTGTGCTCCCAGTCCCAGGCGACCAGCCGGCCGGCGTGCACGCCCAGGTTCCAGGGCACCCAGTCGCCGTGCCAGTGCCCGAACTCGACGGCCGTGTCCCCGTGCCGGCGGGCCAGCGCGGCCACGGCGGCGACCGCCCGGGCCCCGTCGGGCGTGCCGGCGGCGGCCCGCTGCGCCTCGGCGGCGAGCCGGGCCAGGAAGGCCGACCCGGCCAACGGGCGCGGCGAGGCCGGCGGGCGGCCCCGGCGGGCCACCGCGAGCAGCGCCGCCAGCCGCGGCGGATCGCCGGCCGGCACCCCCCGCACCTCCGGCGGCAGCGGCTCGACCAGCGCGATGACCTGCCCGGCCGCGGTCACCTCGGCCAGCAGCCGGGGCGCCGCCGGGTGGTCGGCCGTCCCGGCCACCGCCGGCAGCTCGCGCAGGGCCGCCGCCTCGGCGGTCACCAACGCCCGGGTGGCGCCGTTCCAGCCGATCTTGGCGTAGCCGAGGGGCCGGCCGGCCGGGTCGAACAGTTGCAGGGTGGGCTTGTGGTTCGGGTCCGGCGGGCGGACGCCGCAGGCCGCGTACACCGACGGGCCGCCGAGCGCGCCGGCCAGCCGCCGCGCCAGCAGCACCTCGTCGGCGGCGAGCCCGTCGGGCAGCGACACGGTGAGCCGCGGGAACGGGGCCAGGTCGACCGCGCCGACCCGGGCGAGCCCGCCGAGCGCGGCCCGCACCGCCCGCACCTTCGGCGGGCGCAACGCGTTGTACGCCAGCAGCGAGGCGGCCGTGGCCCGGGGCGCGCCGAGCGGCAGCAGGAACCGGGCCCGGGCGACCGACGGGACGACCGCGTACCGGGCGACGGCGCGGTGGCCGGGCGGCGGGGGGCCGCCCACGGTCAGGGCGAGCCGCTCGTCGCCGAACACCGCCCGGGTGACCCAGCCCAGCCCGTCCGTCCGGGACCGGGGATCGGCCGGCGCGGCGAGCTGCGCCGTCACGCGGCCCGGTCCGGCCAGTCGAGCTCCAGCCCCAGCCGCTGCCGCAACGCGTCGTTGTACGGGCGGTAGTACTCGGTCAGCTCGGCACGCACCACCGGCTCCAGGGGTGCCGAGCGGCGGTCGTTGTAGACCTTGAAGTCGGGCAGGTCGTGCGGGGGCAGGCCGAGGAAGTCCAGCGTCCGGCGGTAGGTGGACCGGGCGTCGCGGTAGAGGTCCTCGCTGGGCAGGAAGAGGATCTGCTCCCGGTCGAACCGGTCCAGCCACGGCTCCAGGTGCTCCAGGTAGCGGCCCCGGGCACGGTAGGTGTACCAGTCGTACGGCTCGCTGAAGTACTCCGGCTCCGCGATCAGCCGCTCCCGCTCCCCCGCCGTGCGCTCCTCCTCGGCGGCGAGCGCGGCGGCGAAGTCGAGCGGCTCGATGCCGTGCGTCCGCCGTTCCTTCCAGTGCGAGTACGCCCGCTCCACCGGGTCGCGCAGCAGCACGATCAGCCGCACCGACGGCATCAGCGCGGCGACCCGCTGGGCGGCGAGGGGGTGGAACATGTACAGCGGCGCCGCCTCGCCGACCCGGACCGGCCCGCCGTGCCGCCTCGCCAGCGCCTCCCGCTGCCGCTGCGTCGGGAAGTGCGACCGGTACCAGGCCTCGCCGCGCCGCCAGTGCTCCTCGAAGTAGTGTGCGGACTTCGTGTTCCAGGCCGGGAAGAGCCGGGGCACCAGCGGATGCTGGATGAGGTAGTTCCACAGCGACGTCGTGCCGCCCCGCTTGGTGCCGATGATGAGGAAGTCCGGCAGCGGCCGCCGGTCGCTGGTGCGCACCCCGTAGTCGACGAGGGACTCCTTCACCCGGTTCGTCACCTGCGTCGGGACGAGCTGCTTCACCCGGTCACGGATGGACGGCACGACGGACCTCACCTGCCCTTCGACTCCTCCGGGGCGGGCCCGGCGGCGGCCGGGGCCGCCTCCCGCCGCCCACGGATCTGCACCATGGTCACCCGGATGCCGCGTCGCACCCGGGGCAACGTCAGCAAGCCGACGCAGCCGGCGGCCAGCACCCCCACCGCCACCGCCAGCCCGCCGATCCCCCGCCCGCCGGCCAGCACCCCGACCGTCGCCGCGAACCCGACCCCGGCGACGGTGGCCGCCCCGGCCCGCAGCATCGCCGCGTCGACCAGCGGCTGGCCGACCACGACCCGGGCGCAGCATGCCGCGGTGAGGTTCTCGGTGGCGATGCCGAGCGCCCAGGCCAGGGCCGCGCCGGTCGCCCCGTGCGCCGGGATCAGCCACAGGCCGAGGGAGACGGTGACCAGCAGCCCGGCCACCGTGGCGGCCAGGTGCAGGCCGCTGCGGCCGCCCATGAGCAGCAGGCTCTGCACGTTCCCGACCCCGGTGTTGACCAGCATGGCCAGCGCGAGCACGGTCATCGCGGGGGCGCCGGCGGTGAACTCCGGCCCGAAGAGCTGGAGGAACGCCAGGCCGAAGACGGCGAGCAGCAGGTAGACCGGCCAGGACAGCACCAGCCCCCAGGTGGTCAACTGCCGGTGCACGGCGGCCGCCGCGCCCCGCTCCCCCCGCCCGAGCAGCCGGGACAGCTGCGGCGACACCGCCACCCGCAGCCCCTGCATGGCCAGTTGACCGGCGAGGATGTAGCGGCCGACGGCGCCGAACACGCCGGCGTCGGCCGGGCCGGCCAGCACCGAGGTGAGCAGCACGCCCACCCACATGTTGCCGGCGTCGATCGCCGCGGAGGCGGCGCGGGGCAGGGCGAACCGCCAGAAGGCCGACCAGTCGGCGGGCTGCGGCCGCAGCGCGGCGCCCCGGCCGACGCCGAGTGGGCCCGCGACCAGTGTCAGGCAGGCCAGCAGGGCGAGCGCCGCCGGCACCAGCCAGCCGGTCATGCCGGCGAGCAGGCCGCCGCCGGCGAGCACCGCCGCGCCGACCAGCACCGGCCGCGCCACCGGCAGCAGGAAGAACTGCACCCCGACGTACGCCCGGATGGGGCGGACGCAGCGCAGCGCGGCGAGCAGCAGCGTCATCGCCACCACCACCGGCACCGCGGCGAAACTGACCGCCAGCAGGGCCGCACCGTCGGCGTCGGATCCGTCGAGCAGGCGCGGGGCGAGCGCGTCCGCGGCGAGCACCCCGGCCACGGCGACGAGGACCGCGGCCAGCAGCGGCGGCAACAGCGCCACCGGCAGCACCCGGGCGGCGTCGCCGCCGGCGCCGGAACGGCGGCGGGGCAGCGCCCACATCAGCCCGGTCTCGGCGCCGAGGGTGCAGACGGCGGTGGCGACGGTGACCACGCCGATCGCGGCGAAGAACGCGCCGGAGCCGACCGTGCCGTAGCCGCGGGTGATGACGACCGCGAGCAGGAAGCCGAAGAGGCCACTGGTGGCCGCGCCGACCAGCCCGGCGGCCCCGCTGCGGGCGCTGCGCCGGGTCTCCGTGTCGTCGGCCGGCGCGCCGGCGGAGGCCACGGCGCCGGCCGGCGGGCGGGTGGCGGCGGTCATGCCGGCACCGCCTTCGGGCCGACCGGGCGGAGGTGGTGCGGTCGGGCGGACTCCTCCCGCTCGGTGAGCACCATCGCGAAGGCGACGGCGAAGAAGGCGACCGCGAGGTTCTGGTTGGCCATGCCGTAGAACGGGATCTGCACCAGGCAGATCACCGGCACCACGGACAGCCACTGCCCGGCGGCCGAGGTGGCGCGGGCACAGCTCAACGCGGCGACGACGAACCAGGCGAGAAAGCACAGCAGCGCGGGGACGCCGTGGCTGAACAGCACCATCCACAGCTGCCCCTGGGTGCCGATGGGCGCCTGGGCCGTGACGGTGTCCACGTTGACCGGCGCGCCGTAGCCGAGCCACGGCGACTCCTTCACCCGGCGGATCACCTCGACGTAGAGCGAGAGCCGGTCGGTGTTCGTGTCGCTGGACTCGACGCGGTTGCCGATCAGCTCGGCGATCGGGATGAACAGGGTGGCGACGCCGCCGATGACCACCACGCCGACGATCGACGCGGCCACCCGGACGTTGCCGCGCAGGGCGGCCCGGACGCCGAGCACCGCGAGGCCGGCGCCGATGCTGAGGAACATCGCCCGGTTGAGCGTGAGGAAGGCCGGGACCAGCGACAGCGGCAGCGACGCCAACAGCGCCCAGCGCAGCGCGCCGCGCCGGCGCAGCATGGTGAAGGCGACCACGCAGGGCAGGGTCATCGCGTACGCGCTGCCGAAGTTGTTCGTGTACGCGAACGGCGCGGCCGGCCGGTAGATCGGGTTCAGTGACCGCTCGCTGTACTCTGCGGTGCTCAGGTGGACCATGTCCCGGATGAACGGGTTACCGGCCACACCGCCCGGGAGCAGCACCTCCACCGGGGTGGTCAGCGCGAACCGGGGCGCCAGCACGCCCAGCCAGCCGAGCGCGACCAGCGCGAACCAGAACGCGCAGAGCGGCACGAGCACCGGGACAAGGTCGGCGCGTTCCCGGGCGACCGCGTAGACGTAGACGCCGACCACGAGCGCGGTGACGTAGAAGGCGAGCCGCAGGCCGAAGGTCAGCACCGAGGCCGGCGACTGGAGCTGGGTGGCGCTGACCAGGACGACGGCCAGGAACAGCAGCCAGATCCCGGCGGCCGGGGGCAGCGGCACCCGCCCCCGGATCACCAGCAGCGCGAACAGCAGCGCGCCGAGCAACGGCCAGCCGAGATAGAACGCGCCGGTCAGCCACCAGAGCGGCACCAGGCCGAACATCGCCGCCAGCGGCCACAGCGGCAGCCGGGGCGGAGCCGGCGGCTGCGGCGGCGGGGCGGCGCCGTCCGGGCCGCCGGCCGGCTCGCTCGTGGCCGGCGCGCGGGTGACGGGCACGGGTCAGCCCCGGCCGCTGCGGGTCAGCACGAAGCCGAGCGGGGTGACCCCGGCGGCGCGCAGCCGCTCCACGAGCCGGCGCAGGTCGTTCTGCCGGGTGCGGTCGCGCTCGACCACCACCACCGCCGTGCCCTGCCGGGCGACGGCGACACCGCGCTCGTCGGACTCGGCTGGCGGGGCGTTGAACAGCACGAGGCTGTGGTCGGCGCCCTGCCGCCAGGTGCCGAACCGGACGCTGCCCGCGCCCACGGTCACCGGGTCGGCGCCCGTCACCCGGCTGTTCACTCCGCTCGCCGAGGAGGCGACCCGGGGCAGGGTGAGCGTGGCGTCCGGGTCGGTGGACGGGCGCGCGCCGGGCGGGTGCGGCGACGGGCGGCGGGCCGCCGGCGGGGACGCGTCGCCGGCTGCCGCGTCCGCGGAGCCGGCCGGGCGGGGCTTGGGGACGGCGGGACGGGACGGGTCGGCCGCGGCGGGCAGCCGCTCCCGGTCGGCGAGCACCGTGTCGCGCAGCCGGTCGGCGCGGCCGCTGTCGTCGGCGACGAAGACCTCCCGGCCGACCGCCGCCAGCGCCACCGCCAGGCCGGCGGTGATGGCCGTCGCGTCCTCCTCTCGGGAGGTCAGCAGCGACACCCGGGCGGGCTGGCGCACCCGCTCGGCGATGGCCATCGCCACGTACCGGATGTCGGCGTCGACCGCCTCCTTGCGACCGCGCCACCCGCGGCTGCGCACCGTGCCGAGCAGCGGCAGGCCGGTGGCGTCGCGCCCGTCGTCCACCGACCGGATCCGCCGGTCGACGGACTCCCAGGCGTACGCCAGCACCACGCCGAGCAGCGTCCCGCCGAGCAGGCCGGCGAGCACGTAGAGCGGGCGGTTCCCGGCGGAGGAGGCCAGGGCCCGCTCGGCGGTCTGGGTGACCCAGCCGGGGCTGACGTCGACGGCGGCGATCTCCGTACGCGCCGCGTTGAGCTGGGTGAGCTGGTTGTTGATGCCGGCCAGTTCGGTCACGGCCGCGTCGACGGCGCCCTCCCGGGCGTTGTTGACCCGCTTCTGCAGGGCGGCCTGCTGGGCGGCCACCTTGCTGATGCTCTCGTCGTACGAGCGCAGCATCTCCGCCCGCTGCTTCTCGTACATCGCCCGGCGCACGTCCAGGTAGGCCCGGGCGGCCAGGTTGACACTCTCCACCGCCTGCTCGGCCGTGGGGGCCGAGTAGACGAAGCGCAGGATCTGCCCGCCGGTGGGCACCTCCACCTCCAGGGCGTCGCGCACCTCGCGCGGGTCCAGCCCGCCGGCGTCGGCGAGCCGCTGCACCACCTCGGTGCCGGTGGCGATGCCGCTCTCCACGTTCATGTTCACCGCCCGCTCGGCGTTGGCCCCGCTGGGCGTGAACGCGTCCGTGACGACGGGGCGGACCGCCACGACCGCGCTGGCGGTCACCGCGGCGGGGACGAGGAGCACGTAGCCGAGCGCGGCGGCCAGGCCGACCGCGGCGACGGCCGCCACCAGCCGGATCCGGTGCAGCGGTACGCGGAGCAGGTCGGTCAGCGTGACGGTGCGGCCCGCCCCGCCACCGGTGGGGACGCCGGCGGACCAGGAGGCGGGAGGAACATCAGTCATGGAACTTCTTCACCGTCTGTTGTGGATTTCCGGCGACCACGACCCGCGGCGGCACGTCCGTGCGGACCACCGTGGCGGCGCCCACGACACTGTCCCGGCCGATCCGCACGCCCTTCATCACCAGGGCGTGCGCTCCGATCCACACGTTGTCCTCGATCGTGATCGGGGCGCGGGTGGCCGGGACGGGTGGGTCGTGCCGCTGCTCGGGCGGCAGGTTGTGGAAGTCGTTGTCCAGCAGCTCGCAGTCCGAGAGCAGGCACCGGTCGCCGATCGTGACCGACGTCCAGGTGCCGATCCAGGTGGCGTTCAGCAGGCAGTCGGCGCCGACCGTCACCTCGCCGGGGCCGGCGAAGCGGACCAGCTTGTTCACCCGGGTGCGGTCGCCGATGCTCACCCGCACGCCCCGGCGCAGCCGGATCCGGCCGCGGATCTCCACGCCCCGGCCGAGGGTCAACCGGGGGTAGCGCAGCCGGTACCAGCCGCGCTTGACCGCGAAGACGACCCGCACCGGGAGCCCTCGGCGGATGCCACCCGCGCCGACCAACGACCCTCCCCACGTCGCGGGGCCGGCGACGGCTGATCCGTCGCCGGCCCAACGTGAACAATCTACCGATGTCCGTTACGAACTGTTGACCCTCACTGCACGGAGAAGAACGTCGACGGGGTGGACCAGCTCACACCGGCCGCCGCCGGAGCGACGACGGTCGCCGCCGTCCCGTCGACCGCCGGGGCGGCCGTCGGGTCGAACGGCACGCTGCGCAGCGTCCCGTCGGTGGCGCCGTACACGATCCTGCCGGCGACCCAGGCCATGCCGCGCACGGTCGACCAGGTGACCCCGGTGGTCGGCAGGGTGAACTCCGTGGCGCCGAGGTAGTTGCCGTCGATCTCGAAGTAGCGGTAGTAGAGGCCGCTGGCGCCCGACCGGGTGTAGTACAGGCGACCGTCGAGATAGAACGCGCCGGTCATCGCCGCCGGGTTGAACCAGTCGTTGTAGCCGGACGCCTCCCACGGCACGCCGATCGCGCCGCCGTTGAACATCGAGATGTCGATCCGGCTGCCGGTGGGGGTGCCGGCGACCGTGTGCGACCAGTAGATCCGGTCGGCGACCCGCCAGGTGGCGCCGGCCGCCGTGTAGTTCGGCTGGCTGACCGTGGTCGGGGCGCCGACGGCGGTGCCGTCGAACGGGACCTTCGCCAGCTCGCCGGGCCCGGTGCCGACGTAGAGGTTGCCGGCGGTCGCGGTCGGCGCGTTCTTCGGGGTGATGGTGCGCCCGCCGGCCAGCGGGAACATGCCGAGCCGGCCGTGGTACTCGTTCCCCATGCCGTCGGAGTTGTGGCCGAAGTAGAGGCCGTCGCTGCCGCGCCAGAGCACCGGCACCGACGAGCCCCAGTTGCTGGTGCCGGCCGGCATCGACGCGCTGCCGCTGCGGCGGGGGTTCCAGTTCACCGGCATGCCGGTGGCCGGGGTGACGGCGGCGATGCCGAGCCGGTCGATCGCGCCGTCGCCGGCCCGGTCGCTGGCGTTCGGGTTGTTCAGCCAGCGGAAGTGCCCGCCGAGGTAGATGACGTTGTCGGCGACCTCGACGGAGGTGATGGTGTCGTTGCCGGTGTAGTCGACCCAGGTGCCGAGCTGGCCGGCGCCCCGGGCGGCGGTCTCGAACCGCACCAACGCGTCGCAGTACGCGGCCGGCCAGCCCGCGCCGCCGTTGGTGCCGACCACGAACCAGCTGCTGTCGGCGCCGAACTTGACGTCCTGCACGTAGTGCACGAAGGTCGCCGGCGCCGCGCACGGCGGCACGAACTTCTCGGTGCTCCAGTCGAGCAGGGTCGGCGTGCCGGAGAGGTCGACCAGCGCCATCTGGTTGCGCGGCAGGCCGTTGACGTACATGAAGTTGCCGCCGACGGCCAGGGTGGCGCCGTCGGGGGCGACGTCGATGGTCCAGACGTACGGGGTGGTGTCGTGGCGCCCGACGGTGGCGTTGACGTTGAAGGTCGGGTCGATCGCGCCGGTGGTGGCGTCGAGCCGACCCAGGCCGGCGTGCGCGGTGCCGTTGAGCCAGTTGAACGCGCCGGCCACGTAGAGGTGGTTGCCGTGCAGGGCCAGGTCGCGGACGGTGCCGCCGTCGGAGCGGCCGACCCAGCTGTCGACGATCGCGCCGGTGGCCGGGTCGAGCGCCACCAGGTTCTTACGCGAGACGCCGTTGACGGTCTTGAACGCGCCGCCGACGATCAGCGTCCCGTTGGGCCCGGCGACGAGCGTGTTGACCGCGCCGTCGAGCACCGGCAGGAAGGCGGTCGAGATCGTCCCGGTGGCCCGGTCGTACGCGAAGAGGTAGCGCTGCGTCGTCCACGCCGCGCTGGCGGTCTGCCGGATCTGGGTGAAGCTGCCGCCGACGTACACCATGGAGCCGACCTGCGCGAAGGCGCGGGTCTCGCCGTCCCTGGCGTGGGGGGTGGCGTCGGCGGGGTTCGCCGAGACCAGGGTCGCCGGTTCGGGGGCCGGCACCACGGCGGCGGAGGTCCCGGTGGGGACGGCCAGCACGGCGGCGAGGGTCACCAGCGCGACCACCCCCGCCCGGGTGCGGAATCCGGCGGATCGCCGGAAGCGCGGGATTTCGGGCACGCTACGCCTCCAAGGTGGAAGAAGACCCGCGTAGCGTGCCTCGCCCACCCCGCTCGGCGATATCCGCCGATTGGGCGGTCAGTGCCTCCGCAAGCGACAGACCGTGTGTTCTGTCGGATGTCCGACTCATCCGGTCGTCCGCCGGCCTGTGCCGACGGTCAGCGGCTCCCTCCGGTGGGCTGCCGCAGGTAGCTGTCGCGACCGGCGCGGGTGAACCCGGCCACCGCCGAGGCGTCGTGGTTCATCGTCATGTCGCACGTGCTCGTCCGGCGGGTCATCCCGGCGGAGTTGAAGTAGATCGCGGCCTTGATCTTCGGGTGCGCCCTGAGCGCCGCCGGGAACTCCTCGAACCAGCGCCGCTTGGCGTCCGGGTCGGCCGCGTTGAAGTTGGTGCCGAACTCGGCGAGCATCCGCGGCTTGCCGACGCCGAGGCGGTGCTCGTCCAGCCAGCGGTAGAAGCCGCCGATGGTGGTGGCGGGGCTCTTCCACACCGTGCTGCCGTTGCAGACGTGGAAGTTGTACGGGTCGTAGCCCACCCAGTCGACGTACCGGTCGCCGGGATAGAGGGCGGCGTACCGGTCGTAGTGGCCGGACCAGCCCATCATCGTCCACACCCAGACGGCGTTGTGGGCGCCCGCCGCGGCGAACCGGTCGTGCACGTGCCGCCAGGCGCGGACGAAGTCGGCGTCGCTGCCCTTCGCCGGCTCGTCCTCCGGCTCGTGGTCGAAGCCCATGAAGACCGGCACGCCGGTGTCGCGGATCCGCCCGGCGACCGCGTCGATGGTGGCGTCGTACCGGCCACTGTAGACGTCTCGCCAGGTCAACACGGTGCCGGAGGAGAAGACGCGGGACTCCCAGGCGAAGAACATCAGCCGGCCCTCGCGCATCTGCTGTCGCTGGTAGGCGTCCGGGAACGCGCCGTTGCTGCCGGTGCCGGAGAAGTCGTGGTAGCGGTGCACGATGTCGAACTTCCGCCCGACCTGCGCCTCCACCTCGGCGACCGCGGCGCCGTGGTCCCACCCGCCGCCGGCGTCGGCCGGGGAGTACATCCCCCACCAGGCGCCGCACGAGGGGACCAGCTTGTCCGACACCTCGCCGCACCGCCCGGTGCCGCCGGACGGGCTCGCCGACGGGCGGGGCAGGGCACGGGTCGGGCTGGCGCTGGGGGTCGGCCGTGGCGCGAGCGTGGGCGCCACCGTCCGGCTCGGCGAGGGCGCGGCGCTGGTGACCGCCGGCGTGGGCGAAGTGCCGACGTCGTAGCGGATCTCCAGGCGCGGGCGCAGGTCGGGGTTGCTGTTCTCCGTCGACGCCCAGTAGATCCGCGTTTCCAGGCCGGTCTGGGCCAGCGAGACCGTCCAGGTGCCGTTCCCCCTGACCAGGGCCGAGACGTCCCACTCGTTGAAGCCCGCCGCCACCGGGGACACGGCGTCCAGGGCCGGGCCCGGCGGCGTCGGCGCCGGGCGCGCCGCGCCGGCGTCGGCGGTGGACGCGTGCGCGGTCACCGTCGCGGGGAACTTCTGCCAGGCGTGCACCCGCAGCGTGGCCCTGATGTTGACGGCGGACGCCGGCAGGCTGGTCACCGCGAACCGGATGACCGCCTCCCGGGCCCCGCGCGGGTTGCCGTCGCAGCGGGCAGCGCAGGTCGCCAGCGTGGTCTTCGCGCCGTTGTCGCCGTCCTGCGGCACCGTCGTCGCCGTGGTGTCCGCCGTCGCCCGGATCGACACGTCGTCGGCCGCCAGCAGCGGCACCGTGGTGGCGGCGATGCCGGCGACCACGGTGGTGCCGACGACGCCGAGCAGCACGGCCTTGCGCCGTGGGCCGTGGTGCCGGGTGCGGCGGTGCAGTCCGTGCCTGCTCAAGGAACACTCCCTGTGTCTCGGGCGGTGACGCTCAGCAGCGTATCCACGACCGCCACGTGACGTGGGCAGGACAGCGGGACGTAAGCGCGTCTTAACCGTCGCCTAAGGATGCCCTGGAGAACCACAGGGGACGGTCCCCTCCGCCGGGGACGGTCAGGCGGCGCGGGCGGCGGCCAGCGCGGCGGCCATCGCCGCCCGGGGCGCGGCGACGCCCGTGAAGTGCTCGAACTGGCCGACCGCCTGGGCCAGGAGGAGGTCGAGCCCGGAGACGATCCGGCAGCCGGCGGCCTGGGCGGACGCGGCGAGGGGTGTCGGCCACGGGTCGTAGAGCGCGTCGAAGAGCACCGTCTCCGGCCGCCAGGCGACGGTCTCCGCGAGCGGGTCGGCGACGCCCTTCGGCACGGTCGAGACCACCACGTCGGCGCGGCACCGGTCGGCCGCGTCGGCCCAGGGCCCGCCGGCCAGCTCCACGTCGACCGCGCGCGCCACCGGGCGCAGCTCCTCGACCGCCTCGGGCCGGCGGGCCACCACGGTCACCGCACGGGCGCCGAGCCGGCCCGCCGCGGCCACCGCCGCGCGGGCGGTGCCGCCCGCGCCCAGCACCGTCACCGTCGCGCCGGAGCGCACCCCGGCGTCGGTGAGCACCTCGACCATGCCGACGACGTCGGTGTTGTCGGCGTACCAGGAGCCGTCCGGGCGGCGTACCAGCGTGTTGGCGGCGCCCACGGCGGCGGCGACCGGCGACACCTCGTCGGCCACCGCGAGCGCCGCCTCCTTGCCCGGCATCGTCACCGACAGCCCGGCCCACTCCGGGCCCAGGCCAGCGACCACGTCCGGCAGCTCCGCCGCCGCGCACTCGATCCGGGTGTACGACCATCCGGCCAGCCCCGCCGCCGCATAGCCGGCGTTGTGGATCACCGGGGATAGAGAGTGCGCGATGGGCTTCCCGAGCACCCCCGCCCGCCGTACAGCCATCATCAGATGACCCCGGCCTCCTTGGCCTTGACCTTGTTCCGCTCGTGCTCCGCGATCGTCTCCGCGAAGGCCGAGTGCCCCTGCTTGTCGATCGCCACGAAGAAGAGCCACTTGCCGTCCGGCGGGTCCATCGCGCCCTCCATGGCCTGCTTGCCCGGGTTGTTGATCGGGGTGGGCACCAAGCCCCGCAGCTTGCGGCTGTACGGGTTCTTGGTGTCGAGCAACTCCTCCTCGGTCATCTGGGCGGAGGTCTTGGTGTCCTGGCCGGTCAGCTCGAGGTAGTAGTTGACCGTGACGTCCATCTCCAGGCAGTTGCAGGGAAACTCGCCGAAGACCCGGTTGTAGGCCACCCGGGCGACCTTGCCCAGGTCGTCCTTGTTGCCGGCCTCGGCCTGGGCCAGCGACGCGACGATCAGCGCCTCGTACGGGCTGATGCCGCCGCGCTCCTTCTGCACCCGGTCGGCGAACTGCATCTCCCCGGTGACGGCGAGGAAGTTCTCGACCATCAGCTTCAAGATGGTCTCGGCGGTTGCCTTCGGCGGGATCTCGTAGGTGTCGGGGTAGAGGAAGCCCTCGATCGACGGCTTGACCTTCTTGCCGTCGGTGCGCTTGAACCACCAGTCCGGCACGCCGAGCGCGAGCGGGTCCTTCGCCGCCGCCTCGAAGTCCTTCACCGGGATCTTGGTCTCCTTGGAGAGCAACTGGTAGACGTTCTTCGCCGTCCGACCCTCCGGGATGGTGACCCCGTTGACGATCCGGTTCTTCAGGTCGAGCATCGCGGTGACCGCGCTCTCGCCGCTCATCTGCTTGCGCAGCTTGTAGGTGCCCGGCTGGATGTTCTTGCTGCGCGAGTTGGCCTCGGCGGCCTCGATGAACGCCTTGGCGCTCTTCACCACGTCGGCGGCGACCAGCGCGTCGGCCATGTCGGCGATCAGCGCGCCCTGCTTGATCTCGACGGTCACCTCGCCGGTGCCCGCGCCGTCGTAGTCGGGCGTCACGAAGTAGCCCTGGATCCGGTCGAAGCCGTAGAAGGCGCCGCCCCCGATCCCGCCCAGCAGGACCAGGGCGAGCAGCAGCGCCAGGACGGTCTTGCCCCGCCCGCCGCCGGAGCGCCCGTCGCGCTTACGCATGGCGCTGCGACGGTGTTTGCCCTTCTCCCCCCGCTCCTGCTCGTCGAACCCGAGGTCCAGATCGTCGATCATCGTGTCCGCCTCCGCTGCGCGTCCAGCCAGCTCTGCAGAATCTCCACCGCGGCAGCCTGGTCGACCACCGCCCGTTGCCGTTTCCCCCGGACACCACGCTCGGCAAGCCTACGAGACGCCACGACCGTGGACATCCTCTCGTCGGTGAGCGCCACCGGAACGGGCGCTATTACATCGGCCAGTCGGTCAGCGTACGCCTTCGCGTGGACGGCCGCCGGACCGTGCTTGCCGGCGAGATTGACCGGAAGGCCGACGACGACCTCGACCGCCTCGTGCTCGGCCACCAGCGCGGCGAGCTCGGCGATGTCGCTCGGCACCGCGTCCGGGCCCGCCGTGAGGTCGCGGGCGAGGGTGACCAGCGGGGTGGCCAGCACCCCGTGCGGGTCGGAGCGCGACACCCCCACCCGGACCTGACCGACGTCCACGCCGAGCCGGACGCCGTGGGACAACTCGCTCACCGTCGGTAACTCCCCCAGAAACGGCGAACCAGGACGGACCATTCCGGTCCGCCCTGGTCGCTGCGGTCTCGCATCACGCCTCGGCGATCGCCTTCTCGACCGTGAGCAGCAGGTTGGGCGCTTCCGCCGCCGGCAGGCCGCCGCCCTGGGCCAGGTCGGGGCTGCCGCCCCCGCGCCCGGAGAAGGCCGCCTTGACCAGGTCGGAGGCGGACAGGCCCCGGCTGCGGGCGGCCGGGTTCACCGCGACCACCAGGGACGCCTTGCCGTTGGCCCGGGCCGCCACCGCGACGACCGCCGGCCGCGCCGGGTCGATCTTGCCCCGGATCTCCTGGGCGAGCGTCCGCACGTCGTTGCCGGCCGCGCCCTCCGGCGCCTCGGTGCCCACGTACGCGACCCCGCGCACGTCCTTCGCCTGCGCCGCCAGCGCCGCCGCGCCGCCGAGCACGAGCTGGGCGCGCAGCTTCTCCAGCTCCTTCTCGGCGTCGCGCAGCTGCGTCACGGTCTGCTCGACCCGGTCGGCGACCTGGTCGTTGGGCACCCGGTACAGCTCGGCGAGCCGGGACACCAGCAGGTGCTCGCGGGCCAGGAAGTGGAAGGCGTCCATGCCGACCAGCGCCTCGACCCGGCGCACCCCGGAGCCGATCGACGACTCGGAGAGGATCTTGACCAGGCCGAGCTGGCCCGAGCGGGCGACGTGGGTGCCGCCGCACAGCTCCCGGGCGTAGTCGCCGACCTCGACGACCCGCACCTCCTCGCCGTACTTCTCGCCGAACAGCGCCATCGCGCCGATCCGCCGTGCCTCCTCCAGGGAGGTGACGAAGGCGTGCACCTCCAGGTCGGCGAGGAGCACCTCGTTGACCTGCTGCTCGACGTCGCGCAGCACGCTCGGCGCCACCCCGGTGGGGGTGTTGAAGTCGAAGCGCAGCCGCCCGGGGGCGTTCAGCGAACCGGCCTGGGTCGCGGACTCGCCGAGGAAGTTGCGCATGGTCTGGTGCACCAGGTGGGTCGCGGTGTGCGACCGGGAGATGGCCCGCCGGCGGGTGGTGTCGATCTCCGCGTAGCCGGTCTCCCCCGCCCGCACCTCGCCCCGGACCACCCGGGCGCGGTGCACGATCAGGCCGGGCACCGGCTGCTGCACGTCGAGCACCTCGACCTGGCCGCCGCCGACCGTGATCATGCCCAGGTCGGGCTGCTGCCCGCCGCCCTCGGCGTAGAACGGGGTGGCGTCGAGCACCAGCTCGACCGTGTCGCCCTCGACCGCCGCCTGGCGGGGGCCGTCGACGCCGAGCACCGCCCGCACCGTCGACTCCCGGGACACCTCGCTGTAGCCGGTGAACGTCACCGGCCCGCCCGAGTCGAGCACCGACCGGTACGCCGACAGGTCGGTGTGCCCGGTCTTGCGCGCCTGGGCGTCGGCCTTGGCCCGGGCCCGCTGGTCGGCCATCAGCCGGCGGAAGCCCTCGGCGTCGACCTGGAGGCCCTGCTCGGCCGCGATCTCCAGGGTCAGGTCGATCGGGAAGCCGTACGTGTCGTGCAGCTGGAACGCCTTCTCGCCGGAGAGCGCCTTCTGACCGGCGGTCCGGGTCTCGGCGATCGCCGTGTCCAGGATCGTCGTGCCGGCGCGCAGGGTGGACAGGAACGCGTCCTCCTCCGCGTACGCGTAGTCGGCGATCCGGTCGAAGTCGGCGGCCAGCTCCGGGTACGACGGGGACATGCAGTCCCGGGCGACCGGCAGCAGCTCGGGCAGCGCCCGCTCCTGCCAGCCGAGCAGCCGCACGGCCCGGATCGCCCGCCGCATGATGCGCCGCAGCACGTAGCCGCGCCCCTCGTTGCTCGGGGTGACCCCGTCGCCGATCAGCATCAGCGCGGTACGCACGTGGTCGGCGATCACCCGCAGCCGGACGTCGTCCGGGTGCGACTCGCTGGCGACGTGGCCGGAGCGGGCGCCGTAGCGCTTGCCGGTCAGCTCGGCGGCCTTGTCGAGGATCGGCCGGACCTCGTCGATCTCGTAGAGGTTGTCGACGCCCTGGAGGATGGATGCCATCCGCTCCAGGCCCATGCCCGTGTCGATGTTCTTCGCCGGCAGGTCGCCGAGGATCGGGTAGTCCTCCTTGCCGGTGCCCGGGCCCCGCTCGAACTGCATGAAGACGAGGTTCCAGAACTCCATGTAGCGGTCCTCGTCGACCGCCGGGCCGCCCTCGCGGCCGTACTCGGGGCCGCGGTCGTAGAACAGCTCGGAGCACGGGCCGCACGGGCCGGGGATGCCCATCGACCAGAAGTTGTCCGCCTTGCCCCGACGCACGATCCGCTGGGCGGGCACGCCCACGGAGCGCCAGATGTCGTACGCCTCGTCGTCGTCCAGGTAGACCGTCGGCCAGATCCGCTCCGGGTCGAGGCCGAACCCGCCCTGCTCCTGCGACTTGGTGACCAGGTCCCAGGCGAGCGGGATCGCCCCGTCCTTGAAGTAGTCACCGAAGGAGAAGTTGCCGTTCATCTGGAAGAACGTGCCGTGCCGGCTGGTCTTGCCGACCTCGTCGATGTCGGGCGTGCGGATGCACTTCTGCACGCTGACGGCCCGCCGGTACGGCGGGGTCTGCTGCCCCAGGAAGTAGGGGACGAACTGCACCATGCCGGCGTTGACGAACAGCAGGTTCGGGTCGCTGATGGCGGGCAGCGGAGCGGACGGCACCACGGCATGGCCGTTCGCCTCGAAGTGGGCGAGGTACCGCCGCTTGATCTCCGCCGTCTTCATCGCTGGTGTTCCTCCGGAAAGATTTCTCGGTCGCCGATGCGCGGGTCCTCCCGCAACTCGGCGAACTGGTCGTCGAACGCCTCGCCCTGGGCGAACGCCTCGTGGATCTCCTGCTCGCGCTCGGCCATCCCGATCCGGACGTCCTCCACGAAGCTACGCAGCGACTCCGCCAGCCCGCCAGCGGATTCGGACAACGTGCTGGCGATGCCGGCCGGGGTGTACGACTGCGCGGTGCGGGTCGCCTTGCGGACCACGACCACGCCGACGGCCAACCCAATGCCGAGCCAGAACAAGCGCCTCATTCCCCAGCCCTCCTGGTCGTGCCGTCAGCGGTTGCCGCGCTTGGCGGCCCGCCGCTGCTGCTTGATGGTGTCGCGTACCTCGCGCTCGGTCTCGGCGTGCCGGCGGGCGGCGGCGGCCTTGCGCACGCCGTAGCCGAAGGCGGCCACCTTGACCAACGGGTTGGCGGCGGCGGCGGAGACGACGGTGGCCAGGTTCGCGACGTTGGCGGTGACGTTCTGCGCGTGGCTGGTCATGGTGTCGACCTTGGCGAGCTGCAGGTTCACCCCGTCCAGGGAGGTCTGCACCTGTTCCAGGGTCGTGTTCACGTTCTTCACCGTGGTGTTGACGTCGCCCAGCAGCGGCGCGGTGCGGTCGTTGAGGTCGTTGATCATGCGGGTGGTCGCGTCCACGGTGTGCCGCAGCCGCAGGATGGGCAGCGTCAGGATCAACACCAGCATCGCGAACGCGATCGCCGCGATCAGCGCCGCGACCTCTCCAAAGTCCACGCCTGTCCTCCTCAAGCAGGGGTCCCGGGGACCGGACGTCCCCGGAACGCGCGACCGTTGTGCCCACACCGCCGCCCGGCGACCCGCAGGGGCCAGCGGGGGCTGGCGGATCCGCCAGCCCCAGACCCTACCGTCCGTGATGGAAACCGGCTCAGGACGGTGAGGGTGTCGGTTCGCCGAGCGGATCCTCGCTGAACGTCGGGAAGGGATCCTCGCCCGTGAGCGACGGGTCGATGCTCGGCTGCGGCCGGGTCCGCTCGTCGTCGATCGCGTTGCGGACCTTCACCGACACCAACGATCCGGCGCACTGCTGGGCAGCGGCCGACGGATCGGGCGACGGCTCCACGGCCGGTGCCCCGTCCACCGGCGGCGGCGCACAGGTCGGCTCGCGCACCCAGAGGTCGAGGGTCAGCTCGTCCCGGCGCCAGCAGGTGTAGCTCCCCTTCGGCGACTGCTCGGGGCAGCGGGTCACCTGCCAGGGCCGCCAGCCGTCCTCGGTCAGCGCCCGCTCGTAGACCTGCGCGGTCTCCTCCGGGGCCCGTTCGGAGGTGATGGTGCGTTCGCGCAGCCGGCAGTCGAGCAGGCACCACCGGCTGCCGCTGACGTCGTCGACCGTCTTCGCCGCCGCCCAGCCCGGCACGTCCAGCTCGTCGAGGGTGTCGAAGACCGGGTCGCGGCTGAGCGTGCGGATGCCGAAGAAGAGCGGGATCGCGCCGAGGAGCACCACGCTGACCAGGGCCAGGACGCCCATCCGCAGCCGCCGCCGCTCGCGCATCTGCCGCCGCAGTTCGGACCGCGCGCCGCGCAGCCCGCCGGAGGCGGGGGCGTCGTCGTCGGGCGACTCCGGCTCCGCGGCCTGCCGCAGCGCCGGCCCGTCCGCCGGCCCCGGCCCGACGGCGGACGGATCGGCGGACGGTACGACCGAGACGGCGGCCCGGGCCACCGGCGGCCCGCCGGCCGGTCCCGACGGAACGCCCGCCGGCTCCGGTCGCCCGGGGTCACGGGGCGGCGGCAGGGCGCGCCCGGTGGCGCGGTCCTCCGGTCCGGGCCGGGGCGCCGGGGCGGCGGCGCGGGCCACGCCGGTCGGCCCGGCCGGCGCGCCAGGTCCGGCGCTGCCCGGGCCGGCGGTGCCAGGTCCCACGGTGCCCGGGCCGGCGGTGCCGGGCAAAGTCGTGGGGGCCGGCGTCCCGCCGGCGTGGGTGGTCCCGGGCGGCATCCCGCCGGCGTCGGGGGCCCCGGGCGGCGGCACGGCGGCCCGACCCGGCGCGGCGTCGGGTCGCGCGGCGCCCCGGACCGGCCCGCCCTGGGTCACGTCGGGACGGGCCCGGCCACCCGGGCGCGCCTCGCCTTCGAGCGGTCCAGCCGGCGCCGGTCGCGCGGCGCCCCGCGCCGGCGGCGGACCGGAGGGTGCGCCGTCGGCCGGCCGGGGTGGTTCGGAACCGGGCCGGGCCCGGCCCGTCACCTGTCCGGTGTCGTCGCCGGGGACCGGCGGTCGCGCGCCGGGGCGGGCCCGGCCGGCGGGGGCGCGGCCGGTCCCGGCGCCGCGCTGCTCCGAATCGGGTGCCACCGGCGGGTCGCCCGGGACGGGCGGCGCCGCCGGTGGCTTGACGGTCGGCAGGGCGGGGTCGGTGTGGTGGGTGCGGCCGGCCTGCCGGAGCCAGTCGGCCGGGCGCTCCGGCCGGCCGCCCCGGGGCTCGCCGGGGGCGGGCCGCCGCCGGCCCGGTTCCCCCTCGCCGGGTGCCACACGGCGCCCCGGCCCGGCGTTCTCTTCCTCGTCCGGGCTCGTCCGGTGCCCCCGGACACGGCCGGCCGGGGCCTCCGCACGACCGGTGGGCGGCGCCGCGGGGCCGCCGTCCGCACGACCGGTGGGCGGTGCCGCGGGGCCGCCGTCCGCACGGCGGGTGGGCGCGGAGGCGGGACCGCCCTGCGCGGGCACCGACCCGGCGCCGGGCGGCGCGGGGGGCGCGCCGGGCACCGGCGGGGCATTGCCGGAACGGGGCACCACCGGCTCGTCCGGCTCGGCGGCGCGGCGTCGACCGGCCGGGCCGGGACGGCGGTGGTCGATCGCGTCCACGCCCGGCGCGTCGCCGGGGGCGGCGGTCGGCGGGGCGGCCATCGGCGCCTGCCCGGTCGCCTCGGTCGGCTGGGGGCCGCCGGCGTCGACCGGGCCGCGCCGCAGCCGACCGGCACGGGGGTCACGCTCGTCGGCCGGGGCGCCGCGCAGCTCGCCGGTCGGCGGGCCGAGGGACGGCTGGGCGGCACCGGGTGGCGGGACGGCGACCCGGGCGGCGCCGACGGGACCTCCCGGGCGGCCGGAGGCGCCCGGCGCCGGCGCGGCACCCGGCGCGGGGGCCCGACCGGAACGCCTGCCCGGCGACGGCGGTTCCACCGGCGTCACGGCGGGCGGAGCGCCCGGAGCGCCCACCGGCGCACCTGCGGGCGGCCCGGATCGCGGGGCCCCGGCCGGCCCCGGGTGCGGACGGACCGGCGGACCGGAGGGCGGGTGCGCCGACGGACCGGCGGGCACGGCCGGCGGGCCGAGGGGCGCACCGTCCGGCGGGCCGACGGGCGGACGCGAGCCGGGGGGCATGTCGACCGACGGGCCGACCGGTGGGCGCTGGCCGGGGGGCACGTCGACCGACGGGCCGACAGGCCGACGCGGGCCGCCCGGCGCACCGCCCTGACGGCCCGTGGCCGGGCCGCCCTGCGGGCCGGTCGAGGGGCCCGAGTCGGGTCGCGGGCGTCGGTCGGGCCCGTCCGGCCCGGGCTGCGGCCGCCCGGCCGCCGGGGCCCGGCGCGCGGACTCCGGTGCGGTGGCGGGACCGGAGGCGGGGGCCGCCGGGCCGGCCGGCCGGGGCTCCGCCGCACCGGGCCAGGGACCGTCCGCCGGCCGGGGGCGCGGGGACTCCGCCCCGGCGCGGCGCACCGGAGGCGCGGCGGCCGGGCCGGGGCCACGGTGGGGCGACCCGGAAGGGTCGGGAGGCGTCGGGGCGCCCGGGGGCGGGGTCGGCTCCGCCCCGCCCGGCCCCAGCTCGGTGCGCTGCTGCTTGGCCGAGCGCAGGTCGTCGATCCAGCCGAACTCCTCGCCGCTGATGGGCTCCTCGGGCTCGGCCTCGGCCTTGCCCCGCCCCCAGCGGCGACCCTTGGCGCGGGAGTCGCGCCGCTCGTCCGGGCCGTCCTCCGGTCGCTCCGAACCACGCGATCTCACTGCTGACCCTCTCCGGCGGCGTCACTGCCGCCCTCTCGCGCCGCGCCGGCGCCGCCCGTGTCCGCCGATGGGCGGCCGTTGCCCGCCGATCCGCTCGCCACGCCCACCGGTGCCTCCGGGGGCGCGGCCGGGGCCGGCAGCCCCCGTACGATGCGGCGCAGCAGCGGCAGCCGGGTGGCCACGGCCCGCTCCGCGCCGTGCTGGCTCGGCCGGTAGTAGTCGGCACCGACCAGGTCGTCGGGGACGTACTGCTGGGTGACCACGCCACGCTGGTCGTCGTGCGGGTAGCGGTAGCCGGTGCCGTGGCCCAGCCCCTTGGCGCCGGCGTAGTGCGCGTCGCGCAGCCCGCGGGGCACCGGCCCGCCTCGGCCGGCCCGCACGTCGGCGATCGCCGCGCCGATCGCGGCGGTGGCCGAGTTCGACTTCGGGGCGGTGGCCAGGTGGATCACCGCCTGGGCGAGGTTGAGCTGCGCCTCGGGCAGGCCGACGTACTCCACCGCGTGGGCGGTGGCGGTGGCGACACTCAGCGCGGTCGGGTCGGCCATGCCGACGTCCTCGCTGGCGAAGATGACCAGGCGGCGGGCGATGAACCGGGCGTCCTCGCCGGCGACCAGCATCCGGGCCAGCCAGTGCAGCGCCGCGTCCACGTCCGAGCCGCGCATGCTCTTGATGAAGGCGCTGGTCACGTCGTAGTGGGCGTCGCCGGCGCGGTCGTAGCGCACCGCCGCCACGTCGACCGCCTGCTCGGCGGTGGCCAGGTCGATCCGCCCGGCGCCGAGCGCCGTGGCGGAGGCCGCCGCCGCCTCCAGCGCCGTGAGCGCCTTGCGCACGTCACCGGCCGCGAGGCGGACGAGGTGGTCCTCGGCCTCGGTCTCCAGGATCAGCGCGCCGCCGAGCCCGCGCTCGTCGGCGACCGCGCGGCGCAGCAGGCCGCGCACCGCCGCGTCGTCCAACGGCTGGAGGGTGAGCAGCACGCACCGCGACAGCAGGGGTGAGATCACGGAGAAGTACGGGTTCTCGGTGGTCGCCGCCAGCAGGGTGACGGTGCGGTCCTCGACGGCGGCGAGCAACGAATCCTGCTGGGTCTTGCTGAACCGGTGCACCTCGTCGATGAAGAGCACGGTCTGCGGGCCGCCGGAGCGGCGCTGCCGGCGGGCGGTCTCGATCACCGCGCGCACGTCCTTCACCCCGGCGGTGAGCGCCGACATGGCGACGAAGCGGCGGTCGGTGGCCCGGGCCACCAGGTGCGCGATGGTCGTCTTGCCGCTGCCCGGCGGCCCCCACAGGATGACCGACATCGGCGCGCTGGCGGAGACCAGCTGGCGCAGCGGGGCGCCCGGCGCGAGCAGGTGGTCCTGCCCGACGAGCTCGTCGATGCTGCGCGGGCGCATCCGGACCGGCAGGGGCGAATCCTCCCCCACCGCCGTGAAGCCGTCCACACCGACGGAACCCGCGGGCGCGGGGGGCGCTGCGGCGGGCTCACCGAGGGAGAAGAGGGCGTCGGACTCCATCACGAGAACAGTACCGGTCCCGCCCGACGACGCCGGAAGCGCGCCGTCCGGCGGGACCACTGGTGATCGATTACGGTCAGCCCCGGCCCGGGCGCCGACCCCGGTACCACCGGCCGCCGCCCCCGCCGCGCGGGGCGCTGCCAACCCCGGCAAGGTAGAGGGAGAGCAGCAGCAGGCCCAGCATCAGCAGGGTGGACGGGTTCAGCAGGTCCGGCGCACCGAGGTTGGTGTCGAAGAGGTCGAGCAGCAGGGCGAAGCCGAAAACGATCGCCGCGAGAATGGCGAGCATGTCGTTCCTCCGGTGGGGGTTCCCAGTAGGTCTGCGCGGGATGTACCCAATCGGTCCGCTCGCCAATCTCCACGGTGGACCACCCCGGTTCTGGGTGCCGTCCGGGTTCCGCCGACGGGAGCGGGTCCGCCGACGGGAGCACGGCGGGCGTTCTAGGCTGGCGACATGATCGTCGCCGACCAGGTCCTGGAGGGGCGGGACGCCATCCTGGCGGCTGCCGACCACCACCCGTACGCCCGGCACTCGCTCTGGCTCGGCGAGCAGCCGCGCGGCTGGCGGCGCGACGACGCGGTGGGTTGGCTGCTCCCGGCGGAGCACGGCCCGGCCGGCGGCGCGATCGGCGCGCCCGGGCCGGCGGTCGACGTCTTCGCCGACCTCGTCGCGCGGGGCGTGCTCCGGCCCGGCCAGTGGCTGCACCTGCCGCGGCTCGACCCGGCGGCGCTGGCCGGCCGGCTGGCCGTGGCCCGGCACGACGAGTGGGACTTCCTCTGGACCGTCGCCGCGCCCCCGCGCCAAGCCGAGGAGGAGCGGGTGGTCCGGCTCACCGAGGCCGACCGCCCGGCGCTGACGGCGCTGATCGACGAGTCGTTCCCGACCACCACCTCGCGCCCGGACGACCCCCGGGTCGTCGCCTGGTACGGCATCCGCGACGGCGACCGGATCGTCGCCTGCGGGGCGGACCGCAGCCGGGGCGACGTCGGCTTCCTCGCCGGCCTGACCGTCGCCCCCGACCGGCGCGGCCGGGGGCTGGGCGCGGCGCTGACCGCCGGGATGACCCGGGCGCTGTTCGCCCGCCACGACACCGTGGCGCTCGGCGTCTACACCGTCAACGTCGGCGCGATCCGCCTCTACCGGCGGCTCGGCTTCACCGCCACCCTGGCCCGCAGCTCGGTGCACCTGGCCTGAGCGCGCCGGCGGGCCCCTCTCCCGGGCCCGCCGGCGCGCCGGTCGCTCAGCCGCCCTGCGCCGGAGCGGGCGCTGCGTCCACCTCCGACCACCCGCTCACACGCGCGGTGGGACCCGTCCCCGACGCGAATCCGGCACCCGGAGCGGGGACCGGGCCGGGGGCGGCAACGGCCTCCGGAGCCGGGAGCGGGCCGGACGCGGGAACGGCCTCCGACGCGGGCACGGGGTCGGGGCCGGCCGGGGTGCGGCGGCCGGCGCGCCAGGCGGGCAGGTAGAGCGGGGCGGCGACGGCCAGCACCACGGCGCCGACGAGCATGGCGGTGCTGATGCTGGTGGCCTCGGCCAGCATCATGAGCACCACCCCGCCGAGCGCCCCCGCCGGCTGGGCCATCATCGAGTTCAGCGAGAGCACGCTGGTCCGGTACGGGCCGTCGACCTGACGATGCAGCAGCCCCATGTGCAGCGGGTTCGACGCGCCGTGAACGGCATAGCAGGCGAGGTAGGCGACGAGCACGCCAACCGGGCCGGCGAACAGACCCATGCCGACCACCGTCACGCCCTGGAGGATCCTCAGCAGCCCGGCGGCGGGTGCGGCGCCCAGCCAGCGCAGCAGCAGCGGGGTCAGCGCGGCACCGGCCGCGTTCGCCAGCCAGGCCACAGAGCTGGCCGGGCCGAGCAGCGCGGCGGCCCGGTCGGCGTCGCCGACGACCTCGGCGAGCCGGATGGGCAGCAGTGACTCGAAGGTGACCATGCCGAAGCCCCAGAACAGCTCGACCGCGACCAGGGCGAGCAGCACCCGGGAGCGGCGCAGCAACCCGAACGCCTGCCCGACCATCCGCGGTGCCTCGACGACCGAGGCGCGCAGCGCCCGGGCGCCGCGGGCCGGCCGGGTCTCGACCATCAGCACCAGCATGGCGACCAGGGCGATCGCCTGCAGCACGATGGCGACGAGCACCGGCAGGGTCAGCGCGCTGACCGGCCCGACCGGGCCGAGCGCGACCAGCCCGCCGCTGAGCAGCGCGCCGGCGCCGATGGCGAGGCCGATGACGGTGCCGGCGAGGCCGAGGCCGCGCTCGTACTCGGCGTCCGGGTCGGCGGCCAGGGTGGCATCGACGTACCAGGACTCCAGGGGGCCGCTGTCCAGCGCCCGGTAGACGCCCTGCAACGCCCACGAGACGAAGAAGAGCCAGAACGAGTCGGCCACCGCGAAGACGGCCAGCGAGACCAGGCAGGTCGCCCAGGCGGCGACGAGCACCGGCTTGCGGCCGAGGGCGTCGGCGAGGCCACCGGTCGGCAGCTCCAGCGCCAGCACCACCAGCCCCTGGGCGGTGGCCACCAGGCCGATCTGGGACAGCGACAGGCCGCGCTCCTGCATCAGCAGGATCATGACGGGGATGAGCAGGCCGCCGGGCAGCCAGCGCAGGCCGTAGAGGGTGAGGTAGCGGAACCGGACCTGGCGTACGGACAGCGCGGTCATCGCATCTCCCGGAGCAGCGGGTACGCGGCGAGAAAGATCTGCACCGACTCGGCGTCGGGCGCGGCCGGCTCGGCGTCGGCTTCGTGCCGGTAGCGTTCGAGGACCTGCCACAGGTCGGCCTCGAGCGCCTTGAGCCGGTCGGGCGGGATGGTCATGAAGACGTCGCCCATGCCGAGGGCGTCCCGCCAGGCCGGCGACCACTCGTGCTGGGTGGCGAACCACTGCTCGGCGTGCTCGGCCAGGAGGCGCACCTGGTCGCCCTGGATCCACTCGATCGCGGCGCGGGCGTCCGGGTCGTCGTCGAAGTCGCTGGTCTCCCAGTTGGTGACGTCGTGCGCGGCCCGCCACCAACGCTGCCGGCCCGTCCCCCGGTCCGGGTCCTCGACAACGAGCCCGACCTCGGCGAGCTGGCGCAGGTGGTAGCTGGTGGCACCGGTGTTCGTGTTCAGCAGCTCGGCGAGGGTGGTCGCCGTCGCCGGCCCGTTCACCCGCAGCGCCCCGAGCAGGCGCAGTCGCAGCGGGTGCGCCAGCACGCGCACCTGCCGGTGGTCGAGGCGCACGCTGCGCGGCGCCGACTTCCCGTCGTCTCCCATGGCTGCACGATATCTGTGCACACTTTCTATGCACAAGACTTGTGCATAGAAAGTGTGCATCATCCGACAGGGCGGGCCCGAGGGCTCAGGGGGCGAGGATTTCGCGGATGCCGCGCAGCCGGGTCGGCAGCAGGGCGGCGGCGCGGGACGAGTCGAGGCGCACCTCGGCGGGGCGGACGAGGCCCGAGGAGGCGCTGGTGGTGGTCTTCAGCCCGGCCGGGTCGAGGCCGAACCGCGCCGCCACCAGCAGGCCCATCTCCGCCCGGCTGACCGCGTCCGGGCCGGCCACGTTGAGCGGGCCCGCGTACCGGCTGTCGACCAGGTCGAGCACGGCGGCGGCCAGGTCGGCCACGTCGACCGGGCAGCGGACCTCGTCGGTGAACAGGGCGGCCCGCCCCGCGAGGGCGTCGAGGCAGAGCCGGATCTGCTTGCTCCGCTCGTCGCCGACGATCAGGGAGGTACGCACCAACGCCGCACCCGGGTCGATCGCCCGCACGGCGGTCTCGGCCGCCGCCTTCGCCGCCCCGTACGGGAAGACCGGGCTGGGCGGCTCGTCGTCGGCGTACGGCTCGGGGCGGCCGGCGTGCAGCGCGTCGCTGGACAGGTGCACCAGCCGCGCTCCCACCTCGGCGACCGCGTACGCGACGTGCGCCGCCCCGTCGGCGGTCACCGTCCACTCGGCGTACCGGTAGGGGGTGCTGACCACGGCGTCGGGGCGGACCCGGGCGACCAGCTCGCGCACGGCGGACCGGTCCGTCACGTCCAGGCGGCGCGCCTCGACGCCGGGCACCTCGATCCCGCCCGAGTGGTACGTCCCGACCACCCGCTCCCCCGCCGCGACCGCCTGCCGGCAGACCTCACCGCCGAGGTACCCGCTGGCCCCCACCACGAGCAGCGTCACGCCGCCCCCCTTCAGCCGGCGACCGCGGGTTCGCGCCCGTCACGGGACGACGCGAACCCGCGATCGTCAGGTGTCCACGATCAGGTCGGGTCGGCGACCGGGGCGGCCGGGCCGGCCGTGCCGGTGTGCGCCGCCGCCGGGGGCTTCGGCTTGGCGTCGATGCCGGCCTCGGTGCGCTGCTGCGCGGTGATCGGCGTCGGCGCGCCGGTCAGCGGGTCGAAGCCGCCCCGGGTCTTCGGGAAGGCGATCACCTCGCGGATCGAGTCCGCGCCGGCGAGCAGCATGCAGACCCGGTCCCAGCCGAAGGCGATGCCGCCGTGCGGCGGGGCGCCGTACTTGAACGCCTCCAGCAGGAAGCCGAACTTGTCCTGCGCCTCCTCGGGGGTGATGCCGAGCAGGTCGAAGACGCGCTGCTGCACGTCGCCCCGGTGGATACGGATCGAGCCGCCGCCGATCTCGTTGCCGTTGCAGACGATGTCGTACGCGTAGGCCAGCGCCCGGTCCGGCGCCTCCTCGAACCGGTCGACCCACTCCGCGTTCGGCGAGGTGAACGGGTGGTGCACGGCCGTCCAGCCGCCCTCGTCGGTGCGCTCGAACATCGGCGCGTCGACCACCCAGCAGAACGCCCAGGCGCTCTCGTCGACCAGGCCGGCCCGCTTGGCGATCTCGATCCGGGCCGCGCCGAGCAGCTCCTGCGCCTCGCGGGTGTTGGCGCTGGCGGCGAAGAACACCGCGTCGCCCGGCTTGGCGCCGACCGCGTCGGCCAGCCCGCCCAGGTGCTCGGCGGAGAGGTTCTTCGCCACCGGCCCGCGCGCCTCGCCGGTCTCCGCGTCGAGCACCACGTACGCGAGGCCCCGCGCGCCACGCGCCTTGGCCCAGTCCTGCCAGCCGTCCAGTTCCTTGCGGCTCTGCGACGCGCCGCCCGGCATGACGACCGCGCCGACGTAGCCGCCGGCGTCGATCGCGCCGGCGAAGACCCGGAACTCGGTGCCGCGCAGGTAGTCGGTCAGCTCGGTCAGCTCGACGCCGTAGCGCAGGTCCGGCTTGTCGGAGCCGTACCGGGCCATCGCGTCGTGCCAGGTGATGCGCGGGATCGGCCGGGAGATCTCGTGGCCGGCCAGGTCCTTCCAGAGCGCCGAGACGATCGCCTCGCCGAGGTCGATCACGTCGTCCTCGGTGACGAACGACATCTCGATGTCGAGCTGGGTGAACTCCGGCTGCCGGTCGGCGCGGAAGTCCTCGTCCCGGTAGCAGCGGGCGATCTGGTAGTACCGCTCCATGCCGCCGACCATCAGCAGCTGCTTGAACAGCTGCGGCGACTGCGGCAGCGCGTACCAGCTGCCCGGCTGCAGTCGCACCGGCACCAGGAAGTCGCGGGCACCCTCCGGGGTGGACCGGGTCAGCGTCGGGGTCTCGATCTCCAGGAAGTCCCGCTCGTGCAGCACCGAGCGGGCGAGCTGGTTGGCGCGCGAGCGCAGCCGCATCGCCTTCGCCGGGCCGCTGCGGCGCAGGTCGAGGTAGCGGTAACGCAGCCGGATGTCGTCGCCGGCCTCCACCTGGTCGTCCACCGGCAGCGGCAGCGGCGCCGCCTCGGAGAGCACCTCCAGCTCGGCGGCGGTCACCTCGATCTCGCCGGTCGGCAGCTCCGGGTTCTCGTTGCCCTCGGGCCGGCGGGTCACCTCGCCGGTGACCCGGACGCAGAACTCGTTGCGCAGCGCGTGCGCGTCCTCCTCGCGGAACACCACCTGGACCACGCCGGAGCCGTCGCGCAGGTCCACGAAGATCACGCCGCCGTGGTCGCGCCGGCGGGCGACCCAGCCGGCGAGCGTCACCGTGGTGCCGGCGTCCGTCGCGCGCAGGCTGCCGGCGTCATGGGTACGGATCACGACTCGCGTCTCCTCATCTGCGGTACACCGTTACCCCTGGCATTCTGTCAGCCTTCCCTGGAGCACCGTTGCGGGGTGAGGAAGGCGGGGACGGCCACCGCCGACGCGGACGCGTTCCCGCCCTACAGCGGGATGTTCCAGGCCCGCACGGTCACCACCACCGTGCCGTCGTCGCCGACGTCGGTGACCTGCAACAGTGCCATCTTCCAGGTGTCGCCGCGCTCCTGCGCGTCCGGCAGCGAGGTCCTGACGCAGATCGCCACGCCCTTGCGCGCGGGCACGTTGATGTCCGGGCCGATGGCCCCCTTCAGGATCCGGTCGTTGCAGTCGGCGGCGCCGAGCGACGCGCTGTCGACCTGGGTGCCGTTCGTGCTCCTGGTGAGGTTGAAGTACGACGAGTTGCCCCCGCAGCGGGCGGTGAACCGGATCTCCTCGCCGTCGCTGACCCGCACCTCGGGCCTGTCGAGGTCGATGTCCACCGAGCTGTCGCAGGCGGCCCGCAGCGTGAGGCGCTGGTCGACGTACTTGTCGGTGTAGCGGGTCTGCTGGTTGAGCGAGGGTTGGGAAGTCCCGGGCGTCTGCTCGGGCGCCTGCTCGGCCCCGGTGGGTTCCGGGGCCGGCGCCGTCGACGCGTCCGTCGGCTGGCCCGAGCCCGGCGACGGGTCGAGGGGCCGCCCCGCGCCGGCCGCCCGGGCGATGTCCCGGGCGTCGTTGGCCTGGTCGAGTGCCCGTAGCGACAGCGCCGTGGCCAGCAGCCCCAGGACGAGGGCCAGCGCGGCCGCGCCGGCCGCGACCAGGGGCCAGCGGCTGCCGCCGCTCGACTTCGGCGCTGCCGGACCGCCCGGGCCGGAGGACGGTGGCACCGGGGCGCCCTGCTGGTCGGAGGTCATGTCGTGGCTCCTCACGTCGGAACGGCCAGCGGCCGGACACGGGGCGCATTTATCGCAGAGAGTCGTCAAGATCGCTGTCGGCAACCCGTCACCCAACGGGATCACCTCGTCACGGGCGAGCCGGGATAATGAACCACCCCCATCGATCTTGTGCAGGTGAGACCCCCATGACCGAGCCGGTGACCGGCACGGATTCCGCCCGCCGCCGGCGGGGGTTGACCCCCGGCGAGAAGATCGGCGCCGCGATCGGTCTGGCCAGCCTGCTCGTCGCCGTGCTCGCCTGGCAGTGGCCCCGGCAGGGCCAGGGACCGGCGGCCACGCCACCGCCCACCCCCAGCCGGGCCACGACCGGTGCCACCGCCGCGCCACCCGCCGCCACCACCTCCGCGGCCCCCACCGGTGCCGCCGGCCGGACGTACCTCGACACGCTGACGCCCGAGACCGGCGGGCCGTACCTGCAACCGTTGCCGCGCGCGCTGGCCGGCCGCTCCGACCTGCCGCATCCGGTCGTGCTCTCCTGCCCGACCAACGACGGCGAGGACCAGAGCCGGTCGGTCAGCTACCCGCTCAAGCGTCGCTACCTGGACTTCTCCGCCAGTTTCCGGGCCTGGTACCCGCCGGCTGAGGACCCGGAGTCGGCCGTGCGGATCAGCGCCGTGGTGACCGTCCGGGAGCCCGACGACACCCTGACCCGACAGCCCCGGCCGGGCCGGACGACGACGATGTCCCGACCGGCGCAGCCGCTGTCCTTCTCCGTGGAGGGGGGCGACCTGCTGACGCTGACCGTGGAGTGCGACTTCGGCGGGGGCGTCGCCGTCCTCGCCGACGCCGGCCTCATCCGCTGACGGAAGCGGCGGGCCGGCTGGTCCCGCGACCGGTCAGTCGCGCGGGTCGGCGGGGAGCAGGTGGTTCACCACGATCTCCCCGACGGTGAGCGCCCGGGCGCGTTCCTCCGCCCCGCGGTCGGCGCCGGTGAGCCGCCCGCCGTGCTGGCGCAGGTGCTCCTCCCAGGACGGCACCTGGTAGACCTCGACGAAGCCGTGCTCCCGCTCCCCCGTGCGGTACAACCCCCAGCGCATCGCCCCGGTACGCCGCCGCGACCGCCCCACCAGCCGCATCGCCTCGACGAACTCCGCCTGCCGCTCGGGCGGCACCGTGTAGGAGACGGTCACCAGCACCGGCCCGCTACGCGGATCGGCGGGCAGCGTCAGGTGCGGCTCCGGCCACCACACCGCCGGGTCGCGGTCGACGCCCCGGGTGTCGCGCAGCGGCCAGAGCGGCACGGTCGCCGCGCCGGCCGCCATCATCCCGGCGGCCACGGCGAGCGCGACCACGAGGTCGGTCACCTCGCCGAGCGCGCCCCAGGCGACCGCCCCGAGCGCCTGCCCGCCGGCGAAGACCATCTGGTAGACCGAGAGCCCGCGGGCGCGTACCCAGCCGGGCAGGAAGAGCTGCATCGCCGCGTTGACGCTGGACAGCACGGTCATCCAGGCCATCCCGGCGGGCACCAGGGCCAGGGTGACCGGCACCGGCCCCGGTGCCAGGGCGAGCACCGCCAGGACGGCGGCGTAGACCAGCCCGGCCAGCAGCAGCAACCGGCTGGTGGTGAGCGACTGCCGGATCCGGGGCAGCACGAGGGCACCGGCCACCGCGCCGACGCCGAGGGCGGCCAGCAGCACGCCGTACCCGCCCGCGCCGAGGTGCAGGCGGCGGCTGGCGACCAGGGGCAGCAGCGCCCACAGGGCACTGCCGGGCACCACGAACAGCGCCGCCCGCAGCAGGATCCGGCGGACCACCGGCGAGTGCCGCACGTACCGGCCGCCGGCACGCAGCGCCGCCGCGAACCGCTCCGGCATGTCGTCGCCCTCGGGCCGTGCCGGCCGCCAGCGCAGCAGGGCCAGCGCGAAGACGGCGAACGACACCGCGTTCACGGCGAAGACGGTGGCGACACCGGCCCGGGCCACCAGCACACCGGCCACCGCCGGCCCGACCGAGCGCGCCAGGTTCACGCTGATCGACCCGAGCGCCGAGGCCGAGACGAGCTGCGACCGGGGCACCAGTTCGGGGATGACCGCCTGCCAGGCCGGCAGGGTCAGCGCCTGACCGACGCCGAGCGCGAAGGTCAGGGTGAGCAGCAGCGCCGGCGGCATCCGGTCGGCGGCGGTGAGGCCGGTCAGCAGGACGCCGACGGCCGCCAGGAAGCACTGCACCCCGATCAGCAGGCGGCGACGGTCGAGGGTGTCGGCCAGCGCGCCGGCGGGCAGGGCGAGCAGCAGCACGGGCAGCATGCTGGCGGTCTGCACGAGCGACACCAGCGTGGAGGCGTTGGTCTCGTCGACGAGCAGCCACTGGGCGCCGACCGTCTGCATCCAGGTGCCCACGTTGCTGGCCAGCACCGCCAGCCAGAGGCTGCGGAACGCGGCGAGCCGCAGCGGGGCCCAGGCGGAGGAGGCCACGTCGGCGGGCGAGGTCGCGGGGGCGTTCACCGACCGGAACGTACCCCGGCCGGCCCGGTCCAGTCCGGCGAACCGGGCCGGGCACACGCGAGCGGGCCGCCGGATCACCCGGCGGCCCGCTGGTGTGCGATCGGTCAGAAGATGCTGACGCCGTAGCGGCTCAGCGCCTCGGTGACCGGCTGGAAGTAGGTCGTGCCGCCCCAGCTGCAGTTGCCGCTGCCGCCGGAGGTCAGGCCCAGGGCGGTGGAGCCGCTGAACAGCGAGCCGCCGCTGTCGCCCGGCTCGGCGCAGACGTTGGTGCGGATCAGGCCGGAGACCGAGCCCTCGGCGTAGTTCACCGTGGCGTTGAGCGCGGTCACCGAGCCGCCGCGCAGGCCGGTGGTGCTGCCGGAGCGCTGCACCGACTGGCCGACGTACGCGTTGCCGGCGGCGGTGATGTCGCGGTAGCTGCCGTTGTAGAGGTAGACGTTGCCGGCCGCGTTGGCGGAGTTGCTGTGCCGCACGATGCCGTAGTCGTTGCCCGGGAAGCTGGTGCCGGTGCGGGTGCCCAGCAGGCTGGTCTGGGCGGAGTTGCTGTACCAGCTGGAGGCGATGTTGGTGCAGTGCCCGGCGGTCAGGAAGTAGTAGGTGCTGCCGCTGCGGACGTTGAAGCCCAGCGAGCAGCGACCGCCGCCACCGGCGTAGATGGCCTGGCCGCCGGAGATCCGGGTGCTCAGCACGCCGGCCTCGGCCTCGATCCGGATCGCGCCGTCCATCCGCGCGGCGGCGGCCTTGACGCGCTCCAGCTTGGCGCCGGTCACGGTGCTGTCGACCGAGACGACGACCTGGTTGGTGGCCGGGTCGGTCCACCAGGCGGTGCCGGGGATCTTCGCGGAGCGGTCCAGCTCCGCGGTGGCCCGGGCCAGCTCGCCGGCGCCGCGCTTGACGATCTTCGGGGTCGCGCCGGCGGCGGCGACCTGCCGGGCGGCGAGCGCGTCGGTCACGGTGACGACCATCTTGCCGCTGGCGTCGGCGTACGTGCCGGCGGACCGGTCGCCGAGGCGCTCGGCCAGGCCGGCGGCGGCGTCCGGAGAGGCGAACGCGGGTGCGGCCTGGGCGGGCGCGCCGATCAGCGAGCCGGCGACCAGGGCTCCGGCCGCGGCGAGGGTGGCGGCGCGACGGAGCGAGGACCTCGTGGGTCGCATGCAACAACCTCCAGGGAGGGGACGACTGGCCCCCTTCGGGGTGAGGGGGCCGGGACCATGCCGGCCGATCTGGGGAAACCGGCCGAACTGACTGAAGTATTCACATATTTAAGATCGTAGGCAAGACCCGACTTTGCCCTTTTCGCCCCGGCTGCGGCCGTCACCATTCCGAAACATTGTGGACACAGACGTCTGTCTATACGCTCTGTTCACCGCACCATCACCCTCGGCACCCGCGACCCGGAGGCCATCATGAAGTCCATCCGACGGCTGCTCGTCCCCCTCGCCGCGCTCACCACCCTCGTCCTGCTGGCCGGCACTCCGGCCGCCGCCGACCCCGGCCCGCCCCCGAACTCGATGGCCAGCCTCGGCGACTCGATCACCCGCGGCTTCAACGCGTGCGGCTGGTACAGCGACTGCACCTCCCGGTCCTTCAGCACCGGCGACTACTCCACGGTGAACAGTCACTACCTGCGCATCCGCGCGACCAACGCGGCCATCAACGGTCGCAACCACAACGACGCCCGCAGCGGCGCCAAGTCCGCCGACATGTACGGCCAGGCCGGCACCGCCGTCAGCCAGGGCGTCGACTACGTCACGATGCTGATCGGCGCCAACGACGCCTGCACGGGCACGGAGGCGGGGATGACCTCGGTGGCCACCTACCGGGCCAACATCGACGCCGCGCTCAACCGCCTCAAGACGGGGCTACCCAACGCCCGGGTGCAGGTGATCAGCGTGCCGGACATCCACCGGCTCTGGTCCGTCGGCAAGGACAGCGGCAGCGCCCGCAGCGCCTGGTCCCTGTTCGGCATCTGCCAGTCGATGCTCGCCAACCCGACCTCCACCGCCCAGGCGGACGTCGACCGGCGCAACCGGGTACGCCAGCGGGTGGTCGACTACAACACCCAGCTCGCCCAGGCCTGCGCGGCGTACGGCCCGAACTGCGACTTCGACGACAACGCCGTGTTCGGCTACCCGTTCACCCTCAACCAGCTCTCCAGCTGGGACTACTTCCACCCGAACACCAGCGGGCAGCAGGTCCTCGCGAGCGTCTCGTACGCCGCCGGATTCGGCTGGTAGCGCGCCGGAGCTGACGCGCGGGCGGCGACCACCGTCCGCGCGTCGCCGCGCGCTCACCCCACGCGGCGGCGCGCCCCAGGCCCCGGGCGCGGCACCACGTCGCGGGGCCGGGCCACCTCGTGGCCGCGCTCGCAGCGCAGCTCGACGTGCACCTCGGCGCCGCAGTCGCGGTGCGCGACGGTCAACGGCGAGCCGGCCGGGTCGGCCAGGTAGCGGTCGCCCCAGCCGAGGACGGCGACCAGCACCGGCCACAGGTCGAGTCCCATGTCGGTCAGCCGGTACTCGTGACGCACCCGGCTGCCCGGCTCGCGGTAGGGCTCGCGCCGCAGCACGCCCCGCTCCACCAGCATCGCCAGCCGGTTGGTGAGCACCTGCCGGGGAATGCCGGTGCGGACGCGCATGTCGTCGAAGCGGCGGATGCCGTTGAAGACCTCGCGCAGGACGACCAGCGTCCACCGCTCGCCGAGGACCTCCATCGCGCGGGCGATCGTGCAGTTCTCGATCGACCAGTCCAGCGCCGCGGGTCTCATGCGCTCCAGGCTAGGTCTGATTGACAGACTCAGCAACGCACTGCCAGGCTGAGTCCATGACACAGACGCAGGACCCGGCACGCAGCCGTACCTTCTCCTGGTCCGACCCGGGCATCAACGTCGCGCACCTCGGCCGGCGCAGCGGCCTGGAGCTGCTCCGCGCGATGATCGCCGGGGAGCTCGCGGCGCCGCCGATCATGCATCTGGTCGACATGTCCCGGATGGAGGCCGACGAGGGCCGGGTGGCCGTCGAGCTGGTCCCCCAGGAGTTCCACTACAACCCGCTCGGCACCGTGCACGGCGGGGTCCTCTCCACCCTGCTCGACACGGCGGCGGCCTGCGCGGTGCACACCACGCTGCCGGCCGGGGTCGGCTACACCTCGCTGGACCTGAACGTGAAGTTCCTGCGCCCCGTCACCGTCGCGAGCGGCACCCTGCGCTGCGAGGGCACCGTGCTACAGCGTGGCCGCCGCACGGCGCTGGCCGAGGCGAGACTGCTCGACGCCCAGTCCCGCCTCGTCGCCCACGCCACCTCCACCTGCCTCCTCTACCCCCTGGACCAACCCGCCTGACCCCACCCCCCACACCCCCTCGACCCGCCGATCTTGCACTTTCGGCCCGCGATACGCCGCAATTGCGGCTTTCGCCCGGGCACAAAGTGCAAGATCGCGGGAGTGGGGGGCGGGGCGGGCGGGAGAGACGCTTCGGGCGTGGTCGTCGTCGAGAGAGCCAGCGACGGCCACGTCCGGGGACCCGGCGGCCGGGACGGTCAGCGGGCGGCGAGGCGGGCGGCGCGGGCCGCGCGCTTCTCCTCGAAGCGGGACGCGGCGCGCTCCAGGTCGTCGAGGTGGGCGGCGATCTGGTCGCGGGCGGCCTCGCCGTCGGCGTCCAGGCCGGTCACGTTGAAGACGTCCCACTGGCGCAGCACCGGGACGACCACCTCGTCGCGGTGCTGGCGCAGGTCGTAGATGCCGGCGAGGGCGATCGCCACGGACTTGCGGGCGAAGCCCTCGATGCCGTTGCCCGGCATCTGGAAGTCGGCCACCACGTCGGCGACCGCCCGCATCGCCTGGCCGGGCGCCAGCTCGAAGGCCGCCGCCAGCAGGTTGCGGTAGAACACCATGTGCAGGTTCTCGTCGGCCGCGACCCGGGCGAGCAGCGCCTCGCAGGCCGGGTCGCCGGTGACCCGGCCGGTGTTGCGGTGCGAGATCCGGGTCGCCAGTTCCTGGAACGAGACGTACGCCAGCGAGTGCAGCACCTCGTCGTCGTGGGCGTTCTGGTAGCCGGCGGACATGTGCGTCATCCGGGCCCGCTCCAGGGCCACCGGGTCGACCGCCCGGGTGACGGTCAGGTAGTCGCGGATGGCGGTGCCGTGCCGCCCCTCCTCGGCGGTCCACCGGTGCACCCAGGTCCCCCAGGCGCCGTCCCGGCCGAAGAGGGTGGCGATCTCGTGGTGGTACGAGGGCAGGTTGTCCTCGGTCAGCAGGTTGACGATGAGCGCGGTGCGGGCCACGTCGGGGATGGTCGAGTCGGTCTCCGCCCACGCCTCGCCGCCGAGCGGCCCGTCGAAGGTGCGCCCCTCGCTCCACGGGACGTACTCGTGCGGAAACCATTCCTTCGCCATGGACAGGTGCCGGTCGAGGTTCTTCTCGACGACGGGCTCCAGTTCGAGGAGCAGAGCGGTCTGGCTGAGCACGGTCACGACGATCTCCCTACGGTGGCGTAACTTACGCTACCGTAGGTCCGATCGTCCGTACGCGCCAGTAGCGACTCAGCTGACCAGCGGCTTGAGGTCCGCCCGGGGCGGCGTCCACTCCCCCGCCGCCGCCGCGACCTGCTCACCCGAACGGATGTCCTTCACCTCGTCGGCGGCCCCGTCCGCCCCCGGGAACCAGACGTACGGAATGCCCCGCCGCTCGGCGTAGCGGATCTGCTTGCCGAACTTCGCCGCGCTCGGCGACACCTCCGTCGGCACGCCCCGCCGACGCAGCGCCTCGGCCACCCGGTTGCTGGCCGGCCGCTGCTCCTCGCTGGTCACCGCGACCAGGACGCAGGTCGGCACGTCCCGCGACACCGACAGCGCGCCGGCGCCGAAGAGCAGCCCGAGCAGCCGGGTCACCCCGATCGAGATGCCCACCCCCGGGAACCGGGCGGCGCCGGAGCTGGCCAGGTTGTCGTAGCGGCCGCCGGAGCAGATCGAGCCGAACCGCTCGTAGCCGACGAGCTGCGTCTCGTAGACGGTGCCGGTGTAGTAGTCCAGGCCGCGCGCGATGCGCAGGTCGGCCACGCACAGCCCCGGGGAGTGCTCGGCGGCGGTCTCCACCACCCGGACCAGCTCCTCGATCCCCTCGTCCAGCAGCGGGTCGGTGACGCCGAGGGCACGGACGGCGTCGGCGAAGGAGGCGTCCGGGGCGGAGATCTCCGCCAGCGCCAGGCATGCCTTGGCCTGCGACTCGCTCGCCCCGGCGGTCTCGGCGAGCAGCTCGGCCACCTTCGCCGGGCCGATCTTGTCGAGCTTGTCCACCGCGCGCAGCGCCGCCTCCGGGTCGGTCAGGCCGATGCCCCGGTAGAAGCCCTCGCAGATCTTGCGGTTGTTGACCTGGATCCGTACCGGCGGGATCGGCAGCGAGCGCAGCGCGTCGCCGATCACCAGCGGCATCTCCGCCTCGTGGTGGGCGGCCAGAGTGTCCCGGTCGACGATGTCGATGTCCGCCTGGAGGAACTCGCGGTAGCGCCCCTCCTGCGGCCGCTCACCCCGCCACACCTTCTGGATCTGGTAGCGGCGGAACGGGAACTGCAGCTTGCCGGCGTTCTCCAGCACGTACCGGGCGAACGGCACGGTCAGGTCGAAGTGCAGGCCGAGCGCGTCGTCCCCGGTCGGGCCGTCGGCGTCGGCCTGCAACCGCCGGATCAGGTAGACCTCCTTCGAGGTCTCCCCCTTGCGCAGCAACTGGTCCAGCGGCTCCACCGCGCGGGTCTCCAGCGGCGCGAAGCCGTACAGCTCGAAGGTGTCCCGGATCCGGTCGAGGACGTACTGCTCGATCATCCGCTGGGCGGGCGTCCACTCCGGGAAGCCGGAGATGGGCGTGGGCTTGCTCATGATGCTCCGTTCGCAGACCCGCGCGGTCCGCGCGGGCGAAGGCTGGTGCGGCCGGCTACAGGCCGCGGGACGAAGGCTCGGTGCGGCCGGCTACAGGCCGCGGGGGCGAAGGCTCGGTGCGGCCGGCTACAGGCCGCGGGCGGGGGCGGCCGGTCGCGCGCCGTCGCCACCCGCCACCTCGATGAGGTACGGGTTGGTCGCGCGCTCGCGGCCGATGGTGGTCGCGGGGCCGTGGCCGGGCAGCACGACGGTGTCGTCCGCCAGTGGGAGGATCTTGTCCCGCAGGCTGCTGATCATCGTCGGCATGCTGCCGCCCGGCAGGTCGGTGCGGCCGATGGAGCCGGCGAACAGGACGTCGCCGGAGAGGCAGAGCTGCTCCGCCTCCCAGGGCGAACCCGCGGCCGGCAGCCGGAAGAGCACCGACCCGCCGGTATGGCCCGGGGCGTGGTCGACGGTGATCTCCAGCCCGGCGAGGGCGAGCGTGGCGCCGTCGGTCAGCTCCGCGACGTCCTCGGGCTCCGTGTACGGCAGCCGTCCGCCGAAGAGCGAGGTGAGGTCCGCGGAGAGCCCCTTGGCCGGGTCGGCGAGCATCTCCCGGTCGCCCGGGTGCACGTACGCGGTGATCCCACGGGCGCCGCAGACCGGCGCGACCGAGAACGTGTGGTCGAGGTGGCCGTGGGTGAGCAGCACCGCGGCCGGGTGCAGCCGATGCTCGGCCAGCAGCGCGTCGAGCCGGTCGAGCACCCCGATGCCGGGGTCGACCACCACGCACTGCTCCCCCGGCGCGGCGGCGACCACGTAGCAGTTGGTGCCGAAGGCGTCCGCGGGAAAGCCGGCCACGAGCACGTCCGCTCCCCTTCCGTCGAGCTGTCGGGTCCTGCCAGCAGCCTAACCGGCGGCGCGACCGGGTTCGCCGCATCCGCCCCGGAGGCCCCGTTCGCCACAGTGACGCGTCCCGATAGACGCAGCCCTGGACCTCGTACACCACTTTCCCAGCCGGTAGCCGTACACTCTGGCGGGCGTGTGGCGTGGCGCACCTGCCGCCGAACGGGCGCAGGACGCCCGACCACCGGTGACGACCAGGGTAGAGGAAGGGGAGCACGGGTGGCTTCCAGCAGGGACCGGCAGCGCAAACTGGCGCGTGCCAAGCTCGACCGGCAGCTCGCCCGCCGGGCCGCCGCCGCCAAGCGTCGCCGGCAGATCCAGGCCGGTGTCGGCGTCACCGTCGTCCTCGCGCTGATCGTGGTCGGCTCGGCGTGGGGGCTGGGCGCCTTCGACGACGACCCGAAGGAGAACACGGCCGCCGAAGACGTGTGCCTCTGGACCCCGCAGGACGCCACCGCGAACACCAACCTCAAGGACGTCGGCACCCCGGCGACCCAGGGGCTGCCCACGTCCGGCGTGCGCCCGATGACGGTCACCACCAACCAGGGTGCCCCGGTCACCGTCGAGCTGGACCTCGCCGCCGCCCCGTGCGCCGCGGCGAGCATCGCCCACCTGGCCAGCCGGTCGTTCTACGACAACACCAAGTGCCACGAGATCACCGCCGAGGGCGCCGTGCGCTGCGGCGACCCGAGCGGCACCGGCCTGGGCGGCCCGACGTACTCGTTCTACGACGAGAACGTCCCCACCCCCGCGCCGTCGCCGTCGGCGAGCCCCGCGCCCGGCCAGCCCGCGACGTACCCGAAGGGCACGGTCGCGATGATCGCCAACCCGCCGGGCGCCAACGCGAGCCAGTTCCTGATCTTCTTCGAGGACTTCACCACGGCCGACCCGAAGTACCCGATCATCGGCCGGGTCACCGGCGGGATCGACGTGGTGGAGAAGATCGGTGCCAAGCCGACCGTGGACAATGGGACGGGGGCCAAGGTCAAGCCCAAGGACGACGACGTGGTCGTCCAGAGCCTGACCGTCGGTGAGCCCGTGGCGCAGGGGGCGTCGACTCCGGCGGCGACGCCGTCCGGCGTCCCGGCGGCCAGCCCCAGCGCCGGCTGACCCGGCCGTCCCACCAACCTCAGCGGCACCGACCGCGCCGAGACAGCCCAGGAGGATCCAGGCGTGACGTCCACCAGAGAGCGGCAGCGCGCGGCGGCCCGCGCCCGGCTCGAGAAGGAGATGGCCGAGCGCGCGGCCAGGGCCCGCAAGCGCCGGCAGACCCAGGCGATCGTGGGAGCCGCGTCGGTCCTGGTGCTCGTCATCGCCGGCACCGTGTGGCTCGCCACCACGCTGGGCGGCGACGACGACAAGACCGACACCGCCGGGCCGGCGGCCGACAACGTGCAGTGCGCGTGGACCGAGCTGCCCGCCGACCAGCGGACCAAGCAGATCAAGGACGTCGGGCTGCCGGCCGCGCAGCAGTCGAACACCGGCACCCAGACGATGACGATCGACACCAACCTCGGTCCGATCACCGCCAAGGTCGACCGGGCGGCGGTGCCCTGCACCGCGGGCAGCTTCACGCACCTGGCGGAGAAGAACTTCTTCGACAACAGCAAGTGCCACCGGCTGGTGACCGAGGGCATCAAGGTGCTCCAGTGCGGCGACCCGAGCGCGACCGGCAAGGGCTGGCGGGAGACCGACGGCACCGGCGGCCCGAGCTACCGGCTCGCCGAGGAGAACCTGCCCACCGACAAGCGCCCGCCGTACCCGGAGGGCGTGATCGCGATGGCCAACGCCGGCCCGGCCAGCACGGGCAGCCAGTTCTTCATCGTCTACGGCGACTCGCCGCTGGACCCGAACTACACCGTCCTGGGCACCATCACCGGTGGCATGGACATCGTCAAGCAGGTCGCGGCGGCGGGCGACGACAAGGCGTTCGCGCAGCAGGCCGGCGGTGGTCACCCGAAGAAGGAGATCACCATCAAGAAGCTCACCATGAGCGCCCCCCAGGGCTGACCGCCCACCCGTACGACGAGCGCCCGCCGGCCCCGCCGGCGGGCGCTTCGCTATCTCACCCCCTCCCTCCCCCATGCCCCGCCCCCGCCCCCATCCTCGCGATCTTGCACTTTGCGCCCCGACAAAAGGGGTGACCTACGCATATCGAGGGCCGAAAGTGCAAGATCGCCGCGGCGAGGGGGCGCGGGTGCGTAGCGGGGCAGGGTGGGGTGGGGTTGGGGGTGGGGGTGGGGTGGGGTTGGGGTGGGTGGGTCAGGCGCCGGAGGTGACGCGGTAGGCGTCGAAGACGCCGTCGACCTTGCGGACCGCGGCCAGCAGGTGGCCCAGGTGCTTCGGGTCGGCCATCTCGAAGCTGAACCGGCTCACCGCCACCCGGTCGCGGGTGGTGGTGACCGTCGCGGAGAGGATGTTGACCCGCTCGTCGGAGAGCACCCGGGTGACGTCGGCGAGGAGCTTGTGCCGGTCCAGCGCCTCGACCTGGATGGCGACCAGGAACGTCGACGCGGACGTGAGCTTCCAGCTCACCTCGACCACCCGCTCGTTCTGCGCCCGCAGGTCCTCGGCGTTGGCGCAGTCGTCGCGGTGCACGCTCACCCCGCCGGAGCGGGTCACGAAGCCGAAGACCGAGTCCGGCGGGACGGGGGTGCAGCAGCGCGCCAGCTTGATCCACACGTCGCTGACCCCGCGGACCACGACGCCCGGGTCCGCGCTGCTCTGCCGGCTGCGCGGCGGCCGGGTGGCGACGGCGGTCTCGGCGATGTCCTCCGCCGCGCCCTCCTCGCCGCCGTACGCGGCCATCAGCTTCTGCACCACCGACTGGGCGGAGACCTGGCTGTCGCCGACCGCGGCATAGAGCGAGGCGACGTCGGCCAGGTGCAGGTCCCGGGCGATCGACATCAGCGCGTCCGAGGTGAGCATCCGCTGCAACGGCATGCCCTGCTTGCGCATCGCCTTGACGATCGCGTCCTTGCCGGCCTCGATCGCCTCCTCGCGCCGCTCCTTGTTGAAGTACTGACGGATCTTCGTGCGCGCCCGAGGGCTCTTGACGAAGCCCAGCCAGTCCTGCGTCGGCCCGGCCGTCTCGGACTTCGACGTGAAGATCTCGATCACGTCGCCGTTGGACAGCGTCGACTCCAACGGCACCAGCTTGCCGTTGACCCGCGCCCCGATGCACTTGTGCCCGACCTCGGTGTGCACCGCGTACGCGAAGTCCACCGGCGTCGACCCGGTCGGCAGCGGGATGACGTCACCCTTCGGGGTGAAGACGTAGACCTCCTGGCTGGACAGGTCGAAGCGCAGCGCGTCGAGGAACTCGCTCGGGTCGGCCGCCTCCCGCTGCCAGTCCAGCAGCTGGCGCAGCCAGGTCATCTCGTCGATGTGCGCCGGCGGGCCGACGATCTGGGTGCCCTTGTGCTCCTTGTACTTCCAGTGCGCGGCGATGCCGAACTCGGCGGTGCGGTGCATCGCGTACGTGCGGATCTGCATCTCCACCGGCTTGCCGGTGGGCCCGATGACCGTCGTGTGCAACGACTGGTACATGTTGAACTTGGGCATCGCGATGTAGTCCTTGAACCGGCCCGGCACCGGCTGCCAGTTGGCGTGGATCACGCCCAGCGCCGCGTAGCAGTCCCGCACCGTGTCGACCAGGATCCGCACCCCGACCAGATCGTAGATGTCGTTGAAGTCGCGACCCCGCACGATCATCTTCTGGTAGATCGAGTAGAGGTGCTTCGGCCGCCCGGTGGTCTCCGCCTTGATCTTGGCGGCCTTCAGGTCGGTCTGCACCTTCTGGGTCACCTGACGCAGCAGCGCCTCGCGCTGCGGCTGGTGCTCCCCGATCAGCCGGTTGATCTCCTCGAACCGCTTCGGGAAGAGCGTCCCGAAGGCGAGGTCCTCCAGCTCCCACTTGATGGTGTTCATACCCAGCCGGTGAGCCAGCGGGGCCAGGATCTCCAGCGTCTCCTTCGCCTTCTGCTCCTGCTTCGGACGGGGCAGGAAGGTGAGGGTACGCATGTTGTGCAGCCGGTCGGCCAGCTTGATCACCAGCACCCGCGGGTCCTTGGCCATCGCGACGACCATCTTGCGGATCGTCTCGGCCTTGGCCGCGTCGCCCAGCTTGACCTTGTCGAGCTTGGTGACCCCGTCGACGAGCAGCGCGACCTCGCCGCCGAAGTCGGCGCGCATCTGGTCGAGCGTGTATTCCGTGTCCTCGATGGTGTCGTGCAGCAGCGCGGCGACCAGGGTGGTGGTGTCCATCCCGAGGTTGGCCAGGATGGTGGCCACCGCGAGCGGATGGGTGATGTAGGGGTCGCCGGACTTGCGGTACTGCCCCGAGTGCCAGCGGGCCGCGGTGTCGAAGGCACGCTGGAGCAGCCGCGCGTCGGCCTTGGGGTGGGCGTCCCGATGGGTCGAGATCAGCGGCTCGAGCACCTCGCTGACCTGCGAGGACTGCCACGGCGCGTTGAACCGCGCCAGCCTGGCCCGGACGCGGCGGCCGGTGGGCGCGGTGGAGAGCGCGAAGCCGGCGCTGGGCAGGGGATCACCGTCGGCGGGGAACGGGAGCACGACCCCCTCGGTCGCCGCGCCCGCGCCACCGGCCGGGCCGGCCGTCGCGCCGGACCGCGCGGTGTCGGCCGGACCGGTCACGCCGGAGCCGTTGCCGGAGCCCGCGCCCCGGGTCGGCGCGTCACCGTTCCGTGCGGTCACCGAGCCGTCCGCGTCGCCTGTCGGGTGCACCGTGCCCTCCACCGGAGGGGCGACATCGTGGGACACCGGCCTCCTCACCGCTCGCCGGGAATACACCGACCGTGCGCCGGTCGGCCTGGTCTCGCGCCGTCCGGACGGGCCCCCGCCCGGTCAGCAAAGGGCAATGCTACCCGCACGCACGGTGCGCCGCCGCTCCGCCGGACGGACCGCACCGGGTCCGCCCGACGGTCGGGGTGCTCAAACGGTCAGCAGGGCATGCACCGGGCGCGGCGACAACCGCTCCCGCGCGCCGAGGAAGCCGAGTTCCAGCAGCACGGTGAAGCCGGCCACGGTGCCCCCGGCCCGCTCCACCAGGTCCAGCGTCGCCTCGGCGGTGCCGCCGGTGGCCAGCACGTCGTCGACCACCAGCACCCGGTGCCCGGCCGTGAACGCGTCCTGGTGCACCTCCAGGGTGGCCTGGCCGTACTCCAGGTCGTAGGAGGCCGAGTACGCCGGGCGGGGCAGCTTCCCGGCCTTGCGCACCGGCACCACGCCGACCCCGGTCGCGTACGCGACGGCTGCCGCGACCACGAACCCGCGCGCCTCCATGCCGACGACGGCGTCGAACGAGTCCCGCCCGTGGTACGCGACGATCTCGTCGACCACCTGGCGGAACGCCTCACCGTCGGCGAACAGCGGCATCAGGTCCTTGAACATGACACCGGGCTTGGGGAAGTCGGGCACGTCGAGCACCCGGCTGGCCACCAGCTTCGCGGCCTCCGGGCCGCTGTCTCCCCGTACCCCGGTGCTGTGGGTCTCCGTCACGGCAGTCCGCTCCCCTTCCACGACGACGGCGTCCTCCCTGCTGCTCGCACAGCATGAAGGACGCCGCCGGTTCGATTCCTACCGGGTGTCTCCGGCCCAGGTCAGCGCCGCTTTCCGCCGCCCGGCCGGTTGCCGCCGCCGGCCGGACGCCCGCCCCGGACGCCGGTCGACCGCTTCCCCGCCGGCCGCGCGCCCACCTTCGGCGCGGCGCCGGCCAGCGCCGCCGATTCCGGGTCGACCGGCTCGTCCGCGGCCTCCCCGGTGCGGGGCGCACCCTTCGGGGTGACCTCGCCGCGGGCGATCGCGCCCCGGCGGGCCAGCACCCGCTTGTTGTGCGCCTGGATCCGCGGCTCGTAGTTCTTGAGCAGCACCAGCAGCGGCGTGGCCAGCAGGATCGAGGTCAGGAACGCCACCGCCATACCGACGAAGAGCACCAGGCCGAGGTCCTTCAGGGTGCCCGCGCCGAGCAGGCCGGCACCGATGAAGAGCAGACCACCGACCGGCAGCAGCGCCACCACCGAGGTGTTCAGCGACCGCATGAGGCTCTGGTTGATCGCCAGGTTGGCCGCCTCGCCGTACGTCTGGTTGTTGTTCGCGGTGATGCCGCGGGTGTTCTCCTGCACCTTGTCGAAGACCACCACCACGTCGTAGAGCGCGAAGCCCAGGATCGTGAGGAAGCCGATGACCGTCGACGGGGTGACCTCGAAGCCGACCAGCGAGTAGACGCCGGCGGTGAGGATCAGGTTCATGATCAGCGAGGAGACGGCGGCGACCGCCATCCGCCACTCGAACCGCAGGATCAGGTAGACCATCACCAGCGCGATGAAGATGACCAGACCGAGCATCGCCCGGGAGGTGACCTGGCTGCCCCACGCCTCGCTGACCTGGTTGCCGCTGATGGTGGTGGGGTCGATGCCGAACTCCTCGGCGATCTCGACCTTGACGGCGTTGGCCTGCTCGGCGCTGAGCTGCGTGGTGCGCACCTCGTAGAAGTCGCCGCCGGTGCCGCCGACCTTCTGCGTGGTGACCACGTTGGCGCCGTCGCCGGCCGTGGCGAGGGCCGTTTTGACCTTCGCCTCGGTCTGCTCCATGGTGCCGACGCTGGCCGGGACCTGGAACGAGTTGCCGCCGGCGAACTCGATGCCGAGGTGGAACCCGCGCAGCCCGAAGCTGAGGAGCGCCAGCAGGATCAGCGTGCCGGCGACGGCGAACCAGAGCTTGCGCCGGCCGATGATGTCGAGGCCGGCCTCGCCGCGGTAGAGGCGGCTCGCGAGACCACTCTTTGCCATCTCAGGCCTCCTTCACGCGCGGGTTGCGGGGCTTGGCCTCGTCGGCCGTCCGGGCCGGAAGCGCCCGCCCGAGACCACTGACCCGCGGGGACAGGAACGCCCGGGTGCGGGCGAACATCGTCATGATCGGGTGCCGGAAGAGGAAGACCACGACCAGGTCCAGCACGGTCGCCAGGCCGAGGGCGAAGGCGAAGCCCTTCACCGCGCCGACCGAGACCACGTAGAGCACCACCGCCGACATCAGCGTGATCGCGTTGGCCGAGATGATCGTCCGGCGGGCCCGGATCCAGGCGCGCGGCACGGCGCTGCGGGGGCTGCGCCCCTCCCGGATCTCGTCCTTGAGCCGCTCGAAGTAGATGACGAACGAGTCCGCCGCCACACCGAGCGAGACGATCATGCCGGCGATGCCGGCGAGGGTGAGGGTGAAGCCGATCTGCCGGCCGAGCACCACCAGCGCGCCGAAGACCAGCAGCGCCGACAGGATCAGGCTCAGGAAGATCACCGAGCCGAGCAGGCGGTAGTAGAAGAACGAGTAGATGATGACCAGCAGCATGCCGATGCCCGCCGCGAGGAGACCGGCCCGCAGGTGGCTGGCGCCCAGGGTGGCGGTGACGTTCTGCGACTCCTGCTCCTCGAAGGTGACCGGCAGCGCGCCGTAGCGGAGCTGGCCCGCGAGGGTGCTGGCGTCCTTCTGGGTGAAGTTGCCGGTGATCTGCGAGTTGCCGGTCAGCACGCCCTGGATCTCGGGCGAGGAGACGATCTCGTTGTCCAGCACGACGGCGACGCGGCACTTGCCGTCCTGGCCGAGCGCGGTGGCGTCGCAGGCCTGGCCCTCGTTGTTGAACGCCTCGCGGGTCAGGTTGGTCCACTTGTCCTGGCCCGGGCCGGAGAAGTCCAGGCTGACCACCCACTGGCTGGTCTGGTCGAGCACCGCGTTGGCGTCGTCGACGTCGGTGCCGAGCACCTTCGCCTGGTCGAGCAGGTACTTCGCGGCGCCGTCCTCGCAGGCGACCACCTGCTGGTCGGGGGCGGAGATCGACGCCGGCGGCCGCTTGTCGAGCTGGGCGCAGCTGATCTGCGGCACGTTGAACTGCATCTGCGCCGGCAGCACCGCGACCTCGCGCGGGTCGAGGGCGGCGAACGGCTTGAGCTTCTCCGCCAGCGACGGGTCGGCGGTCAGGTCGGCCGGTGCCTGGAGGCCGCTCGCGGCGGCCCAGGCGGCGGCGCCGACCTTCTGCTCGACGGCCTTGCGCTGCTCCTCGACGCTCTGCGGCACCGGCTGGCTGCTCGCACTGGGCGAGGGCGCCGCGGCGCTCGGCGAGGCCGGAGCCGACGCCGACGGGCTGGCGCTCGGCGCCGGCGCCATGCCGCCCTGGCCGCCGCTCGCCGACGGGGTCACCTTCGGCCCGGCGGTGCCGGACGGGGAGGCGCTGCCCGAGGGCTTCGCGCTGCCCGACGGGGCCGGGGTCGCGCTGCCGGACGGCGCCGGGGTGGCGGTCGGCGCCGGGGCGGCGGCCGCGCCGCTGCCGTCGGCGGCCTTGAGCAGCTTGCGGAAGCGCAGCTCGGCGGCGCTGCCGACCTCGGTGATGTCGCGGTTCTCACCGGGGAGGGAGATCACGATGTTGCGGTTGCCCTCGGTGACCACCTCGGCCTCGGCGACGCCGAAGGCGTTGACGCGGCTCTCGATGATCTGGCGGGCCTCCTCGAGGTTCTCCGCCGTCGGGGCCCGGCCGTCGACGGTGTTGGTCGCCTCCAGCGTCAGCCGGGTGCCACCGACGAGGTCCAGGCCGAGCTTGGGCTCCAGCCGGTCCTTCAGGCCGCCGCTGGCGCCGCCCGCGAAGAACACCAAAAGATAGAGGACGACGAAGATGAGCCCGAGCACGGCCAGTTGCCGTCCGGGGCGCATCTGTCCCTGAGGTGGTGCCACGGCTGTCCTGTCTCCCTGTACGGTCGCGCCGCTGGTGCGGCGGGTGTCGGCCGGTGCGGCCGGCGATCCTGACGGGCCGGCGTCGGAGGCCGGCGCGCGGGCCCCGACGTCGCGGCGCGGGGGCGCCGAGCGGAGCGTGGACGTGCCGGCTCCCGCCGTCGGGCCCAACTATCCAGTTTTCACGTCGTCTCCGCTGCCCCTTCCGGCACGGCGGTCACCGCGAGCCGGCGACCGCCGCCCCGGGGCGGGAGCGACGCCTCACTCCTTGACGGCGTCCGCGTCCTCGGCGGCCGGCTCGGCGGGACGCTCCGCCTGGCTGACCACCCGGGCGATCGCCGGGCGGGCGTACCGGGTCTGCACACCGGGCGCGACCTCCAGCAGGACGGTGTCGTCGTCCACCCCGGTAACCGTGCCGTAGAGCCCGCCGATCGTGACCACCTCGTCGCCGGGGGCGAGGGCGGACTGCATGTCCGCCGCCTCGCGGCGGCGCTTCTGCTGGGGGCGGATCATCATGAAGTACATGACGCCGAAGAGCAGAGCGATCATGAGGATCGGCGTCAGGCTGCCGGCACCCCCGCCGCCCTCTGCTGCGTAAAGCACGGTGAAAGACCTTCCCATTGGCCGCCGACCCGGCACGGGTGTGCCGGAGCGGAGGCGGATTCTCACGTCCTGTACAGACCGGCGCGAGTCTAATCCCTGCACCTGGGAACGCCGAATGCGGCACAGATCACGTTCGCATCACGGCTGATCAGCATCCGCAGAGAACAGATCGGGCGCGACAGGGGCATCCGTGCCAAATGTACCATTCGGTGGCGTACGCCCCAAGTGCCGCCAGGCAGCCTCGGTGGCGACCCGGCCGCGCGGCGTACGGGCCAGCAGGCCGGCCCGGACCAGGAACGGCTCGCACACCTCCTCGACCGTGTCCGGCTGCTCCCCCACCGCCACGGCGAGGGTGGACAGGCCGACCGGCCCGCCCCGGAACGAGTCGACCAGCGCGGTCAGCACCGCCCGGTCCAGCCGGTCCAGGCCGAGCGCGTCGACGTCGTACACCTTCAGGGCCGCCCGGGCGGTCTCCAGGGTGACCACGCCGTCGGCGCGGACCTCGGCGAAGTCGCGGACCCGGCGCAGCAGGCGGTTGGCGATCCGGGGGGTGCCCCGGGAACGGCCGGCGACCTCCGCGGCGCCCTCGTCGGTGATCGGCACGCCGAGGATCCGGGCCGACCGGCGCAGCAGCACCTCCAGGTCGGCCGGGGAGTAGAAGTCGAGGTGCGCGACGAAGCCGAAGCGGTCCCGCATCGGCCCGGTCAGCAGGCCCGAGCGGGTGGTCGCGCCGACCAGGGTGAACGGCTCGACGTCCAGCGGGATGGCGGTCGCGCCCGGGCCCTTGCCGACGATCACGTCGACCCGGAAGTCCTCCATCGCGCTGTAGAGCAGCTCCTCGGCCGGCTTGGCGATCCGGTGGATCTCGTCGATGAAGAGCACGTCGCCCTCGGCGAGGCTGGTCAGGATGGCCGCCAGGTCGCCCGAACGCTCGATCGCCGGGCCGCTGGTCACCCGGATGCCCGAACCCAGCTCGGCGGCGACGATGTTGGCCAACGTCGTCTTCCCAAGGCCAGGCGGGCCCGAGAGGAGGATGTGATCGGGCGGGGAGCCGCGCCGCATCGCGCCCTGGAGCAGCAGGTCGAGCTGGTCGCGCACGCGGTGCTGGGCGATGAACTCCTCCAGCCGCTTCGGCCGGACGCTGGCCTCCGCGTCCAGTTCCGCGTCGTTGACGTAGGCGGAGACCAGGTTGCCGTCGGGACCGGTCACCGGGTGCGGCCCAGCAGTCGGATGGCCTGCTTGAGCAGCACCGGCACGGGCGGCACGTCACCGTCGACGGTCTCCGCCACCGCGGCGACCGCCTGGTCGGCCTGCCCGGCCGTCCAGCCCAGCCCGACCAGCGCCTGCCGCACCTGCTCGGGCCACGCCCCGCCGGTCACCCCGGCCGCCCCGTCGGCGCCGACCGGGACCGGGCCGACCCGGTCGCGCAGCTCCAGGACCAGGCGCTCGGCGCCCTTCTTGCCGATGCCGGGCACCCGGGTCAGCGCGGCGGTGTCGGCGTTGGCGATCGCCTTGCGTACCGCGTCGGGGGTGTGCACGGCGAGCACGGCCTGGGCCAGCCGGGGGCCGACCCCGCTGGCGGTCTGCAGCAGCTCGAAGAGCTGCTTGGCGTCGTCGTCGGCGAAGCCGTAGAGGGTGAGCGAATCCTCCCGGACGACCAGGCTGGTGGCCAGCCGGGCGGGCTGGCCGACCCGCAGCTCGGCGAGGGTGCCGGGGGCGCACTGCACCGCCAGGCCCACCCCGCCGACCTCCACGACCGCGTGGTCCGGACCGGTCGCGGTCACCACCCCGCGCACGCTGGCGATCATCTGGCTCCTCCTCGTCGTACCCGGTCGGCCGCGGCGGCCAGCTTGGAGCGCGTCCCGCCGCGCCACACGTGACAGATGGCCAGGGCGAGGGCGTCGGCGGCGTCCGCCGGCTTCGGCGGCTCGGGCAGCCGCAGCAGCCGGGTGACCATGGCCGTCATCTGGGCCTTGTCGGCCTGACCGGAACCGGTCACGGCCGCCTTCACCTCGCTGGGCGTGTAGGTCTGCACGGGCAGTCCGGCGCGGGCGCCGGCGAGCACGGCGATCCCGCTGGCCTGGGCGGTGCCCATCACCGTGCGGACGTTGTGCTGGCTGAACACCCGCTCGACGGCGACACTGTCCGGCCGGTGCTCGGCGACCAGGTCGGTGAGCGAGCGGTCCAGGTGCAGCAGACGCAGCGGCAGCTCGTCGCCGGGGTCGGTGTAGACGACGTAGTAGGCGACCAACGTGCAGGGCCGCCCCGGCACGCCCTCGACCACGCCGACCCCGCACCGGGTCAGCCCCGGGTCGACGCCGAGCACCCGCACGCCGCCTCCTCCCCCAGCCGTCAGCAGTACGTGTGTTCGACACCCTACCGAGCCGGACGACGGCCCGGTGCCGGGGACACGCCGGGCGCGCCGACACGCCGCCGATGTGCCGCGTGGACCACACACTCCGGCCGTCGAGTATGTGCCGCCGCCCCATGTGCGCCCGGACACACAGCTCGTAACTTCATGCGCCATGACGGCAGAACCCGTGGCGGTGCCCCACGTCGTACACGTCGACCTCGCTGGTCGTACCGCCCTGGTGACCGGGGGCGGCAGCGGCATCGGCCGCGCCTGTGCCCTGCGGCTCGGGGCCGCCGGCGCCAAGGTCCTGGTGGTGGACCGCAACATCGAGGCGGCCAAGGCGGTGGCGGCGGAGGCCGGCGGCCGGGCCGAGGGGGTGGACCTGGCGGACGCCGAGGCGGTGGACCGGCTCGACGCGGACGTGGACATCGTGGTGAACAACGCGGGCCTCCAGCACGTGGCGCCGGTGCAGGAGTTCTCCGCGGAGCGCTTCGCCTACCTGCACCGGGTGATGGTGGAGGCGCCGTTCCTGATCATCCGCCGGGCGCTGCCGCACATGTACGCCAAGGGCTGGGGGCGGATCGTCAACATCTCCTCGGTGCACGGGCTGCGCGCCTCGCCGTACAAGTCGGCGTACGTCTCGGCGAAGCACGCCCTGGAGGGGCTGTCGAAGGTGGTGGCGCTGGAGGGCGCCGCGCACGGCGTGACCGCCAACTGCATCAATCCGGCGTACGTGCGGACCGCACTGGTGGAGAGCCAGATCGCCGACCAGGCGGCCAGCCACGGCATCCCGGAGGCGGAGGTGGTCGAGAAGATCATGCTGGCCCGGGCGGCGATCAAGCGGCTGATCGAGCCGGAGGAGGTGTCGGAGCTGGTGGCGTACCTCTGCTCCCCGCCGGCGGCGTTCATCACGGGCGCGTCCATCGCGCTCGACGGGGGCTGGACGGCGAACTAGTGGCGAGCCGCACAATGTCGGTCATGTCGTCACCGGTGGAGTTCCTGGAACTGCTCGCCCGCGAGGCCGCCGCGGTGGAGTTCGAGGGGCCGCTCGTCGCCGCGCGCGCCGCCGGGCTGCCGCCCGACCGGCTCGCCGAGCTGGAGCAGGCCAAGACGGTGGCGCTGCGGGTCCGCGCGCTGCTGGAACGCCGCCGCCGCCGGGAGGTCGAGCTCTCCGGCCTGTACGACACGGTCAGCGACCTGGCCGGGCTGCGCGACCTCGACGACGTGCTGCGCGCGATCGTGCACCGGGCACGCAACCTGCTCGGCGCGGACGTCGCCTACATGACGCTCAACGACGACGAGCGCGGCGACACCTACATGCGGGTCACCGACGGCTCGGTCTCCGCCCGCTTCCAGCGGCTGCGGCTGCCGATGGGCGCCGGTCTCGGCGGCCTGGTGGCCCAGTCCGGTGCCCCGTACGTCACGGCGAACTACCCGGAGGACGACCGCTTCCACCACACCGGCGAGATCGACGCCGGGGTGGGCGAGGAGGGCCTGGTGGCCATCCTGGGCGTGCCGCTGCGGCTCGGCTCGACCTCGATCGGCGTGCTCTACGCGGCCAACCGGTCGGCCCGGCCGTTCGTGCGGGAGGAGGTGGCGCTGCTGGTGTCCCTCGCCGCGCACGCGGCGGTGGCGATCGACACCGCGCGGCTGCTCGCCGAGACCAGGGCGGCGCTGGAGGAGCTGTCGGCGGCGAACACCACCATCCGGGCCCACAGCAGCTCGGTGGAGCGGGCCGCGGCGGCGCACGACCGGATGACCGCGCTGGTGTTGCGCGGCGGCGGCGTGGAGGACGTGGCCGCGGCGGTCACCGACGTGCTCGGCGGGGCGCTGCTGGCGCTGGACGCGGAGGGCCGGCTGCTGGCCCGGGTCGGCGAGATCGACGAGCCGGACCGGGCGGACATGGTGGAGGCGGTGGCCGCGTCGCGTACGGAGGGCCGCAGCGTGCGCCGGGGGCCGCTCTGGTACGCCGCGGTGGTGGCCGGCGCGGAGAACATGGGCGCGCTGGTGCTGCGCCCCGACGACGAACTGGTCGACGCCGACCAGCGGATCCTGGAGCGGGCGTCGCTGGTGACCGCGCTGCTGCTGCTGTTCCGGCGCACCGTCGCCGAGGCGGAGGGGCGGGTCCGGGGCGAGCTGCTCGACGACCTGATCGCCCGGCCGCTGCGGGACACCGACGCGCTGCGCAGCCGGGCCCGCCGGCTCGGGGTGGACCTGGACGCGCCGCACGTGCTGGTGGCGGTCGGCGACGACGCGATCGCCGCGACGGGTTCGGCCCGGCAGCGGGTGCTGTCGTGGGCCACCACGTACGCCTCGACGCGGGGTGGGCTGGCGGCGGCCCGCGACGGGCGGGTGGTGCTGATGCTGCCGGGCCGGGACGCGGGCGGCAACGCCCGGGCGGTGGCCCGGGACCTGTCCCGGGTGACCGGCCGGCCGGTGACCGCCGGGGCGAGCGGCCCGTCGACGGGGCCGGCGTCGCTGGCCACCTCGTTCGCCGAGGCCGACCGTTGCCTCACCGCGCTGGGCGCGCTGGGCCGGTCGGGGCAGGGCGCGAGCACCGCCGAGCTGGGTTTCGTCGGGCTGCTGCTGGGTGCGGTCGGCGACGGCGGCGACAAGGACGTGGACCGGTTCCTGACGGCCACCATCGGGCCGGTGGTCGACTACGACGCCCGCCGGGGCACCGCGCTGGTGAAGACGCTGGAGGCGTACTTCGGGGTGGGCGGCAGCCTGGCCCGAGCCGCCGAGCTGCTGCACGTGCACGTCAACACGGTGACCCAGCGGCTGGAGCGGGTCGGGCAGCTGCTCGGCGCGGACTGGCAGAAGCCGGAGCGGGCGCTGGAGGTCCAGCTCGCCCTGCGCCTGCACCGCCTGCGTACGCCGGCCGGCTGACGGTCCGACCGGCCGTACCGGCTGACGGTCCCGCCGGCCGTACCGGGTGACGGTCCCGCCGGCCGTGTCGCGTGCGGGACCGGGTGGCCGTACCGGCGTGCGGGACCGGGGCGGTGGCCGGGGTCAGCGGGCGCGGATGCCGTCCAGGACGCCGTCGACGACCTTCTCCGGCAGGGACGCCTCGTCGAGGTCGGGGTGCCAGCGCAGCACCCGCTGGATCAGCATCGGGCCGGTCAGCATCGCCATGGTGACCTCGACGTCGATGTCGGCGCGCAGCTCGCCGGTGCGGATCCCCCGGCGCAGCACCTCCCGCATCAGCGCCCGGCGCGGCTCGATGATGCTCTGGTAGAGCTGGTACTCGTCCGGGCTGCGGTTCACCCGCGGCACCAGGCAGGGCATGATCCGCGCCGCCCGCGGGTCGATGTTGTGCCCGACCGCGCCGACCAGCACCACCAGGTCGTCGCGGACCGACCGGCCGGGCGGCGCCGGCGGTTGGCCCTTGAGCCGGCGCAGCGCGTCGGTCAGCAATGCGTCCTTGCCGGGCCAGCGCCGGTAGATGGTGGCCTTGCCCACGCCGGCCCGGGCGGCGATCGACTCGATCGAGAGAGCCTCGATCGTGCTGCCCTCGGCGAGCAGGTCGAGGGTGGCCTCGAGGATCGCCTCGTCCGCGCGGATGCTCCGCGGTCGCCCGGGCGACCGCGGAGCATCGGCGGCGGAAGTCATGTCGGACATTGTCCCCGAACCTAGGCGGTCCCGGCCAACTCGGGTTCACCCGCCGGTGCCGGCGCCGCCACCGGGGCCGCGGCGCGGCCGGGCATCCAGCGCAGCACCACGAGGATGCCGACCGCGGCGACCGCGGCGGCGAGGCCCGCGGCCCAGTGCATCGCGCCCACGAAGGCGTCGTCGGCCACCGCGATCAGCTGCGGCGCCGCCGGCCCGAGCTGACCCGCCGCGGCGTACGCGCCGGAGATCGACTCGCCGGCCGCTTCGCGTGCCCCGGCGGGCAGGTCCCGCAGCGCGGAGTCGACGTCGGCACGGTAGACCGCGGAGAGCACCGACCCGAGCACCGCCACGCCGAGAGCGCCGGCCACCTGCCGGACGGTGTTGCTGACCGCCGAGCCGACCCCGGCCTTCTCCCGCGGCAGCGCCGACATGATCGACTCCGTGGCCGGGGGCATGATGTTGGCCATTCCGGCGCCCTGGAGGAAGAAGAAGACGAGCACCACCCAGATCGGGGTGCTCTCGCCGACGAAGGCGAACGCGCCGAGCGCCACCACGGTCAGCGCCAGCCCGACCACGGCGACCGCCTTGCCGCCGTACCGGCGGACCATCGCCGCGCTGCGCGGGGCGAAGACGAGCTGGGCCACCGCGAAGGGCAGGAAGAGCAGGCCGGTCTCCAGCGGGCTGTAGCCGCGCACCAGTTGCAGGTAGAACGAGCTGAAGAACATCACGCCCATCGCGGCGAAGAAGATCAGCCCGACGATCGCCACCGGGGCGGCGAAGCGGGGCACCCGGAACAGCCGCACGTCCAGCGACGGGTGGTCGCTGCGCCGCTCGTACGCGACGAACCAGGCCAGCACCGCCAGGCCGCCGAGGATCGCGGCCCAGACCACCGGGCGGCCGAAGCCGTGCTCGCCGCCGTCGATGATGCCGTACGTCAGGGCGACCAGGCCGACCACCGACAGCAGCACGCCGACGACGTCGACGCGTCCCGGGTTCGGGTCCCGCGACTCGGGCACCAGGATCGCCACCAGCACCACCCCGAGCGCAACCACCGGCACGTTGATCAGGAAGACGGAGCCCCACCAGTAGTGCTCCAGCAGCGCGCCGCCGAGGATCGGGCCGATCGCCACCGCCAGGCCGACCGCGCCGGCCCAGACGCCGATCGCCCGGCCCCGCTCCCGTGGGTCGAAGACGTTGGAGATGATCGAGAGCGTGACCGGCATGATGGCCGCGCCGCCCACGCCCATCAGCGCGCGGGCCGCGACGAGTTGCGCCGGGCTCTGCGCGTACGCCGACAGCAGCGACGCCAGCCCGAAGAGCACCAGGCCGACCAGCAGGAAACGCTTGCGCCCGGCGCGGTCGCCGAGCACGCCGAAGGTGAACAGCAGGCCGGCGAAGACCAGGGTGTAGGAGTTGATCGACCACTCCAGCTCGCCCTGGCTCGCGCCGAGGCCGTGCACCGGGTCGGCGAGCGTACGCAGCGCGACGTTGAGGATGGTGTTGTCCAGGACGACGACGAGCAGGCTGATCACGAGCACCCCGAGGATCGCCCACCTCCTCGGATGTCCGGTGTTCTCGTGCGGTTGCATCTCTGGTTCTCCCCCCGGCCCCGTTTTCGATACGGGTCAGACTCGTATTTGGGGTCAGCTTAGGGGGTGAGGTTTCGATACGGAACCGGTTCGTATCTGATGTGCCGGCGGTCACGTGCGGTTGTGGCTCTCGCGGTGCCGTGGCCCCGGCATCTTCTGTGGCGTGTGCTTGCGGTGCGTCGTCGCGGGGTGTGGCCCGCCGTGCCCGGGTCCGGGCGGTCAGGCTTGATCCCTGCGCCGGGGGCACGGCGGGCCACACCCCGTGGGCGGTCGCGCGCCGTCCGCGCCTGGATGTCCGGTTGGCGTCGAGCTGCCCCGTCTGGGAGACCACGTGTCACCGCAGGCTCGGTCGTCGTCCGCGGCGGCACCGTGTGCCCCACCTGTGGAGGCAGCCCGACACGGGCCGGGCCGCGACGTCCCGTGGGTCCGGTTTCGGGGTGTGACCGGGGGCATCGTGGGCGCGGAATCGTGGCCGGGTCGGGGTCGTTACACCCTGCGTACGGCCGAGCAAGACCGCGCCGCCCCCGGCGGGCTGGCGTGCAGGCCCCCGGAATGTTGGTGGGCCGCCGGTCGTTACACATGGTCCCGGCCCGGCGAGGGCAACCCCCGCCCCGCGACACGGGCCGCTCCCGGTCTCCAGAGGGCCGGTCTGATTCTTCCCCGGCGTGTGACGCCGGATCCCCCGATTTCTTTGAGCGCCGGACGGTGCTTGCGCCTCCGCTGAACCCCCTTCGGCGTGTGGTGCCAACCCCCGAATGGAGCATCTGATGAACACGATCCTGCGTAAGAGCGTTCTTGGTGTTGCTGGTCTGGCTTTTGCCGGTGGTGTGTTCGCCGGTCCGGCTGCTGCTCACGCCGCCCCGACGGTCGAGTCGGGTAAGCCCGTGGCGGTGGCGGTGCAGGCTGACAAGCCGGCCGTGGACAAGTCGAAGCTGATCCCGCATGGCGTGCAGGGCGCGCAGTCGCGCATCGACCTGACCGACGAGCAGGTCGCCAACGCCAAGGCGATCATCGCGGCGACGAAGAAGGCCGGGATGGACGAGCGGGCCGCGGTGGTGTCGATCGCGACGGCGTTGCAGGAGTCGAAGCTGGAGAACCTGGGTCATCTGGGTGACCGCAACGACCACGACTCGCAGGGCCTGTTCCAGCAGCGCCCGTCCTCGGGTTGGGGCACGGTGGAGCAGATCACCGACCCGGAGTACTCGACGACGGCGTTCCTGAAGGGTCTGAAGCAGGTCGACGGGTGGCAGGACATGCCCCTGACCGAGGCCGCGCAGACGGTGCAGGTGTCGGCGTACCCGGACCACTACGCCCAGTGGGAGCAGCAGGCCGCCGACCTCGTCGCCGAACACTGGAACAGCTGACACACAGACATTCACCACAAGGGGGATCGCTGGCCGGCACCCGTGACGGGTGCCGGCCGGCGGCACATCTCGACACCGACGGCCGGCACCCCGACACGGGGCGCCGGCCGTCGGCGCATGCCGCAGCCCGCCACCGAATCTTGGACAGTTGCCGCTCGGTGCGAACGGCAACTGTCCAAGATCTCGGCGCGGGCGGGGCAACCGACCGGGTGGGCGGGAGCGGTGGGCGGGGAGCGGGTGGGCGGGAGCGGGTGGGCGGGGAGCGGGTGGGCGGGGAGCGGGTGGGCGGGGAGCGGGTGGGCGGTCAGGGGCGGTATGGGGAGCGCCGGCTGATGCGCGTCCCGCGTGGGGTCACCGGCGGCGGGCTGCCAGCCAGCGCGTGGCCAGGGCGGCGGCGCTGCCCCAGATGCCGCGCCGGAACACCAGCACGACGAGGACGAAGATGCTGCCGGTGACCAGGCCGATCGCCTCGAACCCGGAGAACGACAGCCAGTCCTCCAGACGGACCAGGATGGCCGCGCCGAGCACCCCGCCCCAGAGCGTGCCGATCCCGCCGAGCACCACCACGATGACGGCCTTGCCGGAGGTGGTCCAGTGCAGCACGTCGAGGGAGACGAAGCGGTGGCCGACGGCGAACAGCCCGCCGCCGAGCCCGGCGATGAAGCCCGACAGCACGAACGCGGTCAGCTTGTAGCGGTGCACGGGGTAGCCGAGCGCGCGGGCGCGGGCGGGGTTGTCGCGGATGCCGACCAGCACCCGGCCGAAGGGCGAGTGCACGATCCGCCAGGCGCCGGCCAGCCCGAGCAGCACGATCGGCAGGATCGCGTAGTAGAAGTAGTAGTCGTCGGTGAGGTCCAACCCGAACAGTTCGCGGGGCACGCCCTGCAGGCCGTTCTCGCCCCGGGTGACCGAGCGCCACTCGTTGGCCACGTAGTAGACCATCTGCGCGAACGCCAGGGTGACCATGGCGAAGTAGATGCCGGTCCGCTTCACGGCCAGGTAGCCGATCGGCACCGCGAGCACGGCCGCGGCGAGCGCCCCGGCCAGCACCGCCACCGGGAACGGCAGGCCGGCGTGGATGGCCACCAACCCGGTGACGTACGCGGAGGCGCCCCAGAAGGCCGCGTGCCCGAAGGACATCAGCCCGGTGAAGCCGAGCAGCAGGTCCACGGCGACGGCGAACAGCGCCCAGCAGAGGATGTCCACCGCCACCGCCGGGTAGAGCCCGTTGGGCAGCCAGAACGCCACCAGCAGCCCGACGGCGAGCAGCGCGTACCGGACCCAGCCGGGCGCCCGGGTGACGGCGACCAGCCCGGATCTCGGCGCCGGGCGGCCGGCGTCGGTCGCGGTGTCGACGGTGCTCGTCATGCCGGTGCCTCCTCACGGCCGAACAGCCCGGCCGGACGCCAGAGCAGCACGGCGGCCATCACGATGAAGACGATCGTCTGCGACACGATCGGGAAGTCGGACAGGTACGCCTCGCCCCACGCCTGGACCAGGCCGATGCCGAAGCCGGCGGCCACGGACCCGAAGATCGAGCCGAGCCCGCCGATCACCACCACCGCGAAGACCACGATGATCAGGTCGGCGCCCATCAGCGGGTTCACGGCCCGCATCGGCGCGGCCAGCACCCCGGCGAGCGCGGCCAGGCCGATGCCGAAGCCGAAGACCGGGGTGACCCAGCGGCCGACGTTGATGCCGAACGCCTGGGTCAGCTCGGCCCGCTCGGTCGACGCCCGGACCACCATCCCGATCCGGGTGCGGGTCAGCACCCACCAGACGCCGACGCAGACGGCGACCGCGAAGCCCAGGATGAAGACCCGGTAGGTGGGGAAGTCGAAGAGCCCGAAGTCGACCGACCCGCTCAGCGCGGACGGGGTCTCGTACGGGCTGGACTGCACGCCGTAGCGGAGCTTCACCAGGTCCTGGAGGATCAGCGTGAGGCCGAAGGTGAGCAGGAAGTTGTAGAGCGGGTCGAGCCGGGTGAGCCGGTGGATGAAGGCCCGCTCCAGTGCCATGCCGAGCAGGCCCAACCCCACCGGCATGATCACCAACGCCGCCCAGAACGGCACGCCCGCCTCGCTGAGCAGGACGTACGCGCCGAACGCGCCGAGCATGTAGAACGCCCCGTGGGCGAAGTTGACCACCCGCAGCATCCCGAAGATGACCGCGAGCCCGAGGGCGAGCAGGGCGTAGAACGCCCCGCTCACCAACCCGTTGAACGTGTTCTGCAAGAAGCCGGTCATGCCCTGGTCACATCTTGCAGTCCGCCGACGGGGCGCGGAACGCCTCGGCGGCGGGGATGGTCTTGAGGACCTTGACGTAGTCCCACGGCTCACTGACCTCGGACTGCGGCTTCACCTGGGCGAGGTAGGCGTCGTGGATGACCCGGTGGTCCTCGGCGCGGATCTTGCCGTTGCGCAGGAAGACGTCCTCGACGGTCTTGCCCTCCAACTCCTTGACCACGGCGTCGGCGTCGTCCGTGCCGGCGGCCTGCGCGGCCTCCAGGTACTGGGTGGCGGCGGAGTAGTTGGCCGCGTGCGCGAAGGACGGCCGGGTGCCCGTCTCCTTCTGGAACCGGTCGGCGAACTCCCGGTTCTTGGCGTCGAAGTTCCAGTACCAGGCGTCGGTGTACGTGGTGCCGGCGAGCGCGGCCGGGGTCAGCGAGTGGATGTCGGTGATGAACATCAGGCCCACGGCGAGCCCGACGCCCTTCTCCCGGAGCTTGAACTCGTTGTACTGCTTGACCACGTTGACCAGTTCGGCGCCGGCCTGCATGGTGCCAAGCACCTGCGGCTTCGGGTTCAGCGTCGGCGCCTTGAGCAGGAACGTCGAGTAGTCGCCGCTGGTGTTCGGGAACGGCGCGCCGTCCTTGCCGACGACGGTCCCGCCGGCCGCCGTGATCGCGCTCGAGAAGCTCTTCTCCATGTCCTGGCCGAAGGCGTAGTTCGGGTAGAGGATGTACCAGTTCTTCCCGACCTGCTCGGTGGTGGTCTTCCCGGTGCCGTTGGCCAGCATGTAGGTGTCGTACGCGTAGTGGAAGGTGTACTTGTTGCAGCTCTTGCCGGTCAGGTCGGTGGTGGCCGCCCCGATGTTGAAGTAGAGCTTCTTCTTCTCCTTCGCCACGTCGGCGACCTTGAGCGCGGCCGAGGAGGTCGGCACGTCGAGGATGAGGTCGACGCCCTTGCGGTCGAACATCTCGGCGGCCTTGCTGTTGGCGATGTCGGGCTTGTTCTGGTGGTCGGCGGTCTCCACGGTGATGTCGCCGGTCACCGCCTTGTCGCCGTGCTTCGCCTTGAAGTCGGCGATGGCCATCTCGACGGCCTTGACCGAGTTCTTGCCGGACAGCTCGGAGTACGCACCCGACTGGTCGTTCAGCACGCCCAGCACGATCTTGCCCCCGGTCAGCTTCTGGTCCCCGCCCGACTGGGGACCACCGCCGCCGCAGCCGGCGACCAGCACCATCGCCGCCGCCGACGCGGCGGCCACACCCACCGTCCTACGCATGCTCATCCCTCCACCCCCGCGCGGCGCGCGGGTCGTCGAAATCGAAAAATCAGATGCCGAGGTACGACAGCAGCTCGCGTTCCCGCGACTGCACCTCGGAGTTCTCCATCGCCTCCGCGATGCGTCCCTCGGCCAGCAGGTAGTGCCGGTCGGCGACGCCGGTGGCGAAGTGCAGGTTCTGCTCGACCAGCAGCACGGTCACCCCGTGCCGCTTGGCCTCGCGCAGGAGGTCGCCGACCTGCTGCACGAGCAGCGGCGAGAGCCCCTCGGTCGGTTCGTCGCAGAGCAGCAGCCGGGCGCCCATCCGCAACACGCGGGCGAGGGCGAGCATCTGCTGTTCGCCGCCGGAGAGCATGGTGGCGGCCGAGTCCCGTCGCTCGTAGAGGGCGGGGAACGCCTCGTACACCCGCTCCAGCGGCCACGGGTCGGGGCCGACCGTCGGGGGCAGGGTGAGGTTCTCCGTGACGCTCAGCGTGGCGTAGCTGCCCCGGTCGTCGGGGACCCAGCCGAGCCCCAGCCGAGCCCGCCGGTACGCGGGCAGCTTCCCGACGTCCCGACCGTCCAGCTCCACCGTGCCGCGCTGGCCGGTGTGCAGGCCCATCACGCAGCGCAGCAGGGTGGACTTGCCAGCCCCGTTTCGCCCGACGAGGGTCACCACCTCGCCGGCGGAGACGTCCAGGCTGACCTCCCGCAGCACCTGCGCCTCGCCGTACCAGGCGGACAGGTTCTCAATGCGCAGCATCAGCGGCTCCCAGGTATGCGGTGATCACGCGCTCGTCGGCGCGGACCTGCTCGTACGGGCCCTCGACGAGGACCTTGCCGGCCTGCAGGACGGTGACGGTGTCGGCGAGCCGCCCGACCACGCTCATGTTGTGCTCGACCATCACCACGGTCCGGCCCTGCCGGACGCGCGCGATCAGGTCGACGGTGCGGTCGACGTCCTCCAGGCCCATGCCCGCGGTCGGCTCGTCGAGCAGCAGCACCTTCGGGTCCAGCGCGAGGGCGATGGCCAGCTCCAGCGCCCGCTTGCGCCCGTACGCCAGCGCCTCGGCGGGGGCCTCGGACAGCTCGGCCAGCCCGACCATGTCGAGCAGCTCGCCGGCCCGGTCGGTGTAGCGGCGCATCAGCTTCGCCGAGCGCCAGAACCGCCAGCCCAGCCCGCTCGGGCTCTGCAACGCCAGCTCGACGTGCTCCCGTGCGGACAGCTGCGGGAAGAGGCTGGTGATCTGGAACGACCGGGCCACGCCGAGCCGAGCGACCTGCTCGGGCGGCAGCCCGGTTACGTCGCGGCCGGCCAGCTCGATCCGGCCGCCGCTGGGCTGCAGGAACCCGGTCAGCAGGTTGAAGAGGGTGGTCTTCCCGGCGCCGTTCGGGCCGACGAGCGCGTGCACGCTGTCCGCCGCGATGTCGAGGTCGACGCCGTCGACCGCCCGGAAGCCCCGGAAGTCGCGGGTCAGCCCGCGAGCCGACAGGAGCGCTTGCCCGGCCATCGCCTACTCCTTCGCAGGTGTCGCGACGGCCGGGTCGGTGACCGCGGTCACATGGCCGTCGCGTCCTGGAAACCTACGGCCGTGCTGAATGTCGAACTATGTCGATGGACACCACATTCCGGGGCGCCCGGACGTGTGGGAACGCCACTCGCCGCCCGGCCACCCCGGCCGACGACATCGACGATGTTGACTGTCAGGACCACTCCGCACCACGCCCATGTGGGCGCCCCACGGCCGCGCCCCCGGCCGCGCCCCGCCTTGACCCGTGCCCCTAGGGTGATGGCCCCCTCCCGCGAAAGGTGCCGAGCGAATGCCCTTCGGCTTCACTGTTGCGATCATCTTCGCCGCCGGTCTGGCGATCTCCGGCCTGCTCGCACTCGCCGCTTCGAACAGGTCGACGAAGCGGACCGCCACCCTGGCGGCGCTTGGCTGCCTCGTCGGCGTGGTGGTGTTCGTCGTCGGTTCCAGCGCCCACTCCGTGCCGATCCGCTCGGTCGGGATCGTCACCAGCTTCGGCAAGCCGACGGGCAAGGTCACCGGCTCCGGCCTGAAGTGGGTCGCCCCGTGGCAGAAGGTCGGCGAGTGGGACGCCGGCCGGCAGAAGTACGACCACATCGGCGGCGAGAACTGCGTCCGGGTCCGCACCGGCACGCTCGCCGACGCCTGCGTCGAGGTGCTCGTCGAGTGGCAGGTCAGGCCGGAGAACGCGCCGAAGCAGTTCATGGACTACAAGGGCGACTTCGACAGCTTCCGGGGTCAGCGGGTGGGCGTCCAGCTCGACAGCGCCGTCAACGACGCCTTCGCCACGTACAACCCGCTGGAGAAGATCGACGCGAACACCGGCAACCTGAACGTGGACCTGAAGCCCTTCGCCGAGAGCATCAAGGCCAGCGCGGAGACGCGGCTCTCCAGCGACGTCGACATCCTGTCGGTCACGATCACCCGGGTCAACCACGACGACAAGACCGAGGGCAACATCAAGGCCTTCCAGGACAAGCTCGCCCAGACCCGGAACCTGGAGCAGGACCGGAAGAACGCCGCCATCCAGAAGCAGATCACCGAGACGAACGCGAAGGTCGACAAGGTGTCGCGGTGCCTGGAGATCGCCGAGCGCAACGGCAGCAACCCCGGACTCTGCATCAACCCCGGGATCATCACCGGCGCCAAGTGACGGCCCGCCGGCGCTGACCCTCGCCCTGGGCGCGCGCCCGGCTCAGCCGGTGAGCGCGTCCAGGGCGAGGTCCACGTCGTCCACCGTGGAGTAGACGTGGAAGGACGCCCGGACCCGGCCGGCGCGGACCGCCGCCCGGACCCCGGCCCGCTCCAGCCGCTCCGCCGCGCCGGGCACCTCCACGGTGACGATCGCGCTGTCGCCCGTCGGCCGGCCCAGGCCGGCGAGGAACCGGTTGGCCAACGCGACGTCGTGCGCGTGCACGGCGGGCACGCCGATCTCCGCGACCAACTCCAACGCGGGGGCCGTGCCGACCCAACTGAACCAGGCCGGCGAGATGTCGAACCGGCGGGCGTCGTCGGCCAGGCGCAGCGGCGGGCCGTAGTAGGAGGCGTGCGGGTCGCTGCCCGCGTACCAGCCGGCGGCGTCGGGGCGCAGCCGCTCGCGCAGCGCCGGGGCGAGGTAGGCGAAGGCGGAGCCGCGCGGCGACATCAGCCACTTGTACGCGCCGACCGCGACCACGTCGGCTCGGCTCGCGTCGAACGGCAGCCAGCCGCACGCCTGGGTGGCGTCCACCGCGACGAGCGCGCCGTGCGCACGGGCCGCCGCGACGATCTCGTCGTACGCGGCGATCGTGCCGTCGGCGGACTGCACCAGGCTGAACGCGACCAGGTCGGTGCCGGCGTCGATCGCGTCGACCAGCCCGGCCACCGGCACGGTGCGCACCTGGACGCCCCGCTCGGCCTGCACCAGCCAGGGGAAGAGGTTGGAGGTGAACTCGACCTCCGGCACCACCACGGTCGCGCCGGCGGGCAGCGCGGCGGCGACCGGGGCCAGCAACTGGGAGACGGTGCTGCCGACCGTGACGTCGGCGGCCGGCACCCCGACCAGGCCGGCGAAGGCGGCCCGGGACCGTTCGGTCGCCTCGCCCCAGCCCTCCCAGGAGGTACGCCCGGTCCGCCAGTCGGCCAGCGCCCCCTGCACCGCGTCCCACACCGGGTCGGGTGGCAGCCCGTAGCTGGCGGTGTTCAGCCAACCCGGCTGCGGCTGCCACAGCTTCTGCGCCTGTGTGATCTCCACACCGCCGACGCTAGTCCCCCGCGGCGCCTACCGGGACGGCCAATCCGGCGCTCGCGGCCCCGGCGCCGGCCCTGGCGGCGTCAGCTCACGTTGGCGGGGCCGAGGACGCTCTTCAGGTCACCCATCAGCGCGGTGGTCGCCGCCACCCGGAACGGGCCGAGCCGCAGCGTGGTGACCTTGCTGCCGTTGAGCAGCTTGACGTGCACCTCGGTGTCGCCCGGGTGCAGCACCAGGGTCTCCTTGAGCCGCTCCACCAGCGGGGGCGTGCACCGGGTCACCGGGATGGTGAGGGTGATCGGCTTGCTCGCCGGGTTGCTGCTGATGTCCGGCATGGACATGTCCATCGCCATGATGCGGGGGGTGTCGTCGCGCCGGTCCACCCGCCCCTTGACCACCACGATGGCGTCCTCGGCGATGTACTGCCCGATCACCTCGTAGGTGTTGGGGAAGAACAGCGCCTCCACGCCGCCGGCCAGGTCCTCCAGGGTGGCCGAGGCCCAGGCCCGGCCCTGCTTGGTGACCCGGCGCTGCACCCCGGAGAGGATGCCGGCAAGGGTGACCACCGCCCCGTCCGGGACGGTGCCCTCCTCCGACAGGGCGGCGATCGTGCAGTCGGCCGCCGCGCCGAGGACGTGCTCCAGGCCGAAGAGCGGGTGGTCGGAGACGTAGAGGCCGAGCATCTCGCGTTCGAAGGCGAGCTTGTCGCGCTTGTCCCACTCCCCCTCGCCGATCACCGGCATCACGGTGGTGCTGCTGGTCTCCGCGTCGCCGAAGCCGGCGCCGAAGAGGTCGTACTGGCCGACGGCCTCCTTGCGCTTGACGTCGGCGTACGCGTCGATGGCCTCCGCGTGCACCGCGAGCAGCGCCTTGCGGGAGTGCCCGAGCGAGTCGAACGCCCCGGCCTTGATCAGCGATTCGATGGTCTTCTTGTTGCAGACGACCGCGTCGACCTTCGAGAGGAAGTCGTAGAAGTCGGCGTAGTCGCCCTTCTCCTCCCGGCAGCGCATGATCGCGGCGACCACGTTCGCCCCGACGTTGCGTACCGCGCCGAGACCGAACCGGATCTCCTTGCCGACCGGGGTGAACGGCCCGGCGGAGGTGTTCACGTCCGGGGGCAGCACCTGGATGCGCATCCGGCGGCACTCCGAGAGGTAGAGCGCCATCTTGTCCTTGTCGTCGCCGACGGAGGTGAGCAGCGCCGCCATGTACTCGGCCGGGTAGTGCGCCTTCAGGTACGCGGTCCAGTAGGACACCAGGCCGTACGCCGCCGAGTGCGCCTTGTTGAAGGCGTAGCCGGCGAACGGGACCAGCACGTCCCAGACCTTCTGGATCGCCTCGTCCGAGTAGCCCCGTTCCCGGCAGCCGTCCCGGAACGGGATGAACTCCTTGTCGAGGATCTCCTTCTTCTTCTTGCCCATCGCCCGCCGCAGCAGGTCGGCCTGGCCGAGGGTGTAGCCGGCGAGGATCTGCGCGGCGCGCTGCACCTGCTCCTGGTACACGATCAGGCCGTAGGTGGGCGCGAGGATCTCCCGCAGCGGCTCCTCCAGCTCCGGGTGGATCGGGGTGATCTCCTGGAGGCCGTTCTTGCGCAGCGCGTAGTTGGTGTGCGAGTCCACGCCCATCGGGCCTGGTCGGTACAGGGCGAGGACGGCGGAGATGTCCTCGAAGTTGTCCGGCTTCATCATCCGCAACAGGGAGCGCATCGGCCCGCCGTCGAGCTGGAACACGCCCAGGGTGTCGCCCCGGGCCAGCAGCTCGTACGCGGCCCTGTCGTCCAGCGGCAACCCGAGCAGGTCCAGCTCCTTGCCGTGGTTGAGCTGGATGTTCTTCACCGCGTCGTCGATGATGGTCAGGTTGCGCAGGCCGAGGAAGTCCATCTTCAACAGCCCGAGCGACTCGCACGTCGGGTAGTCGAACTGGGTGATGATGACCCCGTCGGAGTCCCGGCGCATCAGCGGGATGTGGTCGATGATCGGCTCGGCGGACATGATGACGCCGGCGGCGTGCACGCCGGTCTGCCGGATCAGCCCCTCGATGCCCCGGGCGGTGTCGATGACCTTCTTGACGTCCGGCTCGGCCTCGTACATGCCCCGGATCTCGCCGGCCTCGGCGTACCGGGGGTGCTTGGGGTCGAAGATGCCCTCCAGGGGGATGTCCTTGCCCATCACCGCCGGGGGCATCGCCTTGGTGATCCGGTCACCGACCGCGTACGGGTAGCCGAGCACCCGGGCCGAGTCCTTGATCGCGGCCTTCGCCTTGATGGTGCCGAAGGTGGCGATCTGGGCGACCTTGTCCTCACCCCACTTGTCGGTGACGTACTTGATGACCTCGCCGCGCCGGCGCTCGTCGAAGTCGATGTCGACGTCCGGCATCGAGACGCGCTCGGGGTTGAGGAACCGCTCGAAGATCAGGCCGTGCGGGATCGGGTCGAGGTCGGTGATGCCCAGCGCGTACGCCACCAGCGAGCCGGCGGCCGAACCGCGGCCGGGGCCCACGGCGATGCCCTGGCTCTTGGCCCACTGGATGAAGTCGGCGACCACGAGGAAGTACGACGGGAAGCCCATCTGGATGATGACGCCCAGCTCGTACTCGGCCTGCCTGACGTGCCCCTCGGGGATGCCGCCGGGGTAGCGCCGTTCCAGCCCGGCAAAGGTCTCCTTGCGGAACCAGGACTCCTCGGTCTCCCCCTCCGGGACCGGGAAGCGCGGCATCAGGTTGTGGAACTCGAACATCCCGGCGGGGTCGACCTTCTCGGCCACCAGCAGGGTGTTGCGGCAGCCCTCCAGCCAGAGGTCGGAGCTGTCGACGGCGCGCATCTCGTCGGCGGACTTGATGTAGTAGCCGCTGCCGTCGAACCGGAACCGGTTCGGATCGGCGACGTTCGCCGCCGTCTGCACGCAGAGCAGCACGTCGTGCGCCTCGGCCTGGGCCTCGTGCGTGTAGTGCGAGTCGTTGGTCACCACCGGCGGGATGTCCAGCTTGCGGGAGATGTCGTGCAGCTCCTGGCGGACCCGGCGTTCGATGCTGATGCCGTGGTCCATGACTTCCAGGAAGTAGTTCTCCTTGCCGAAGATCTCCTGGTACCGCGCGGCGGCCTTGAGCGCCTCGTCGTACTGGCCCAGGCGCAGCCGGGTCTGCACCTCCCCGGAGGGGCAGCCGGTGGTCGCCATCAACCCGTCGGCGTTCTCGGCGAGCAGTTCCGCGTCCATCCGCGGCCACTTGACGAAGAACCCCTCCGTGTACGACCGGCTGGTCAGCTTGAAGAGGTTGTGCAGGCCGGTCTTGTTCCGCGCCCAGATGGTCATGTGGGTGTAGCCGCCGCTGCCGGAGACGTCGTCGCTCTTCTGCTCCGGCCGGCCCCAGCGCACCCGCTGCTTGTGGAAGCGTGACTCCGGCGCCACGTACGCCTCGATGCCGAGGATCGGCTTGACCCCGGCGGCCATCGCCTGCTTGTAGAAGTCGTTCGCGCCGTGCATGTTGCCGTGGTCGGTCATCGCCACCGCCGGCATGCCCTGCCGCTTGACCTCGGCGAAGAGGTCCTTCAGCCGGGCCGCACCGTCGAGCATCGAGTACTCCGTGTGCACGTGCAGATGCGCGAACGAATCGCCCATGCGTGGCGCCCCCCGGGTCGGATCATGGGATGGTCGAGGTCGGTCGGCCTACCCTATCGCCGCCGGAAGAGACGGCTCCAGACGCCGCGCGGGGCGGAGCGGGCCGGGGTGGTGTGGATCTCCCCGGCCGCGGCGGGGGACGGCCGAGGCGCGCGCCCCACCCGGTGGTCGACCCCTTGACGTCCCGCTGACCAGCCACTTCCCTAGGCTGGACCGTCATGACAGAGCGGAAGACAGTTCTCGTGACCGGCGCGACCGGCAACCAGGGCGGCGCCACGGCACGCCGGTTGCTCCGGGACGGCTGGCAGGTGCGGGCGCTCGTACGCGATCGGGCCAAGCCCGCCGCACGCCTCCTTCACGAGCAGGGCGCCACCCTGGTCGAGGGAAACATGGACGACGCCGACTCGCTGCGCACGGCGATGCACGGCGTGCACGGTGTCTTCAGTGTCCAGGCCCTGGCGCACACGCCGGACACCCTCGAGGCTGAGGTCAGGCAGGGAAAGACCGTCGCCGACGTGGCCGGGGAGACCGGCGTCGCACACCTGGTCTACAGCTCGGTGGGCGGTGCGGAGCGCCGGACCGGCATCGACCACTTCGAGACCAAGGCAGAGATCGAGCGGCACATCCAGGCGTTGAACCTCCCCGCGACCGTCCTGCGCCCGGCGTTCTTCATGAACAACCTTCTCCACTACGCCGACGCCGAGGGGGAACGGGTCCTGCGGCTACAGGTCGTACCCGACCGACCGATCCAGATGATCGCCTCGGACGACGTCGGCCGCATCGCCGCGCACGCCTTCGCGCACCCCGCCGATCACCTCGGCACGCAGATCGAGATCGCCGGTGACGAGCTCACCTTCACCCGGGTCGCCGAGATCTACGAGGCGCTCACCGGCACCCCCACCCGCCTGGAGCCGCAACCCATCGACCAGCGCATGTACGCATGGTTCGCCGAGAGCGGATACCGGGCCGACATCGCCGGCCTGCGGAACCGGTTCCCTGGGCTGCTGACGTTCGAGGAGTTTCTGCGGGACCGCCTCGGCCGGGCGGCGGCGTCCGCACCACAGGGCGACCGGACCGGGGAGCCCGCGCGACGGAAGCCCCACGGCGGCTAGCCCACCGCCATCCGGCCAGCGCGCGTCGACCGGCGGCGAACCCTGCGGGGTTCGCCGCCGTCTTTTTTCGCCGGAACACACTGCTGTCTTCGGGCACCATGATGTAGGTCTGGACGATAGTGTGCGTCACACAGTATGGTGTGACGCATGGTGAGCGATGAGATCCTGCGGACGCACCTCCAGGAGTTGCGTCGGGGCACCGTGGTGGTGGCGAGCCTCGTCGCCCTGCGGCGCCCCGACTACGGGTACGCGCTGCTGCAACGCCTCTCCGACCACGGCTTCCCGGTCGACGCCAACACGCTCTATCCGCTGCTGCGGCGGCTGGAGGAGCAGGGGCTGGTGACCAGCGAGTGGAACACCGAGGAGAAGCGGCCGCGCAAGTTCTACCGAACCAGCGAGGAGGGCGAGTCGGTGCTGGGCCGGCTCCTCGCCGACCTGGCCGCAGTCCAGACCTCCCTGACCAGGCTGATCGAAGGAGCCGACCGATGAATTCCCTGACCGACCGCTACCTCGCCGCGACCCTGCGCTCGGTGCCGGTCGCGCGCCGCGAGGAGATCGCCACCGAGCTGCGCGCCTCGATCGAGGACATGGTCGAGGGCCGCACGACCGGCGGGCGGGACGCCGCCGCCGCCGAACGGGAGGTGCTCACCGAGCTGGGCGACCCGGCGCAGCTCGCCGCCCGCTACTCCGACCGCCGGTTGCAGCTCATCGGGCCGGCCTACTACCTGGCCTGGGAGCGGCTGCTGAAGCTGCTGCTCAGCTTCGTGCCGGCGACGGCCGGCGTGGTGGTCGGCCTGCTCGCGGCCACCGACGGCGAGAACGCCGGCGGGGCCGTCGGCGAGGGCATCACCACCGCCCTCACGGTGGCCCTCCAGATCGCCTTCTGGGTCACCCTGGTCTTCGCGGTGCTGGAGCGCACCAGGATCCCGCTGCACCTGCCCGACTGGAGCGTCGACCAGCTCCCGGAGGGCCCCGGCGACCGACAGATCACCCTGACCGACACCGCCGCCTCGATCGGCTTCCTGGCGATCTTCATCGCCTACCTGCCGATGCAGCACTTCCGGTCGTTCGTCCCCGCCGACGGTGACGGCAACCTGCCGATCCTCGACCCGGCGCTGTGGAGCTTCTGGCTGCCGTTCCTGATCGCCGTGCTGGTCGCCACCGTGGGCCTGGAGATCGCCAAGTACCGGGCCGGGCGCTGGACCTGGCCGCTGGTCGCGGCGAACGCGGTGCTCGACCTGGCCTTCGCGGTGCCGGTGGTCTGGCTGATGTCGACCGACCGGCTGCTCAACCCCGACTTCGTGGCCCGCTTCGAGTGGCTCGGCGAGGGTGAGAACCTGAACACGGTCGCCACCATCGTGGTCGCCGGCACGGCGCTGATCGTGCTCTGGGATGTCGTCGAGAGCGTGGTCAAGGCGCTGCGCGACCGCCGCTGACCCGACCGCACCACGCGGCCCGGCACGCCCCGGCGTGCCGGGCCGTCAGCCGTGACGAGCGGGCCGGAGGGCGCCGGCGGTGGCCGCGGCGAGGAAGCCGGTCCAGGCCACGGGGCCGAAGGCCAGCACCGGTCCCCCACGATCCTTGCTGTCGCGTACGCCCACCACGCCGACCAGGTTCGTCGCCACCTCGACACAGGTGGAACCGCCGTTGCTGCTGCGGGTTGACGTGCGCCAGATAGCGCCGGTCAGGTCCACGACCGTGCCACCTCCTGAATCAGCTTTCGGGACGCCCGGCGGTGCAGCGCCTCGCCCCGCACCCGTTCCCACGCGCGTTGAAGGCTATCAACGTCCTCGGACCGATCTGTGACCTGCGCCCGCAACTGGTTGTCGAGGTGGGCCACCTCCGCGCCATCCGTGGTGCGGGCCAGGATGAACGGCCCAGCAAGCCCAGGATGCATGCCGACGTCGGCGGGCACCACATGAATATCGACCTGGGGAAGGTCACCCACCTCCAACAGGTGCGAGAACTGCTCGGCCATCACCTGCCGGTCGCCGATCTGCCGGCGTAGCACCGCCTCGTCCACGACGAAGACGACCTCCGGCGGGGCCTCCCGGGTCAGCACCGCCTGGCGGGCCAGCCGGGAGGTCACCCGCTGCTCCACCTCGGCCTCGCGGAGCATGCCGCCGCCGGTGAGCACCGCGCGGGCGTACGCCTCGGTCTGGAGCAGGCCGGGGACCAGCGCCGGCTCGAACCAGCGGATCAGCGTCGCCTCCGCCTCCACCGAGATCCACTCCCGCAGCCAGGGCGGCGCGGCGTCCGCGCGGACCAGGGTGAGCAGCCGTTCGAAGAAGCCCTCCGACTCCAGCGCCGCGTCGACCCGGCCCACGAAGTCCTGCGACGGCGTGCGGTGCCCGATCTCCACCATCCCGACCAGCGAGGACGAGTAGTTGATCTGCTGGGCCAGCTCCTCCTGGCTCAGCCCCCGGTCGCGCCGCGCCCGGCGCAGTTCGCCGCCGAGGAACTCCAGCGTGGAAAACTGCCCGACTCCCATCACACCTCCACCACAGCCACGCCGATCACCGCCAGCACCCGCCACCGGGGCCGCCCCGGCCCGCACCACCGGCCGGCGACGCCTTCCGACCGTAGTCGCCCGAGCAGCAGAGTGTGAACAGGCACGACGGAGGAGGTCGACACGGACAGGCGCGCGAACCCGTACCCCCGGCTGCGCGGCGGCCGCACGTGGCCGCCCGGCAGGGTGCCCGGCCGACGCCGACCAGCGGGATGGGATCCTCACCAGGGTGAACACCGTGATGGACGACGACTGGCGGCGGCCGGGCCCCACCCCGGAACAGCGGCGGTACGACGTCTACGTCGGGCTGGCCACGGTCGTCCTGGCGCTGGTCAGCCTCACCCTCGCCCGCAGCACCGGGGCTTTCCTGCTGGGGCCGCCGCCCTCCGGGCCGGAGCAGGTCTTCTGGACCGTCGCGGTGACGCTGCCGGTGATCTGGCGACGCCGGTTCCCCGCCGCCACCCTTCTGGTCATCGCGATCGCGTTCGTCGCCGCGCAGGCGCGCTCCGCCCCGGAGTCGCAGCTCTCCTCGTGGGCACTGTTCGCGGCCCTCTACTCGCTCGGCGCCTGGGGGCCGGACCGCCGGCTGGCCCGCCGGCTGCGGATCGGCGTCATCGCCACCATGTTCGCCTGGCTGGGGGTCTACTACGCGGTCACCATCGACAGGATCCCGGCCGACGCGTTCGACCGCGCGGTCGGTCCGGTGCCCCCCGTGCTCGCCGCGATAGTGAACGGGGTGCTGGTCAACGGCCTCTTCTTCGGGTTCGCGTACTTCTTCGGGGAGACCGCGTGGCTGGCCGCCCGCCGGCAGCACGAGGTGCAGGCGCGGGCCGAGGAGTTGCGCCGCTCGCAGGCCGAGGTCCGTGAGCACGCGGTGGTGGGCGAGCGGGTCCGCATCGCCCGGGAGCTGCACGACGTGGTCGCCCACCACGTGTCGGTGATGGGCGTGCAGGCGTCCGCCGCCCGCCGGGTGCTCGACAAGGACCCGGCGAAGGCCCGCACGGCGCTCGGCGCGATCGAGGAGACGGCCCGCACGGCGGTGGACGAGCTGCGCCGGATGCTCGGCCTGCTCCGCGCCCGCGACGACCGCCCGGAGCGCGCGGACGAGCCGGGGCCCGCCGCGATCGACCAGGTCACGGCCGTGGTCGACCGGGCCCGCGAGGCCGGCCTGCGGGCCACCCTGGGGGTGTACGGGGACCGGGTGCCGCTGCCGGAGTCGGTCTCCCAGGCCGTGTACCGGATCGTCCAGGAGGCCGTGACGAACGCGCTCAAGCACGCCGCCGGGGCGACCGCACTCGACGTGCGGATCCGCTACCTGGCACACGAGGTGGAGGTGGACGTGACCGACGACGGACGGGCCACCCGCCCCGCGAACGCCGACGGGCTGGGCCTCGTCGGGATGCGCGAGCGGGTCGCCACCCACGGCGGGGCGCTGGAGGCCGGCCCGCGGGCCGGCGGTGGCTGGCGGGTACGGGCCCGGTTCCCGCTCCCGGTCACGGCGGGGCGTCCGGCGTGACCGCCGACCGCGACGTCGCCGGCGTGGGCGCCGAGCGTGAGGTGCCCGACGCCGACCGGCCGGTGCGGGTGCTGCTCGCCGACGACCAGCACCTGGTCCGCACCGGCTTCCGGGTCATCCTCGAGGTGGAGGACGACATCGAGGTGGTCGGGGAGGCCGCCGACGGGGAACGCGCCGTCGGCATGACCCGGGCGCTGTGCCCGGACGTGGTGCTGATGGACGTGGAGATGCCCGGGGTCGACGGGCTGGAGGCCACCCGGCGGATCACGGCCGAGCAGGACGAGCCGGGCGGGCCGGCCGTGCTGATCCTCACCACCTTCGACCGGGACGACTACCTGTTCGCCGCGCTGCGCGCCGGGGCCAGCGGCTTCCTGCTCAAGAACGGCACCCCGGAGGCGCTGGTCGAGGCGATCCGGGTGCTCGCCCGGGGCGACGGCCTGCTCGCCCCGGAACTCACCCGGCGGGTGATCGCCACCTTCGCCCGCCCCGGCGACCCCGCCGGGCGGGGCGGCGTCCGGACCTCTCCCGAGGCGGCGCTGCGCGACCTGACGCCCCGCGAACGGGAGGTCCTGGTCCTGGTCGCCGGGGGTGCCAGCAACGCCGAGATCGCCGCGGAGCTGCACCTGGGCGAGGCGACGGTGAAGACGCACGTCAGCCGGGTGCTGGCCAAGCTCGGCCTGCGCGACCGGGTGCAGGCGGTGGTCTTCGCGTACGAACACGGGGTGGTGCGACCGGGCGGCTGACCCGCCTCCGCCGCGCGGGGGACCTGCCCGCTCAGCCTCCGGGCGGACGGCGGCGGGCAGTTGACGATCTACCGTGGCCGCCGTGACCAGTGTGCTCCGTCTCGACGGCGTCGACCGCAGCTTCGGCGACCGTCGGGTGCTCCAGAACGTGTCCTTCGACGTGGCGGCCGGCCGGATGACCGGCTTCGTCGGCGGCAACGGCGCCGGCAAGACCACCTCCATGCGGATCATCCTGGGGGTGCTCGCCCCGGACGCCGGGGAGGTCAGCTGGCAGGGCGCTCCGCTGACCCGGGAGGTCCGCCGTCGCTTCGGCTACATGCCGGAGGAACGCGGCCTCTATCCGAAGATGAGCGTCCGGGAACAGGTGGCCTACCTGGGCCGGCTGCACGGCATGACGGCCGCCTCCGCGCGGCGCGGCACGGACGCGCTGCTGGAGCGGGTCGGGCTCGCCGAGCGCGGCGACGACCTGCTGGAGACGCTGTCGCTGGGCAACCAGCAGCGCGCGCAGATCGCGGCCGCGCTGGTGCACGACCCCGAGGTGCTGGTGCTCGACGAGCCGTTCTCCGGCCTCGACCCGCTGGCCGTGGACACGGTCGTGGCGGTCCTGCGGGAGCGGGCCGCCACGGGCGTGCCCGTGCTCTTCTCCAGCCACCAGCTGGACGTCGTGGAGCGGCTCTGCGACGACCTGGTGATCATCGCGGGCGGCGTGATCCGCGCCGCCGGCAGCCGGGAGCAACTGCGCGCGACGTACACGGTGCCCCGGTTCGAGCTGGTGGTGGAGACCGACGCCGGCTGGCTGCGGGACCAGCCCGGGGTGACCCTGGTCGACCTGGACGGCGCCCGCGCCGTGTTCGACCTCGCGCCCGGCGCGGACGAGCAGGTGGTGCTGCACGCGGCGCTGGCCCGCGGCCCGGTGCGCGCGTTCCGCCCGGTCAGCCCGTCCCTCACCGAGATCTTCCGAGAGGTCACCCAGTGAACACCACGCAGGCCACCCGGCTGGTCGCCGCCCGGGAGATCCGGGTCAAGCTGCGCGACCGCACCTTCCTGATCAGCACCCTGTTCTTCCTGCTGATCGCCGCCGCCGCGACCATCCTGCCGCCGCTGCTCTCCGGCGGCCCGTCGAGCGTGGCGGTGACCGAGGCGGCGGCCGGCCCGCTGCGCGAGGCGGGGCTGGAGGTGCGGCTGGCGCCCGACGACCGCGCCGCCGAGCAGGCCGTCCGCGACGGCGACGTGGACGCCGCCGTGGTCTCCGGGCCGGCGGTGCTGGCCATGGACGAGGCCCCCGACGACGTGCTAGCGGCGCTGAGTACGCAGCCCCCGGTGCGGCTGCTGGACCCCGACGCGGTGGACCCGGTGGTGGCCTTCCTGGTGCCGTTCGCCTTCGCGTTCGTCTTCTTCGTCACCTCGCAGACCTTCGGCGTGCAGATCGCGCAGAGCATCATCGAGGAGAAGCAGACCCGGATCGTGGAGATCCTGGTGGCCGCGGTGCCGGTCCGGGCGTTGCTGGCCGGCAAGATGGTCGCCGGCACCCTGCTGGCCCTCGGGCAGATCGCCCTGGTCGCCCTGGTCGCCGTGGTGGGTGTGCAGTTCGGCGACAGCGGTGGGCTGCTCTCGCTGCTGGCCCCGGCGATCGGCTGGTTCGTGCCGTTCTTCCTGCTCGGCTTCGTGCTGGTCGCGGCCATGTGGGCGGCGGCCGGGGCGCTGGTCAACCGCCAGGAGGACATCGCCGGCGTGTCGATGCCGGTGCAGCTCGCGGTCATGCTGCCGTTCTTCGCGGTGATCTTCCTGAACGACAACGCGACCGCCATGCGGGTGCTGTCCTACCTGCCGTTCTCCGCGCCCACGGCGATGCCGTTGCGGCTGTTCACCGGGGACGCGGCCGGCTGGGAGCCGCTGCTGTCGCTGGCCCTGCTGCTGGTCGCGGCCGCCGCGCTCGTCGCGGCGGGGGCCCGGGTGTACGAGGGTTCGCTGCTGCGCACCAACGGCCGCACCTCGGTCCGGACGGCGTGGCGGTCGCGCGAGACGGTGGGCTGAGCGGTGTCGCGGGGCGCCGGCCGGGCGTACCGCGTCCGGGGCTGACGGCCGGCGCGGCCCGGCACGCCCACCACGTGCCGGGCCGCCGCGGCCGGTCGGCCCACGTCCCGCGGGGATCGGGCGAGGACCACCGGGAGCCGGGACGGACGCGCGCCACCGCCGCCGCGGGCGGCTGCCGGATCAGCCGGTACGCGTCGGCGGTGGCGCGCGGTCGGGTCAGTCGGCGGCGTTGCGGAAGACCGGGTAGTAGCCGCCGGACTGGCCGGCCGCGGTCGGGTGGTAGGAGACGCCGAGGTTGAGGTAGTTGAGGGCGTGCAGCCACTTCTCGCCGTAGCTGCACAGCTGGTGCCCGACGAAGGCCGAGCGCACGTCGGCAAAGGTGAAGCCGGCCGCGTTGGCCGCGCTGCGGGTGATGTCGTCGACCAGGTTGATGGCCTCGTTGATCTTGGCACGCGAGGTGGCGCTCAGCCCGACGCAGACGGTGCCGAGCTGGTAGAAGACCGGGTACCCGACGACCACGACCCGGGCGTTCGGGGCCCGGGTCTTGATGCCGTTGTAGACGTTGCTCAGCAGGCCGGGGAGCTGGGCGCGGGCCTTGTCCTCGGCGGCCTGCACGGCGGCGACGCACTCGGTGGTGCCCTTGAGCACACAGGTGGTCATGATGTTGGAGTAGCCGACGTCGTTGCCGCCGACCGTGATGCTGACCAGGCTGGTGGTGGAGCTGAGCGCGGAGAGCTGGGTGTTGATCACGCTGGTCGTGGTGGCACCGGAGCAGGCGACCGAGCGGTACGAGGCGGGCTTGACGGTGGCGGCGTACAGCGCGGGGTAGGCGTTGGTGCTGCGCTGACAGGAGCCGCTCTCGCTGGTGTAGCTGCCGGCGCCGACGCCCGAGGCGTAGGAGTCGCCGAGGGCGACGTAGCGGTCGGTGGCGGCGGCCTGGGCGGGGGTTGTCAGGGACAGGCTGGCGCCGAGAGCCGCGGCGAGGCTCAGGGCGAGGGTCACGAAGCGAGTTCTCCGCACGTCGCACTCCGGGGGTGAGAGGGATCGGTGCGAGATTGATATCACTAAATATTTCCCGGCGAAAGATCCTTGCGGCGATCTTAGGGGTGCCGGCAACGGTTTCCGGGTCCGGCACCCCGTACCGCCGCGACCGCCCACCCCGCGCCTCCGGGGGTCGGACGCCCCCGGCACCCCCACCGTCCCCTACGGAACCGGCGGCGCCGACCGGGCGGAAGGGGCCGGCTCGGCGGACGACGCGAACCCGGAGGGACCCCACGTCCGGGCCCGCGATAGCGTCGGCGCGGCGCGGCACCCCGACCGGCGGGACGGGCAACCCTGGGCGTCGGCCATCGACACGGAGGCGCGGCATGACGGAGATCGGCGGCACCACCCGGCTGTACGCGCTGCTCGGCGACCCGATCGCGCAGGTACGCGCCCCCGGCCTGCTCAATCCGGTGCTGACCCGCCGCGGCACCGACGCGGTGCTCGTCCCGGTCCACGTCGCACCGGCCGACCTCACCCCGGTCGTACGCGGCCTGCAACGGGTGGGCAACCTGCACGGGATGCTGGTCACCGTGCCGCACAAGGCCGCCGCCCTGGCCCTCGCGGACCGGGCCAGCGACCGCGCCCGCCTGGCCGGCAGCGCCAACGCCCTGCGGCGCGAGCCCGACGGAACCTGGACCGCGGACACCTTCGACGGCGACGGGTTCGTCCGCGGGCTGGCCACGGCCGGACACCACCCCCGGGGCCGCCGGGTGTGCGTGGTGGGCGCGGGCGGGGCGGGCAGCGCCATCGCCGTCGCCCTGCTCGACGCCGGCGTGGCGGAGCTGCGGCTGGCCGACACCGACCCGGGCCGGCTGGAGACGCTGCGGCGACGGCTGTCCGCCGCGTACCCGGACCGGGTCACCGGAGCGGCGCGACCGCGACTGGCCGACGCCGACCTCGCGGTCAACGCGACCCCCCTCGGGCTGCGCCCCGACGACCCGCTGCCGTTCCCGGTGGCCGAACTGCCCACGGACGCCGTGGTCGCCGACATCATCATGACCCCGGCGGAGACGGCCCTGCTGGCCGAGGCCCGCGCGCGCGGCCTGCGGGCGCACCCCGGCGAGCCGATGCTCGCCCACCAGCTCGACTCCTACCTCGCGTTCTTCGGGCTCTGACCGGGACCCGACCGCCGCACGGTGACGTGACCGCCGGCCCACCGACCGGGGGCCGGCCGATCGATTGGGGCGCCGCGCGGACGTCGCCCCGGTGGAGCGCCGGCGGCAGGCCCTACCCGGGCCGCCGGGCGAGGTCGTCGCGGTAGACCTCGACGCCGACGACGAGGTCCTGCCACGGCATTCCGGTCCCCTTGAACAACCGTGGTCGACCGGCCGGCAACCGCACGCGGCCGGTCACCACGTCACGGAGCGGACGCAGGTCCTCCTCCCGCAGCACACCGGCCGCCAGCGGAGCGACGATGTCGCCCGCCTCCCGCGGGGTGCCGGCCAGCGACTCGACGACGACGTGGGAGCGGGCGACGAGGCGGTCGTCGACCTCGCGGGCGTCCGGCGAGTGCGACCCGATCGCGACGACGACGGCGTCGGGCCGGACCAGGGCACCGTCGAACAGCGGCGTCGACGCGCTGGTGCAGCAGCAGATGACGTCCGCCGCCGTCACCGCGTCGGTGACCGGGCCGGGCTCGTACACCCGCACCGGGACGCCCGCCCGGTCGCACCGCGCGGCGAGCCGGTCGCGCCGTGGGCCGTCCCGTCCCACCAGGAAGACCTCGGCGATCGCGTGCAGCGCCAGCATCGCCTCGACGTGGGCGCGGGCCTGGGGGCCGGTGCCGAACACGGTGAGCCGCAGCGCGTCGCCCGCCGCGCGGGGCAGCAGGTGCCGCACCGCGAGCGCGGACACGGCGGGCGTACGCAGGTTCGTCAGGGCGGTGCCGTCGACGAGCGCCGCCGGGCGTTGCTCCGGGCCCTCGAAGAGGACGAAGGCCCCCTGGATGAGCGGCAGACCGCGACCGGCGTTGTCGGGGGTGCTGGTCAGCAGCTTGCAGCCCGAGTACGCGCCCCGCGTCGCGGGCATGACGAGCAGCTCGCCGCCCCGCGTGGTCACCTTCGAGCGGGGCGTCTCCCGCTCGGGGTCGAGGCCCGCCCGCAGGGCGGCCTCCAGGGCGTCCACCGCGACCCGGACCGGGGTCGCCGCGACCGCCTCCGCGGGGATCAGGCGCATGCCGGCGAAGGACGCGGCCGGCGGGATCGGATCGGTCATGGTGGCCTCCGGCGGCGGACGGACGAGGAACGCCCCGAGGCTAAGCCCCGCGCGGGGTGGGGTGGTCGGTGCGGTCGTCACTACGGTGCGGGGCCGTGCGCGCACTGGCAGGATGGCCGCTGTGGACCTCGACTCCGGCGCCGGGCTGCTGCACCGGCTGACGTCGTACGTGCCGAACCGCGACTGGGACGTGCCCGGGGACGACCCGCGGATCCGCCACGACCTCGTGCCGAACGACCCCGAGACCCTGCCGCCGCAGCTCAAGGGCTATCCGGACGGCCTGCCCGTCGTCGCCCTGCCGCGCGACCTGCACGACCCGGGGATCCCCGCGACGGCGGTGCTCGCGGGCGCCGCGGGCCGGGCGCAGCTCCTCGACGCCGCGCAGCTCGGCCGCGTGCTCTTCCTCGGCGCCGGCGTCGTCCGCACCGCCGAGCGCCACGGGCGGCCGTTCCTCTACCGGGCCGCCGGTTCGGCCGGCGCGCGCTTCCCGCTGGAGGTCTACGCGAGCACCCGCGACGTCGCGGGCGTCCCGGACGGCGTGCACTGGTACGACCCGGCGCGGCACGCGCTCGTCCAGGTCGCCCCCGCCGCCACCGGAGCGGCCACCACGCTCGTCGTCACGGGCGTGCCGTGGCGGACGGGGTGGCGGTACGCCGAGCGCGGCTGGCGGCACCTCTACTGGGACGCCGGGACGCTGCTGTCCCAACTGTCGGCGGCGGCCGCGAGCGCCGGCCTCGCGCCACGGCTGCGGACGCTGTTCCCGGACGCCACGGTGCGCCGCCTCGTCGGCGCGGACGGGGTGCACGAGTATCCGCTCGCCCTGCTGTCCCTCGGCGACGGCGAGCCGGCGACCGGCCCCACCGCGGCGGCGGTGCCGGGTGAGCTGCCGCCGGTCGAGCTGCCGCTGTGCACCGCCGCGCAGCGCGCGGGCGAGCGGGACACCCTCGGGGAGCCCTGGCCGGAGGCGCCGCCGCTGCCGGAGTTCCCGCCGTCCGACCCGCTCGACGAGGTGGTGCGCCGGCGCGGGTCGCAGCGGCGGATGGACCGGTCCCGGACGCTGCCGCGCGCCCTGCTGGAGTGGCCCCTGGCCGCCGCCCTGCGCGGCGTGCCGGTGCCGCACTGGGTGGCCGTGCACGGCGTCGACGGTGTGGCGCCCGGTCTCTACCGCTGGCCCGACCTGGCGACGCCGCTGCGGGCCGCGGAGCTGCGTGACGAGCTGCTGCGGGTCTGCCTGGACCAGGCGCTCGCCGGCGACGCGGCGTACGTCGTCGTCGGGGCCACCCCGCTGTCGGCGCTCGACGACCGCGGCTACCGCGACGCCCAGCTCGCCGCCGGGCTCGTCGAGGGCCGGCTGCACCTCGCGGCGTACGCCCTGGGCGCCGGCGCCTCCGGGATGACCTTCCTCGACTCGGAGGTCCCGGGCCTGCTCGGCGAGCCGGACGACCTCGCGGCGCTGCTGTTCACGTGCGTGGGCGTCCCGGAGTACGCGTCGCGCGCCGGCGGCGGGCCGGGCCGCCCGGTCGAGGTCCGTCCGGTCATGCCCCGCAGCGGCGGGTCCTGACGAGCAGGGCCGAGGCACGCTCGGGGCCGGCGGGCTGCGGTCAGCGGGTCGGCGTCCCAGTCGGTCAGCGGTCAGCGGTCAGCGGGTCGGAGGGACGGTGTCCCAGCCGGCCGGCAGGGCCGGCACCGGCCACGCCGGGTCCGGCCGCCACAACGCCCACGCCTCGTCCCACCACCGCTCCCCGGCGTCGAGCAGGGCGGCGATCCGGTCGCCCTCGGCGCGGATCGCGTCGGCCGTCCCCGGATAACGCCCCTCTTCCAGGCGCTGGGCGAACATCTCCACGTCCTTCCAGACGTAGCGGGCGGCGTCGGCCGGCCACCAGAGGTCCAGCTCGTGGTCGAGGGTGTCCACCCCGATCGCGGTACGCCGGAACGGGTCCTGGAGGTTGAAGTACCACCCGGCGAAGGCGCGCTCCGGGCCGGTCCAGAAGACGTCGACGGAGTGCGCCTCGCCCGGGCGGTGCAGCATCAGCTTGCCGTGGCCGCTCCACGCCCGGTGCCCGGCGACCTGCCACGGGTGCCGCCCGCACGGGAAGCGCCCGGTCTCGGGGAAGCCGAACTCCGCGCCCGGGGGCAGGTAGAGCACGAGCAGGTCGGGCGAGTCCTCGACGCAGACGGTCGGGCAGGCGAACCACACCTCGCCGTGCAGGACCTCGCGCCGGACCACCACGTCGCCCGGGGCGAAGCGGTGCCCCTTCCCGACCCGCCCACCGTCCCGCTCCACCCGACCCGGACGATCCACTCCCCCAACCTACCGACTGTCGGCGTCCCGGTTCGCGTGGACGTTTCTGCGCGTCGTCGCAGTCCTCCAGGACGTCGAAGACCTCACGCGCGCCGTCCTCGTCGGGCTCAGCGGGGCCGGGAGAGCACGGCACGGGCTGCGGGTCGGCGCCCGGCGACGGTGGATCCGGCCGTGGCGAAGGGGTTCGGCGTCGCTCCCGTCCACTGCTGGAGGACGGCGGTGCCGGTCTGCCGCCGCTCACCGTCAACCGTGGTCGTCCCGCTGCTGACCACGTAGAACCGCCCGTCGCCGAGCGCCTCCAGGCCGAAGCTGCCGGGCCCCTCCCAGCCGCGGACCCCGGTGGCCGGATCGGCCAGCCCGGCCGGGGCCAGCGGGACGATCCAGCCGGTCGCGCCGTCCGGCTGGCCGGTGATCACACCGGTCTGCGGGGCGACGGTGCCGTCGATCGCGTAGAGCGTCCAGTTCGGAAACTCCGGCTTGCCGCCCCGGTAGACCGCCATCAGCCACCGGCGGGTGTGCCGGTCGTACTCCAGGTTCTGCACCCCGAAGGTGGTGTTCCCGGTCCGGACGAAGACCTTGGAGTACGGCTGCCCGGGCCCGCTCCGGTGCGGTGCCGTCTGGCTGAGCGAGCGGGCGAGGAGGCTCCACCGCCGCACGTCGTACGCGAGCAGCACCTGGTGGTCGTTGTCGGTACGCGTCGTGTTCGGGTAGATGCCGTAGGCGACCATCAGCACGTTCCGCCCGCCGGCGGTGCCCAGCGCCGGCCCGAACGAGACCCCGTCGATGCCGCTGGCGCCGTACCGGTGGTCGGCGGTCTGCCCGGTGTCGCCGTCGAAGACGCCGTCGCCGTCCAGGTCCGCCGTGAAGTCGTCGACGACCTCCTTCAGGTAGACGGTGGTCATCACGCCGTCCGTCTCGGCGTCCATTCCGATCCGGGTGATCCGGGCGACGTCGAAGATGGCGATGTAGAAGGCCCGCTGCGCCTTGTACTCCAGCGAGCCGTAGACGCGGCCGTCCTCCGGGTTGACGTCCAGGTCGCCGAGGTGGCCGGTCAAGCCGGTCACCGTGCCGACGACCCGACCGTCGAGGTCCGTCTTGACCAGGAGGTTCGTGAAGGACCAGTAGACGTGACCGCGGCTCCAGTCGACCGCCACTCCCTGCACGTGGCCCGAGGACCACGCGCCCCCGTACACCGTCGCCGGCATGTTCGGGGGCGCCACCGGTGGGCGCGACGTCCCGACGGCCACGCCCCGGCCCGGAGTCGGCAACGGGCCCGCCGTCGCATGCGGCGGGGCGACGGCGCCGGCCAGGACGGGAATCGCCAGGACGGCAGCCGCGGCGGTGAGGGTCCTTCGCATGTCTCTCCGTTGCTCAAGAAGATCAAACAGCGGGAGATCCTATGCGAGCTTTCCGAACGGCGGGTGTCCGGATGATCATCCGGAAATTTCGCCCGTCCGGGCGGCGGCCGTCCCGATCACCGCCCGGACGGATACGGGGCAGGGAACACAGCGCGCGGGGCGACGGTCGCCCGGCGATCTTGCCGCATCGACGGGTGGACAGCGTTCATACGATGAGCCGCGATGCGGCAGAGACTGTGGACCGAGATGACGAACAGGTCGGTGGCGGCCTGGTGCAAGCTGGTCGTCGCCGCCGCCGTGCTGCTCGGCGCCGCTTGGTGGAACGTGTGGGAGATCAGCCGCACGTGGGACTACGTCGATGCCGCCTTCGTCTCGCCCACGCCCGGCAGCCTGGAGATCGCCAGGTGCGACGAGGGCACCGAGAGCAAGGGCAACTGGACCTGTCACGGCCCTTTCACCAGCACTGACGGTGCGGTACGAATCGACTCGATCAGCCTGCGCGTCCCGGTCGAGGCGGGACCGGGCACGATCACTCCGGCCATGGTCAGCGGCACCGACGCCGAGGGGGCGTGGTCCACCGACTGGGGGATGGCCGTCGGTCGGCTAGGGGTCCATGCCATCGCGGGGGCCGCCGGCTTCTTCGCGTGGTTGTTCTTCCAGCTCGCGGGGGACAGCGACGAGCCGGCGCGCCGACCGGTCCGGGGTGCCCGGACGCCGCGCCTGCCGCACAACCAGCATCGGAACCGACGCCGCCGGAAGACCACGCGGCGGCGGTAGCCGGTTCCCCGCCGCGTCGACGGGGAACCGACCGGAGGCGCGGCGGCTCAGCCGACGCCCTGGGTCAGCCGACGGCGGCCATGATCTCGTCGGAAACGTCGAAGTTCGCGTAGACGTTCTGCACGTCGTCGCAGTCCTCCAGGACGTCGATCAGCTTGAAGATCTTGCGCGCGCCGTCCTCGTCGAGGGGGACGTTGACGCTCGGGATCAGCGCCGACTCGGCCGACTCGTACTCGATGCCGGCGTCCTGGAGCGCGGTGCGCACCGCGACCAGGTCGGTCGGCTCGGAGACCACCTCGAACGCCTCGCCCAGGTCGTTGACCTCCTCGGCACCGGCGTCGAGGACCGCCATCATCACGTCGTCCTCGGTCGTCCCGGCCTTGGGGACGATCACCACGCCCTTGCGGGAGAACATGTACGACACCGAGCCCGCGTCGGCGAACGAGCCGCCGTTGCGGGTCAGCGCGGTGCGCACCTCGGTGGCCGCGCGGTTGCGGTTGTCGGTCAGGCACTCGATGAGCAGCGCCACGCCGTTCGGGCCGTAACCCTCGTACATGATGGTCTGGTAGTCGGCGCCGCCGGCCTCCAGGCCGGAGCCGCGCTTGACGGCGCGGTCGATGTTGTCGTTCGGGACCGAGTTCTTCTTGGCCTTCTGGATGGCGTCGTAGAGCGTGGGGTTGCCGGCGGGATCGCCACCGCCGGTCCGCGCGGCGACCTCGACGTTCTTGATGAGCTTGGCGAACATCTTGCCGCGCTTGGCGTCGATGACCGCCTTCTTGTGCTTGGTCGTCGCCCACTTTGAGTGGCCGGACATCTGTTACCTCCGTTGCTACCCGCCGTCTGCATCGACCGCACCGCGCACGCCCCGCTCCCACCGGCGCACGCGGTGGTGCCGGTCAGCCCTGGTGGAAGCCGTGACGGGCAGATGGCCCTGCCGAATCTCGGCAATCCTACCGACGCCCGGCGGCCCGCTGTCACCGCGCCGCGCCTCGCCGCCACGCCCCGCCCGCCCGGACCAGGACAGACGGGGCGAAAACAAGGCACGGCTCGCCGCCGCTCAGCGCGACGCCCGGACCAGCTCCACGAAGTACGCGTGCACGCGCGCGTCGCCGGTCAGTTCGGGATGGAAGGAGGTGGCCAGCAGGTTGCCCTGCCGGACCGCCACGATCCGCCCGGCGGCCGGGCCCTCGTTCACCGTGCCGAGCACCTCGACGCCGTCGCCGACCCGCTCGACCCACGGCGCCCGGATGAACACCGCGTGGAACGGCCCGCCGTCGACGCCGGTGATCGCCACCGGCGCCTCGAACGAGTCGACCTGCCGCCCGAACGCGTTGCGCCGCACGGTCATCTCGATGCCGGCGAAGCCGCGCTGGTCGGGCCGGCCGTCGAGGACCTCGGTGGCCAGCATGATCATGCCGGCGCACGAGCCGTACACCGGCATCCCGCCGGCGATCCGCTTGTCGATCGGCTCGCGCATCTCGAAGATGTCGGCGAGCTTGCTGATCGTGGTGGACTCGCCCCCGGGGATCACCAGCCCGTCCACCGCGTCCAACTCCTGCGCCCGACGCACCGGGCGGGCGTCCGCGCCCGCCGCGGCGAGGGCGGCGACGTGCTCGCGCACGTCGCCCTGGAGCGCGAGCACACCGATCACGGGTGCGTCGCCCATCTGCCGCTCCTCTCCTGGTTAGGAAGGGCCCCTTCCTCTACCTCAGGCGTTAGGAAGGTGCCCTTCCTTACACCCTTCACCAGCCGCGCTCGGCCAGGCGGTGCGGCTGCGGGATGTCGTCGACGTTGATGCCGACCATCGCCTCGCCCAGGCCCCGGGAGACCTTGGCCAGCACGTCCGGGTCGTCGTGGAAGGTGGTGGCCTTGACGATCGCGGCGGCCCGCTGCGCCGGGTTGCCGGACTTGAAGATGCCGGAGCCGACGAAGACGCCCTCGGCGCCGAGCTGCATCATCATCGCGGCGTCGGCCGGGGTGGCGATGCCACCGGCGGTGAACAGCACCACGGGCAGCTTGCCGCTCTCGGCGACCTCCTTGACCAGCTCGTACGGCGCCTGGAGCTCCTTGGCGGCCACGTACAGCTCGTCGGTCGGCAGCGAGCCCAGCCGGCGGATCTCCTGGCGGATCCTGCGCATGTGGGTGGTGGCGTTGGAGACGTCACCGGTGCCGGCCTCGCCCTTGGAGCGGATCATGGCCGCGCCCTCGGTGATCCGGCGCAGGGCCTCGCCGAGGTTGGTCGCGCCGCAGACGAAGGGGACGGTGAAGGCCCACTTGTCGATGTGGTTGGCGTAGTCGGCCGGGGTCAGCACCTCGGACTCGTCGACGTAGTCGACGCCGAGCGACTGGAGGATCTGGGCCTCCACGAAGTGGCCGATCCGGGCCTTCGCCATCACCGGGATGGAGACGGCGTCGATGATGCCGTCGATCATGTCGGGGTCGCTCATCCGGGACACCCCGCCCTGGGCGCGGATGTCGGCGGGCACCCGCTCCAGCGCCATCACGGCGACGGCGCCGGCGTCCTCGGCGATCTTGGCCTGCTCGGCGTTGACCACGTCCATGATCACGCCGCCCTTGAGCATCTCGGCCATGCCGCGCTTGACGCGGGCGGTGCCGGTGACCGGGCTGGCGCTGGCGTTCTGGGCAGTCGTTTCGGGCACGGGTCATCGCTCCTCGACGTGCTCGGGGTGGGGTGGCTGCGAAAATGCTACGGCCGTCCCAACGCCCGTCCGACAGCCAATCAGACCCACGGTGGCCTGCCCTGTGGCAGTCGTCACCGCCCCGCCGCCGCCCGGTCGCCGGGTGCGCCCGGCGTCCCGTCTGGGCGTTCTGTCGGGTCCGTGCCCGCCTCAGCCGGCGGGGACGTCCGCCGGGACCGTGAGGGTGGGGTCGTCGATGTCGAAGTAGCGCGGCCAGGGCCGGCGTCGCCCCATGCGCAGCAGCCGCACCAGCGGACGGCCGCGCGCCGCGCGGGCGTCGCGGACCAGGTCGGTGTGCACCTGACGGGCCAGGGCGAGCCGTCGGCTGGCGCCGATCACCGCCTCGCAGTCCGGATCGGCCGGGTCCAGCTCCACGGCACGCAACTGGCGGGTGAGGTCGTTCTCGGCGGCCTCCCGCTCGTCCGGCTGCGCGTCCAGCGCGATCCGCGCCGCCGCGTACAGCTCGACGCCGTAGCGCCGCTCGGCGAGGACCGCGGCGGCCGCCGCGCGGCGCAGCAGGTGGGCGTCCAGGGCGCGGGCGGCCAGCTCGGCCCGGCCGTGCAGCCGGTCGACCCGGCCGGCGGTCCAGACCAGGTACGCCGCGACCAGCCCGACGGCCAGGGCCGCGACCACCCCCCACCACATGCCCGACATCGTCAGTCCAGCCCCACCCATTCGGTGTCCATGACCCGCCCGTCGGTGGCCTCGATCGCCGCCGCGTACACCTCGAGGACCCGGCGGGCGACCACCGGCCAGTCGAAGGTGGCCACCACCTGGTCGCCGCAGGCGGTCAGCGCGGCCCGGCCGTCGGGATCGTCGAGCAGGTCGGCCAGGGCGGTACACAACGCGGGCCGGTCCCCCGTGGGGAAGAGCCGGCCGGCCCGGCCGCCGTCGAGCACACGGCGGAACGCGTCGAGGTCACTGGCCACGACGGTGGTGCCCGCCGCGAGCGCCTCGGTGAGGATCATGCCGAAGGACTCCCCGCCGGTGTTCGGCGCCACGTAGAGGTGCACGCTGCGCAGCATCCGCGCCTTGTCCTCCTCGGAGACCAGCCCGAGGAAGGTCACCTGGTCGCGCAGCTCGACCGGGAAGCGCCCGAACAGGTCGTCCGGGTCACCGGGGCCGGCCACCAGCAGCCGCAGCCCGGGACGCTGCCGGGCCAGCTCGACGAAGGCGTCGCGCAGGATCGGGAAGCCCTTGCGGGCCTCGGTGAACCGGCCGAGGAAGCCGATCGCGCCGCCGCGCCCGGGCGCGCACTCCCCCGGCCAGCCGGGCAGCGGCTGCGCGTGGTTGAACTTCGCGACGGCCACCCCGTTGGGGATCTCCACCGCGCCGCCGTCCATGTGCTCGACCTGCACCTTGCGCGCCAGCGCGCTGACCGCGATCCGGGCGGTGATCCGCTCCAGCACGATCTGGAGCACCCCCTGCGCGGCGGCGAGCGCCCGCGACCGGGTCATCGCCGTGTGGAAGGTGGCCACCACCGGCCCGCGGGCGGAGAGCACGGCCAGCAGCGACAGGCTCAGGGTCAGCGGCTCGTGCACGTGCAGCACGTCGAAGTCGCCCCGGGTGATCCAGCGCCGCACCCGCGCCGTGGAGACCGGGCCGAACGCGATCCGCGCCACCGAACCGTTGTACGGCAGCGGCACCGCCCGCCCCGCCGGCACCACGTACGGCGGCAGCGGGGAGTCCTCGTCGGCCGGGGCGAGCACGCTCACCTCGTGTCCGAGGCCGATCAGCGCCTCGGCGAGGTCCATGACGTGGTTCTGCACCCCGCCCGGCACGTCGAAGGAGTACGGGCACACGATGCCGATACGCACGCCTCAACCCCTCCCTTACGCCTGTCCGGCAGCCGGGGAGGGCAGGGTCGCGCCGCCACCCGTGCCGTGCTGGTCCAGCCACATCCGCTGCAACATGTGCCAGTCTTCCGGATGCCGGGCGATGCCCGCCGCCAGACCGTCGGCGATCCGCTGGGTCAGCGACCGGACCCGCCGGTCGAGCGGGCCCTCCTCGGGGTCGGGCAGCGGCAGCGGACCCTCGATCGACGCGCGGGCCGCGTCCGCCTCGTACCACATCGAGGCGACGTAGAGGGGCGCCCCGGTGCGCAGGGCGAGCAGGGCCGGGCCCGGCGGCATCCGGGTGCGGGCCCCGAAGAAGTCGACCTCCACCCCCCGGGCGGAGAGGTCCCGGTCGGCCAGCAGGGGCACCACCGTGCCGGCCCGGACCCGGTCGACCAGCACGTCGAAGGCCGGCCGGTCGCCGCCGTGGGTGGGCAGGATCTCCATGCCCAGGCTTCGCCGGAAGGCAAGGAACCGCTGGTAGACGCCCTCGGGCTTGAGCCGCTCGGCGACCGTGGTGATCGGCCAGCCGGTCGCCGCGACCCAGGCGCCGGCGGCGTCCCAGTTGCCGGCGTGCGGCAGCGCCACCACCGCGCCCCGGCCGGCCGCCACGTCGGCCGCGAGCAGTTCCTCGCCGTCGAGCCGGAAGCCGGCCAGGATCTCCGTCCGGCTGAGCGAGGGCAGCCGGAACGCCTCCATCCAGTAGCGGGCGTACGAGCGCAGGCCGCGGCGGACCAGCTCGTCGAGGTCGGCCTCGGGCAGGTCGGGGCCGACCACCCGGCGCAGGTTCGCGCGCAGTCGGGCCGTACCCCCGCCGCCGCGGCGGTGGGCGCGGTCGGCGCCCGCCCGGAACGCCGCGGCCACGACGGGCCGGGGCAGCGCGCGGATCACGCGCCACCCGGCGACGTAGCCGAGCTCGGTGAGGTTCACCGGCGCCGGCCCCCGGACAGCGGCCGACCGGCGCTCGTCGCGCTCACCCCTGCCCGCCCGGGGTGTGCACCCGCTGGGCCTGGCGGTAGACGTGGGCCATCCGCTGGCCGACGGTGAAGATCGACACCGCGGCGAGCAGCCAGAGCGCGATCTCCAGCGCGGGCCGGACGCCGAGGCCGGTGAGCAGCCCGCCCACGCCGACGATGAGCAGCCGCTCGGTGCGCTCGGCGATGCCCACGTTGCACGTCATGCCGAGCCCCTCGGCCCGGGCCTTGACGTAGGAGACCAGGCCGCCGGCGGCCAGGCAGAGCAGCGCGGCGGCGACGCCCGAATGGTCGTGCTCGGTGGCGAGCCAGTACGCCACCGCGCCGAAGACCGCGCTGTCGGCGATCCGGTCCATGCTCGAATCGAGGAACGCCCCGAATTTCGTGGAGCCGCCGCTCATCCGGGCCATCGTCCCGTCGAGCAGGTCGGTGAGCGCGAACACGGTCACGATCAGGGCCCCGGCGACCAGATGGCCGCGGGCACCGAAGCCGAGCGCACCGACGAGCACCCCGAGGGTGCCCGCCACGGTGACCGCGTTGGGGGTTACGCCCGCTCGGAGCAGGCCGCGTGCGACCGGCTCGACGACGCGGGTCATCCCCGCGCGGGCCGTCACTTGGAAGATCTTCGCCATGGCGGTCCCACGATAACGGTCCCACCGGCACCGGCGGTACGGCCGGTCAGCGACCCGCGCAGGACGGAGGCTTGTGCCGGCCCCGCAACAGGTGTGAGATCGAGCCGGGAAGGTGAGTCAGCTCACCCACCCGCCCGTTGATTACCCGCAACCCTGCAGAGCACCGGAGGATATCGCCGCGGAACCCGCTCGGGCCGCTTCCCCGTCGCGCGCGGCGGTCGCCACCAACCACGGCTGAGGGAGGTGCGCCCCATGGCGCAGAAAAGTCAGGAGAAGGGGGCCGCCGGCGGCGCGCCGGTGGTGACCGAGCCGGGCCGGATCCGCAACGTGGTGCTCGTCGGGCACTCCGGAGCGGGCAAGACGACCCTGGTCGAGGCGCTGCTCGCGGCGACCGGCACGATCGGCCGGGCCGGCACCGTCGCCGACGGCAGCACCGTCTGCGACCACGACCCGGCGGCCGTACGCCAGCAGCGCTCGGTGAGCCTGGCCTGCGCGCCGCTGCTACACGACGGGATCAAGGTCAACCTGCTCGACACCCCCGGCTACGCCGACTTCGTGGGCGAGTTGCGCGCGGGGCTGCGGGCCGCCGACGCGGCGCTGTTCGTGGTCTCCGCCGTCGACGGGATGGACGCCGCCACCGCCGCCCTGTGGGAGGAGTGCGCGGCGGTCGACATGCCCCGGGCCGTCGCCGTCGCCCGGCTCGACCACCCGCGCGCCGACTTCGACGAGGCGGTGGCGCTCTGCCAGCGGGTCTTCGGCGACAACGTGCTCCCGCTCTACCTGCCGATGCTCGGCGACGACGGCGTCTCCACCGTCGGCCTGCTCGGCCTGATCACCCGCCGGGTCTTCGACTACACCGCCGGCCTGCCGGCCGACGTGCGCGAGCCGGACCCGGAGCACCTGCCGGCCATCGTCGAGTCCCGCAACGAGCTGATCGAGGGGATCATCGCCGAGAGCGAGGACGAGTCCCTGATGGACCGCTACCTCTCGGGCGAGGAGATCGGCACCGAGGTGCTGATCGAGGACCTGGAGAAGGCGGTCGCGCGGGGCCACTTCTACCCGGTGGTGCCGGTCTGCGCGGAGACCGGGGTCGGGCTGGACGCGCTGCTGGAGGTGCTCACCGCCGGTTTCCCGTCGCCGCTGGAGCACGAGCTGCCGGCGGTCGCCGGGGTGGACGACTCGCCCCGCCCGCCGCTGGCCTGCGACCCGGACGGCCCGCTGGTCGCCGAGGTGGTCAAGACGACCGTCGACCGGCACGTCGGCCGGGTCTCCCTGGTCCGGGTCTTCTCCGGCACGCTGCGCCCGGAGCAGACCGTGCACGTCTCCGGGCACGGGATGGCCGAGCGCGGCCACCCCGACCACGACGCCGACGAGCGGGTCGGGCACATCTACACCCCGCTGGGCGCGAGCCTGCGCGAGGTGGGCGCCTGCGTGGCCGGCGACATCTGCGCGATCACCAAGTCGGGCAGCGCGGAGACCGGCGACACGATCTCCGCCAAGGACGACCCGCTGCTGATCGCCCCCTGGGAGATGCCCGAGCCGCTGCTGCCGGTCGCGGTCGTGGCCCACAGCCGGGCCGACGAGGACGCCCTCGCGCGCAACCTGGCCCGCCTGGTCGCCGGCGATCCGACCATGCGGTTGGAGCGCAACCCGGAGACCCACCAGCTGGTGCTCTGGTGCATGGGCGAGGCGCACGCCGACGTGGTGCTGGAGCGGCTGCGCGCGGGCGGGGTGGAGCTGGACACCGAGCCGGTCCGGGTCGCGCTGCGCGAGACGCTGACCGTCCCGGCCAAGGGGCACGGCCGGCACGTCAAGCAGTCCGGCGGCCACGGGCAGTACGCCGTCTGCGCCATCGAGGTCGAGCCGCTGCCGCGCGGGGCCGGCTTCGAGTTCGTCGACCGGGTGGTCGGCGGCGCGGTGCCGCACAACTACATCCCCTCCGTCGAGAAGGGCGTACGCGCCCAGATGGAGCGGGGCCTGGTCGCCGGCCATCCGGTGGTGGACCTGCGGGTGACCCTCTTCGACGGCAAGGCGCACAGCGTGGACTCCTCCGACGCGGCCTTCCAGACCGCCGGCGCGCTGGCGCTGCGGGACGCCGCCGAGAAGGGCCAGCCGGCGCTGCTGGAGCCGGTCGACGAGGTCGTGATCCGGGTGTCCGACTCGTCCGTCGGCGCGGTGATGGGCGACCTGTCCGGGCGGCGCGGCCGGGTGCTCGGCACCGAGCCGGACGCGGACGCCGAGGGGCGCACCCTGGTCCGCGCCGAGGTGCCCGCCACGGAGCTGCTCCGTTACGCGGTCGAGCTGCGCTCGATGACGTCGGGCACCGGCACCTTCCGCCGCCACTTCGTCCGCTACGACCCCATGCCCGCCCACCTGGCCGACCAGGTCCGCAAGGAACACGGCAGCCACCCCTGACCGGGCTCCTCGCGGGGTCGATTCACGCGGTTGTGGCGGCGTGCCGCCCGGCGCGGTGAAGCTGCCCGACGAAACGGGCGATCCGGGGCGCGACGCCCACCACAACTGCGTGATCGACGGTGACCCGGCGGGCGGGGCCCGTCAGGGGCGGGCGGTGGGGAGCATGGGGCTCGGGTGGTGGGGGCGGTCGGCCTCGCGGAGCGCGGCCGAGCGGAGCGCCGCCAACTGGCGTTCCACCTCGGCGAACTGGTCGGCCGGCAGCGGCCCCCGGTGCAGGGCGGCGGCGTTCTCCTCGACCTGCGCGACGGTGCGGCAGCCGGGAATCGGGACGGTGCGCCCGCTGCGCGCCCAGATCCAGCCCAGCGCGCCCTGGGCCGGAGTGCGCCCGTCGGCGGTCAGCGCCGCCCGCACGGCGGCGGCCCGCCGCAGCCACTCCGGGGCCGGCCGGCCGCCCCGGAACCACTCCAGCCAGCCCGGTGCGACCCCTCGCACGTCGTCGCGGGGCAGCGTGGAGCCGGTCGTGTACTTGCCGGAGAGCAGGCCCATCCCCAGCGGCCCCCGGTTGACGCTGGCCAGGTCGTACTTGTCGCAGACGGCGAGCAGCTCGGGGGCGTCCCGGAGCACCGAGAGGGTGTGCTGCACGGCGGTGGCGTGCCGGGCGCCCTGGCCGAAGGCGGCCGCCCGGTCGGGGCGGTCGGTGCTCCAGCCGTACGCGCGGACCAGCCCGTCGGCGACCAGGTCCTCCAGGGTGCCGACGAGCGCCTCGGCCCGGGGCACCGGCAGGTCGGCGAGGTGCAACTGGTAGAGGTCGATCCGGTCGGTGCCGAGCCGGCGCAGCGACTCCTCCACCGCCCGCCGCAGGTACGCCGGGGAACTGTCCGCGCCGGTGGCCTGGCGGGTCGCCTCGTCGAAGGTGTGGCCCCACTTGGTGGCGATCACGGCCTCGTCGCGCCGGCCGGCGAGCGCCCGGCCCAGGACCCGCTCCGAGTGCCCCGCCCCGTAGGTGTCGGCGGTGTCGAAGAGGGTCACGCCGAGGTCGAGCGCGCGGCGTACCGCCCGGACGGACTCCTCGTCGTCGACGGCGCCCCAGCCCAGCGGCTGCGTGCCCTCGGCCCAGGGGCCGCCGATCGCCCAGCACCCCATGCCCAGCGCGCTGACCTCGATGCCGCTGCGGCCCAACGTCCGTGTCGTGACTGCCATCGACGCATCGTGCCACCTCCGGCGCCCACCCCCGGGGCGACGTCCCCGCCGCCGCGCGGGATCCCGACCCCGGCGGGCCGGGTCAGGAGGGCCAGGCGCGGGCGAGCAGCTCCCGGGTGTCCCCGAGCAGTTGCGGCAGCACCTTGGTGCGCCCGATCACCGGCATGAAGTTGGCGTCCCCGCCCCAGCGGGGCACGACGTGCTGGTGCAGGTGCGCGGCGATCCCGGCGCCGGCCACCCCGCCCTGGTTCATCCCGAGGTTGAACCCGTGGGCGTTGCTGACCTTGCGGATCACCCGCATCGCGGTCTGGGTGAACGACGCCAGCTCGGCGGTCTCCGGCCCGTCGAGGTCGGTGTAGTCGGCGACGTGCCGGTAGGGGCAGACCAGCAGGTGACCCGGGTTGTACGGGTAGAGGTTGAGCACCACGAAGACGTGCGCGCCGCGCGCGACGACGAGGCTCTCCTCCGCCGGCAGGCCGGGGGCGAGGCAGAAGGGGCACCCCTTCGGCTTCTCGTAGCCCTCGGGGCGGTCCTCGCCCGAGATGTAGGTCATCCGGTGCGGCGTCCAGAGCCGCTCCAGGCCGTCGGCCATGCCGCTGTCCGTGTGCCGTTCCACCCCTGCCACAAGCCGATCCTACGGAGCGGCCCGACGACCGGCGAGGCCCGCCGTGGGGAACCCGGCGCTGGAAGTTGTTGACGAATCGAAAAGCACCATTGAAAATTCCGTCCATCGATTTACTTCCATAGACCGATGGAGGTCTCCGTGATCCGACGGCTCGGCAGATTCCTCGCGGCGCTCGCGCTGACCGCCGCCACCACCGTGGTCGGCGTCACCTTCACCGCCGGCGCGGCCCACGCCGACGGCTGCTACACGTGGGGACGCACCCTGTCCCAGGGGATGTCCGGCGAGGACGTCCGGCAACTCCAGATCCGGGTCTCGGGCTACCCCGGCTACGACGCCGTGCTCGCCCTCGACGGGGTGTACGGCCCGGGCACCCGGTCCGCCGTGATCCGCTTCCAGCAGGCGTACGGGCTGGGCGCCGACGGCGTCGCCGGGCCCCAGACCTTCAACCAGATCTACGCGCTCCAGGACGACGACTGCACCCCGGTCAGCTTCAGCTACGCGGAGTGGAACAGGTGCAACAGCGACTGGTCCGGTGGCGCGGTGTCGGCCAGCACCGCCCGCTTCAACGCCCGCGTGTCGATGTGGAAGCTCCAGGCCATGCGGCGCGCACTCGGCAACGTACCGCTCTACATCAGCAGCGGCTTCCGCAGCTACGCCTGCAACAGCGCGGTCGGCGGCGCCAGCAACAGCCGGCACCTCTACGGCGACGGGGTCGACCTGGTCGGGTCACCCTCGCTGTGCCGGCTCGCCCAGCAGGCCCGCTACCACGGCTTCAGCAACATCCTCGGCCCCGGCTACCCGGGCCACAACGACCACACCCACCTGGGCAACACGCCGAGCCGGTCCTGGTCCGCCCCGACCTGCGGGATCTGACGCCCGACGGCCCGTCGACGAAGGCCCCCCGCCGGTGGCGGGGGGCCTTCCGTGGATCTCGGAGCGTGGTGGATCAGGCGGCCGACGGGCCGACGTTGGTCCGCGAGCCGACCACGTCGAGGACGTGGGCCACCGCGTCGGCGATCGGCACCCCGTTGCGCTGCGAGCCGTCCCGGTAGCGGAACGAGACCGTGCCGGCCGCCACGTCGTCGTCGCCGGCGATCACCATGAACGGGATCTTCTGCTGCTGGGCGTTGCGGATCTTCTTCTGCATCCGGTCGTCGCCCGCGTCGACCTGGGCGCGGATGCCCTCGGCCCGCAGCGCGGCGACGAAGCCGTGCAGGTAGTCGGTGTGGTCCTCGCGGATCGGGATGCCGACCACCTGCACCGGCGCCAGCCAGGCCGGGAAGGCGCCCGCGTAGTGCTCGGTGAGCACCCCGAAGAAGCGCTCGATCGAGCCGAAGAGCGCCCGGTGGATCATCACCGGCTGCTGCCGGCTGCCGTCGGCGGCCTGGAACTCCAGCCCGAACCGCTCCGGCAGGTTGAAGTCGACCTGGATGGTGGACATCTGCCAGGTCCGGCCGATCGCGTCCTTGGCCTGCACCGAGATCTTCGGGCCGTAGAAGGCCGCGCCGCCCGGGTCCGGCACCAGGTCCAGACCGGACTCCTCGGCGGCCGAGCGCAGCGCCTCGGTGGCCCGCTCCCAGTTCTCGTCGGTGCCGACGGACTTCTCCGGGTTGCGGGTGGACAGCTCCAGGTAGAAGTCGTCCAGGCCGTAGTCGCGCAGCAGGTCCAGCACGAACGACAGCAGCGACTTCAGCTCGCCCGCCATCTGCTCCTGCGTGCAGTAGATGTGCGCGTCGTCCTGGGTCATGCCGCGCACCCGGGTCAGGCCGTGCACCACACCGGACTTCTCGAACCGGTAGACCGAGCCGAACTCGAACAGCCGCAGCGGCAGCTCCCGGTAGGACCGCCCCCGGGACCGGAAGATCAGGTTGTGGAACGGGCAGTTCATCGGCTTGAGGTAGTAGTTGGCGCCCTCCATCTCCATGGGCGGGTACATGCCGTCGGCGTACCACTGCAGGTGCCCGGAGGTCTCGAAGAGCTGCGCCTTGGTGATGTGCGGGGTGTTGACGAACTCGTACCCCGCCTCCTCGTGCCGGCGGCGCGAGTAGTTCTCCAGCTCGCGGCGGATGATGCCGCCCTTGGGGTGGAAGACCGCCAGGCCGGAGCCGATCTCGTCGGGGAAGCTGAACAGGTCGAGGTCCGCGCCGAGCTTGCGGTGGTCGCGCCGGGCGGCCTCCTCCAGCAGCTTCAGGTACGCCTTCAGCTCGTCCCGGGTCGGCCAGGCGGTGCCGTACACCCGCTGGAGCTGCGGGTTCTTCTCCGACCCGCGCCAGTACGCGGCGGCCGAGCGCATCAGCTTGAACGCGCCGATCAGCCGGGTGTTCGGCAGGTGCGGGCCGCGGCACAGGTCCGACCAGCAGACCTTGTCCTCCGTCGCGGCGAGGTTGTCGTAGATGGTCAGCTCGCCGCCGCCCACCTCCATCACCTCGGAGGTGTCCAGCCCCTCTCCCTTGACGTCGATCAGCTCCAGCTTGAACGGCTCGGCGGCCAGCTCGGCCTTCGCCTCGTCCAGGCTGCCGAAGCGGCGACGGCGGAACCGCTGGCCGGACTTGATGATCTCCTGCATCCGCTTCTCGAGCTTGCCGAGGTCGTCCGGCTGGAACGGCTTGTCGACCGCGAAGTCGTAGTAGAAGCCGTTCTCGATGGGCGGGCCGATGCCGAGCTTGGCCTCGGGGAAGACGTCCTGCACGGCCTGGGCGAGCACGTGCGCGGTGGAGTGCCGCAGCACGTTGAGCCCGTCCGGGGAGTCGAGGCCGACCGGCTCGACCTCGGTGTCGACCTGCGGCGACCAGTCCAGGTCACGCAGCTGGCCCTGCGGGTCGCGGACCACGACGACCGCCTTCGGGCCGGCCGCGGGCAGCCCGGCCGCGGCCACCGCGTCGGCCGCCGTGGTCCCGGCGGCGACGACGACGGGGTCGGCCACGGCGGGGGTACGGGGTGCGGACACGGTCACTCCTCCAGCAGACGGTACGGATGACGCCGAACGTTCGGCTCCTGCGATGCTATCGGTCGCCCCCGCCGGCACGGTCGGCGACGCCACCGCCCCCGCGACCCGTGGGACGCCGGCCCCGGCGCCCGCCCGACCGGCGGGAAGGGTCAGGCGGACCAGTCCGGCAGCGGCTCGCGGGCGGCCAGCCAGTCAGCGGGCACCCCGCCGGGGGTGCCCACCCCGGTGTGCGCGGCCACCACCGACCCGACGATGGCGGCGGTGGTGTCCACGTCCCCGCCCGCCTCGACGCAGGCGCCGATCGCCGCCGGGTAGTCGTCCAGGTGCACGGCCGCCACCCAGCAGGTGAAGGCGACGGTGTCCTGGGCGGTGACCCGGGAGCCGTTGCCGAGCACGTCGACGGCCTCGCGCAGCGGCCGGTCGAGCAGGTCGGCGGCCCGGCGTACGCCCCGGTGCACCTCGGTGGCCGGGTCCAGCGCGGCGGCCACCCCGGCGAGCAGCCGGCGCGGGGGCGGCCGGTGGCCGTCCAGCCGGCCCCGGGCGGCCAGCGAGGCGGCCACCGCCACCGCGACCGCCCCGGCGATGCCCTCCGGGTGCGCGTGGGTCACCTCGGCCGACGCCCCTGCCTGCGCCGCCGCCCGGGCGGTCGAGTCGGCGAACCACGCGCCCAGCGGACCGACCCGCATCGCCGCGCCGTTGCCGCACGAGCCCTGCCCGTCGAAGGCGGCGGCGGCCGCCACCGGCCACGGCGTGCCCGTGCGGATCAGCCGCAGGATCGTCACGGCACCCGGCCCGTACCCCCGGTAGGGCTCGCAGCGCTCGGCGAAGGCCATGGCGAGGGCGTCCCGGTCGATGGTGCCCGCCGCGGCGAGGGCGGCGACCACCGAGCAGGCCATCTCGGTGTCGTCGGTCCACTCCCAGGGCGCCGGGGGAAGCCTGCCGGCGGCCAGGTCGGCCGGGTGCCGGCCGGGGACGAAGAACTGCGAGCCGAGCGCGTCGCCGACCGACAGGCCGGCGAGCGAGTCCCGGGCGAGCGCGAGGCGGGTGTCGGCAAAGAGCGTGAAGGACATCGTTGTACCAGCTTGCCCGGTTCGCAGGTGCGCCGCAACGCGATCAACTTGCCACCCCGAGTACCGTCTTGGCGTGGCCACCGTGCTCCTGGTCGAAGACGATCACGTCGTACGCGGCGCGATGCTGCGGTCCCTCGCCGACCGGGGGCACGCCGTGCACGCCGTGGGCACCGCGCTGGACGCGCTGCGCCGCGTGGCCGCCGAGACCCCCGACCTGGTGGTGCTCGACCTCGGCCTGCCCGACCTCGACGGCTCGGACGCGCTGCGGATGCTGCGCGGCATCACCGACGTGCCGATCATCATCGCCACCGCGCGCGACGACGAGCAGTCCGTGGTCCGGCTGCTGCGCGCCGGGGCCGACGACTACATGGTCAAGCCGTTCACCGGCGCGCACCTCGACGCCCGGATCACCACGGTGCTGCGCCGGGCCGGGCGGGCCAGCCGGGCGGTGCAGCCGGCCGTGCACAGCGTCGGCGGGCTGCGGGTGGACGTCGGGGAGCGCAGCGCCCACCTCGACGGCGAGCCGTTGGCGCTGACCCGCAAGGAATTCGACCTGTTGGCGTATCTCGCCGCACGTCCGGGCCGGGTAGTGTCCCGCCGGGAACTTCTGGAGGAGGTATGGCGGCAGCCGTCGGTCGGCGAGGACCAGACCATCGACGTTCACCTTTACTGGCTACGTCGCAAAATGGGCGAGTCCGCGGCGAAGCCGCGCTACCTGCGCACCGTGCGGGGGGTCGGCTTCCGGCTGGTGGCACCGGACTGAGGGCGTCGCTGGCCCGTCTCACGGCCGGCATGTGCGCCCTGGTCGCGTTCGCCTTCCTCGTCCCGCTCGCCACCGGCCTCGGTGACCGGGCCCGCGAGGAGGCCATCGCGGATGCCGCCCGCCGCAGCGCGCTGGTGACCGGGGCGCTCGCGGTCAGCACCGATCCCGCCGTGGTGCAGCGCGCCGTGGCCGCCAGCGGCGACGACCCGGCCACCCGGCCCGTCGTACACGGCCTCGGGACGGACGGGCCCGCGGGCCGGGCCGGCGGCGCGGACCTGGAGCGGGCCCGGGCCGAGCGGCGCTCCGTGGTCGTCGACGTCGACGGCGGGGTGCTCCGGCTCGACCCGGCGGTGCTCGGCGACCGCACCGCCGTGGTGGAGGTCTTCGTGCCCGAGTCGGCGCTGGACGAGGGCGCCGGCGGCCGGTGGCTGCTGCTGCTCGGGGTGGCCGCCGCGCTGGTGGGCGCGGCGGTGCTGGTGGTCGACCGGGTCGCCGCCCGCGCGGTCGACTCGGCCCGGGGGCTGGTCAGGGCCGCGCTCGCGATCGGCGACGGCGACCTGGCCGTACGCGTCGAGCCCAGCGGCCCGCGCGAGCTGGCCGAGGCCGGGTACGCCTTCAACCGGATGGCCGACCGGATGGTCGCGGCGCGCACCGACGAGCGGGAGCTGGTCGCCGACCTGTCGCACCGGCTGCGCACCCCGCTGACCGTGCTCCGGCTGGACGCCGAGGCGCTGGAGTCCGACGACACCAGCGTGGGCTCGTTCAGCGCGGCGGAGCTTGATCGGCGGCGCGGCATCCGACGGATCCGGCAGGCGATCGTCACCCTCGAGGGCGAGATCGACGTGCTGATCAAGACCACCCGCAAGGCGGTGGCGCACGAGGCGGGGCCGGCGATGTGCGACGTCAGCGAGGTGGTCCGGGACCGGATGGTGTTCTGGGCCGCGCTGGCCGGCGACCAGAACCGCCCGCACCGGGTGACCGGCGCCCAGCTGCGCATCCCGGCGCCGGTGCCGCGGGCCGAGCTGGCCGCCGCGCTGGACGCGGTGATCGGCAACGTCTTCCGCTACACGCCGCAGGGCACCGCGTTCGAGGTGGCGGTCTCCCGCCGCGACGGCTACGTGGCCATCCGGATCGACGACGCCGGGCCGGGGATCGCCAACCCCGACCGGGCGCTGCGCCGGGGTGCCAGCGACCAGGGCTCCACCGGGCTGGGGCTGGACATCGCCAAGCGGGTGGCGTTGCAGGCCAACGGCTCGGTGAGCATCGACCGGGCCCGGCTCGGCGGGGCGAGCGTGGTCATGCTCCTCGCCGACCCCGAGGCAACGCCCCGGCAGGTCAGCCGGTTCGGGCTGGTCGGCCGAGCTGTGGGCCGGCGCAAGTCTTCCTTAGATCCGGATTAACCGCGGCGGCCGGCCCGTCGCGGACTGGCATGATCTTCCACGAACCCATCAGTTCCACCGGTCACTGCCCCGAGCACCCACCGGCCGGTGGAGCCGTGCGCGCGGTGGGAGCAACGGTCCCCCCACAACCTGCTCCCGCCGCGCGCCACACTTCCTTCCGCCACACCTTCCCGCACGGCGCGCGACGCTCTCCTGCCACGCCGCGCGCCGGCTACCCCGCCCCGCTCAGCGGGTGGCGGCCGCCACGTAGGCGTCGATCTCGGCGCCGATCCGCTGCTTGCCCGCCGGGTCCAGGAAGGAGGCGGTCACCGCGTTGCGGGCCAGCGCGGCCAGCCCCTCCGGCCCCGCGTCGAGCAGCCGGGCCGCGACGGCGTACTCGTCGTTGAGGGTGGTGCCGAACATCGGCGGGTCGTCGGAGTTGATGGTGACCAGCAGGCCGGCGTCGACCAACTGCCGCAACGGGTGCTCGTCGATGGTGGCGACCGCCCGGGTCCGCACGTTGGACGTCGGGCAGACCTCCATGCCGATCCGGTGCTCGGCGAGGTGGGCCAGCAGCTCCGGGTCCTGCGCGGCGGAGATGCCGTGCCCGATCCGCTCCGCGCCCAGGTCGCGCAGCGCGTCCCAGACCGTCTGCGGGCCGGTGGTCTCGCCGGCGTGCGGCACCGAGCGCAGGCCGGCCGCCCGGGCCCGGTCGAAGTACGGCTTGAACTGCGGCCGGGGCACGCCGATCTCCGGGCCGCCCAGGCCGAAGCTGATCAGCCCGTCCGGGCGCTCCTCCAGCGAGATCCGCAGGGTCTCCTCGGCCGCCGGCAGGCCCGCCTCGCCGGGGATGTCGAAGCACCAGCGCAGCTCGATGCCGAAGTCGGCCTCGGCCCGCTTGCGGGCGTCCTCGATCGCCTCGCAGAAGGCCGGGGCGGGGATGCCCCGGTGCACGTGCGAGTAGGGCGTCACGGTCAGCTCGGCGTAGCGGACCTGCTGGCGGGCCAGCTCGCGGGCCACCTCGTGGGTGAGGATCCAGACGTCCTCCTGGTCGCGGATGAGGTCCACGACGCTCAGGTAGACCTCGATGAAGTGCGCGAAGTCACGGAAGGCGAAGTAGTCGGCGAGCGCGGCCGGGTCCGCGGGCACGGGGCTGCGGCCCTCGTGACGGGCGGCCAACTCGGCGACGATCCGGGGCGAGGCGGAGCCGACGTGGTGCACGTGCAGCTCCACCTTGGGCAGTCCGGCGATGAAGGTTTGCAGGTCGGTCACATGTTCTCCTCTGCACGGGCGCCGGTACGGGCGACGATGAAGACGCGTCGGAACGGGAAGTACACCTGACCGTGCCGCACCGGGTACGCCTGCGCGAGGCGTACGCCGAGTTCGGCCCGGAAGTCGGCCCAGCCGGCGGCGTCCAGGGCCGCGCGGACCGGCCGGAGCGCGGTGCCCTCCATCCAGGTCAGCACGGGGTGGTCCGCGTCGGCGCGGGCCGGCAGCAGGTGCACGTAGGTAGTCTCCCAGGCGTCCACGGCGCAGCCGGCACCGGTCAGCAACCCGGCGTAGCCGGTGGCGTCGTCGACCGGGGCCTCGCGCAGCAGCGGAACGAGGTCGGCGCGCCAGGCCGGGCGGCCGGCGACCTCGCGCAGCGCCCGGTGTGAGGGCGCGTCGAAGTTGCCCGGCACCTGCACCGCCAGCCAGGCCCCGCCGGGCAGCTCACGTGCCCAGCGGGCGAGCAGCTCACGATGGCCGGGGACCCACTGCAGCACCGCGTTGCTGACCACCACGTCCACGTCGGATTCCGGCCGCCAGTCCCGGACGTCGCCCACCACGAAGGAGACCGGGGACGCGGTGGCGTGTGCCCGCGCGATCATCTCCACCGAGGAGTCGAGGCCGACGACGCGGCTGTCCGGCCAGCGTCCGGCGAGGACCTCCGTCAGGTTGCCGGGCCCGCAGCCGAGGTCGACCACGACGCGCGGCCGCTCGGCCGGGACCCGCGCGAGCAGGTCGTGGAAGGGCCGGGAGCGCTCGTCGCCGTAGCGCAGGTATGTCGTCGGATCCCACATCGCAGCCTCCCAAACCGTACGTCCGTCTTGCTAACCGTACGGCCCGTGGCGCGGCCCCACAAGCGGGATCACTAGGCTCGGTGGCATGGAGCAGCGGACCTTCCCCCGGCCGGGGTGGCACGTCGGGGTGGTCGGACCGGGCAGCGAGCAGCTCGTCGGACGGTTCCCCGCGGCGGGGATCGACGAAGGGGAATCACGATGAAGGGCTGGCTGCCGCTCACCCTCGGCCTGCTCGCCGTGGTCGTAGGGGCGGTCTGGACGGTGCAGGGCCTCGGCTACGTCGAGGGCAGCCTGATGACCGACCAGCGGATCTGGGCGATCCTCGGGCCACTCGTCGTCCTGATCGGACTCGCCCTGCTCTGGTCCGGGCTGCGCGCCCGCCGACGCCGCTGAGCGGCCCCCACGCTCCCGCCCCCGGCCCCGGCGCGCCGACCGTGCCCGGGATACGCGGAAAGCCCCGCATCCCGGGCGGGATACGGGGCTTCACTGGTGATCCGGGCGTCGGATCATCCACTGGTCGGCGACTGCCGACCGGCAGTGCTCAGATGGGGCGGACCTGCTCGGCCTGCGGACCCTTCTGACCCTGGGCGATCTCGAACTCCACCCGCTGGTTCTCCTCCAGCGTGCGGTAGCCGCTGGTCTGGATGGCCGAGAAGTGGACGAACACGTCAGCACCCCCGCCGTCGACGGTGATGAAGCCGAAGCCCTTGTCAGCGTTGAACCACTTCACGGTTCCCTGCGCCATGTGTATCTCCTTCTAAAACTGGCGGCCGAGCACGCCGTGCGGCCGATTGGCCGTTTTCGAGCAGCGGTGCCTGAGGCGGCCCCCATTGAAGGAGACTTCTCTCAACCCACGCCATCTCTCAACAGCGTGGAACAGCAAACCACGTACGCAAAAACTCTGCACAGCCTACCCGACGAAATTCTCCGACATGTGACCTGACGGATGCCGAAGATCCGCTGGGTGGGCGCTTACCGCCGTGCGAAAGGCCCCCTCACCGCCACGGCGAGGGGGCCTTCGGCGAAAGCCGGGTCAGTCCGGCCAGTGCCCGGTCAGCCGGCGTACGCCCACCGCGCCGCCCCGGTCGACGGCGGCCCGGACGACCGCGAAGATGGCGCCCTGCAAGGCCGCCGCCGCCAGGATCTCGCCCCAGCCGCGCTCCTCGTCGGTGGCGCTGGGCGCCTCGCCGTCGCCCGCCGTCACCTTCCACACCTGCCGGAAGATCATGCCCGCGACCGCACCGGCGGCGATGCCCATCAGCACGCCGACCGGCTTGTACGCGGCCCTCCCGATGTTCCTGCTCACCTGCGCCTCCCCCGGACGATCAACAGCACGATAGCGGCGGCCACCGCGCCGGCCGCGAGGGCCACGAACGGCGCCGGGTTGCGCCGGACGACCGCGCCCGTCTCCTGCGCCTGCCCTCGCGCGAGTTGCGCCTTCTGCGCCGCCTGCCCGCGCACCCGGGCCACGGTCTGCGCGGCCTGCTCCCGCATCCGCTCCTTCGCCTGGTCGGCGGAGGACCTCAGCCGCGCCTTGACGTCGGCCTTGGCGGCGAGCGCCTCCATGGTCTCGCCCAACTCGACCCGGGTCCGCCGGATCTCCTCCCGGAGAGCCTCGGTGTCGCCGGTGCCCCGGCCGTTGCCCGTCGTCATGCCCGCCCCCTGTCCTTCACCGCGGCGGCGACGGTGTCGACGTCGGCCCGGACGCTGCGCACCGTGGCCGCCGGCACCGGCGGGACCGCCTGGCTGACCTGCTTCTTGCCCACCAGGGCGAGGACGCCGGCCATCACGAAGAGCACCACCGCGACGATCAGGGCCGCGGCCCAGGCCGGCAGCACCAGATCGAGCAGCAGGATCGCGGTGGCGACCAGGGCGCCCAGGCCGTAGAGCGCCAGCGCCCCGCCGCCGCCGAAGAGGCCGATGCCGATGCCGGCATGCTTGCCCTTCTGGGTCAGCTCCGCGCGGGCCAGGGCCAGCTCGTCGCGGACCAGGCGGGAGACCTGCTCCGTGGCCCGCTGCACCAGCTCGGCGGTGGACGGCTCGCTCCCGTCGCGGGATGTGCGGGCGTTCGCCACGTCAGCCATGCTGTCCTCCTTTCATCATCACCGCGCTGTATGCCCGGAGTCGCCGCCCGTCAATCCTTCGCGCGGCGGCCGGTGAGCCCGGCCGCCGCGTCCCCCGTGCCGGCGGACGGCGCGTGGGAGGAGGTGCAGAAGCGTCGCGCAGCAGGTCCCCACGAAACGCCCGGTCAAACTTCCCGAGCCAGCGCACTCCGCCCGGTCAACCCACGAGGCACAACCCCACCCACACCTCCAACCGCCCCCACCCCCCACAGGTCACGACCCTCCCCCTCCCCGCCCTGCCCCCGCCCCCGCCCTGCCCCGCCCCCACTCCCACCCGGCCTCGCGATCTTGCACTTTCCGCCCCGGCAAAGCGGACGTTCTCCGCATTCGGAGGGCACAAAGCGCAAGATCGCGGGGGCGGGGGCGGGGCGGGGGCGGGGGTCAGCGGCGGGTTTCGGCGGGCTCGTCGGGGCCGACGAACGCCTCGCTGCGGGCGTCGCCGTCGTCGCTGCCGCCGAAGACCCGGGCGTCGTCGGGCACCTCGCCGTCGGCGAGGCGGCGCACCGGCCGGCGGGGTCGTACCCACTGCCACGGCAGGTTGCTCTCCGCGTCGCCGATCTCGGTACGCATCCGGGGCATCGCGGTCGGCCGCTGGTCCCGGATCCAGGCGACCAGGTGCTCGCGGACCAGGCAGCGCAGGTCCCACAGGCTGCCGGCGTCGGCCGCGCTGACCAGGGCGCGCACCTTGATCATGCCGCCGGTCGCGTCGGTCACCTGGAGCACGCAGACCCGGCCGTCCCACAGGTCGGTGCTCTCCACCAGGCGGCGCAGCTCCTCCCGCATGGCCTGCACCGGGATCGCCCAGTCGACGTCGAACTCGGCGGTGCCCAGCACGGCCGCCTCCGTGCGGGTCCAGTTCTGGAACGGCTTGGTGGTGAAGTACGAGGTGGGCAGGATCAGCCGGCGGTCGTCCCAGATCTGCACCACCACGTAGCTGAGGGTCAGCTCCTCGATCCGGCCCCACTCCCCCTCGACCACCACCACGTCGTCGAGGCGCACCGCGTCGCTGAAGGCGAGCTGGAGGCCGGCGAAGACGTTGCCCAGCAGGCTCTGCGCGGCGAGCGCGGCGACCACACCGACGACACCGGCGCTGGTCAGCACGCCGGCGCCGATGCCGCGTACGGCCGGGAAGGTCATCAGCATGACGCCGACCGCCAGGACGACGATCACCGCGATGGTCAACCGGCGCAGCAGCACCACCTGGGTCCGCACCCGCCGCGCGTGCCGGTTGTCCGGCACGTCCACCCGGAACCGGGCGAGCGCCGTGTCCTCCGCCACCACGAGCAGCGAGGCGACCAGCCAGGCGACGCTCGCGATCACGCCGAGCACCAGCGCGTGCAGCAGCACCTGCCGCCACTGCTCGCCGACCGCGTAGCCGGTGCTGAAGCGGACGGCGAACTGGACGGCGAGGACCGTGGCGGCGACCTGACTCGACCGATGTGCGTGCTCGGTGAGCTCGGTCAACAGCAGCGAGCGCCGGCCGAGCCGCCGGACCACGCGATGCACGACCTCGACGACGAACAGGGCGATCGCCGCCGCGGCGAGCGCGGCGACGATCGTCCCGAGGTAGCTCTGCACAGGTTCTCTCCTCCTCCGGACCGGGCGGCCTGTTTCGGGGCAAAGGCCCAATAGTGCCCGACGGCCCCGGAATCGACCAGGCTCAGACCTTGCGGTACCGGGACTGGAGGAAGCAGAACAGGCCGAAGGCGGCGATGCCGAGGGCCACGAGGGTGAGCAGCAGTTGACCGTACGACTGTTCGCGCAGCGTGTGCAGCGCCGCGTCCAGGCCCCGGGCCTTCTCCGGGTCGTAGTTGACGGCGGCCAGGATGATCAGCAGGCCGGCGATGCCGTACGCGACGCCCTTGGCGACGTAGCCGGCGACGCCGAGCCGGCGGGCGAGCTGGCGGGTCCGCGGGCTCATCTCACCGCTCCTGAGATGCTTCTCGAAGCGCTTGACCAGCCCGTAGATCACCAGGCCGACACCGATCGCGGCGAGCACGAGCCCGGCCAGGCCGACCAGCCAGCGACCGCCGGAGGACTCCATCGCCCGGCCGGTCAGCGCCTCCTGCTGGTCGGCGCTGTTCGAGCCGGCGTCGGAGAAGACCTTGACGGCCGTCCAGGCGAAGTAGAGGTAGACGAGGGTCCGGCCGAGCGAGGCCAGCCGCTCCCAGACCCGCTCCTTGCCGCGCTCGGCGCGGTGCCCGACCGCTGCCTCCAGCGCCTGCCAGATCGCCATGGCGAAGAGGCCGACCGCGATGGTGACGACGAGGAACCTGCCCAGCGGCTGGGCGGCGATGGTGCGCAGCGCGCCGGACTGGTCGCCGTCGTCGGCGGGCTTCCCGAACGCGATCTGCAGCGCCAGCCAGGCGAACAGGAGGTGCACGATGCCGTAGCCGATGAAACCGGCCCGGGCCAACAGTTCGAGCCACCGGCTGTGCGCCGTACGGGAGGCGGTGGCTTCGGCGTTCCGGGTGAGTGACATGGCGCCACAATCTCCGAATGCGAAGATCCCCAAACGTCGGCCACCGCCGCCCCGGGCGGGTCAGTTGCCGGCGGTCGCCACCCGGATCTTGACCTCCTGGTCGGTGACGCTGTCCAGCGTCACGGAGAAGCCGCCGACGTCGGTGGCCTGCTGGCCGGTGGTCAGCGTCAGCTGCTCGCCGGCGACCTCGACGGTCACCTGGTCGCCCTGCGCGCCGACCAGCTTGGCCTCCACGCCGAGGATGGTGGTGCTGGCCTCGACGCCGCGGTCGAAGGTGACCGTGCAGGCGTTCAGGCCGCAGTCGGTGGAGGCGCCCTCGGAGCTGCAACCGGCCAGCAGGGCGACGCCGAGCGCCAGGCCGGCCAGCAGGCCGGTGGCCCGGCGGGTGGGGGTCAGCGGGGAGTAAACGCGTCGGTTCGTCACGCGGCCAAGGGTACGAGACGACCGCGACCCCGGCATTGTGATGATCATCCGCCCAGGTGGCGGCGCCGTGGCGACCGGGCGCGCCACGGTTCCAGGCGACGGGGCTGCGGGACAGCGGCGGGGCGGTGCGCGCCAGCATCCACCACTACAACACCCCGGACGAGGTGGACCGGTTGCTCGCCGAACTGGACCGGCTCGCCGGTGGCGGGGGGAGAATGGGCGGGTGAGCACCCTGGTCGAGGACAACCCCGCCAAGCGCCGGTTCGAGATCCTGGTCGACGACGCGCTGGCCGGGTTCACCGCGTACCTGCCGCGCGGCGAGGTGCTGGTCTTCACCCACACCGAGGTGGACCCGAAGTTCCAGAACATGGGCGTCGGCGCGACGCTGGTCCGGGACACCCTCGACCAGCTCCGCGAGCGCGGCACTCCGGTGGTGCCGCGCTGCCCGTTCATGGCCGCCTTCATCGACCGCCACCCCGAGTACGCCGACCTGGTCGTCCCCGAGGCGTAGCGGGGGCGACCCGGGCGGTCGGCGACGTCGGCAGGGCGGGCGGGTCAGCGACCGGTCAGCAGCTCGGCGGCGGCGCGGGCGGCGGCCCGGGTGGCGCCGTGGGTGGCGACGTGGACGGCACCGGTGACCGCCTCGGGCACGCCCAGCTCGACCACGACCGCGTCCGGGCGGGCGGCCAGCGCGCGGCCCACCGCCGCCCGCACCCAGTCGTGCCGGTGCAGGTCGCGCACCACCAGCACCACGCACCGGTCGGCCGCACCGGCGGTCGGGTCGGCGGGCACGTCGGCCTCGGCGTACCGGGCGGTGGTGGTGCCGGCGAGCAGGTCGGCCAGCGGGGCGGCCAGGCCCCACGGCGTCTCCGGGCCGATCGCGATGTTGCGCGGCGGCTCGAACTCCACCACGTGCGCGGGGCCGGCCAGCGGCAGGGCGCCGACGCCGGCGGGCGCGGTGGTGACCCGCAGCGCCCGTCGGGCGGCGGCCAGCCCGACGGCGGAGCCCTCGACGGAGGGGCGGGGCCGGGGCGGCCGGTCGGCGCGGGCGGTCACCGTCCAGGCGGCGAGCTGGCCGACCCGCTTGGCCGCCTCGGCGAGGCGTTCCTCGGGCAGGTCGCCGGCGACGACGGCGGCGACGATGGCGTCCCGCAGCAGCCGCGCCGATTCCTCGTCGGCCCGCTCGCCGCCGATGCAGATCGCGTCGGCCCCGGCCGCGAGGGCACGTACCGTCGCGCCGGCGAAGCCGTACCGGCCGGCGACGGCCCGCATCTCCACCGCGTCCGTGACCACGACGCCGGAGAAGCCCAGCTCGTCGCGGAGCAGCCCGCCGAGGATCCGGCCGCTGAGGGTGGCCGGCAGCTCCGGGTCCAGCGCCGGCACCAGCAGGTGGCCGGTCATCACCGCCTGCACGCCGGCGGCCACGGCGGCCCGGAACGGGGCCAGCTCGACGGCGTCGAGGCGGGCCCGGTCGGCCGCGATCCGGGGCAGGGCGTGGTGCGAGTCGACCCGCGTGTCCCCGTGCCCGGGGAAGTGCTTGGCGCAGGCGGCGACCCCGCCGGCCTGGAGGCCGCGTACCCAGGCGGCGGTGTGCCGGGCGACCAGCGCCGGCTCCGCGCCGAAGGAACGGACGCCGATCACCGGGTTGGCCGGGTTGGAGTTGACGTCGGCGTCCGGCGCGTAGTCCAGGGTGATCCCGAGCGCGGCGAGGTCGGCGCCGAGGTCCCGGGCGACCTGCTCGGTCAGCGCCGGGTCGTCCACCGCACCGAGGGCGAAGTTGCCGGGCCGGGAGCTGCCCCGGGCGGACTCGATCCGGGTCACGTCGCCGGCCTCCTCGTCGATGGCGACGACGACGTCGGGGCGCTCGGCGCGCAGGGTGGCGGTCAGCGCGGCCACCTGCTCCGGGTCGACCACGTTGCGGGCGAACAGCACCACCGAGCCGAGCCCCTCGCCGAGCCAGCGGCAGATCCAGGGCGGCGGGGTGGTGCCGACGAAGCCGGGTTGCAGGACGGCGGCGGCCAGGGCCGCCAGGCTTCCGGCGCTCACGCCATCACCTCGGCCCGCCCGCGTGGTTTCTGATGGTTCGCTCGCTCATGCGGTCGTCGTACCCCCGTCTTCTCCGCGCCCCGGCGGCCCGCCACCGGCGGCGGTGCTGCCATGGTCACATCGCCCGAAGGAATAGTCAATAAACCTTACAGTTGCCGTCGGACGCGGAGCTGGGGACAGTTCGGGGATGGATCCCCTGCTGCTGGCCGACGCGACGAGCCCGGCCGACGTCCCCGGCGTACGCCTGCTCGGCCTGGTGGTCGGCGGCCTGCTGCTGCTCGCCGCGATCCGCGCGATGTTCCGGCGCTGATCCCCGCCCGCGCGGCCCGGCCGGTTCCGACGGCGGCCACCGGGGTACCGCCTGCCTCGTTGGACCCGGTACGACACGGCGACGGGGCTGTTAACTGCTGGCGTGTCGGTTGGCTTCAGCGCTCGTTGGTCGGCTGGAGTGACGGCGTGAATTTGAAGGAGTGGGCGGTGGCTACCGGTGTCTCGTATGCGACCGCGCGTCGGCGTTAGGCGGCTGGGACGCTGCCCGTTCCCACGTATCGGCTGGGTCGGCTGATCATGGTTGGGGAGCCGGTTACCGGCGCGGTGGCCGTTGCTGGGCAGGCCGTGATGTACGCCCGGGTGTCGTCGGTCGATCAGAGGGCGGACCTGGACCGGCAGGTCGCCCGGGTCGCCATGTGGGCGACCGGGCAGCACCTCGCCGTGTCGCGGGTGGTGACCGAGGTCGGGTCCGCGTTGAACGGGCATCGGAAGAAGTTCCTCGCGCTGTCGCGTGACCCGGACGTGTCGACGATCGTGGTCGAGCATCGTGACCGGTTCGCCCGGTTCGGCGCCGAGTACGTCGAGGCCGCACTGACCGCGCAAGGCCGGCGGCTGCTGGTCGTTGACCCGGCCGGGTTCGACGACGACCTGGTCCGCGACGTCACGGAGATCCTGACGTCGCTGTACGCCCGCCTGCACGGCCGGCGGGCGGCGGCGGACCGCGCTCGTCGTGCGGTCGACGCCGTTACCGGCCCGGACGGTGCGGCGTGAAAACCGTCCAGGCGTACCGGTACGCCATCGACCTCACCCCGGCGCAGGAGCGTGCCGTGCTGGCGCACGCCGGGGCCGCCCGGGTCGCGCACAACTGGGCCCTGGCCAGGGTGAAGGCGGTCATGGATCAGCGGGCGGCCGAGCGTTCATACGGGATCCCGGACGATCAACTCACCCCGGCGTTGTCGTGGTCGTTGCCCGCGCTGCGTAAGGCGTGGAACGCCGCCAAGAACGATGTCGCGCCGTGGTGGCAGGAGTGCTCCAAAGAGGCGTTTAATACCGGTCTCGACGCCCTGGCGCGCGGGTTGAAAGGCTGGGCCGACTCCCGGACCGGGAAACGAGCCGGGCGGCCGGTCGGGTTCCCCCGATTCAAGTCCCGGCGCCACAGCACACCGAGCGTGCGGTTCACGACCGGCGCGATCCGGGTCGAGCCGGACCGGATGCACGTGGTGCTGCCCCGGCTGGGCCGCCTGAAGCTGCACGAGTGCGCCCGCAAGCTCGCCCGCCGCCTCGACAACGGCACCGCCCGGACCATGTCCGCTACCGTCCGGCGCGACGGCGGACGCTGGTACGTCTCCTACACCGTCGAGGTCGAACGGGCAGCGCGGACACCGGCCCGGCCCGCCTCGACCGTCGGTGTCGACGTCGGCATCACACACCTCGCCGTGCTGTCCACCGGCGAACTGGTCCCGAACCCGCGACACCTCCGCAACGCACAACGCTGCCTGCGCGGGCTCGGCCGGTCGCTGTCCCGCAAGACCGGCCCGGACCGCAGAACCGGCCGGCGCCCGTCGAACCGATGGCAGCGCGCCGCCGCCCGGCTCGGCCGCGCGCACGCCCGGGTCACGCACCTACGCCGCGACGGTCTACACAAACTCACCACCCGGCTGACCCGCGAGCACGGAACCATCGTGGTGGAAGACCTCAACGTCACCGGCATGATCGCCAACCGCAAGCTGGCCCGGCACATTGCCGACGCAGGCTTCGCCGAGATCCGCAGGCAACTCGCGTACAAGACAACGTGGAACAGCGGCCGGCTGATCGTGGCCGACCGCTGGTATCCGTCCTCGAAAACCTGCTCAGGCTGCGGCACGGTGAAAACCAAGCTGGCCCTGTCCGAGCGCGAATACACCTGCAAGGCATGCGGCCTGACCCTGGACCGGGACCTGAACGCCGCCTACAACCTGGCCGCACTCGCGACGCAGTTCAACACCGCCGGGAGTGGCCCGGTGGCAGGACGTGGAGCCGACCGTAAGACCCGCCCAGGCGGGCAGGTGGCTGTGAAGCGTCAACCCGGCACGGCACCCGCCGGTCAGACCGGGACCGTCCCACCGCAAGGCGGGACTATCAATCGTGTGCTCACCAGAACGCACTGAAAGGTAACGGAAGCATGAGGATCGGCTACTTTCTGTCCACGGAGGAGTACGCGCCGGCGGAGCTACTCGAACAGGCGCGCGCCGCGGAGCGGGCCGGCTTCGAGGCGCTCTGGATCTCCGACCACTACCACCCCTGGACGGACGCGCAGGGGCAGAGCCCCTTCGTCTGGTCGGTGATCGGCGCGCTCAGCCAGGTCTGCCGACTCCCGGTCACCACCGCCGTCACCTGCCCGACGGTGCGCGTCCACCCGGCGATCGTCGCCCAGGCGGCGGCCACCAGCGCGGTCATGCACTCCGGCCGGTTCGTGCTCGGGGTGGGCAGCGGCGAGGCGCTCAACGAGCACATCCTCGGCGACGTCTGGCCGCAGACCGACGTCCGACTGGAGATGCTGGAGGAGGCCGTCGCGGTGATCCGCGAACTCTGGCGGGGCGGCTTCGTCAACCACCACGGTCGGCACTACACCGTCGAGCACGCCCGGATCTACACGCTGCCGGACACTCCCCCGCCGATCTACGTGTCGGGCTTCGGCCCGAAGGCAGTCGACCTGGCGGCCCGGATCGGCGACGGTTTCGTCAACACGTCCCCCGACGCCGATCTGGTCCGTCGGTTCCGCGAGGGCGGCGGCGACAAGCCGTGCCAGGCCGGCTTCAAGGCGGCGTACGCGCAGACCGAGGAGGAGGGGATGCGGATCGCGTACGAGCGCTGGCCGAACGCCGGGGTGCCGGGCGAACTGTCCCAGGTGCTGCCCTCGCCGCGGCACTTCGAGCAGGCCGCCAAGCTGGTCCGGCCGGAGATGATGAAGGACGCGTTCGTCTGCGGGCGGGACGTCGACGCACACCTGGCCAAGATCGACGAGTACGCCAAGGCCGGCTTCGACGAGGTCTACGTCGCCAACACGGGGCCGAACTGGCCGGGCCTGCTCGACCTCTACCGGCGCGAGGTGTTCCCGCGCCTGCGCTGAGCGGTGTTTCCCCGCCGACGGGACAGGCGCCCCGGCCCCGGTCCCCCGGCTCAGTCGGGCGCCGGGGCGATGCCGCGTAGCAGGGTGACGACCAGGTCGTCGACGGTCCGCGCGGGCAACTCGGCCGGGGCCGGGGCGGCCGGGTCGAGCAGATGGCCGAGCACCAGGTCGTGACAGACCCCGACGACCAGGGCCGCGACGGCGTCGGGCCGGGCGTCCGGGGCCACCCGGCCGAGCCGCTGCTCCGCCCGCAGGTAGTCGGCCAGCTCCGCGCGCACCGAGCCGCCCGCGGCGGGACTGGGCAGCTCCGCGAAGCGGGCGAGCACCCGGGGCTGGTGCAGCAGCCCGGTGAAGGCCGGCAGGACCGCCGCGTGCAGCGCGAGGGCCCGGGTGAGGTGCGCGCGCAGGTTCGCCCCGACCGTCCCGATACCCGGCTCCGGCGCCGGCCCGCCCGCCCGCTCCTCGGCGGCGCGGACGTGGGCGTGCAGCGCGTGCGCGAGCAACTCCTCCTTGTCGGCGAAGTGGTTGTAGAGCACGCCGTCGGCCACGCCGGCGGCCCGGGCGATGTCGCGCACGGTCAACCCGGCCACGCCACGGTCGGCGATCAGCCGCTCCGCCGTGGCGATCAGGTGATCGCGCAGACTCCGGTCGCCGCCCCGCAGGGCCGCCGCTGTCCTGGGTGACATCACCCGAATCGTAGAGACTTCGTCGAAGGCCGGCCGACCGCCCCGGTCAGCCGGGGCGGCGGGCGGTGACCAGCCAGGCGGTGCCGCGCAGGCGTACCGCGTCGGGCTGCTCGTACCGGCGCAGCGCCTCGGTCAGCGCGGCGGTGGCGCGGTCGACGGTCGCCTGGTCCACGCGGTCGAACTGGTGGCGGATCGGCCCCCAGCCGGCCAGGAAGGCTGCGGCGTCGGCGGCGTCCCGTCCCCAGACCTGGGGCGCCTCGACGGCGGCGCAGTCGACGTCGAGGAAGCCGGCCGCGGTGAGTACCCGGTCGACCACCGTCGGGTCGGCCAGCGACAGCGGCTCGGCCACCCCCGTCCCGTCCCCGTCCGGCGGGGGCAGGTGGGCGGCGAGGGCGGCGAGCACCTGGCCGAGGTCACGTCGGCGGATGTCGTCCATGCAGAGGAAGGCGAGGCGGCCGCTGGGCCGCAGCGCGCGGCCGATGTTGGCGAAGGCGGCCACCGGGTCGGCGAAGAACATCACCCCGAAGCGGCTCAACGCCACGTCGAACGCCCCTGGTGGGAACGGGTGGACCTGCGCGTCGGCCCGGTGGAACCGGACGTTGTCCACCCGCTCGGCGACGGCCCGGTCCCGGGCCCGCTCCAGCATGGGGGCGGAGAGGTCGACGCCGAGCGCCTCGCCGGCGCCCGCCCGCCCGGCCGCCAGCCGGGTGAGCTGGCCGTTGCCGCAGCCGACGTCGAGGACCCGGTCACCGGGGCGTACGGCCGCCAGCAGGGCCTCGTTGAACCCGCTGTTCACCGCGTCGTAGCGGTCGTGGTGCGCGGCCCAGTGCCGCCCCTCGTAACCGTTCCACGCCTGCGCCTGCTGCTCGTTGACGATCATCGACCACCTCCGGAACGTAGTGAACCGCCGTTCATGAACGAGTGTTCATAGTGGCTGGTGAGGGTCCCGGCTGTCAACGGAGCCGGCCGTCGGGCGGATCGTCCGCGCCACCCCGGGCGGCGGTTTCGCCGCTGATCACGGCGGGTACCTCCGGCCCTCGATGAAACTGTCCACGCACTCGACGACCCTGCGCCGCGCGGCCAAGAGCCTCTTCGGCTGGACGGCGCTGCGGCCCCACCAACTGGCCGCCATGCGGGCGGTGATGAAGCGCCGCGACGCCCTGGTGGTGCTGCCCACCGGCGCCGGCAAGTCGGCGATCTACCAGATCCCGGCCAGCCTGATCCCCGGCCCGACCGTGGTGATCTCCCCGCTGCTCGCCCTCCAGCAGGACCAGATCGCGGCCCTCAACGAGCGGCAGCGGCCGGAACTGCGCGCGGTGCGGATCAGTTCCGCCGAGTCGCCCGCCCAACAGGCCGAGGCGATCGCCGAGATCCGCGACGGACGGGCGGAGTTCCTCTTCATCACCCCGGAGCAGCTCGCCAACCCCGACCGGACGGCCGAGGTGAAGTCGCTGAGGCCGGCGCTGGTGGCGATCGACGAGGCGCACTGCATATCCGCGTGGGGGCACGACTTCCGCCCGGACTACCTGGCGCTCGGTCACCTCGTCGAGGGCATCGGCCGGCCACCGGTGGTGGCGCTGACGGCAACCGCCTCCCCGCCCGTACGCGACGACATCGTCGCCCGGCTCCGGCTGCGCGAGCCCGAGGTGGTGGTCTCCGGGCTGGACCGGCCGAACCTGTTCCTCGAGGTCGCCCACTGCCCGACGGAGGACTACCGGTGGCGGCGGCTGCTCGCCCTGCTGCGCGACGACACCCGGCCCGGCATCATCTACGTGCCCACCCGGCGCTCCGCCGAGGAGCTGGCGGCCCGGCTCACCGACGCCGGGTTCCCGGCGCAGCACTACCACGGCGGCATGGCGGCCGGCGCCCGCGCCGAACTGCACGAGGCGTTCCTCGCCGACCAGGTGCCGATCATGGTGGCCACCTCGGCGTTCGGGATGGGCATCGACAAGCCCAACATCGCGTGGGTGGTCCACATGGCACTGCCCGACTCGCCGGACAGCTACTTCCAGGAGATCGGGCGGGCCGGCCGGGACGGCGCACCGGCGCGGGTGCTGCTGCTCTGGCAGGCCGAGGACGTCGGGTTGCAACGGTTCTTCAGCGGCGGGCTGCCGGACGAGACGGAACTGCGCGACCTGTCCGCGCTGCTGCGCAAGCAGGCGCGCACCAAGAAGGAACTGCGCGAGGTCACCGGCCTGGGCCCGCGCAAGCTCGGCCAGTACCTCGCCCTGCTGGAGCAGGTCGGCGCGGCCGAGCCGCGGGCCAGGCAGCGCGTCGGCGCGCCCCGCTACTCCCCCACGCCCGTGGACGCCGCCGCGGCGGCCCTGGCCGAGGCGGAGCGGCAGCAGAGCGTGACCCGGTCGCGTACCGACATGATGCGGGCCTTCGCCGAGACCACCGCCTGCCGGGGGCAGACGCTGCTGGCCTACTTCGGCGAGCAGATGACCAGGGTCTGCGGGCACTGCGACAACTGCCACGCCGGCACCAGCACCGCCGACGACGGCGCGGTCGGGCCGTTCCCGGTGCACAGCCAGGTCCGGCACCCGGAGTGGGGCCCCGGCCTGGTGCTGAGCTACGAGGAGGGCCGGATGACGGTTCTCTTCGACGAGGTGGGGTACAAGACGCTGTCCGTCAGCGTGGTGTCCGAACAGGGCCTGCTGACCCTCGACTAGCCTGAGCCGGGCACCGCTGGCGGGGCCGTGGACGACGAGCGATTCAGTGCGGGAAGGGGCGTTGCCGTGATCGAGCAGCCGGCGTACACCGGGTTCGGTTTCTCCGACGAGGAATGGGGGCTGCTGGTCGGCCTGCCGCAGTCGGTGCTGACCGCGGCGAGCGCCGCCGAGTCCGACGGCACCAAGCGCACCATGGCGGAGAACGCGGCCGGGCTGGAGACCATCTCCGCCGGCCGGGAGTCGGCCAGCCCGCTGGTCGCCGCCGTCGCCGGGGAGGTCGTCTCCCGGGTGGGCGACCCCGAGGCCGGCGAGGAGCTGCCGGTCATCGCGCCGTCCGACCCGCGGGCCTACCTGGAGGACGTGCTGGGCCGGGCCAAGGAGGCGGCGGCGCTGCTGGCGGCCAAGGTGGACGAGGGCGAGGCCGGGGCGTACAAGCACTGGCTGGTGGACATCGCCGAGCAGGTGGTGGGCGCGGCGTCCAGCGGCGGCATCCTCGGCCTCGGCGGGGACGTAATCAGCGACTCGGAGCGGCGCTTCCGCGACCGGCTCTCCCAGGTGCTCAACGACTGACCCGTCGACGACGGCGGCATCGGACGAGGTCCGGTGCCGCCGCCGCCCGTTCCGGGTGACCGCGGTCGCGCGTCCCGCCGGGGCGGCCGGGCCGGGTCCGCGCGCCGCTGGGCGGCGCGCGGCGGGTCCGCGCGGCGCTCAGGCGACCCGGCGGCGGAACAACACCACGCTCGCCAGCACGGCGACGAGCAGGATGCCGAGGCACCAGGCCACGGCCCGGGCCGGAGCCGTACCCGTCGGGGTGCCCAGCAGCAGGGCCCGCAGCGTCTCGATGACGGGGGTGACCGGCTGGTGGTCGGCGAAGCCGCGCAGCCAGCTCGGCATGGTCTCCACCGGCACGAACGCGCTGCTCGGGTAGGGCAGGAACATCACCAGGAAGGTGAAGCCGCCGGCCGCCTCCGGGGTGCGGGCCAGCAGGCCGAACGCGGCCGAGAGCCACGACACGGCGAGCAGGAAGAGCAGCAGCACCCCGACGGCGGCCAGCCAGCGCAGCGGCGCGACGGTCGGGCGGAAGCCGATGGCGACGGCGACGGCGAGCACCAGCACGGTGGAGACGGTGTTGCGGACGACGCTGGCCACGACGTGCCCGCCGAGGATCGCGGCGGCGCTGACGTCCATCGTGCGGAACCGCTCGATCACCCCTTCGGTCAGGTCGGTGGTCACGCTGACGGCCGTACCCGCCGCCCCGAAGCCGGCGCAGAGCAGCAGCACACCGGGGACGACGTAGGTGACGTACCGGGTGCCGGTGTCGATCGCGCCGCCGAACAGGTAGACGAAGAGCAGCATCAGGATCACGGGCAGCAGCAGCGAGGTCAGCAGCGCGTCGACGTTGCGCCGGGACAGCCGCAGGCAGCGCGCCGCCATCACCAGCGCCTCGCCGGCGCGGGAGGGCCGCAGGGTCAGCTCAGACACGGGCCACCTCCCGCGCGGCCGCCACCGGGTCGCCGGTGAGGGTGAGGAAGACGTCGTCCAGGGTGGCCTCGCGGACGGTGAACCGGGCGAGATCCTGCCGGTCCGGGTCCACCTCGTCGAGCAAATGCCGGACGTGCGGCGCGCCCCCGTCGGTCGCCACCGCCAACTCCAGCCGGGCCGGGTCGCGGTGCGTGACCCGGTCGCCGAGGCGGCGCTCCGCCGCGGCGAAGCTCGGCGCGTCGCGCAGCGTCAGCTCCAGGCGGTGGGCGCCGAAGCGGCGCTTGAGGTCGCCCGCGCTGCCCTCGGCGGCGAGCCGACCGCCGTGCAGCACCGCGATCCGGTCCGCCAGCCGGTCGGCCTCCTCCAGGTACTGGGTGGTGAGCAGCACCGTCACCCCCGCCCCGGCCAGCTCGGCCACCACCTCCCACAGCCCCTGCCGGCTGCGCGGATCGAGGCCTGTGGTGGGCTCGTCGAGGAAGATCACGGACGGCTCGCCGACCAGGCTGGCCGCGAGGTCGACGCGGCGGCGCATGCCGCCGGAGTAGGTCGCCACCCGCCGTCCGGCGGCGGCGACCAGGTCGAAGCGCTCCGCCAGGTCGGCGGCCCGTCGCCGGGCGGCGGCCGGGGAGAGCCCCGCCAGCCGGGCCATCATGTGCAGGTTCTCCGTGCCGGTCTGCTGGTCGTCGAGCGCCGCGTGCTGGCCGGCGAGGCTGATCGTCCGCCGCACCCGGCGCCGGTCGCGCACCACGTCGTGACCGTCCACCCGGGCCACGCCCCCGTCGGGGGTGGCGAGCGTGGCCAGGATCCGGACGGTCGTGGTCTTCCCGGCCCCGTTCGGGCCGAGCAGGGCGTACACGCTGCCCCGGGCGACCCGCATGGTCAGGCCGTCGAGCACGGCAACCCCGCCGTACGACTTGCGTAGGTCGATCGTCTCCACCGCCTCAGGTGCTGCTGCTCCCATCGCCCCTCACCCTCCGCATTCCGCGTATGACGTACGCTATTCTGCGTAGACCATACGCAGAGGCTAGGATGGCGGTCAAGCCGGATCGGGAGGTGAGGGTGAACGACGCCGACGTCGAGCTGCCCGAGAGCGTGGAGATCGCCTGGGGCCTGCGCGAACGCCCTGGGAAGGGCCCCAAGCGCAGCCTCAGCCTGGAGCAGGTGGTGGCCGCCGGCATCCGGGTGGCCGAAGCCGAGGGACTGCCGGCGGTGTCGATGAGCCGCGTCGCCGGCGAGCTGGGCGTGGGCACCATGTCGCTCTATCGTTACGTCTCCGCCAAGAGCGACCTGCTGGAGCTGATGGCCGACGCCGCGTACGGCGATCCGCCGCCGCCGCGCGGCGCGGACGAGGGGTGGCGGCCGGCGCTGGCCCGCTGGGCGCTGGGCAACGCGACAGCGATCCAACGCCACCCGTGGACCCGGCACGTCCCGGTCGGCGGCCCGCCGATGGGCCCCAACCAGGTGCGCTGGATGGAACAGGGGCTGGACACCCTGCGCGGTACCGGCCTGCGCGCCGCCGAGCGCCTCTCGACGATCCTGCTGGTCAGCGGGTACGCCCGGCACTGGGCCACCCTGACGGCGGACATCAGCGAGGCGGCGGCACGGACCAAGATCAGCCCGGACGAGGCCGGCGTACGCTACTGGCAGCAGCTCGCCCGGCTGACCCGGCACGGCCCGTACCCGGCAATCCGCGCGCTACTGGCCGACGGCGTCGCCGCCGACGACGACGAGGAGTTCGACGCGGAGTGGCAGTTCGGCCTCGACCGGGTGCTCGACGGCGTCGAGGTGCTGGTCAGCAGCCGCTCGACGGCGGACTGAACGCAAACCCTCCCTGGCCGCCGCCGGCCGCGTCGCCCACAATGGCCACCGGGCGGAGAGCAAGGGACGGGGGGCGGGGATGCTGCGGCGGACCACCATCGACACGGAGCAGGTTCCGGCAGCAGACCGCTTCGGGATGTGGCTGGACATGGTGGCCCGTACGGCGACGCCGCTGCGGATCCGGACGGAGCACGCGCACGACTTCGCCGCCCGAGCCGAGATCATCGAGCTCGGCCCGATCCAGGTGGTCAACTACCGGTACCCGTCGCTGGACTGCGTCCGGACGCCGAAGCTGGTGCGCCAGTCGGATCCGGAGGTCTACATGCTGGCGCTGACCGTCAACGGCGACGGCGTGGTCAGCCAGGCCGGCCGGAGCAGCATGCTGGGGCCCGACGAGTTCACCTTCTACCACGCCTCGCGCCCGCACGGCGTCCGGCACCTCGGCGACGACCGAGGTCAGGAGGCGGCCCGGTCGGTGGTGGCGCTCATCCCGCACGGCGCGCTGCCGCTGCCGCCGGACCGGCTGGCGCCCCTGCTCGGCGGCCGGATGTCGGGCACCGAGGGGATCGGCGCGCTGCTGGCGCAGTTCCTCGTCCAGGTCGCCAACCATCCCGAGCAGTACCATGCCGCCGACGCCGCCCGGCTCGGCACCGTCGCGCTGGACCTCGCGTCCACCATGCTCGGTCGGCACCTGGTGGCCGAGGACGCCGTGCCCACCGAGGTACGCCGGCGCGCGCTGGTCACCCAGGTCCAGGGCTACATCCAACGGCACCTGGGCGACGCGACGCTGAGCCCCCAGGTGGTGGCGGACGCCCACCACATCTCGCTGCGCAGCCTGCACCGGCTCTTCGAGGCCGAGGAGTCGACGGTCGCGTCGTACATCCGGGACCTGCGACTGGCGCGGTGCCGGCACGACCTGGCCGACCCGGGCCTGAGCAACCATCCGATCCAGGCGATCGCGGCACGCTGGGGATTTCCCGACAAGGCACACTTCAGCCGGATCTTCCGGGCGGCCCACGGCATGACGCCGCAGTCCTGGCGCGCCAGCCAGGCAGAGCCGGCACGCAAAGTCAACTCGACGGCATCCACGGTCAACCCGGTCGGGGCAGACTGACATCCGAGGCGGCCGATCCCCTCCCCGCCGACGGCGACAGCGGGGTCGGGCGTCAACGGGGGCCGCGGCGAGGCGCCCGCCGCCCATGGAGGCGGCGGGCGGCCGCCCGGTGACCACCCGGACTCGTCCTGGACCCCGGCCCCGTCGCCATTCCCCCCAGGACCGACGGCGGGGCCGGTCAGGCCTCCTCCAGCAGTTCCAGGACGATCTGCTCGGCCTTCTCCCGGGGCGTCCGCCCGTCGACCGGGGCCACCACGCCGTCGTGGTAGAGGTCGACCACACGCGGGTCGACGTAGGACGTACGTGCCACGGTCGGGGTGTTGCCGAGCAGCTCCGCGACGTTCCGCATCACCCCCGCGACCGCCCTCCTCCGGGCGGTGACCGAGCGCTGCGACCCCGCCGTCGCCAGCGCGGTGGCGGCCAGCACGGTGGCGTGCCAGGTCCGGAAGTCCTTCGCGGTCATCTCCCCGCCGCTGGCGTCGCGCAGGTACTCGTTGACCTCGTCGCTGCGCACGTCGCGCCAGTCCCGGCCGTCCCAGTAGCCGAACAGCCGGTCGGCCGCCCGCCGCCGGCGCCGCAGGTTGGTCAGCACCCGGCACAGCTCCGGGTCCTCGATCCGGCGCACCTGCTCGATGCCGCCCTTGGCGGGAAACTCGAACACCACGCAGCCGCCCCGGGACCGGGCGTGCTCCGGTCGCAGGGTCGACACCCCGAAGGTCGGGTCGTCGCCGGCCGCGTACTGGTCGCTGCCGACCCGGAACATGCCCATGTCCAGCAGCCGGGTGACGGTCGCCAGCACCCGGTCGCGGTTCAGCCCCCGGCCGGAGAGGTCCTGCCCGACCCGCTCGCGCAGCACCGGCAGCCGGCGGGCCACCTCCAGCACGTGGTCGAACTTCGCCTCGTCCCGCTTCTGCCGCCACGTCGGGTGGTAGAGGTACTGCTTGCGTCCCGCCGCGTCCACGCCGGTCGCCTGGATGTGCCCGTTCGGGTGCGGGCAGATCCACACGTCCCGCCAGGCCGGCGGGATCACCAGCTCCCGCAGCCGGCCCAGCGCGTCCGGGTCGCGGACCGGCTCGCCGGCCGGGTCGAGGAAGAGCCACCCCTTGCCGCGCCGGCGACGCCCGTACCCGGGCCTGCCCGGATCGCTACGCCGCAACCGCACCGGAAACCCGCACCGCCCGTTCCGCCTCGTCCACGGCGGCCACCACCTCGTCGACACCCACGGCCGCCAACGTCGGATGCGTTCCTACCCCGTCCCACCTCGGCCAATCCCGTGCGCCCGCCCACAGCACCCGGTGCCGGGGGCGGTCCGGCGGCGGCCCCCACCGTGCCGGCGGGACCGGGCCGAAGAGCACCACGGAGGCGGTGCCGTAGCCGGTGGCCAGGTGCGCCGCGCCGGTGTCCCCGCAGACCACCAGCCGGGCGTACGCGACCACGGCCGCCAGCCCGGCCAGGCCCGTCCGGCCGGCCAGCACCGCCGTGCCGGGCAGCCCCGCGTCGTACGCGACCCGCTCGGCGAGCGCCCGCTCGTCGGCGCTTCCGGTCAGCACCACCCGGTGCCCCCGGCGGGTCAGCTCCCGGGCGAGCGCGGCGAACCGCTCCGCCGGCCAGCGCTTCGCCATGACCTTGGTGCCGGGGTGCAGCACGGTGGCCCCGGTCGGGGCGTCCCCCGTCGGCGGCCGGCGCAGCCCGAGGTCGGCCGGGTCCGCCGCCGTCCCGTACCAGCGCAACAGCCGGCACCAGCGGTGCACCTCGTGCTCGTCGTCGGCCCAGTCGGGACCGTCGTGGTGGCCCGCGGCGGGGTTGGCGAAGGCGAACAGCCGGCCGGGCCGGGTGTCGGCGAGCACGCGGTGGGACTCGGGGCCGCGGCCGTGCAGGTTGACGGCGATGTGGGGCCTTCGCACGGTGGGGTCGAGGCGGCCGAGGCCGTCGGTGGGCACCAGCCGGTCGACGCCGCCGACGAGGCCGACCAGCGGGGCCAGCCAGGCGGGCGCGGCGAGGGCGAGTTCCTGGTCGGGGTGGGCGGTGCGCAGGGCGCGCAGGGCGGGGACGGCGGTGGCGAGATCGCCGACGCCGAGGGCGCGCAGGGCGAGGATCACGGGTAGGAGGTTTCCTGTTCGGCGCAGACGACCATCTCGCGGACGGCGCAGCCGGGCGGCTGGGTGAGGGCGAACATGACGGCGGCGGCGGTGTCGGCGGGGTCGTTGAGGTTGGCGTCGGGGCCGGGCCGGTACTGGGGGTCGCGGTCGTCGAAGAAGGCGGTGCGCATGCCGCCGGGGATGAGCAGGGTGACGTTGACGGTGCCGGCGAGTTCGGCCGCGAGGGCGCGGGTGAAGCCGACGACGCCGAACTTGGCGGCGCAGTAGGCGGTGGCGTCGCTGACCGCCTTCACCCCCAACGTCGAGGCGACCGTGACGATGCTGCCCCGGGAGCTCTCCAGGAACGGCAGGGCGGCCCGGACGACGGCCGCCGTGGCGAGCAGGTCCACGGTCACGACGCGGTCCCAGGTCTCGCCGGGGAGGTCCGCCAGCCGGCCCGGCACGTCCACCCCCGCCGCGGTGACCACCGCGTCCAGCCCGCCGGAGCGCTCGGCGAGCTGCCGGGTGGCGGCCTCGGCGGCCCGGGTGTCGGCCAGGTCGCACTCCACCCACGGCACCCCGTCCGCCGGCGCGTGCCGGTCCAGCACCACGGGCCGGCCGCCGGCCCGGGCCACCGCCGCGACCACGGCGGCGCCCAGGCCACTCGACCCGCCGGTGACCAGCACCGTCTGCCCGGCCCCGGGCGGCGCGCCGCTCACCGGGTGCCCTCCGCCGTGCTCGGTCGCTGCGCCGACGCGCCCCCGGACCCGGGGCCGGGGCCGGGCGGCGGACAGGCCGGCGGCACGGTGTCGGTGAGCGGCGGCGCGTCGGCCGGACCGGCGGCGGGGCCGGCCGACCGGGCCGCGGCGATCAGCCCGGTGGTGGAGCGGCCGTCCAGGTACGGCACCACCACGGTGTGCCCGCCCCAGCGGCGCAGCACGTCCGCCTCCGGCAGGGCGGGCTCGCCGCCGTCGCCGGCGTAGTCGCCGCCCTTGACCCAGACGTCCGGCCGCAGCCAGGACAGGGCCGCGCGCGGGGTGGACTCGTCGAAGATCATCACCGCGTCGACGCAGCTCAGCGCCGCGAGCAACCGGGCCCGGTCGCCCTGCGGATTCACCGGCCGGTCGGGGCCCTTCAGCCCGGTCACGCTCGCGTCGGAGTTGAGGCAGACGACCAGGCAGTCGCCGAGCTGCCGGGCGGCCTGCAACGTCGCCACGTGGCCGGCGTGCAGCAGATCGAAGCAGCCGCCGGTGGCGACCACCGTGCCGCCGGCCGCGCGTACCGCCGACACCACGGCGGCGGCCGCGGCCACGCCGACCCGCTCCCCACCGGGGCTGGACACCGCCGGCGGCAGCGGACGCGCCGGCGGCAGGGCCGTCGCCACTCCCCCGCCCGCCACGTACGCCGACGCCTCCGCGACCGCCTCCTGCACCGCCTCGGAGACCAGCGCGCCCCGCGCGAGGGCGAGGCTGGCAGTGGCGGCGAACCGGTCGCCGGCCCCGCAGGTGTCCCCCTCGGCGGTGGTCGGTGCGGAGACCACCAGCGGGGTCGAGCCGGCGTGGCAGAGCAGCGCGCCGTCCCCGCCCAGGGTCACCGCGACCGCGCCGGCCCGCCAACGCTGCCGCAGCGCCTGCGCGCCCCGGGACGCGGTCGCCAGCCGGGTCGCGCCGGGCGGGGACTTGACCAGTTCCCGCACCTCGGACTCGTTCGGGGTGGCCAGGTGCACCCCCGGCACCGCCGCCGGTCCCCGCGGGTGGGGGTCCCAGACCACCGGCGCCCGGGTCTCGGCGAGGGCCACCCGCAGCGCGGGCTGCCGGGCCACCCCCCGACCGTAGTCGCTGACCAGCACGGCGGAGGCCCGGGCGATCACCCGCAGCACCGCGTCGGAGGGCTCGCCCGGCGTGCCGGCGGCGCCGCCCCGGTCGTGGCGCAGCAGCACCCGGCCCCGGGCGCGCAGCCGGATCTTCTCCGGTGTGCCGCCGCCCAGGCCGAGGGCGTACACCTGCACCCCGGCGGCGTCGAGCAGCGAACTCAGCCGGGCCCCGCCGGCGTCGTCCGCCAACGCGGTCACCAGCACCACCTCCGCGCCCTGAGCGGCGGCGAAGACCGCCGCCAGTCCGGCGCCGCCGGGCCGGTCGACGTGGGCGGTCTCGTCCAGCACCGGCACCGGCGAGTCCGGACAGAGCCGGTTCACCACCCCCTCGACGTCGCGGTCCAGCAGGGTGTCGCCGACCACCACCACGGGTCCCGTCACGCTTCCCTCCTCATCACGCGTCGACCTGCTGACCTGCCCCACCGTCGAGCACCACCTCGACCCCGGTCCGCACGGGCGCCCCCGGCCCGGCGAGCGCCGTCGGCAGCGCCTGCTCCACGTACTCGCAGAGCAGGTGGCTGGTGACGAGGTGGAGTTCCTGGACGACCTGGCTGTCGGATGAGGGGACGGCGAGGGTGTCGTGGCAGAGGTCGGCGAGGGGGTTGGGGGCGGGTCCGGTGAGAGCCCAGCAGCGCAGGCCGGTGTCGCGGCCGGCCTGGGCTGCGGCGAGGAGGTTGGTGCTGGTGCCGCTGGTGGACAGCAGCAGGAGGATGTCGTCCGCGCGCCCGTGGGCGCGCACCTGGCGGGCGAAGACCTCGTCGTAGCCGTAGTCGTTGCCGATGGCGGTGAGGGCGGAGGTCTCGGCGTGCAGGGCGATGGCGGACAGCGGTCGGCGGTCGTCGCGGAGTTTGCCGACGAGTTCGGCGGTGAGGTGTTGGGCCTCGGCGGCACTGCCGCCGTTGCCGGCCACCAGCAGCCGGCCGCCGTCGACCAGCCGACGCGCCAGGGTCTCCCCCCACCCGGCCAGCAGCTCCTCGTACTGCCGGAAGGGCAGCAGCGCCGCGGCCAGGTTCGCGAGGTGCGCGTCGAGCGGCGTCGGGGCCGCCGCCATCAGGCCACCACCCGGGTGGGCCGGCGCACCGCCGCCACGTCGCCGTAGACCTCGACCAGCCGCTCGGCGGTGGCCGCCCACGAGTACCGCCGCCGGGCCCGTTCCCGCGCCGCGGCCGCGTACGCGAAACGGCGGATCCGGTCGTCGAGCAGCCGCTGGATCGCGGTGCCCAGCGCGTGCGGGTCCCGGGCCGGGACCAGGTCGCCGGTGACGCCCTCGACCACGGTGTCCTTGATGCCGCCCACGGCGGTGCCCACCACCGGCACCCCGCACGCCATCGCCTCCAGCGGGGTGAGCCCGAACGGCTCGTACCAGGGGGCGGCCACCAGGACGTCCGCCGAGCGGTACCAGCGCCCCATCTCCTCCCTCGGCACCGCGCCGACCAGCTTCACCCGGTCGGCCACCCCGCAGGTGCCGGCGAGGGCGCGCAGCCGGCGGGCGTACGGGTCGGTCTCCAGCAGGCCGGCGGGCGGACCGCCGACCACCACGCACTCGGCCCCGGGGACGTACGCCATCGCCCGGACCACGGTCTGGAAGCCCTTCCGCTCGACCAGCCGGCCGACGGTGAGGATCCGCGCCCGGCCGTCCTCCTTGTCGGCGGTCGGGCCGAGCGGGGCGAACGTGCCCAGGTTGACCCCGGACGGGACGACGGTCATCCGGGACCGGGGCACGCCCATCCGGACCAGCTCGCCCACCTCGTCCTGGCACTGCGCGATCACCCGGTCGACCGAGCGGCCCAGCTCCCGCTCGTAGCCGATGCGGCGGGCGGGGCTGGTGTCCTGCACGCCCTGGTGCCGCCGCTTCACCACGCCCAGGGCGTGGTACGTCTGCACCACCGGCACCCCGGTCTGCCGGCTGGCGGCCAGCGCGGCGAGGCCGCTCATCCAGAAGTGCGCGTGGATCACCTCGGGCATCCAGTCCCCGCCGCGCCACCGGTCGACCAGCCACCGGCTGAACTCCTTCATGTGCGGCAGCAGCGCGTCCTTGGCGACCGGCTCGGCCGGCCCCGCCGGGACGTGCACGACGTCGTAGCCGTCGGCGCTGCGTACCGTCACGGGCAGGTCCACCGCGTCGCGGCGCGTGTAGACCCGCACGTCGTGTCCGGCGGCCGCGAGCGCGGCGGAGAGCTCGGCGACATGCGTGTTCTGACCGCCGGCGTCCTCGCCGCCCAGGATGGCGAGCGGGCTGGCGTGCTCCGAGATCATCGCGATGCGCATACTTCCTCCTCCAGCAGCCGGTCCCAGTCGGCGAGGAAACGGTCGAGGCCGTAGCGCTCCCGGGCGGCGGCGCGGGCCACGGCCCCCGCCCGGCGCGCCTCCGCCGGCTCCTCGACGAACCGGCGGGCGGCGTCCAGCAGCGTGTCGACCCGGGTGGACAGGGCTCCGGCGCCGGGCGGCACCGCCGTCACCGCCTCGGTGGCGGCCAGCGCGACGACCGGCATCCCGATCGACATCGCCTCGATCAGGCTCAGCCCGAGGGACGTCCACCGGCACAGGTGCAGGTACGCCCGCCGCCGCCCCAGCTCGGCGTGCATCCGGTGCTGGGGCACGTCGTCGTGGCTGGCCAGCCGGTCGGCCGGCAGACCCAGGTGGTCGGCCAGCCCGGCGACCCGCATCCCGAAGACGTCGAGCGGGGCGATCTCGGCGAACCGGGGCAGCAGGTCGGTGCCGGTGACCCGCCAGCGGCGTACCGGCTCGTTGATCACCACCGCCAGCCGCTCCAGCTCGCCGGTGTACTCGACGGTGGGCGGGACGATGCCGTGGTCGACCACGGTGGTGCGGGTGGCGCCGGTGTCCCAGAACAGCTCGTTGAATGCGGTGACGTGGGCGATGAGCAGGTCGTCCCGGTCGGCCATGGGGTGGCGGCTGTGGGGGACGTCGCCGTCCTTGGGGGTGTTGTGCTCGACGTAGACGGCGGGGATGTCCTGGCCGGGGCGACGGCCCAGCCACTCGGTGGCGAGGTCGAGTTCCTCGGGGCGTTGGAGGATGACGAGGTCCACGTCGGCCGTGCGCAGGTGGTCGGGGGTGACCTCGACGGCCGTGTCCGGCCAGGGGTAGGTGCGGGCGCGGCCGAGGCCGTAGGGGCCCCGGTCGGGGGTGACCGGCACGAGGTAGCGGTGCTTGCCGTGCACGAACGAGGTGGTCCAGGAGCCGTGCACGTGCCACAGCAGGACGTTCATCGGCCGCTCCCGCCGGTGCTGGCCGCCGCCTGCACGCGGCCTCCCGCGCCGCCCCCGTCGCGCGCCGGCAGGGCCGCCGGGGCCACCCCGAGCAGCCGCAGCGCGTCGAGCACCTGCCCGGCCCCGACGCCGCTGAGGCAGGGATGCCCGGGCACGGGACACCGGGCGGCCCGGGTGTCCCGGCAGGGGGCCTCGGCGTCGCCGAGCCGTACGGTCGGCACCCGCCACGGCCCCCACTGTCCGAACGAAACGGTCGGGGCGAAGAGGCTGACCACCGGGACGCCGTGGGCGGCGGCGAGGTGGGCGGGGCCGGTGTTGCCCACCACCACCGCGCCGGCCCGGGCGACGGTGGCGGCCAGCTCGGCGAGCCCGGTCCGCCCGCCGAGGTCGACGGCGTCGTCGCCGGCCACCTGGGCGGTCAGCTCCCGCTCGCCGGGACCGCCGGTGACCACCACCCGGTAACCGGCGCCGGTCAGGGTGCGGGCGATCCGGGCGGCCAGCTCCGGCGGGCAGCCCCGGGCCTGCGCCGCCGAGCCGGGGTGCAGCACCACGTAGCCCGGTTCGCCGGCCTCGGGCGGGGGCTGCGGCGCCGGGCGCAGGCGCAGGGCCGGTTCGTCGTGGTGGGCGAGGGTGTAGCCGGCGGCGGCGGCGAGGGAGAGGGCACGCTCGGGTTCGGGTACGCCGGCCGGGACGCGGTGGCGCACGTCGAGCAGGGCGCCGGGGTAGTCGTCGCTGATCGCGCTGATCCGGCCGACCCCGGCCAGCCGGAGCAGCAGGGCCAGGGGCAGGGCGGACTGGTGGAAGCTGGTGAAGATGACCGCCTCGTCGGCGCCGACGGCGGTCAGCCGATCCGTCAATGTCGCCATGTCGGCCGGGTCGACCGGCTCCGGGGTGGGGTCGATCCAGGGCAGCGGGTGTTCGACGATCTCGTCGATGCCGGGCAGCAGTTCCGCGGCGGCCCGCCCCCGGGGCCCGCACAGCATCACCACCCGGCCGGCGGTGGCGGCGACGGCGCGGATGCCGGGGCCGGTGACCAGCACGTCCCCCGCGGAGTCCGACCGCACCACCAGCACCGTCCCGCCCCGCTCCCGCCGGCCGACCGGCGGACCGGTGCCGGTCCCGGTCCACCGGGAAGGTCGAGTGCCGGCCCGGCCGGGGTTGGCCGGGTCGAGGGCCGGCTGGCCGTAGGTGGCCGGGTCGAGAGCCGTCTGGCGGCGCAGGATCTCCGCCACCGCCGCCGGCAGGTCCGCCGCGACCTGCGGGGCGGCAGCCACCTCGTGGGGTCGGGTCACCGGCGTGGGCACGAGGATCCCCGCCGCCCCCGCCGCCAACGCCGCCGTCATGTCCCGGCCAATGTCACCCACCAGCACACACCGCGACGGCACCGTGCCCAACTCCCGGGCCGCGGCGTGCACCAGCCCCGGCGCCGGCTTGCGGCACCCACACCCGTCACCGTCGTCGTGCGGGCACACCAACCACGCGTCGAACCGCCCCAGCAGTTCCTCGACCCGGGCGTGCACCGCCCGCATCTGCGCCTCGCCGAAACAGCCCCGCGCCAGACCCGACTGGTTCGTCACCACCGCCAGCTTCAGGCCGGCGGCCCGCAACCGGTCCAACGCCGCCCGCGCCCCCGGCATCGGCCGCACCTTCTCCGGGTCACCGTTGTACGGCACGTCCTCCACCAACGTGCCGTCGCGGTCGAGCAGCACCGCGTCGAACAGGACGGGGCCGGACGCGGCCCGGTCAGCGCCGGCACAAACCCGGGCTGACCTGCGCTGATCCGGCTCCACCTGGTCCTGTCGCACAGCCGGCGGGTTCCCGGCGCCCAGGGGAGTAAACGTCATCTTCAACGCGCCGCCGCGTCACCCGGGCCGCGGCGTCCAGACGCCGGCCCGGGGTGGCGTTACCCGTCGCCCCGGAGAAGCTAACCCGCGGGCGCTGTTAGGCCGGGCCGCGCCAGGGTATGGGGACGCAGTGGCGATTGTGGAGAAAGTGATCGAAGCTCGCCCGGAGCAGGTCTGGGCGGTGCTGGCCGACGGGTGGACCTACAGCGACTGGGTCGTCGGCACGGTGCACGTCCGGGACGTGGACGACGCCTGGCCCCGAGTGGGCACCCAACTGCACCACAAGGCGGGGCCGTGGCCGCTCTCCCTCCAGGACTCGTCCACGGTGCTCGCCTGCGAGCCGCCGCGCCGGCTCGTGATCCGCGCCGGGCTCTGGCCGGCGGGTGAGGCGATCGTGGCCTTCACCCTCGAACCGGTCGGCGACGGCGCGACCCGGGTGCGCATCGGCGAGGACTTCGCCGCCGGCCCGCTGCGCTGGGTACGCAACAAGATCAACGACCTCGTGCTGCACCAGCGCAACAGGGAGACGCTGACCCGGCTGACGGACATCGCCAAGCGGCAGAAGGCGGACGGATGACGCAGACCGTGGTGGTGACCGGGGCGAGTGCCGGCGTGGGACGCGCCGTAGTCCGCCGGTACGCCGAGCGCGGCGCCCGGCTCGCGCTGCTCGCCAGGGGCGAGGCCGGCCTGGCCGCCGCCGAGCGGGACTGCCGGGAACTGGGCGCCTCCGAGGTGCACGCCTACCGGGTCGACGTGGCCGACGCCGGCGCGGTGCAGCGGGCCGCCGACGACGTGGCGCGCCGGTTCGGCGGGATCGACGTGTGGGTGAACAACGCGATGGTCTCGGTCCTCGCCCCGGCCTGGGAGATCCCCGCTCCGGAGTTCCGCCGGGTCACCGAGGTCAACTACCTCGGCACCGTGCACGGCACCCTCGCGGCGCTGCGCCACATGCGGGCGCGCGGACGGGGCGCGATCGTGCAGGTCGGCTCGGCGCTGGCCTACCGGGGGATCCCGCTGCAGTCGGCGTACTGCGCGAGCAAGCACGCCATCCAGGGCTTCAACGACTCGCTGCGGGCGGAACTGCTGCACGACTGCCCGGGCGTGAGGCTGTCGATGGTGCAGCTCCCGGCGGTCAACACCCCGCAGTTCTCCTGGGTGCGCACGCGGCTGCCCCGGCATCCGCAGCCGGTGCCCCCGATCTTCGCGCCCGAGGTGGCCGCGAAGGCGATCATCTGGGCGGCCGACCACGGGCCGCGCGAGCTGAACGTGGGCGGGCCGACCTGGCGGGCCCGGCTCGGCGACATCCTGGCGCCCGGCCTGCTGGACCGGAAGCTCGCCCGTGACGGCTACGACAGCCAGCAGACCGGGACGCCCGTCGACCCGGCCACCTGGCGGGACAACCTGGACCGCCCCGGCGACGACGAGCGGGACCGCGGCGTGGAGGGCGTCTTCACGGACCGGGCCCGCACCCGCTCGGCCGCCCTCTGGGTCGGTACGCACAAGCCGGCCGTCTCCGTCGCCCTCGCCGGCCTGGCCCTGGCCGTCACCGCCCTCACCCGTCGCCTTCGCTGATCCACGGAGCACCGCTCAGGCCCGTCCTCGCTCCCACCAGGGGGCGGATGACCGGCGGAACGGGGTGCCTTTTCGACCCGGATGTGGCAACTGGCTACGCTCTCAGGGAGTCCTGTCCGCCGACCGAGGATGTCCGACATGATCGAACCCGTGCAGTTGCCCGCGCCCTGGCGGGACGCACGCCTGACCGTCGTGGTTCCCACCTACAACGAGGCGGGCAACCTCCCGGTGCTGGTCGAGCGGCTCCTGGCCCTGCCGCTGCCGGGCCTGAAGATCCTCGTCGCCGACGACAACTCCCCTGACGGCACGGGCGAGGTGGCGGACAAGCTGGCCATCGAGCACCCCGACCGGATCGAGGTCGTGCACCGCGCCGGCAAGGAGGGCCTGGGCCGGGCGTACGTGGACGGGATCGGGCGCGCGCTGGACGGCGGCGCGGAGTACGTGGCGCAGATGGACGCCGACCTGTCGCACCCGCCGGAGGCGCTGCCGGGCATGCTCGGCGCGCTGCTCTCCACCCAGGCGGGCGTGGTCATCGGCTCCCGGTACGTGCCCGGCGGCGAACTCGACGAGAACTGGCCGCTCTACCGGCGGGCGCTCAGCGGCTGGGCCAACCTCTACGTGCACACCCTGCTGCGGGTCCGGATCCGCGACCTCACCGCCGGCTTCAAGATCTGGCGGGCGGACGCGCTGCGCGACATCGGCCTGGAGCGCGTGCAGTCCAACGGCTACAGCTTCCAGGTGGAGATGCACTACCTGGCCACCAAGCTGGGGCACACCATCCTGGAGGTGCCGATCCGCTTCGAGGAGCGGCGCGACGGCGCATCCAAGATGACCACCGCCACCAAGATCGAGAGCGCGCTGATGCCGTTCAAGCTGCGCACCAAGCACCGCAACGTCGAACGCTGAGACACCGGGAACGGCCGGGCGCCGGGCGCGGAACCGTCCCGCGCCGACGGCGCGGGACGCGGGGCGACCGGCGCCGCCTCGGCGCGGCGCGCGGTTCGGTGCGCGGCGCGGTGCGGCAGCCGATCCGCCCCGCCGAGCGCCGTCCACTCGCCCATCGCCGTCACGGATTGTCACGTCACGCTCCGTGACAATTGCTCCCGAGTCGCTGGACTACCGGTTTGGCGCTTTGCTCTGCACCCATCCACGCACCACCACCTTGACCTGCCCTGATCCGGCAGCGGTCCGGGAAGCCTCGGTCGCGTGGTGTTACCGACGGTTGCCGGTGCGTACCCGGGTGCAGAGCAAAGGCGAATTGTAGGTGGTCCGGGAGACGCACGGGCCATCACTCTTGGTAGGCCCGAGCGCACGAACCGCCGTGCCACCGCCGGGCCCCGTTGCCGCCGACGGGGCAGCAGAGCCGCCAGCCAGCAGCCAGCAGCCAGCAGCGGCATCTTCGACAAACTGGTGACGGCAGCGTGGGTCAGCCGCCGGTCCCGTCAGCGGTAGATCGCGCGGTGCGCCGCGTCGATCGTGGCGGCATACACCGGACCGGTGAGGGCGCGGTCGCGGACCAGGGCGGCGCGGGCGGCGTTCGCGCCGGGGGCGCCGTGCACCCCGCCGCCCGGATGCGCCGATGCACTCGCCAGGAACAACCGGTCCACCGGGGTGTCCGCGCGGCCGAGGCCGGGGATCGGGCGCAGGAAGAGCTGCTGGTACGCGGCGGAGGTGCCGCCGCCGACCGCCCCGCCGACCAGGTTCGGGTCGCCTGCCTCCAGGTCGGCCGGCCCGGCCACGTGCCGTCCCACGATCAGGCTGCGGAAACCGGGCGCGGCCTCCTCCAGCACCCGCTCCATCCGGTCGACGTGGTCGGTTATCTCCTCGGCCCGCCAGTGCCGGCGGAACGGCAGGTGCGTGTACGACCAGAGCGACTCGGTGCCCGGCGGCGAGTGGCTGGGGTCGGCCACCGACATCTGTCCGACCAGCAGGAACGGGTCGCGCGGGACCTCCGAGCGGGCCAGTGTGGCCGCGTAGCCGGTCAGCCCGTTCAGGTCCGCCCCGAGGTGCACGGTGCCGGCGGTGGCCACCGCGCGGTTGGTCCACGGCACGGGCGCGGACAGTGCCCAGTCCACCTTCAGCGTCGAGCCGTCCCACCGGAAGTGCGCCAGGTCCTCCACCAGCCGGGGCGGCAGCGCCGCCGCACCGACCAGGTCCAGGTAGAGCGCGGGGGCGGGGACGTCGGCGAGCACGGCCCGGCGGGCCCGCCACAGGGCGCCACCGACGGTGCGCACGCCCATCGCCCGGCCCCGGGCGGTCAGCACCCGGTCGACCCGGGCGCCGTAGAGGATCCGGCCGCCGCGCTCGGTCAGCCGGGCCACCAGCGCATCGGTGATCTTCTGCGCGCCGCCTTCGGGCACCGGCCAGCCGACCTGCTGGCCGAGCATGGCGAGCAGCCAGCCGTACACGCCCGAGCCGGCCTCCTCCGGCGACAGGTCGGTGTGCAGGGCACAACCGGCCAGCAGCGCGGGGCCCCCTTCCCCGTCGAAGAGCTCGTCACCGAGCTTGCGGACCGGCACCACCAGCCGCCGGGCCAGCCGCAGCGCGCCGGAGACCCGCAGCCGGCGCAGCAGGGCCAGGCCGCCGCGCACCGGCGGGAACGGCCTGGTGATGGTGTCCAGCATCGGCTCGGCGACCGGCCGCCAGTCGTCGTACGCCTGCAGCCAGCGCTTGCCGTCGCCGGGCGCGAACGCCTCCAGCGAGGCCGCGGTCGCCTCCGGGTCGCGGTTGAGCACGGCCGCCCGACCGTCGGGCAGCAGGTGCGCCAGCACGTCCGGCGAGTGCCGCCAGCGCAGGCCGTACCGGTCGAGCTCCAGCCCGCGCAGCACGGGCGAGGCGTAGCCGAGGGGGTAGAAGGAGCTGTAGAGGTCGCTGAGGTAGCCGGGGGCGGTCACCTCCGCGGAGCGCACCGCCCCGCCGGGCGCGGCGGTGGCCTCCAGCACCAGGACGTCCCAGCCGGCGTCCGCCAGCAGGTTGGCGGCGACCAGACCGTTGTGACCGGCTCCGACGACGACGGCGTCCGCGCTCTCCGTGCCGGGCGAACTCATCCGGTCCGCCTACCCTGCCAGCAACCGGGCGAAACGCGTTTGCCTCGTCGGGGCACGGGGATCCACCGCCGCATGTACACGGTTGCGCAGCTCATAGGTGGAGTGTGGGGCGCGGGCGGCGAGGGGGGCGAACTGGTCGTACGCGATCCGGCCGACGGCTCCCCGGTCAGCTCCGTGCCGGTGGCGACGGCGGACGAGGTCGGCAAGGCGGTGGAGGCGGCGCGCGGCGTCGCGGCGGAGTGGGCGGCGACCGCCCCCGCCGAGCGCGTGGCGGCCCTGCACCGGGCGGCGGACGCGGTGGCGGCGGTCGCCGACGATCTGGCCCGCGCGACGACGGCCGAGATGGGCAAGCCCCTCGCGGACGCGCGGGGCGGCGTGGAGGCGGGCATCGGCACGCTGCGACAGTACGCGGAGCTCGCCCCGGTGCGCGGCGGGCGGACCCTGCACGGCGACACGCACGCCCTCGACTTCATGGTGCCGCAGCCGCGCGGGGTGGTCGCCGCGATCACCCCGTGGAACGACCCGGTGGCGGTCTCGTGCGGGCTGCTCGGCGCCGCCCTGGTCACCGGCAACGTGGTGCTCTACAAGCCGAGCGAGCGCGCCCCGGCGACCGGCTGGCTGCTGGCGAAGGCGCTGGACTCCGCGCTGCCGCCCGGGGTGCTGTCGCTGCTGACCGGCGGCCCGGAGGTCGGGGCGGCGCTGGCCGCGCAGGAGGTCGACGTGGTCGCGCACGTCGGCTCCACCGCCACCGGGCGCGCCATCGCGGCGGCGGCGGCGCGGACCGGCGCCAAGGTGGTGTTGGAGAACGGCGGCAGCGACCCGCTGGTCGTGGACGGCGACGTCGACCCGGTGTGGGCGGCCGGGCAGGCGGCGACGGGCGCGTTCGCCAACGCGGGGCAGCTCTGCGTGGCGGTGGAACGGATCTACGCGCACCGGGACGTCGCCGAGGACCTCACGGGGTCCCTCGTGGAGCGGGCGCAGCGGCTGCGGGTCGGCCCGGGCGCGGACCCGGCGACCGAGCTGGGGCCGCTGGTGGACCGGCGGCACCGCGACCACGTGCACGGGCAGGTGACCGCGGCGGTGGCGGAGGGGGCCCGGATCCGCACCGGCGGGACGCTGCCCGAGGGCCCGGGGGCGTTCTACCCGGCGACGGTGGTCACCGACTGCCGGCACGACATGACGCTGGTGCGCGAGGAGACGTTCGGGCCGGTCGCCGCGATCGTCGTGGTCGACTCGTTCTCCGAGGCGCTGCGGTGCGCCGCCGACTCCCCGTACGGGCTGTCCGCCACGGTGCTGACCGGGTCGATGAGCCACGCCCAGCGCGCCTGGCGGGAGTTGCCGGTGGGCACCGTGAAGATCAACGCGGTGTTCGGCGGGGCGCCGGGCGGTGCCGCGCATCCGCGCCGGGGCAGCGGCCACGGCTTCGGGTACGGCCCGGAACTGCTGGACGAGTTCACCGCCACCAAGGCGGTGCACATCGAGGCGCCCGGCGGCGGCCACTGGTGAGCACTCGCACGCAGGGGCTGCCCGCGGTCGGGCAGCCCCTGCGTCGTACGCGATGGTGGCCTCAGCGGCCGCGGGCCTTCGCGGTCTGCCGGTTGTTCGCCTTCTCGATGGCCTTGACCAGTTCGGGCTTGGTCATGCTCGACCGGCCGGGGACGTCCAGCTTGCGGGCCACCTTCATCAGGTGGTCCTTGGTGGCGTTGGCGTCCACCCCGCCGGCGGTGGGCGCCCGGCGCTCCGGTCCGCCGCCGGCCGCCTGGCGGTCGCTCGGGCCCGTGCGGCCCTTGGGCTCCCAGTGGTCGCCCACCTTCTCGAACTCGTGCTTCACCGCGGCGAAGGCGGTGCGGTGCGCCCGCTCCCCCTCGCCGTACGTCTCCACGGCCGAGTCGTGCGTCTTCTCCCAGGTGCGCTGCGCCTTCTCCGGGGAGCGTCGCAGCGTGCTGGGCAGTACCTCGCGCCCGGGCATCTCGTCCTCCTCCGCGTCGATGGGTTCTGCTTTGACCGTTCCCCCACCGCCGGTCGGCAAACCGGGCGGCCGGGTTTGTCGTTTTCCGGCCGGGGGTACCGGCGGGGCCAGGCTGAGCCGGAAGCACCCGGGCGTCCGGCGGCCGGGGGCACAGGGGGCGGGCCATGACGACGACGGAGCCCGGCACGGCGCGCACCGGGGAGCAGCGGCTGCGGATCCCCCGCAGGGTGCGGCAGTTGAGCTGGCGGACCTGGCGCGGGGTGCTGGTGCGCAGCGCGCGGAACTTCGTCAAGGACAACTGCGCGGACTGGGCCGCCGCGCTGACCTACTACGGCGTGCTCGCGCTGTTCCCGTCCACCATCGTGGTGGTCGCCCTGGTCGGGCTGGTCTCCAACGGCGAGCAGACCGTGGACACCGTGCTCGACCTGGCCCGGGACATGGGCGCCGGCTCGGTGGTGGCCAATGAGGGCTTCGTCTCGGTGGTCCGGGGCGTGGTCGACCAGAACGACTCGGCCAGCGTGCTGCTGAGCTTCGGTCTGCTCGGCGCGCTCTGGTCGGCGTCCGGCTTCATCGGGGCGTTCACCCGGGCCTCCAACGCCGTCTACGGCGTGGCGGAGGGGCGGCCGGTCTGGAAGCTGCGGCCCATGCAGATCGGGCTCGCGGCGGTCTCACTGGTGCTGCTCGCCGTCGTCGCCACCGGCCTGATCGTCAGCGGCCCGGTCACCGACGCCGTGGGCGACCTGCTGAACGCCGGCGGGCTGGCCCGCACCGCCTGGAGCGTCGCCAAGTGGCCGGTGCTGGCCATGGTCATGATGGTGCTGCTGAGCCTGCTGTTCTGGATCGCGCCGAACGTCCGGCAGCCACGGTTCCGCTGGCTCACCCCGGGCGGGGCGGTCGCCCTGGTGTCCTGGGTCGTCGCCTCCTTCGGCTTCGGCCTCTACGTGGCCAACTTCGGCTCGTACGACGCCACCTACGGCAGCCTCGGCGCCGTGATCGCGTTCCTGGTCTGGCTCTACCTGTCCAACTCGGCGCTGATGCTCGGCGTGCAGATCAACGCCGAGTTGCAGCGGGGCCGCGTGCTCCAGGCCGGCGAGCCGGACCCGGACGAGCCGGTCCTGCCCCCGAAGACGCCCGCCGACGCGTGACCGCTGCCGGTTTACCGCCGGTGCCACCGGGTAGCGCAGAAGGCATGGAACGTGGCAGCAGCAAGCACGGACCGAGGGTCGACGAGCAGATGAGCCGGGAGGTCAGCGGCCTCGTGCAGGGGCCGGGGACCGGCGGCTCGCGGGTCGACGAGTCCCGTGTGCCGGAGCCGGCCGGTGAGGACCAGCCGGAGCCTACGACGGCCCCGGCCGGCGAGTTGCGTACGGGCGCGCCCAAGGGGATGAGTTCCCAGGACGTCGAACGGCGCAGCCGGCTCGGACGGTTCATCACGATGGCCGCCCTGCCGGGCGACCGGGAGGCGCTGATCGCCAACGCGCGGGACAACGACGCGCCGGCGGACATCCTCGCGGAGCTGGAGCGGCTGCCCGAAGGCACCCGTTACCAGACGGTCTCCGAGGTGTGGGCGGCGCTCGGCCACAAGAACGAGACGACCCGCTGGTGACCGGATCCCCGCACGATCCGGCCCGACACCGGCGGACGAAGGAGGATGCCTGATGAGTGGCGTTACCGAACACGTGGACGTCTCCGTCCCGGTGCGCACCGCGTACGACCAGTGGACCCAGTTCGAGGAGTTCCCCCACTTCATGGAGGGGGTGCAGGAGGTCCGGCAGCTGTCGGACACGATGACCCACTGGACCGTCGAGATCGCCGGGGTGAAGCGCGAGTTCGACGCCGAGATCACCGAGCAGCTCCCCGACGAACGGGTCGCCTGGCGCTCGACCGGCGGCACGAAGCAGGCCGGCGTGGTGACCTTCCACCGGCTGGACCCGGACACCACCCGGGTCACCCTGCAGCTCGAGTTCGAGCCGCACGGCGTGGTCGAGCAGGCCGGCGACAAGCTGGGCATCGTCGACCGGCGCGCCAAGGGCGACCTCGATCGGTTCAAGCAGTTCATCGAGCGGCGCGGTCAGGAGACCGGCGCCTGGCGCGGCAGGGTCGACCGGCCGCAGCCCTGATCCCCCGCCCCCCGGGCAACGAACTCCGATGGCCGCCGGCTCCCCCGGCGGCCATCGCCGTTTGCGGGGAGCGGGCCCGGGTACCGCGATGGGTATGACGGACGAGAACACGGTGTGGCGGGACGAGGAACGGATTCCCCTGCCGGAACTGGACAAGGCCGTCGCCCGGTCGACCCTGGACGGCCAGACCGACGACGCGACGGGCAACGACGCCGGCGAGGAGGCCGCGTTCGGGCACGGGCCGGAGGCGGTGGACCGCGGCGGGCAGGCCGCCGGGGCGGGCCGCGAGCCGACCGACCCGCAGCGCGCCTACCGGCCCTCCACTACCGGACGGACCGGCCCCGACACGATGTGAGCCGCGGCCGGCGCGGCGGTCACCCGGCCGCCCGCGTCGGTCCCCCTCAGCGGGCCGCCGGCACCGGCCGATCGGCGCCCTCGGCCGGGGCTGGCGCCGTCCCGCTCAGCGGGCCGCCGGCACCGGCCGGTCAGCACCCTCGGCCGGGGCTGGCGCCGTCCCGCTCAGCGGGCCGCCGGCACCGGCCGGTCGGCGCCTCCGGCCCGGTGGCGGTCGTGCTGCCGGCGGGTGCCCGCCGCGTGCAGCGCGATCAGCGCCAGCGCGAGCACGACCAGCGCCGGCCCGAGCAGCTCGACCGAGGTGTTGCCGAGCAGCACCCCGACCCCCGCCGGGACGAGCGCCCCGCCCAGCCCGGCGGCGCCGATCTGGAGCCCGATGGTCCGGTCCGCGTGCGCCGCGCCCACCCGGTCGACGGTGGTGAGGGTGAGCAGCGGGAAGACCGGGGCGGCGGCGAACCCGACGACGAACAGCCCGGCCACGGCCAGCCAGGCCGGGGCCGGCACCGCGATCAGGGCCGCGCCGACGGCCATCCCGACCAGGCTGCCCCGCAGCACCACCCCCGCGCCCAGCCGCTCGGCCACCACGCCCTGCACCACCCGCCCGACGAACAGGCTCCCCCAGTAGCCCGAGACGCAGACGCCGGCCACCGCCGCGCCGAGGTCGCGGCCCTCGGTGAGCAGCAGGAACGCCCAGAGCCCCGCGGCCACTTCGATCGCCACGTAGACGGCGAAGGCCAACGCGCCGATCCAGACCGCCGGCAGCCGCAGCGTCTCGCGTACCGGCGTGACGGTCGGCGGGGCGACGGGCGCCGCGCCGGCCGGGGGCCCGGCGGACTCGCGGGCCGGGGCCCGGTCCCGCCAGGCCCGGACGGTCAGCGCGAACGCGACGGCCAGGACGAGCTGGGCCGTCGCCACGAGGCCGTACCCCCAGCGCCAGGCCAGCCCCGCGCTGAGCGCCCCGGTCATGATCAGCGGTCCGAGCGCCACCCCGAGGCCGAAGAAGGCGTGCATCCAGTTCATGTGGCGCGGACCGAAGGCGCCGGCGGCGTACGCGTTGAGCCCGGAGTCGATCGCGCCGGAGCCCAGACCGAGCACCAGGGCGCAGCCCACCATCAGGGCGAGGCCGGGCGTCAGCGCGTAGCCGGTGAGCGCGAGGCTGGCCAGCAGGGTGCTGCCGGCGAGCAGCCAGCCGACCCCGAGCCGGGCCAGCGTGAAGCCCGCCAGCACGCTGGAGGTGAGGTAGCCGACGGTCCCGGCGGTGAGCACCAGGCCGACGGCCTCGGTGGGCACGCCGAAGTCGGCCCGGATCGAGGGCCAGCCCACCCCGATCAGCCCGTCGGGCAGGCCGAGGCTGACGAAGGCGAGGTAGGCCAGCAGGAGCAGCGAGGCGCGGGGCGGGACAGTGGGCACGGACGACCATCCTGCCTCGTGTCGCCGGCGCCGCGACCGGGCCTCCCCCGCAGGGACAAAAAGTGCGGTCCGGACGGGTGGAGAAACGGACAGCTCATCCAGAATCGGCCGTTCGGCTGACGGCAACCCCTGGGTCGCGCGCAAGACTTTCGGGATGCAACAGGGCTCCGGCTTCCTCTCCACGCGTCAGCGCCGCCTGGCTTGGCTCGGCTTTCTTCTCGCCGCGCTCCAGGCTCCCGTCTCCGCCAAGCTGGTCTCGGACGACTCCTGGTTGTTCAGCCTCTGCGTGGCGCTGATGGTGGCGACCGTGATCATCGCCGACGACGCGGCCCGGCGCCGCCCGGCCGACGCGCGCTCGACGGACTAGGCGCGACGGCAGCGCCGCGGACATCGCGGCCCTCGCCGCGCGGGATCAGCCCGGCTTGACCGCGATCGCGCCGTCGACGGTACGCAGGATCAGGCGCAGCGTCTCGTGCCGGGAGGCGCCGGTTTCGGCGACGTAGGCCCAACCGGCGTACAGCTGGGACCAGATCAGGCTCTGCACCCAGCCCGCCGGCAGCTCCGGGTCGATGGTCCCGTCGTGGTGGCCGCGCTGGACCATCGCGGCGAACTCCGGATCGCAGCCGGCCGGCCCCTCGGTGGCCGGGGCGGCGAGGCCCGGCTCGGTGAAGATCAGCGAGAGCAGGCTGCCGAGGTCGAAGTACTCCTGGCAGAGCCGGCGCACGGCCGACGCCCCGCTGCCCTCGGCCATCCGCGCCTGGGCGGTCGCGCGGGCCAGCCGGGCAGCGGCCTCAGTGCCGACGGCGGCGAGCAGGTCGGCACGCTCGGCGAAGTAGCGGTGCAGCGTCGTACGCCCCACGTCGGCGGCGGCGGCGATGTCGCCGAGGGAGGCGGCGGGGTTGCGCCCCAGCACCTCGATCGCCGCGCCGACGATGGCCTGGCGGGTCCGGGCCCGACTGCCGGACACCTGCGTATCGGTCACGCGGCGAGGATAGCAATACGTCGTTTTCGGTATAGCGCTTGACTGGATTGGAACACCACTGTTCCATTCAGGGCATGACTTCCTCCGCGCTTGCGCTACCCCGGTTACGTACGCTCGCGTCGTTCCTCGCCCCGCACAGGCGGACGATGGCCCTCGGGCTCGTGTTGGGGCTCGCCGCGAACGCGGCCGGGCTCGCGACGCCGATGGTCACCAAGTGGGTCCTGGACACCCTGGGCACCGGCGGGTCGATGGCCCGCCCGATCTGCGTGCTGCTGACGCTCGTCGTCGGCGGCGCGGCCATCTCGCTGTGGCAGTGGCGGCTGCTCGGGACGCTGGCCGAGCACATCGTGCTCGACGCCCGGGCCGCGATCGTCCGGCACTACTTCCGGGCCCGCGTCGGCGACCTGCAACGCCGGCCCACGGGCGAACTGGTCACCCGGGCCACCTCCGACACGCAACTGCTGCGCGAGGCGTCCGGCAGCATCGTCGGCCTGGTCAACGCCGGCATCGCCCTGCTCGGCACGCTGGTGCTGATGGGCGTGCTCGACCTGTTCCTGCTGGGCTGCACCATCGTGGCCGTGCTGGTCGTCGCGGCGGTCATGGGCGCGCTCATGCCCCGCATCGCGACGGCGCAGGCCGCAGCGCAGGAGTCGATGGGCACGCTCGGCGGCGCGCTGGAGGGGGCACTGCGCGCGATCCGGACGGTCAAGGCCAGCCGGGCCGAGGCCCGGTTGACCGAGCGGATCGTCGCCGACGCACGGCAGGCGGCGGCGCACAGCGTACGGGCGGCGCGGGTGACCGCGTCGGTCTGGACCGTCGCCTGGACGGGGATCCAGCTCGCGGTGATCGCGATCCTGGGCATCGGCGCCTGGCGGGCCCAGCGTGACCTGCTGGAGATCTCCAGCCTGATCGCGTTCCTGCTGTACACGTTCCAGCTCATGGGGCCGATCACCGAGCTGACCCAGAACACCACGGCGTTGCAGGCCGGGATCGCCGCGGCGGGGCGGATCCGCGAGGTCGAGACCATCCCGGTCGAGCCGGCGGGCCCCGTGTCCGCCCCGACGGAGCGCCCGGGCATGCCCGACGCGGAGCAGCCGGTGCTGGTGTTCCGTGGGGTCACCGCCCGGTACGGGCCGGACGCGCCCGCTGCGCTGCACGACATCGACCTGGCCATCCCCCGGCGCGGGCACACCGCGATCGTGGGGCCGTCGGGGGCCGGCAAGACCACGCTGTTCTCGCTGATCCTGCGCTTCCTTGAGCCGGAGCGGGGGCAACTGCTCCTCGACGGCCGCCCGTACGCGGCCCACGGACACGACGAGGTGCGGGCCCGGCTCGCGTACGTCGAGCAGGAGACCCCCGTGGTGCCCGGCACCATCCGCGACAACCTGCGCTTCACCCACCCGGACGCCACGGACGAGGAGATCCGGGCGGTTCTTCGCGCCGTCCGGCTCGACGACAAGGTCGATTCGCTGCCGGACGGACTGGACACGTCGCTGTCGTCGACGGAGGTGTCCGGCGGGCAGCGCCAGCGCATCGCCCTGGCGCGTGCCATGCTGCGCACCCCCGACGTGCTGCTGCTCGACGAGGCGACCGCACAGGTCGACGGGCTGACCGAGGCGGCGTTGCAGGAGTGCGTCCGACAGCGCGCGGCGGCCGGGGCCGTGGTGACCATCGCGCACCGGCTCTCCACCGTGCTCGACGCCGACCGGATCGTGGTGATGGAGCACGGCCGGATCCGGGCCCAGGGCACCCACTCCGAGCTGCTGGCCGGCGACGACCTCTACCGCCGGTTGGTCGCGGCGCTGCGCATCGCGGCCGAGGAGCACGCGGTGGCGGCACGCTAGCGCTCTGCCGAGCGCGCCTCGCGGCCGGGCGGCCCCCTGGGCGCCCGCGCAGGGCCGCTTCCGGCGCGCCTCGTGACCGGAGGAAGGCCGCTAGCCCGCTCCGCCGGGGCGCGCCTCGTGGCCGGGGCGGCCCCGGCTCCGCCGCCGCTCCTTCATCTCCGCCTCGTAGAGGTGCCGGCGACCGCCGACCAGTTCCTCGCGGGCCGCCCGGTCCAGGTCGCGGAAGAGGGCGTGGTACCCGTCGTCGAAGTCCTCGACGATCTGGAACGTCCAGCGGCCGGCGATCACGTTGCGGCCCAGCAGCTCGGTGTCGATGCGTTCGGCGATGTGCGGGTGCCCGGCGGCGCGGAACATCTCCACGGCGTCGTCGAGCATCAGGTCGGCGTGCCCGACGAGCTGGTGCAGCGAGTAGAGGTGGCCGCGGACCCGCTCGACGCACTCCAGCGCCTCGCTGAGCTTGCCGAGCGCGGCCACCGTCTCGTCGCTGACCCCGGCCGGCCGGCGGTGCCGTTCGTCCGGTCCGTCCACGTGCTGTCCCATCCGTTCCTCCACGGTGTCGGCTGCGCCCGTCCGGGCGGTTCTCCTCCTGCCCCGCCCGCGCCGGGTCAATCCCGGCGGGCCGGGTTGACCGATCGGTGGAGGACCAAAAACCCGCCGAGTGGCCGAGGTCGACCGGGGAATCGGCCGGATAGCCTCGTTTCCCATGCGTGTGCCCTTCAACCGGGTCGAGGCCCGTTCCGCCGCCAGGTCGGCGCGAGCCACCCTGGCCCTCCTGTCCACCTCGGTCGGCGTCGAGGGGCTGGCCGCCGCCGCGGCGCGGCCTGGGCTGCTCGCCCTGGTCGACCAGCACGCCGCGGCGGTGCGGGAGAGCCTGGACGGCGACCGGCGGTCGCTGAGCGCCGCCGCGCTCGCGGGCTACGCGGAGGGCATACGCGCGGCCGCGCTGGAGCACGGCTGGGAGCCGGCGGCGGCGCCGGTGGACTGGTCCGAGCCGGACTGGCTGCTCACCCGGCTGCTCGCGGTCTGCGCGCTGGCCCGCTCGCTGGGCACCCCGGCGCCGGGTCCGCTCCCCAGCGTCTGAGCGGGCCGACCGCGTCCACCGGCGTGCCGGAGGGGCGCCCGCCACGTTCGCGGACACCCCTCCCGACCGGCGTCACCGGCGTGGTCAGCGGCGGAACTGCTGGGTCTCGTCGCCCACGTTCCCCGACTGGTAGGTGCCGCGCCCGCCGGCCGTCGTCGACTCCTGCGGCATGACCTGCGTGCGCTCGGCCGCCGCCCGGTCGGCCATCTGCCGGCCGACGTCGGTCTGGCCGGCCTCCCGGGCCCGACGATGCTCCTGCACCGCCCGCGACTCCTCGGCCATCCGGTTCAGCCAGCCGTCCCAGCGGTTCTGCATCGGCTTCACCAGACCGCCGCCGACGCCGACGATCAGGATGCCGGCCACCGTGGCGAGCACCGCGATCAGCACCGGTGTGGTCACCGTGGTGGCGATGCCCACCTGGTTCAGCGCGGCGATCACACCCAGCGCGAGGATGAAGATCGCCGTCAGGTCGGCCAGGACCTTGCCGTACGCGAGCCCGCCCAGCGCCCCGGTGACCAGATCCCGGACGGCGTTGGCGATCGCGGCGGCCACGACGACGATGATGATCGCCACGAAGGCGCGTGGCAGCCAGGCGACCACGCCGCGGATCAGGTCACTGATCGCGTTGGGTCCCCAGACCCCGAAGGCGAACTGCAGGGTGAACAGCAGCACGGCGTAGTACGCGAGTCTCGCCAGGATGTCGCTGGCGTCGTACTTCGTGCGTTCCAGCGCGCGCTTGATGCCGCCCCGTTCAACCGCTTTGTCGAAGTTGACCCGTTCCAGCGCCGCGTCGACGATTTTCAGCACGGCTCTGGCGATGAGCCATCCGACCACGAGGATCGCGATGAACGCGACGGCCCGCGGTATGAACAGCAGCACCGACCTCCACATGTCGGCCACGGCGTCGCCGATGTCGACCTGCCTGACCGCGAGGGTTTCCGGCATGATGTCCCTCCTGTCGCATGGACTCCGCCGGGCGCTTACCCGGTCACCGACGCGGCACGCCGTGCCGGTCCCCGTCTTTTTCCCGACATGTCATCGCAGACCCGTCCCGGCCTGGCCGAACGTTGACCGTGCACGACGCGCGGGACATGATCGGGAACGGGTGCCGGGTGGTCCGGTTAGGCTGCGGTCATGCCAGGAACGGTCGGACGGGTCCCCAACCCACCAGCCCCGGTGTCGGGGGTGCCCTCCGCCTCGGGCGCGGCGGCCGCCGTCCTCGGCCACGACTGGGCCGGCACCCCGCTCGGCCCGTGGCACTCGTGGGACCCGGCGGTCCGCGCGACGGCCGAGGTCGTCCTCGCCTCGCCCGTGCCGATGGCCCTCACCCTGGGCGCCGACCACCTGCTGCTCTACAACGACGGGTACGCGGAGCTGATCGGCGACCGGCACCCGGGGGCGGTGGGCCGGCCGGCCGGCGAGGTGTTCCCGGAGGTCTGGCCGATGCCCGGGGTCGGCGACGCCGTCGAGCGCGCCTACCACTCGGGCGAGCCGTTCCTGGAGAGGGAGTCCACCCTTCCCCTGCGTCGGCGTACCGGCCCGGTCGAGCAGCGGGTCTTCACCCGGGGCCACTCCCCGGTGCGGGACAGCGCCGGGCGGATCGTCGGCGTGCTGACCGTGGCCGCGGAGACCGCCCAGGTCACCCAGCAGTTGCAGAGCCTCAGCGACTTCGCCGCCGCGCTCGCCGGCACCCTCACCCTGGACGACGTGGCCCGGGTGACGCTGCGCTACGCGATCACCTCGTTCGACGCCGACCGGGTCTCGTTCGCGGTGGACGAGGGCGGCGGCGGGTGGCGGATGGTCCGGCGCGTACGCGGCGAACTGATGGACGAGGCCGACGAACGGCTCCCCCCGCTGTGGCGGCGTATCCCGCCGGACTGGGAGGGCCCGGTCGCGTCGGCCGCCCGCACCGGCGTGCCGATCTTCGTCGACGACGGCCAGCCGCTGCGGGAGATCGCGGTGGACCGGCACGACCAGAAGATCCGGGCGCTGGCCGCGGTGCCGCTGCGGGCGTCGGTGGTCCGCGGCGGGCTGGCCGTCGGCTACCAGGCCCCGCGCGTCTGGTCGGCCGCCCAACGGGCCCTGCTGGCCGCGTCCGCCGAGCTGGTCGGCCAGGCCGCCGAGCGGGCCCGCCGGTTCGAGACGCAGCACGGCACCGCCCAGCTCCTGCAGCGCAGCATGCTGCCCGAGCACCTGCCGGACCTGCCCCGGATGCGGATCGCCGCCCGCTACGACCCGGGCGTCGACGGCAACGCCGCCGGCGGGGACTTCTACGACGCGTTCCTGCTGCCGACGGGCGGCCTGGGCATCGTGCTCGGCGACGTCGCCGGCCACGACGTGCAGGCCGCGGCCCGGATGGGGCAGGTCCGGGCCGCGCTGCGCGCGCTGGCGCTGACCGACCCGCGCCCGGACGCCGTGCTGGCCGGGCTCGACCGGCTGGTCACCAGCCTGGGCGCCGAGGGCGACACGCACGAGCTCTTCGTGACCGTGGTCTTCGGGGTGGTCGACGCCGAGCGGCAGCAGCTCACCCTGGCCAGCGCCGGCCACCCCGCCCCGCTGATCCGTCGGTGCGCCCCGGACGGCGAGCCGGTCGCCGAGTACGTCGACGTGCCCGCTGGCGCCCCGCTGGGCCTGGGCTGCCGGCCGCCCACCGCGACGGTCCGGTTCGCCCCCGGCGACACGCTGCTGCTGTTCAGCGACGGCGTGGTGGAGCGGCGCTGGCAGGGGCTGACGGCGGGCCTGGACGCCCTGGCCGAGGCGGTGGCCGGGGCGGGCAGCGGCGACCCCCGCGCACTGTGCGCGGTGGCGACCGCGGCGGTGCCCGGCGCCACCGAGGACGACGTCGCGGTGCTGGCGGTGGAGCACGCGCTGCGGCCGAGCCGGTCGACGAGCATGGAGGTGCCGGCCGAGCCGACCGCGCCGAGCCGGGTGCGGCACTGGATGACCGGGCAGCTCACGGAGTGGCAGGTGCCGGAGTCGATCATCGGTGCGGCGGTGCTCTGCACCAGCGAGCTGACCACCAACGCGCTGCTGCACGCGGGTACCGCCGCCCGCGTGGAGGTCGACCTGAGCCCGGAGCGGCTGCTGGTGTCGGTCGCCGACTCGGGCACCCGGGGCACGGTCACCCGGGCGCAGACCGACACGCTCAGCAGCCGGGGCCGGGGGCTCGGGCTGATCGAGGAGCTGAGCGACGCGTGGGGGACGGACCCGACCGTACGCGGCTCGACGGTCTGGTTCGAGCTGCTGATCCCGTCCGAGTGAGCGGTGGCGTCAGCCGGCCCGGCACGGGGTAGGAGGAACACATGCCCACCGAACAGCCCGCCGGTGTCCTCTTCGACGTGGACGGCACCCTGGTCGACACCACATACCTGCACACCGTGAGCTGGTGGGAGGCGCTGCGCCAGACCGACCGGCACGTACCGATGGCGGAGATCCACCGCGCCATCGGGATGGGCTCGGACAAACTGCTCGACCACCTGCTCGGCCCGGAGCGGGACCGCGACGCGGACGGGAAGCTGCGGGACGCCCACGACGCGCTCTTCGCGGAGTACTGGGAGCGGCTGGTGCCGCTGCCCCGCGCGGCCGACCTGCTGCGGGCCTGCGCGGAGCGGGGGCTGCGGGTGGTGCTGGCCACCTCCGCCGCCGAGCACGAGGTCGCCGCGCTGCGCCGGGCCCTGGCCGCCGACGACGTGATCGACACCGTGACCTGCGCGGCGGACGCGCAGGAGAGCAAGCCCGCACCCGACATCCTGGTGGCCGCGCTGGAGCAGTCCGGGCTGGCCGCCGAGCGGGTGGTCTTCGTCGGCGACTCGGTCTGGGACGTCGCAGCCGCCGGCAGGCTGGACATCCCGTGCGTCGGGCTGACCTGCGGCGGGACGAGCCGGGGCGAGCTGGCCGGGGCCGGGGCGCTGGCGGTCTACGACGATCCCGCGGCCCTGCTCGCCGCCCTCCCGGGCTCGCCGATCGCCGCCGCGGCCTGAGGGTCGCGTCGCACCGACCGGGACACGGAGTCGATCGGGACAGGAATACGAAAGGACCTCCGGGGGCAAGGACTCTCTCCGCCTGCCCGCACGCCGTGGGCGACGCGGAGAGGTGGTGTCGTGGAGCCGGTAGACGTGGCGTTCGCGGTGGTCGGTCTGGGTGCGCTGCTGGCGGGGGTCCTGCCCCGGGTCCTCGAACGCCGGCCGCTGTCGATGCCGATCGCCTTCCTCGGGCTCGGCATGCTGGTCTTCGTCCTTCCCACCGGGCTGCCGAACCCCGATCCGCTCGCGTACCCGGAGATCGCCACCCACCTCCCCGAGATCGGCGTGATCGTCGCGCTGATGGGCGCCGGCCTCAAGATCGACCGGCCGCTGAGCTGGGCGCGCTGGTCGTCGACGTGGCGGCTGCTGGCCATCGCCATGCCGGTGTGCATCGCCGCGGTGGCGCTGCTCGGCTGGTGGTGGGCCGGGCTCGTGCCGGCCGCCGCGCTGCTGCTGGGGGCGGCCCTCGCCCCCACCGACCCGGTGCTCGCCGCCGACGTGCAGGTCGGCGAGCCCAGCGACGTCGAGGACTCCGAGGACGAGGTCCGCTTCGCCCTCACCTCCGAGGCCGGGCTGAACGACGGGTTGGCCTTCCCCTTCGTGTACGCGGCCATCGCCATCGCCACCACCGGCCTCGCCCCGGCGGACTGGCTGGGCCGCTGGCTCGCCGTGGACGTGCTCTGGAAGGTCGTCGCCGGGGTGGCCGGCGGCTGGCTGATCGGCTGGCTGCTCGGCAAGCTCTTCTTCCGGGCCCCGAGCCACCTGCGGCTGGCCCGGCACGCCGAGGGCTTTCTCGCGCTCGCCGCGACCTTCCTGGCGTACGGGCTGGTGGAGGTGGTCGGCGGGTACGGCTTCCTGGCGGTCTTCGTGGCCGCCCGGGCGATCCGGGCCGCCGAACGGACCCACGAGTTCCACTCGGTGCTGCACGCCTTCGCCGAGCAGATCGAACGGCTGCTGACCGTCATGCTGCTGCTGCTCTTCGGCGGCGCGGTGGTGGGCGGGCTGCTGGCCCCGCTGACCTGGCCGGCCGCCGCGGTCGGGCTGGCGCTGGTCTTCGTGGTCCGGCCGCTGGTCGGCCGGCTGTCCCTGCTCGGCGCGCCGGGCCGGCCCGCCGAGCACTGGGTGATCGCGCTGTTCGGCATCCGCGGCGTCGGTTCGTTCTTCTACCTCGCGTACGCGACGGCGAAGACCGATTTCGCGCAGGCGGACCTGATCTGGGCGACCGTCGGCCTCGTGGTGATCGTGTCGGTGGTGGTGCACGGTGTCGCGGCGACCCCGGTGATGCAACTGCTGGACAGCAGGGGCGAGCGCACCGCCGACCCGTCCGAGCGGGGCCGTGCCGGCGAGCCCGTCGCCGCCACGAGCTGACCGGTCGGCTGAGACCGGGGCGACCGGTCAGTCGGCGGCGGGCGCTCGGTCCGGCGGGGCGACCGGTCGGTCGGCGGCGACCTGCGGTCCGGGACGGCGGTCAGGTCAGGCGGGCGACCAGGGCGCGGCCGAGGTCGCGGCCCGAGAGCCAGGCGCTCTGCACCCGGGGCTCGCCGAAGGCGTCGCCGGCCAGCCCGACGCCGTCGGCGTCCAGGTGGTGGGTGCCGCCCCGGCCGGCCGTCGGCTTCGCGTACCTCCAGCGGTGCACGTGCACGTGCTCCGCCGGCTCGGGCAGCCCCAGCAGGTCCCGGACGGCCTCCTCGATCGCCGGCCCGGCGCCGGTGGGCTGGGCGAGGTGGCCGGCGGCGAACCCGGGCGTGGTGTGCGCGACCAGCACCGGCGCGCCGTCGCCGCGCCGGTCGCCGTCGTCGCAGACCAGGCTCAGCAGCGGGTGGTCGTTGACGAACGCGCCCCGGAAGGCGGCCCACCGGCGACTCGGGAAGCGTAGGACCCCGGCCAGCGACGGCGACCACCGCTGCGCCTGCACGACCCGGGTGGCGGCGTCCAGGGCCGGGTCGAGCAGCAGGGCCGCCTGCGGCCCCGGCATCGCCAGGGCCACCGCCTCGCAGGCCCGTCCGTCCACCACCGGCCCCGGCTCGACGCCCAGCACGAGCCGGTCGACGGTCACCGGCAGGTCCCGGGCCAGGTGCTCGACCAGGGACCGCAGCCCCCGGGGCGCCGCCCAGCGCATCGGGCCGGGCACCTCGCGCCGGCCGTCGGCGCCGTACGCGACGAAGGTGTCGGTCCACTCCCGGGCCAGCCCGGCGGTCCGCCACCCCTCGACCACCTCGGCGAAGTCGGGATCGCTGACGGTGAGGTACGCGGCGCCGGTGTCGGCCGGCCGGCCGTCGAAGCGGCGGCTGGCCAGCCGGCCACCGGCCACCCGGGCGCGCTCCCGGATCTCCACCGGCACGCCGGCGCGGACCAGTTCCGTCGCGCAGGCCACCCCGGCGATGCCGGCGCCGACCACCACCACACCCGCCCGGTCCGCGCTCACCGGGTGATCGTATGCGCCCGACGCCCGGCGGGCGGACGAGATCGACCCGGGCATGTCGGCGCGCGTGGGCCCCCGGCGGGCCGGCGGGACGGGTGGGGGTCCGAGCCGGCGCGCCGGCGGACGGCAGGACCCGTCCGGGGATCCGCATGGATGGGCCCGGGGCGAGGTATTGGCACGTCTGTTCGAAGGAAGGTGGAGATGATGACGGACCGCGACAGCACCCGGGCCAACCCGCAGGGCGCGATCAAGGACCCCGACGAGTGGGTCACCGGCGAGGAACCGCCGACGGCGGCCCAGGAGTCGTACCTGGCCACGCTGGCCCGCGAGGCCGGCGAGGACCTGCCGGAGGGGCTCACGAAGGCCGAGGCGTCCAAGCGGATCGACGAGCTCCAGGAGGAGACCGGCCGCGGTCAGTGACGCGGCGGGAGGCGGTGCCACTCGACCTCGTCGAGCCGTCCCGCCGCCACCCGCGCGGTCACGAAGGTGGCGTACGGCTGGGCGCGCCGATCGGTCGGCGAGCCCGGGTTGAGCAGGCGCAGCCCGCCCGGGGCGGCCGTGTCCCACGGGATGTGCGAGTGGCCGAAGACGAGCAGGTCGGTGTCGGGGAAGCGGGCCGCGCAGCGCTCCTCGCGCCGGGCCTTCGGCCCGGTCTCGTGCACGACCGCGATCCGCAGCCCGTCGAGTTCCACCCGGGCGACCTCCGGCAGCCGGGCGCGCAGCGCCGGCCCGTCGTTGTTGCCGTACACGCCGACGAGCCGGCGGGCCCGGGCGGCCAGGGCGTCGAGCAGCGACTCGTCCACCCAGTCTCCCGCGTGCAGCACCACGTCGGCGGCGTCGACGGCCGCCCAGAGCGGCGCCGGCAGGTCCTTGGCCCGCGCCGGCACGTGGGTGTCGGCGGTGATCACCAGACGCATCCCCCCATTCTCGGCGACGGCGACGGCGGCGGCGACGCCCACCGCCCGTCCATCCGGCCGTAGGATCGGGACGTGGGCGCTGCCGCGGTGGTCGAGGGGCGGTCGGCGCCGGTGGGGGCGCTGCTGCGGCAGTGGCGGGAGCGGCGCGGGCTCAGCCAGCTCGCCCTCTCGGTCGAGGCGGAGATCTCCACCCGGCACCTCAGCTTCGTGGAGACCGGCCGCGCGACGCCGAGCCGGGAGATGGTGCTGCGGTTGGCCGAGCACCTCGACGTGCCGCTGCGGGACCGCAACCGGCTGCTGCTGTCCGCCGGGTACGCCCCGGTCTACTCCCACGCGCCGCTGGACTCCCCCGAGCTGCGCCGGGTCCTCGACGCGGTACGCCGGGTCCTGCGCGCGCACGAGCCGTACCCGGCGGTCGCGGTGGACCGGCTCTGGAACCTGGTCGCCGGCAACGCCGCCCTGCCGCTGCTCACCGAGGGCGTCGCGGCGCACCTGCTCCGGTCGCCCGTCAACGCGCTGCGGCTGACCCTGCACCCCGAGGGCCTGGCCCCCCGGATCGTCAACCTCGCCGAGTGGCGCGACCACCTGCTCGGCCGGCTGCGCCGACACCTGGGGCTGACGGCCGACCCGGAGCTGACCGCGCTCCACGAGGAGCTGCGCGGCTACCCGGGCGGGTCGGCCGATCCGGACGCCGAACTGCCCCGCGCGGGTGACGTCGTGGTGCCCCTGCGGCTGCGCCGTCCCGGCGGCGAGCTCTCCTTCCTCAGCACCGTCTCGACCTTCGGCACCCCCCTCGACGTGACGGTCGAGGAGCTCTCCATCGAGTCGTTCTTCCCGGCGGACGAGGCCACCTCGGCGTACCTGCGCGACGCCGGCCGCTGACCCCGTCCCGACCGCCGGTGACCGCCGCGGCGGGCCGGCCGGACCCGGCGTGCTCTCGAACGGGCCGGCCGGACGCGGCGTCCTGTCGAACCGGGCCGGCCCGACGGGTCCGGTCCGCGCCCCCGGCGGCGTTACCCGTGGGCAGCGGCGGGAACCCGGGCGGTTGACGAAGGAGGAGGCTCATGAGCACACCGTCGAGTGGGACCTCGGGCTGGCGGGCCGGCATGCCTGGCGGCGACACCCTCCCGTCCGGTCCCGCCGGTCGGCCGGCCGCCCATGCCGGCGACGGGCACGGCCCGGAGATGGGCCCGCCCACCGTGACGATCGGCTCGTACCCGGACTATCCGTCCGCCCAGCGAGTGGTGGACTACCTGGCGGACAACCGCTTCCCGGTGGAGCACACCGCCATCGTCGGCACGAACCTCACCCTGGTCGAGACGGTGCTCGGCCGGCTGACCACCGGCCGGGCGGCGCTGCTGGGCGCCGGCACGGGCGCCTGGTTCGGGCTCTTCGTCGGACTGCTGTTCGGCATCTTCACGGCGGGCAACAACTGGATCGCGATCATCCTGGTCGCGCTGGTGGTCGGCGCGATCTGGGGGGCGGTGTTCGGCGCGGTCACGCACGCGATGACCGGCGGGCAGCGCGACTTCACCTCCGCCAGCTCGCTGCGCGCCGCCCAGTACGCGGTCATCGTCGACGCGCAGTTCGCCGAGCAGGCTCGGCAACTGGTCGGCCGGATGCACCTCACCGCGTCGCCGCAGACCCGGTGACGTCCGCCACCCGGGCGACCGCCGCCCGGGGACGTCCCGCCCCGGGCGGCCGGGTGGGTAGCTGCCGGGCCCGGGTGGGCGGCGGGCGTGGCGCGGGGCGTTGTTCAGCGGTCGGTGGCGAGGCGGGCGTGCAGGTGCTCGTCGTAGCGGCGGCCGTCGCCGTAGCGGTAGGACTCCCGCAGCGTGCCCTCGGCGAGATAGCCGGCCCGCTGGGCCACCCGGCAGGAGGCCGGGTTGGCCACGGCGTGGCACAGCTCGATCCGGTGCAGCCCGAGCGCCGCGAACGCCCACCCGGTGAGCCGGACGACGGCCCTGGAGGCGATTCCGCGACCGCGCGCTGCGGCCACCGTCCAGTAGCCGATGGAGGCGTTCCGGTCGTGGATCCGGAACAGCGACACCGAGCCGAGCAGCCTGGCGGGGTCGGCCGGGTCGGCGACCGCCAGGGAGACGTGGTCCCCGGCGGACCAGTCGGCCCGGCGACGCACCCACGCCAGCGCCGCCTCCCGGTCGACCGGCCCCGCCGGGGGGTTCCACTGGGCGATCGCCGGCTCGCGCAGCGCGGCGAGGACCGCCGGCGCGTCTTCCTCCCGCCACGGACGCAGCAGCAGGCCCGGGGCGGTCAGTTCGAGATGGTCCACGACGCCGGAGTCTGACACACCCGCGCACCCCGCCACTCTGGTTTTCCGACGTCGTCCTTCAAAGCTGGAGGATCCGTTCTGGACAGCGGCGGTAACCGCGCTCACACGCCACTAGTTAAATTTTGAAAGAGTGCTACTGTAGCGGCGTGACCGAGAGCCTGAACGCCCCCCGACTCGCCGCGTGGCGGGCCTACATCGAGGCCAGCCAGCGGCTGTTCACGCGGCTGGAGGAGGATCTGCGCGCCGACAGCGCGCTCAGCTTCGCCGACTACCACGTGCTCGTTCTGCTCTCCGAGGCGCCGGGTCAGCGGCTGCGGATGGGCGAGTTGGCCGGGCGCCTGGTCTTCTCGCCGAGCCGCCTGACGTACCAGATCTCGGCGATGCAGCGGCGCGGCCTGGTCGCCCGGGAGCCCTGTCCCGAGGACCGCCGCGGCAGCGAGGCGGTGCTCACCGCCGCCGGACTGCTGGCCCTGCGCGAAGCCGCCCCGCACCACCTGAGGTCGGTGCGCGCCCACCTGATGGACGACCTCGACGACGCCGAGGTCGCCTGCCTCACCCGGATCTTCGAGCGGCTCGGCCGGCGCCTGCGCGCGGACCGCGACGCGTCGACCCCGCACCCCGACAACTGAGGAGCCTCCGATGCCCGCCATCACCGTCGACAACGTGCTCGTCCTGCCGCGCCTGCCCCGGCTCGACGAGTCCACCGCGTTCCGGCCGGTCCGCCGGCTGACCACCGCGCCGAGCGGCTACGAGGGCGAGGGTTTCCCGGTCCGCCGGGCCTTCGCCGGCGTGCCGGTGACCGAGCTGGACCCGTTCATCCACCTCGACCAGATGGGCGAGGTGGACTACGCGCCGGGCGAGCCGAAGGGCACCGCCTGGCACCCGCACCGCGGCTTCGAGACCGTGACCTACATGATCGACGGGATCATGGACCACCAGGACTCGCAGGGCGGCGGGGGCACCATCACCAACGGCGACACCCAGTGGATGACGGCCGGCAGCGGCCTGCTGCACATCGAGGCGCCGCCGGAGCACCTCGTGACGAGCGGCGGGCTGTTCCACGGCACGCAGCTCTGGGTCAACCTGCCCCGGGTCGCCAAGATGAGCCCGCCCCGCTATCAGGACATCCGCGGCAGGGAGGCGGCGCTGCTCACCACGCCGGACGGCGGCGCGCTGATCCGGGTCATCGCCGGCGAGGTCGCCGGGCACCGGGGGCCGGGTTCCACCCACACCCCGATCACCATCACCCACGTGACCGTGCAGCCGGGCGCGCGCGTCGACCTGCCGTGGCGGCCGGACTTCAACGCCCTGGTCTACGTGCTGGGTGGCCGCGGCACCGTCGGCACCGACGGGCGGCCGGTGCACACGGGTCAGCTCGCCGTGCACGGCCCGGGCGACGCGCTGACCTTCGCGGCGGACGCCCGCCAGGACAGCCACACCCCGGCGCTGGACCTCTACATCATGGGCGGCGAGCCGATCCGGGAGCCGGTGGCGCACTACGGCCCGTTCGTCATGAACACCCGCGACGAGCTGCTCAAGGCGGTCGAGGACTTCCAGGCCGGCCGGCTCGGCGTCGTCCCGGCCGAGCGGCTGCCACACACCGACGGCCAGGCGCCCCGGCCCTGAGCACGGGCGCGGGCGGTGGCGCCTCCGGCGGACGACCGGAGGCGCCACCGGCGCGTCGGGAGCGGTGCCGTCACCGGACGGCGGCGCGTGGGGTCAGGAGACGGCGAAGATGCCGGCGACGCCCAGGATCACCATGAGCAACACCGCCACCAGCGCACCCCGTTCGCTCTCCACCGCCTGCTCGCGGTACTCGGGCACGGAGTTCGTCGTCTCGCCGGGCATGGTGTTGCCTCCTCGGTTGCTCGCGTCGTGTCGGGTTGCGTCGGGGGTCGGCCGACCGGTCGCCGGGGGCGCCGGCCGGGATGCGGACCCGCGACGGGGGTCCTACCGTGAGGACGTTGTCGACCTCGGGGGGCTGGAACGGTGGGACCGCGCAACTGGTTCCTCAGCGCACGGGAACGCGCCAACCCGGTGTCAGAGTTACCCGTCTGGACCAGCGGAAACCTTGCGGAGCCGTTAATTCACGGTGCCGCGTACTTCGGCCGGCTGGTCGACGAGGTGTCGGCGCTGGAGGCGGGCGACCATCTCTACTTCACCGACTGGCGGGGCGACCCCGACCAGCTGCTGCGCCCCGACGGACCGACCGTGGCCCAGCTCTTCGCCCAGGCCGCCGAGCGCGGCGTGGTGGTCAAGGGCCTGATCTGGCGCTCCCACCTCGACGCGCTGGCCTACAGCGAGGCGGAGAACCGCAACCTCAGCGAGACGGTCTCCGCCGCCGGCGGCGAGGTGCTGCTCGACCAGCGGGTCCGCCGGGGCGGCTCGCACCACCAGAAGCTGGTGGTGCTGCGCCACCCGCGGGCGCCGGAGCGGGACGTCGCCTTCGCCGGCGGCATCGACCTGTGCCACAGCCGGCGGGACGACGCCGGCCACCGGGGCGACCGGCAGGTCGTGCAGATGTCCGCCCGATACGGGCAGCACCCGCCCTGGCACGACGTGCAGCTCGCGGTGCGGGGACCGGTGGTGGGTGCGCTGGACACCGCCTTCCGCGAACGGTGGACCGACCCGATGCCGCTGGACTCGGAGAACCCCCTGGCCTACCTGCGGGACCGGCTGCGCGGCTCGGACCTGCGCCCCGACCCGCTGCCGGACCAGCCGGCCGACCCGCCGCCCTGCGGCCCGCACCACGTCCAGGTGCTGCGCACCTACCCGGTGGTCCGCCCGCGCTACTCCTTCGCCCCGGACGGCGAGCGTACGGTGGCTCGCGGCTACACCAAGGCGGTCCGCCGGGCCCGCCGGCTGATCTACCTGGAGGACCAGTACCTGTGGTCCACGGAGGTGGCCGACCTGTTCGCCCGCGCGCTGCGGGACAGCCCCGACCTGCACCTGGTCGCGGTGGTCCCCCGCTATCCGGACGTGGACGGCCGGCTGGCGCTGCCGCCCAACTCCGTCGGCCGCGAGCAGGCGCTGTCGCTGTGCGAGCGGGCGGCCCCGGACCGGGTGCACGTCTTCGACCTGGAGAACCACGCCGGCACGCCGGTGTACGTGCACGCCAAGGTGTGCGTGGTCGACGACGTCTGGGCCAGCGTCGGCAGCGACAACTTCAACCGCCGGTCCTGGACCCACGACAGCGAACTCTCCTGCGCCGTGCTGGACGACACCCGGGACGGGCGGGCGCCGACGGACCCGGGCGGCCTGGGCGACGGGGCCCGGGTCTTCGCCCGGGAGCTGCGGCTGCGCCTGTGGCGCGAGCACCTGGACCGGGACCCCGAGGGCGGCGAGGACGCCGACCTGATCGACCCCGCCGACGCCGTGGCGGCGATCACAGCCGCCGCCGACGCGCTGCGGCGGTGGCACGACTCCGGGCGGGTCGGGCCCCGGCCGCCGGGCCGGTTGCTGCCGCACCGGCCGGAGCGGCTGCCCTGGTACACCCGCGCGTGGGCGCTGCCGGCGTACCGGTTGGTCTACGACCCCGACGGTCGGCCGCTGCGGGCGCGCCGGGCCTGCACCTGGTGAGGGGCTACGCCGGCACGGAGACCACGGCGGCCCGGGCGCGTACGGGCCCGGCGGCCCGGGACGTGCCGTCGGTCTCCGGGGTGTACACGGTCAGGCCGCCGGGGTAGGCGAACGAGGCGCGCGGGGAGTAGAAGCCGAAGCCGATCGTGAGGGGGTTCTCCGGACGTAGCGCGTAGAGCGGGTGCCCCGGGTCCAGGAACTCCACCGAGTCGATCACGAACGGGTCGACCGGTTCGGCGACGAACGGGTACACGGCGCTGAGCAGCTCCCCGTCCCGGGCGGTGAAGTACCGGTGGTGGCCGCTGTTGATCGTCTGGCCCGTCTCACCGACCTGGCAGCGTGCGCGGATCAGCGGGGTGCCGGCGATCGCCGTCTCGGCGACCAGGTGTTCGCCCCGGCGCGTGATGCTCGTGCGGCCGACGACGGCGGGCGCGCCGCGCGCGGTGGCGTAGTCGCGGACCCGGTCGCTGGAGGTCACGTAGTGCGTCCACCAGCCGCCGAGGCTGGCCCCGCCGGGGGCGTCGACGCCGGCCAGGCACACCCCGAGGTAGGCCAGCGAGTGGGCGCCGAAGCCGGAGGTCTGGCTCTCGTCGTCGACGACGTACTGGTTGATGAAGACCTGCCGGTCCGGGCACGGGGTCAACCCCGGGGGCACCAGCGCCGCGACCGCCTGCGGGTCCGCCGGCAGCCAGCTGAAGAACAGCGTGCGGCTGTTCACGACGAGCTGGGGAGCGACGGGGTCGAGCACGGCACCTCCGGAAGGATGTAACCGCACGCTACGGCCGGTCCCGTACATAGGACAACGACGGAAAGCCGACATTGGCGGCCGGTCATCCGCGCCCGCAGGGCCACCCGGCCGACCGACCTGGCCCACCAGATGTCGACGCGTCGATGTTCGGCCGGTGCCGGGCTGACCGTACGCGTCGCGTAAGCCGACTCACAATCCGATGGGATTTTGTCCCTTTCGCATCCTTGGCGATGGAAAATCACGTAAGTACATCGTACTTTCGGCTAGATTTCGTCGGGCCGATCGGGCTAAGGTGGCTTCCGAACGGACATCTGAAGCTAAACCAAAGCGTCACGTCTTTCTATCCGCGGACGAGGTGCAGGGAGGACCACCCATGACCGCGCCAACGATCAGCGAGCAGGCGACCACAGCGGCCCCGAGCACCACCGAGAAGCTCGACCCGCGGGCGCTCACCGACAGCGCCGCCGACCTGCTCAACGCGATGGCCGCGTTGCCGGCCAACCACCCGTCCCGCGCCGCCCTGCGCGACAAGGCGATCGAGGCCTGGCTGCCGCTCGCCAACCACCTCGCCCACCGCTACAGCGGTCGCGGCGAGCCCACCGACGACCTGGCCCAGACCGCCGCCGTCGGCCTGATCAAGGCGATCGACAAGTTCGACCCGTCGCGGGGCGTCGACTTCGCGGGCTACGCCATCCCGACCATCATCGGCGAGCTCAAGCGGCACTTCCGCGACCGCACCTGGGACATCCGGGTGCCGCGCCGCCTCCAGGAGCTGCGGCTGGCCATCTCCGACGCCAACAGCTCGCTGCTGCAGACCCTCGGCCGCTCGCCGACGGTCGCCGACATCGCCGCCCACCTCAAGCTCACCGAGGAAGAGGTCCTGGAGGGCCTGGAGGGCGCGCGGGCCTACAACGCGGTCTCGCTCTCCACGCCCACCGGCGACGGTGACCGCGCGACGGAGCTGGGCGACATGCTCGGCGGCGAGGACGGCGAGTTCGAGCTGGCCGAGCTGCGGGTCGCCCTCGGCCCGGCGCTGGCCACCCTCGACGAGCGGGAGCAGAAGATCCTCACGCTGCGGTTCTACGGCAACCTGACGCAGTCGCAGATCGCCGAGCAGATCGGCGTCTCGCAGATGCACGTCTCCCGGCTGCTGGCCCGCGCGCTGACCAAGCTGCGGGGACAGCTCGACGGCACGTACTAGGAAATGGTGGGCGAGGGCCGGGCCGGTGGGTCCGGCCCTCGCCGCGTCCGAACCCGCGGCACCGACCGACGACCGGCGTGGGCCGGTGCTGGCCTGGTGGGCCTTCGTCGCCGGGATCCACCGCCCGCCCCGGCTGAGCCGCGGCGGGCGGTGCGAGACTGGGCCGTGCTCTCGGACGTGCCCCTCGACCTGCCCGTGCGGCCGGTGCTGCCGGAACTGGTCGCGGCGCTGCGCGCGGCCGGCGCCGGGGTGCTGGTGGCCCCGCCGGGCACCGGCAAGACCACCCTCGCCCCGCTGGCCGTGGCCGACGAGGTGACGGGCCGGGTGCTGGTCGCCCAGCCGCGCCGGGTGGCCGCCCGGGCGGCGGCACGCCGGATGGCCGCCCTGCTCGGTGAGCCCGTCGGCGAACGGGTCGGGTACGCCGTGCGCGGCGAGCGGCGGTCCGGCTCGCGCACCCGGGTCGAGGTGGTCACCACCGGCCTGCTGGTCCGCCGCCTGCACCGTGACCCCGAGCTGGCCGGGGTGGGCGCGGTGCTCCTCGACGAGTGCCACGAGCGGCACCTCGACGCCGACCTGGCGCTCGCCTTCACGGTGGAGGCCCGGGCCGCGCTCCGCCCCGACCTGTGGCTGCTGGCGATGTCGGCGACCCCCGAGGCGGACCGGTTCGCCGCGCTGCTCGGCGGCGCGGGCGGCGCCGCGCCGGTCGTCCGGGCCTCCTCGGCCCTGCACCCGGTGACGCGGATCTGGGCGCCGCCACCCCGGCCGGTGGCCGCGCCCGGTGCCGGCCCGGTCGACCGGGGCCTGCTCGACCACGTCGCGGCGACGGTGCGCCGGGCGCTGCGCGAACACGACGGGGACGTACTGGTCTTCCTGCCCGGGGCCGGCGAGATCGCCGCCGTCGCGGCCCGGCTGGCCGACCTGCGCGACACGGTCGCCGTGCTCCCGCTGCACGGCCGGCAGCGCGCCGCCGACCAGGACGCGGCGCTGCGGCCGGCCGACCGGCGACGGGTGGTGCTGGCGACCTCGGTGGCGGAGAGCAGCCTGACGGTGCCGGGGGTCCGGGTGGTGGTGGACGCCGGGCTGTCCCGGGTGGCCCGGACGGACCTGGCCCGGGGGCTGGGCGCGCTGGTCACCGTGCCGGTGTCCCGGGCGGCGGCGACCCAGCGGGCCGGCCGGGCCGGCCGGGAGGCGCCCGGGCACGTCTACCGCTGCTGGTCGGCGGCCACTCACGAGCGGCTGGCCGCGCAACCGGAGCCGGAGATCGCCACCGCCGACCTGACCGGATTCGCCCTGGAACTCGCCGCCTGGGGGTCGCCCGACGGCGCCGGGCTGGCCCTGCCGGACCCGCCGCCGGCCGCGGGGATGACGGTGGCCCGGGACGCCCTCACCACCCTCGGCGCGGTCGACGCGCAGGGCCGGATCACCGACCGGGGCCGGGCGATCGCCGCCGTCGGGGCGCATCCCCGGCTGGCCCGGGCGCTGCTGGACGGGGCCGCCCGGGTGGGCGCGGACCGGGCGGCCGAGGTCGTGGCGCTGCTCGCGGAGGACACCGTCGCCGGGCCGGGCGACGACCTGACCGCCGCGTGGCGCCGGCTGCGCGCGGGCGCGGACCCGGGCGCCACGGCCCGCTGGCGGGCGGAGGTACGCCGCCTGCGCGCCGCCCTGCCCCCGGCCCCCTCGGGACCGGCGCCGGCGGCCGGCACCGGCCGGGGCCGCCCGACCCACCGCCCCGCGACGGCCGGAGACACCGGCCGGGCGCGGCCGGCCGACGACCTCGGCCCGACGGGAAACCCCGGCCGGGACCACCTGACCGACGACCTCGCCGCCGGGCTACTGGTCGGGCTGGCCCACCCCGAGCGGCTGTCCCGGGCGCGGCGGCCGGGCGGCGCGGCGTACCTGATGAGCGGCGGAACCGCGGCGGAGCTGGCGCCCGGGTCGGGGCTGGCGGGCGCCGGGTGGCTGGCGGTGGCGGTGGCGGACCGCTCCCCCGGCGCGCCGGCCGCCCGGGTGCGGCTGGCGACCCCGCTCGACGAGGCGACCGCCCGGGAGGCGGGCGGGCCGCTGCTGCGCGCCGAGCGGGAGGTCGGCTGGTCCGGCGAGGACGTGGTGGCGCGTGAGGTGGTGCGGCTGGGCGCCATCGAGCTGGCCGAGCGGCCGGTCCGACCCGGGGCGGAGGAGGTGGCGGCGGCCCTGCTGACGGGCCTGCGCCGTACCGGTCTCGGGCTGTTGACCTGGACCCCGGCGGCGCGGGCGCTGCGCGGGCGGCTGGCGTTCTGCCGACACGCGCTCGGCGGCGACTGGCCCGACGTGGGCGACGAGGCGCTGCTCGCCGACGCGCCGGCCTGGCTCGGCCCGGAGCTGGCCGCCGCCCGCCGCCGGGCCGACCTGGCCCGGGTCGACGTGGCCGGCGCGCTGCGCCGGTTGCTGCCGTGGGCGCTGGCGGCCCGGCTCGACGAGGTGGCGCCGGAGCGGATCACCGTGCCGAGCGGTTCCCGGATCCGGCTCGACTACGCCGACCCGGCGGCGCCGGTCCTCGCGGTGAAACTCCAGGAGACGTTCGGCTGGCGGGACGCGCCGCGGATCGCCGACGGCCGGGTGCCGGTGCTGCTGCACCTGCTCTCGCCGGCGGGGCGGCCGGTGGCGGTCACCGCCGACCTGGCGTCGTTCTGGCGCACCGGCTATCCGCAGGTGCGGGCGGAGCTGCGCGGCCGCTACCCGCGCCACCCGTGGCCGGAGGACCCGACCACGGCCGCGCCCACCCGGCACGCCACCCCGCGCCGCCGCTGAGCCGGGCTACTCCTCCACCACGTCGGCGATGACCACCGTGACGTTGTCCGGCCCGCCGGCGCGCAGCGCCAGGTCGATCAGCCTGCGGGCGCACTCCGCGCGGTCCGGGTGCTCGGCGAGCACCTCGGCGAGCGTGTCCGGGCGGACCACGTTGGACAGGCCGTCGCTGCACAGCAACCAGCGGTCGCCGGGCCAGGGCACCATCGTCGCGTACGCCGGGGAGACCTCGTCGCCCTGCAAGGCCTGGGTGACCACGGCCCGGCGGGGGTGGCTGCTGGCCTGGTCGGGGGTGATCACCCCCTGGTCGACGAGCATCTGCACGAACGTGTCGTCCCGGGTGATCTGCTTGAGCACCCCTTCCCGGAACAGGTAGGCACGGGAGTCGCCGACGTGGGCGAGGGCCAGGCAGCTGCCCGTCCGGGCGAAGAGCAGGGCGGTCAGCGTGGTGCCCATGCCCTGCCGCTCCGGGTCCTCGGCGACCGCCTGGCGGATCCGCGCGGTGGCCAGCTCGATGCCGCTCTGCAACGCGGCCACCAGCGCGTCCTCCGGGGTCTCCACGTCCAGCGGAGCGACCGCCTCGATGGCGATCGCGCTGGCCAGGTCGCCGGCCGCCATCCCGCCCATGCCGTCGGCGACGGCGACGAGCCAGGGGCCGGCGTGCAGGGCGTCCTGGTTCCCACTGCGGATCAGCCCACGGTCGCTCGTTCCCACGGAACGCAGCTTCAGGGTCATGGGTGGCAGCCTGCCAGGCCGAGGGCGCAGTTGTCTCTAGGAGATCAGCACCTCGGCGCGTCGCGCGGCGAATCTCACTGTCGCGCGCCGCCGCACGACGGAAGGCCACCGCGTCCCGGACGCCGGCGCCGATATCGGTGGACCGGGCCCGGGGCGTACGGGATGGTGGCCGGCATGGACGACGCGGAGCGGCGGGTGTGGGGGCGGCTGCCGGACGGCGTCCGCGCCGCGCTGGCCCGCCTGGCCCCGGCGGACCTGCGCACGCTGCTGCTGGCGGTGGCCCGGGACCGGGCCGCGGCGGTACGCCCGGCGGACCTGGTCCGCCGCTGGCGGACGGACCGGTTCACCCGGCCGGCGGCGGTCGACCCGCGGGTGCTGGCCGGGGTCGAGGCCCGCCTGTGGGACCTGCTGCCCGCCGACGTCGCGGGCGTCGACCTCTCCCCCGTCGCGCCGCTCGGGACCTGCGCCGCGGTCGCGCCGGTGAGCCAGCACCGGATCGTCACCACCCTGCGGCTCACCGAGGTGCTGAGCGATCCCACCAACGCCCTCGCGATCGAGGCCGCGGTGCGCCGCCGGGAACAGCCCGCCGACGGCACGGTGCACCTGGCCGCCTGCCACCGGGTGCTGCGGGCGCAGGACTTCGGGCCGGGACTCTCGGCGCATTTCCGGCTCTTCGCGCTGGTCTCGAGCGCCCGTGACAGCGGGTCGGGCAGCACCCAGGCGCGGCTGCTCACGCTGCACCTGGCGTACTGGCGGGCAGTGCTCGCCAGCCTGCTGCCGCAGGCGTCGGCGCGGCTACGCCTGACGGTCCTCGACAGCCCCGTCGTCGGCGAGCGGATCGCGGACACCGTCCGGCCGGCGCTCGGCCCGTCCACCGTGCCGCTGGTGGACGAGCCGGAGCGCCGGCGCGGCCGGGGCTACTACGTGGACGCCGCGCTGCGGCTCACCGCGGGCGACGGCGGGCACGAGGTCGAGCTCGGCGACGGCGGCTTCACGGACTGGACCGCCCAGCTTGCCGGCGACCGCAAGGAACGCTGCCTGATCTCCTGCCTGGCCACCGAGCGGCTCGCCGCGCTGGCCGGCGGCCCCGGAGCCCCGGCCGGGGCCGACGCCCCCGACGCCCGGCGGCCCTGAGCCGAGCGCGGGGGCCGGGCAGGTGATACGGGACTGTCGAGCTGCCCGCACAGATGGGGCAGGGGTGGGCACGGTTGGTCCCATGGACGGGGCAGCTCGACAGCGTTCGCCAGGCGGCTACGGAGGGGCGATGGTCGCGGAACCGCGCAACCGGGCTGCCACTCGACGCACGACCGCGGCAGCAATCGACGCTCACCGCTGTAGCACGATGCCCACCATGACCGAGCGGCGGAGCCTCACCCTGCGTCCCGGCGGCCCCGCCGACGCGCCAGCCGTGCTGCGGCTGCTCGACGACGCGACCGCCTGGCTGGTGGCGCGGGGGCGCAGCGGCCAGTGGGGCACCGAGCCGGCGTCGACCGATCCGCGGCGGATCGCGCAGGCCGACGCCTGGGCGGCGGGCGGCGGGCTGTGGCTGGCGACGCTCGGCGACCGGCCGGTCGGGGCGCTGGTGGTGGGCGCGGCGACGGACTACGTGCCGCCGGCCACCGAGCCCGAGTTGTACGTCAACCTGCTGGTCACCGACAGGGCGCACAGCGGTTCGGGGATCGGCGGCCGGCTTCTCGCCCATGCCGCGGAGTTGGCCCGGGGGCGCGGGCTCAGCCTGCTCCGGGTCGACTGCTACGCGGGCGGGGACGGCGCGCTGGTCCGCTGGTACGAGCAGCAGGGCTTCACTTCCACCGAACCGTTCACGGTCGAGCGCCCGGGCCGCGACCCGTGGCCCGGCCAGGTCCTCGCCCGCCGCCTGCCCTGACTCCGGGCGGGCTCAGCCGATCTCCTCGTCCACGAAGCACCAGCGCCAGGTCTCCCCCGGCTGGATCGACCGCATGACCGGGTGCTCCGTGGCGGCGAAGTGCGCCGAGGCGTGCTGGTACGGCGAGGAGTCGCAGCAGCCGACGTGCCCGCAGGTGAGGCAGGAACGCAGGTGCACCCAGTGCTCGTTGCCGATGGCCACGCACTCCGGGCAGACGTCGGTGGTCTCCGGCACGGCGGCGCCCGCCCCGGTCAGGTGCTGACAACTCACTCCACGACCTCCCGCCGCAGCAACGACTCTTCCAGGTCCAGCTCCCGGTAGGCGCGCACCAGCACCTCCTCGGGGATGCGGCCGGAGTCCCGGGCGTCCCGGAACACCTCCCGCTCTGCGTCGATCATCTCCTGCCGCAGCCGACCGTACGCCTGGGATGGCGTCTCCCGCGCGGTGCCGCCGAGGCGCTCCCAGGCCAGGTTGGTGCGCTCGTCCAGCGCCCGGCGCAGCCGCTCCACCACGGGCGCGGGGGCGGTGTCGGCGAGCGCGTCGAGGCGCTCCCGGGCCGCGTGGCTGGCCTGCTGCTGCACGCCCGCGGCCGAGAGCGCGTCCTGCACCGGGTCGTCGGGCGGCAGCTGCATCCGGCGAGCCACCAACGGCAGGGTGGCGCCCTGGCCGACCAGGGTCACCACGATCACCGCGAAGGCCAGCCAGATGAACAGCGCGCGCGGGTAGGACCGATCGTCGGCGAGGGTGAGCGGCAGGGCGAGGGCGGCGGCCAGGGTGACCACGCCGCGCATGCCGGCCCAGCCGAGCACGATCGGGTAGCGCGGCGACGGCGGGGACTCCCGGCGACGGATCCTGGGCACCAGCCGGGCCAGGTAGGTGGCCGGGAAGAGCCAGACGAACCGGGTCAGGAAGACGGTGAGCAGCACCGCCGCGGTGATCGCGGCCAGGAATCCGGCCGGCTCGTCGAGTTCCCGCAGCACCTCCGGCAGTTGGAGGCCGACCAGCAGGAAGACCAGGCCCTCCAGCAGGAACCGGGCCAACCGCCAGAACGCCCCGACCTGGAGTCGGGACGCGGCCGACATCAGCCGGGGCAGCCGGTGCCCGAGCGCCAGTCCCGTGACCACCACCGCGACCACCGCGGAGGCGTGGATCTCCTCGGCGGCGAAGGCGACCGCGAACGGGATGATCAGCGACAGCGCGTTGTCCAGCAGCGGGTCGGTGATGTGCCGGTGCAGGAAGCCGAAGACGACCGCGCCGAGCACGCCGACCACGATGCCGCCGCCGGTGGCCGTGACGACCTCCACGGCCACCTCCGTGACGCCGACGGCGGCACCGACGCTGGCCAGGGTGGCGACCCGCAGCAGCACCAGCGCCGTCGCGTCGTTGAGCAGGCTCTCCCCCTCGAGGATCGTCACGACCCGTCGGGGCAGCCCGATGCGCCGGGCCACCGCGGTGGCCGCGACCGCGTCGGGCGGTGCCACCACCGCGCCGAGGGCCAGGCAGATCGCGAACGGCACCGCCGGCAGCATCAGATGCACGACGAGGCCGACCGCGAACGCGGTGAACAGCACCAGCCCGACGGCGAGCAGCAGGATCGGCCGCAGGTTGAGCCGGAACGCCGGCACCGAGGTCTCGAGCGCGGCGACGTAGAGCAGGGGCGGCAGGATGCCCACGAGCACCAGTTCGGGGTCGAGCCGCACCTGCGGGAAGCCCGGCACGAAGGCGAGGGCGAGGCCGAGCACCACGAGCAGGATCGGCGCGAGCAGCCCGAGCTTCCGGGCCAGCGCCGCGCCCAGCGTCGCGATCGCGAGGAAGACGACGACGTCGAACAGGGCTTCCATGGGTACGAGCCTAGGGCGCGCTCCGCTCACCCGACGCCGCGCAGCTTCGGCAGCACCTCCGCCCCGAACGTGTCGATGAAGGCCCGCTGCTCCTGCCCGACGTGGTGCAGAGCGATCTGGTCGAAACCGAGGTCCAGGTACTCCTCCAGCCAGCCGACGTGCCGGCCCGGGTCGGCGGAGACGTTGACGACCTCGCGGACCCGCTCCATCGGCACCTGCTCCGAGACCACGTCGAAGTGCTCCGCCGTGTCCAGGTCCCAGCAGACCGGCGGCGCGAAGACGTTGCTGCGCCACTGGTCGTACGCGAGCCGCTCGGCCTCGGCCTGCTCCCGCGCCCAGCTCAGGTGCACCTGCAGGTGCAGCGGCCCGCGCCCGCCGGCACCTCGGTACGCCTCGATCATCTGCCGCAGGTGCGCGGTCGGCGCGTTCACGGTGATCAGCCCGTCCGCCCACTCGGCGCACCAGCGGGCGGTGGCCACGCTGACCGCCGCGCCGATCAGCGCAGGCGGCTGCTCCGGCCTGGTCCACAGCTTCGCCCGGTCGACCCGGACCAGGCCGTCGTGGCTGACCTCCTCGCCGGCCAGCAGTGCGCGGATCACGTCCACGCACTCCCGCAGCCGCGCGTTGCGGACGTCCTTACGCGGCCAGCCGTCGCCGGTGATGTGCTCGTTGCTCGCCTCGCCGGTGCCCAACGCCGCCCAGAACCGGCCCGGGTACATCGCCGCGAGGGTGCCGATCGCCTGCGCGATGATCGCCGGGTGGTAGCGCTGGCCGGGCGCGTTGACCACGCCGAAGGGCAGGTTGGTGGCCTGGAGGGCCGCGCCGAGCCAGGACCAGGCGAAGCCGGACTGGCCCTGCCGCTCGCTCCAGGGCGAGAAGTGGTCCGAGGACATGGCGGCGTCGAAGCCGGCCCGCTCGGCGTGGACCACCGTGTCCAGCAGGGCGCGGGGATGGATCTGCTCGTGGGACGCGTGGAAGCCGAACACCGTCATGGCGTCACTCCGTACCCATGACGGTATCCGGCTAAAGCTGTCCCCCGCTCGCGCTGCTACTCGGCGTGCGCGCCCGCGCCGGCCGTGGCGGCCCCCTCGCCCACCCAGACGGTCTTGGTGTTGCAGAACTCGCGCATGCCCAGCGCGGAGAGTTCCCGGCCGTAGCCGGAGTTCTTCACCCCGCCGAAGGGCAGTTCCGGGTAGGACGTGGTCATCCCGTTGACGAACACGTTGCCGGCGTCCAGGTCGGTGGCGAAGCGCTCCTGCTCGTCGGGGTCCCGGGTCCAGGCGTTCGACCCGAGCCCGAAGGCGGTGCCGTTGGCCACCTCGATCGCCTCGTCGTACGACGACACGCGGTAGAGGCCGGCGACGGGGCCGAAGACCTCCTCGGACCACATCCGCATCTCCGGCCTCAGGTCGGTCACCACGGTCGGCGGGTAGAACCAGCCGGGGCCGGCGGGCGGCTCGCCGCCGCAGAGCACCGTGGCGCCCCTGTCGACAGCGTCCCGCACCTGGGCGTGGATCTCGTCGCGCCCGCCCTCGCTGGCCAGCGGGCCGACGTCGGTGTCGGGGTCCATCGGGTCCCCGACCCGCAGGGCCGACATGTGCGCGGCGAACTTCCCGGCGAAGGCGTCGAACACGTCGGCGTGCACGATGAACCGCTTGGCGGCGATGCAGGACTGGCCGTTGTTCTGGCAGCGGGCGGTGGTCGCGACCTCGGCGGCCCGGTCGAGGTCCGCCGAGGGCATCACCACGAACGGGTCGCTCCCGCCCAGTTCCAGCACCGTCTTCTTCAGCTCCCGGCCGGCGATCTGGGCGATCGAGCGGCCGGCGCGCTCGCTGCCGGTCAGCGTCGCCGCGCGTACGCGGGGGTCGCTGAGCACCCGGTCGACCTCGGCCGAGCCGACCAGAAGCGTGGTGAACGCCCCCTCCGGGAAGCCGGCACGGCGGAAGAGGTCCTCCAGCAGCAGCGCGGTCTGCGGCACGTTGGAGGCGTGCTTGAGCAGGCCGGTGTTGCCGGCCATCAGCGCCGGCGCGGCGAAGCGCATCACCTGCCAGAGCGGGAAGTTCCAGGGCATCACCGCGAGCACCGGCCCGATCGGCTGGTAGCGGACGAACGCCCGGGTGGCCTTGACCGCCGTCGCGTCGGCGGGCTCGTCGGCGAGGAACTCGGCGGCCTTCGCCGCGTAGAAGCGGCAGGCGGTGGCGCACTTGGTGACCTCGGCCTTGGCCGCCGCGTACGTCTTGCCCATCTCGGTGGTCATGAGCCGGGCGGTCTCGTCTCGTTCGGCCTCCAGCAGGTCGGCCGCCGCGGTCAGCCACCGCTCGCGCTGCACGATCGTGGTGCCCCGCAGCTGGCGGTACGCCAGGTCGGCGCGCTCGATGGCGGCGTCGATCTGCTCGGCCGTCATCGGGTCGTAGCTCTTGAGCACCTGTCCCGTGGCGGGGTTGGTGGTCGCGATGGGCATCTCGTACTCCTGTCACTCGAAGAGTGAGTGGCGGGCGCCCGGCTCCTCCCGGCGGCGGGCGGCACGGCGGCGCTGGATGATGATCAGGTCGACCACGGCGACCACCGCGAAGACCACGCAGAGGACCCCCAGCCACACCAGGTCGGCGCGGAACGCCAGCACCGCGAACACGGCCATGGTGACCAGCCCGAACCCGGCGAGCAGGAGCCGCATGTTGAGCGCGCTGTAGGCGTGGCCGACCGTGCCACGGGCGCGCCGGGGCTGCGATCTCGTCATTGCACGGACCTACCCCCGATCGGCCGGCTTAACCCGCTCCGCGGCCACCCGGGCCCCCGCCGCGGGTCGCGTGGGCCGCGTCACGCCGCCGGTAAGGTGCGTTACACCCGTGTGCCATGAGCCGCCGGATCCCGCCGTGGCCGGGGAGGATGGTCGGCATGACCATGACCCACGCCCTGCCGGTGACCGTCGCCGTCGCGCGGCGCACCGATCCCGCCCGGACCAGCGAGATGGTGGCCTGGATGCGGGCCGGCACGGCGCTGGCCGAGGCGTTCCCGGGGTTCCTCGGCTCGGGCTGGGTACGCAGCGCGCCCGGCTCCGGCGAGTGGCACATCATCTACCGCTTCGCCGACCACGAGACGCTGCGCCGGTGGGAGGAGTCGCCGCAGCGGCACTGGTGGCTGTCCTCGGCGCAGGGCATCGTGGAGCACACCCGGGTGGAGCGGCGCACCGGGATCGAGGGCTGGTTCGACCCGCCGCGGGAGCACGCCGTCGAGACGGTGCCGGTCAGCGCCGATCTCACCGTGCCGCCGTCCCCGCCGCGCTGGAAGCAGGCCGTGACGATCTGGTTGGCCTTCTTCCCGCTCAGCCTCACCGCGACGCTGCTGACCAGCCGGCTCCTCCCCGACGTGCCGCTGGCCGCCCGGGTGCTGCTGATGACCCTCACGCTGACCCCGCTGATGACCTACCTGGTGCTGCCCCGGATCACGGCGTCCCTGCACTGGTGGCTGCACGGGCAGCGCCCGCCGTGGCGCCCGGCCCGCTGACACCCCGTCGCCCGCCTCGCACGCGGGCTGCCAATAGCAGGTCGAGGCGCGGCCATTAGCAGGTCGAGGCGCGGCGGAACAGGGCTGTGCCGCATAGCCGACAGCAGCGGGTGACCGCACCCCCACCCGCGCGTACAGTTACCGCGCTGTTGCTCTCCGCTGCGGGACTGGGGAAGAGATGCCTCGACGCTGGGTCGCCGCCGTCGCCTGTCTGCTGGCACTGGTCGCCCTCGCCTGCGAGGGCGGCGGGGACTCCGGCTCCCGCCCGCCGCGCGAGACACCGTCGCCGGGCGCGTCCGGCGGCATCGCGGCGCTCGGCGACTCGATCAGCACCGGCTTCGGCTCCTGCCTGGTGCTCACCTCGTGCCAGCGCAACTCGTGGTCCACCGGGGACGGGCTGCGCGTGGACAGCCTCTACCGCCGGCTGCTCGACCGCACCCCCGCCATCCGCGGCCGGGCCTACAACCACGCCCGCCCGGGAGCGCGCGCGGCGTCGCTGGAGGGACAGGCCCAGCAGGCGGTACGCGACCGCGTCGACCACGTGACCGTGCTGATCGGGGCCAACGACGTGTGCCGGGGCGGCATCGAGGCGATGACGCCCGTGACGCGGTTCCGCGCGGAGGTGGACCGGGGCCTGCGGGTGCTGCGGCAGGGCCGGCCGAAGGCGCGGGTGCTGGTGGTGAGCATCCCGGACCTGTACCGGCTCTGGGAGGTCGGGCACACCGACGCCCGGGCGGTCCGGGCCTGGAAGCGGGGCGTATGCCCGGCGTTGCTGGCCGACCCGGCCTCGACGGACCCGCTGGACCGGGCCCGCCGGGCGGCCGTCCGGGAGCGGATCGACGACTACAACGCCCAGCTCGCCGCCGCCTGCAAGGCGTACGGCTCACGCTGCCGCTACGACGGCGGGGCGGTGCACCGGGTGCGGTTCGACCTGGACCTCGTCAACCCGCTGGACTGGTTCCACCCCAACGCCGCCGGCCAGGACCGCCTGGCCGACGTGGCCTGGCGCGCCTCGGGCCTCGCCTCCTGACCGACCCAGACCGGGTCGTCGCCGGCGCGGACCGGTCGGGAAACCGGCGCGGACGGAGAGCCGACCCGAGGGGTCAGGGTCGGCGGGGTTCGGGGACGGCGAGGGTGCCGTAGTGGCGGTAGAGGGCGCGGGAACGCACGGCCAGGTCCTTGGTGGCCGACGAGTTGGCCCAGGTGCCGAGGATGATCGCCGCCCCGGGCACCACCTTGGCGAAGAGCCGCTTCGCCGCGCGCACCCCGGCCATCTGGGCCAGGCGTACGCCCAGGCGCAGCATCACCCTGCCGAGCGGGTTCTGCCCGCCGCTGCCGAACAGGGCGCCGGCGCGCTCCCGCCCGGCGGCCACCCCGAGCGCGAGCCGGGCGCTCTCGGCCACCTTGTGCACCTTCTGCAGCACGAGCAGGTCGGTGGCCCGATCGGGGTGCCGCGGGTCGACGCCGTACGCGGCGGCGACGTGCAGCACCATCCGGGCCTGGGTCCAGGCCAGCACGCCCACGTCGATCACGGCACCGGGCAGCCCGGCCGCCCCGGAGACGGCGCCGGAGAGCCGGGCGTGGTTGACGAACTTGCGTACGGCCTGCTCCGCCAGGGCCTCGACGGAGGCCCCGGGCTGCTCGGCCCGGGCCCGCGCGGCCCACTGCGCCGCCTCCGGCCCCAGCCGGCGCACGGCCTCCAGGGCGAGGTGCTCCGGGGCGTACTGCGGATCCTCCCGCATCCGGTCCCAGAGCTTGAGCGGCGGCGCCTCGGGGACCTCCTGCGGAGGCGCCGGCACCACCGCCGGCGGCTGGGGCGCTCCCGCGGCGGGCTGGGCGGGCTGGCCGTCGGCGGGCGCGGAATCGGTCACGGGTTCTCCCGGGGGTCGGAGAGGTCGTCGGGGGGGTCAGCGGCGGTTCTGGAGCTTGGCCGCGAGGCCCTTCAGCTTCTGCTGGGTGCCGGGCTTGGCCAGCTCACGCCGGCCACGGTCGACCAGTTGCTGGCCCTTCGGCGAGCGCAGGAAGGTGCTGATCCGCTGCATCAGAGACATGTCGTCCTCCTGTCGGTGGTGCCTCTTCCATGTGTACCTCGGAACGACAACATCCGTACCCCGGACACCCGAACCGCAACCGTCCACTGTGGTCGGCGGAAGACTACTGGCCGGCCTCCAGGATCGCCTCGACGACCTCCGTGGCCCGCCACTCGTGCTTGGCGTAGTGCTCCGGGTAGGCCGAGATCTGCACCGCCTGGGCGGCGTCGGTCAGCCGCATCTGCTGCCAGCCGGGCACCTGCGCCAGCGCGGCGAGGAACTGCCGGGTGGCGAACTCCGGATCCATCAGCTGCCCCACCTCGCCCCACCCGCTGCTGGAGCGCTGCTGGAACAGCCCGACCGAGTCGTGGTCCCAACCGATGCCCTGGTGGGGGTAGTTCTGGGACTCGGGGAGCACCCCGCTGGCGACGTTGTAGAGGTTGCTCTCCTGCATCGCGGTGGCGACCGCGATGACGAACGCGCGCCGGGGCATGTCCATCTTCCGCCCCGTCCGCACGATCACCTCGGCGTTCTCCATCTGGGCGTTGTCGAGACCGGCCACGGGGGCGGGGTCGACGGGCTTGCGCTTGGTCTTCTTCGGGGCGGGGGTGGCGGTGTCCGGGTCGGCGGCGGGGGTGGGGCTGGCGGGGGTGGCGGCGGGGGCGCGTTCCAGACCGCGGGAGGCGGCGTCCGCCTCGGCGCGCTCGGCGAGCGCGGAGGGGGCGGCGACGGGGGCCGGGTCGGCGGCGGAGTCGTCCCGGGCGCCCTGGGCGACGGCGGTCAGGCCGAGGCAGCACAGCACGCCGGCGGCGAGGGCGACCCGCGCCCGGGCCGGTGCGGGCAGCAGCATCCGGGCGTACGTCCCGACGGAACGGAGGCCAGCCGGCCGATCGTGCGAGGGGGTATCGTCCGAACGGTCGATCGGGTCACCGGGGGTGATCTGATGGTCGAGGGTGCGGTCGTCACGCATCAGCCGAGGCTAGGCAGACCCAAACTCCGATCACCCCGGGTGATCTCGTGGCATTTTTCACGAAAGCGCCCCCACCCGCGGGACGGCCCGGCCGTTCCGGGGCGAGCCGGGGACGCACCTCGCGTACCGGGCAGACCTCGCGGTGGCACCCGCGCGCCCCCTGGTCGCACGGAAGAGGGACGAAGCGTCGACGCCGAGTGCACGATCCCCGAGTTCACCCTTTCGGCCGATAGGCTGCTCCACCCCACGGTCATCGCTGGGCACCCGACGGTGGAGTTGCGGGGATACGCCCTGATTGCTGATCACGCAGCGGCCCCGCGGGAGCCGCCGGCAGGAATGCACGAGGATGGCGGGTACGTTCCCCGAACGGGTGCCGTCCCCACGCGGCGACCCGTACGCACGACCAGGGAGGTCCGCACCGGTGCTCGACCCACACGAGCTCTACGAACTCATCGACGAGCTGCCCGACCTCGGTCAGCCCGTCCTGATCCAGGCCCTCACCGGGTTCGTCGACGCCGGCAGCGCCACCCGACTGGCCAGGGAGCAGCTGCTCACCTCGCTGGACGCCCGCCCGATCGCCCGGTTCGACGTCGACCAGCTCTTCGACTACCGCTCGCGCCGGCCGGTGATGACCTTCGTCGAGGACCACTGGGAGTCGTACGACGCCCCGGCGTTGGAGCTGCACGTGCTGCGCGACGACGACGAGACGCCCTTCCTGCTGCTCACCGGCCCGGAGCCGGACCTGCAGTGGGAGCGCTTCGTGGCCGCCGTCGGCGCGCTCACCGCGCGGCTGGACGTCCGGCTCACCGTGGGGCTCAACGCGATCCCGATGGCCGTGCCGCACACCCGTCCCGCCGGGGTGACCGCGCACGCCACCCGGCGCGAGCTGATCGCCGGCTACGAGCCGTGGTTGCAGCGGGTGCAGGTGCCGGGCAGCGTCGGGCACCTGCTGGAGTTCCGCCTCGGCGAGCTGGGCCGCGACGCCCTGGGCTTCGCCGCCCACGTGCCGCACTACGTGGCGCAGACCGAGTACCCGGCCGCCGCCGAGGTGCTGCTCGCCTCCGTGTCCCGCAGCACCGGGTTGCTGCTGCCCCGCGACGGGCTGCGCTCGGCCGCCGAGGTGGTCCGGCTGGAGATCGACCGGCAGGTCGCGCAGACCGACGAGGCCGCCCAGCTGGTGCAGGCCCTCGAGGAGCAGTACGACGCGTTCGCGCGCGGCCGGGGCGAGCGGAGCCTGCTCGCCAAGGAGACGGGGCCGCTGCCGACCGCCGACGAGCTGGGCGCCGAGTTGGAGCGGTTCCTGGCCGAGCAGACCCGCCCGGGTGACACCCCGAACACCTGACGGGTCGCCGGCGCGACACCCCGGGAGCTGACGCGGCGGCGCGGGCGCGGATGGGGCAGGCTGGACCCATGCGCCTGGCGACCTGGAACGTGAACTCGGTGAAGGCCCGCCTGCCCCGGCTGCTGGAGTGGCTGGCCGGCACCGGGCCGGACGTCGTCTGCCTGCAGGAGACGAAGTGCCCGGACGGGGCCTTCCCGGTGGCCGAGGTCGGCGAGCTGGGCTACCGCGTGGCCAGCCACAGCGACGGCCGGTGGAACGGGGTGGCGATCCTGTCCCGGGTCGGCCTGGCCGACGTGGTGGTGGGGTTCCCGGGCGAGCCGGGGTTCCCCGAGCCGGAGGCCCGGGCCATCTCCGCGACCTGCGACGGGGTGCGGGTCTGGTCGGTGTACGTGCCGAACGGCCGCACGCCCGACGACCCGCACTACGCGTACAAGTTGTCCTGGTTCGAGGCGCTGCGGGACGCCCTGGAGACGGAGTTGGCGAGCGGGGTGCCGCTGGCCGTCTGCGGTGACTTCAACGTCGCCCCGACCGACGCCGACGTCTGGGACCCGGCGGTGTTCACCCACTCCACGCACGTCACCCCGGCCGAGCGGGCGGCCCTCGCGGCGCTGCGCGACCTCGGGCTCTCCGACGTGGTGCCCACCCCGATGAAGGGCCCCCACCCGTTCACCTACTGGGACTACCGGGCGGGGATGTTCCACCAGAACAAGGGCATGCGGATCGACCTCGTGTACGCCTCGGCGCCGTTCACGCGGGCGGTCCGCTCGGCGTACGTGGACCGGGAGGCCCGCAAGGGCAAGGGCCCGTCCGACCACGCCCCGATCGTGGTGGACGCCGACCTGGTTCCGGCGGTCGAGTCGTTCTGAGCCCCGACGGCGTGACTAGGGTGGAGCCATGGCAGTCGTGAAGATCAACGCGATCGACGTCCCTCCCGGCGCGGGCGAGGAGCTGGAGAAGCGGTTCGCCGCCCGGGCCGGCGCCGTGGAGAACTCCCCCGGGTTCCTCGGCTTCGAGCTGCTCCGCCCGGTCGCCGGGGAGAACCGCTACTTCGTCTACACGCGCTGGGAGAGCGAGGAGGCCTACCAGGCGTGGGCCGCCGGCCCCTCCCGCGCCGCCCACGCCGGCACGGGCGAGCGGCGCCCCCCGGTCGCCTCGGGCGCCAGCCTCCTGGAGTTCGAGGTCGTCCAGCAGGTCCCGCCCCGCCCCTGACCCGTCCCGGGTGGGTCAGGCGGGGCGGGAGGAGAGCAGGGTGGCGAAGGCGATGATGTTGTCGGCGTAGCCCGTCCGGCCGCCGAGCCAGTCGCCGCCGCAGGTGATGAGGCGCAGACCCGGCGGGCCCTCGTCGCCGTAGACCCGCTCCGCCGGCAGCCGCTCCTTCGGGAAGTGCTCCACCGAGTCGACCCGGAACACCACGACCGAGCGGTCCGCCCGGGTCACCTCGACCGGGTCACCCGGGCGCAGCCTGTGCAGGTCGTAGAAGACCGACGGGCCGCTCCTGGTGTCCACGTGCCCCACGATGACCGCCGGGCCCGGCTCGCCCGGGGTCGGGCCCCGGTCGTACCAGCCGGTCTCGTCGGCCCGGTCCAGCGGCGGGACGGCGATCGAGCCGTCCCGGGCCTCGCCCACGGGCGCCACCGGCGCGGCCACCTCGATCGAGGGGATCGACAGGCGTACGGGCCGGCTGGCCGACAGGGCGCCGCTCGCGCCGCGGGCCGGACGTGACTCCCCCGCGCCGGCGGCCCAGTCGAACGGCCCGGCCGTCCGCCCCAGCCCCGCCCCGGTGGCGAAGACCCCGACCAGCACCAGCACCACGGCCAGCGGCACCGACCAGGGGCGGCGTCCGGGCGGCGGACGCCGGCGGGCCGCTGCGGCGGGCGGCTGGGGGGCGGGCGAGGTGGCCATGGGCGGGCTCAGCGTCGGGCGGCGTCACGGACGGAGCGCGGGCGACGCGCCGCGACCACCGCGAGGACGATGCCGGCCACGGTCAGCGCGAGACCACCGGGAAGCAGCAGCCCGCCGGTGAACCCGCCGTCGCCTCCGCCGAAGCCCGTCGCCGGGCCGCGACTGGGCTTCACCGCCTTGACCACCTGGAGCATGGTCGAGGCGGTCGCCCCGTCGGGGCACTCCAGCTTGACCCGGTAGTTGCCGGGCCGGGTGCGCTCGCGCACCATCGGCGCGGCGGTCAGCAGCCCGCGCTGCGGCTGCACCTGCACCCGGCCGAAGGCGTCCGAGACCACGATCGCGGGGATCGAGTTGTCATTGCAACTGGCCCGGATGCCGACGAGGAAGCCCGGCTGCACGGTGCTCGGGCTGACCTCGACGAAGACGGCGGGCTCCGGCGGCTTCGGCTGCGGCGGGCCCCCCGGCGCGGGCTCCGCCCGCAATCCGACGATGGGGAGGCCGGCGACAACGGGAAGGCCGGCGGCAACGGGGCGGCCGGTGACAGCGGGGAGGGCGGTGACAGCGGGGAGGGCGGTGGTCGGCGGAGCGGCCCCGGCCGGCAGGGCCGCGAGCAGCGGGCCGGCGAGCGCGGTCGCGATCGCCAGCGCCAGACCACCGCGGTGCACCGACACGACGCCACCTCCCGGCGCGTTGAGGCAGTGCCGGGCAACACCAGGAGCCCGGTCTGCCGTACGGGATGGATCCTCTCATCCCCGGGCGAACATCACATCCGATCCGGCGCGGTCGTCGCGTACGCTCGGGTCGTTGTGACCTCCATCGACTCTCCCGCCGCCGCGCCCGCGCCGCCCGCCGCCCGGACCATCCGCACCTTCCATCCGCGCCGCGGCCGGATGAGCAGCCGCCAGACGGAGGCGTTGGACCGGCTCTGGCCGGTCCACGGCCTGCTCGTCCCGGACGAGCCCGGCACGCCGGTGGACCTGGCCGGCCTGTTCGGCCGTCGGGCCCCGGTGGTGGTGGAGATCGGGTCCGGGATGGGCGACACCACCGCCGCGATGGCCGCCGCCGACCCGGATCGAGACTATCTGGCGGTCGAGGTGCACACGCCCGGAATCGCCAACCTGCTGGACCTGGTGGACCGGCACGGCCTGCGCAACGTGCGGGTGGCGCAGGGCGACGCGCTGGACCTGGTGGCGGGCCTGCCGGCGGCGTCGCTGGACGCGGTGCACGTCTTCTTCCCGGACCCGTGGCCCAAGTCGCGGCACCACAAGCGGCGGATCATCCAGCCGGCCCACGTCGCGCTGCTGCGCTCCCGGCTGGCGCCCGGCGGCACCCTGCACTGCGCCACCGACTGGGCCGAGTACGCCGAGGCGATGCAGGAGACCCTGGACGCCGACCCGGGGCTGGTCAACGCGCACGACGGCTTCGCCCCCCGCCCGCCACACCGCCCGGTCACCAAGTTCGAGCGCCGGGCCCTGACGGCCGGCCGGCCGGTCTTCGACCTGATCTACCGGCGAAGGTGAAAGGAAGGGCCCCCTACTAGCGGATTTTGTTGTAGAAGGGGCCCTTCCTAACACCACCGCCGCCGGGGCCGGTTGGCGCGCGGGGGCATGATCCAGGCACCATGGGACCCGCTATGACGCTCACCGCCGCGCTGCCGACCAGCGCCGACCCCGACACCCTCTACGACGCGTTCGCCGGCTGGGCGAAGGAGCGCGGCCTCGACCTCTACCCCCACCAGGAGGAGGCGGTCATCGAGATCGTCTCCGGCGCCAACGTGATCATGAATACGCCGACCGGCTCCGGCAAGAGCCTGGTGGCGATCGCGGCGCACTTCGCGGCCCTGGCCGACGACCGGACCACCTTCTACACCGCCCCGATCAAGGCCCTGGTGTCGGAGAAGTTCTTCGCCCTCTGCGAGGTCTTCGGCGCCGACAACGTCGGCATGCTGACCGGCGACGCCAGCGTCAACGCCGACGCCCCGATCATCTGCTGCACCGCCGAGATCCTGGCCAACCTGGCGCTGCGCGAGGGCGACCGGGCCGACGTCGGCCAGGTGATCATGGACGAGTTCCACTTCTACGCCGAGCCGGACCGCGGCTGGGCGTGGCAGGTGCCGCTGATCGAGCTGCCGCAGGCCCAGTTCGTCCTCATGTCGGCCACGCTCGGCGACACCACCCGCTTCGTCGACGACCTGACCCGACGCACCGGCCGGCCCACCGCCGTCGTCCGCTCGGCCGAGCGGCCGGTCCCGCTCCTCTTCTCGTACGCGATGACGCCGCTGCACGAGACCCTGGAGGAGTTGCTGGAGACGAAGCAGGCGCCGGTCTACGTCGTGCACTTCACCCAGGCCGCCGCCCTGGAACGCGCCCAGGCCCTGATGAGCGTGAACGTCTGCACCCGGGCCGAGAAGGACATGATCGCCCAGGCGATCGGGAACTTCCGGTTCACCTCCGGCTTCGGCAAGACCCTGTCCCGGCTGGTCCGGCACGGCATCGGCGTGCACCACGCCGGCATGCTGCCCAAGTACCGCCGACTGGTGGAGACCCTCGCCCAGGCCGGCCTGCTCAAGGTCATCTGCGGCACGGACACCCTCGGCGTCGGGATCAACGTGCCGATCCGCACCGTGCTGTTCACCGGCCTGTCCAAGTACGACGGCGTGCGCACCCGGCTGCTCAAGGCCCGCGAGTTCCACCAGATCGCCGGGCGGGCCGGTCGGGCCGGCTTCGACACCATCGGCCGGGTGGTGGTGCAGGCCCCGGAGCACGTCATCGACAACGAGAAGGCCCTGGCCAAGGCCGGCGACGACCCGAAGAAGCGGCGCAAGGTGGTGCGCAAGAAGCCGCCGGAGGGGTCGATCGGCTGGGGCAAGCCCACCTTCGAGCGCCTGGTCGAGGCCGAGCCCGAGCCGCTCACGTCCAGCTTCCAGGTCAGCCACTCGATGCTGCTCAACGTGATCGGCCGCCCCGGCGACGCGTTCGCGGCGATGCGGCACCTGCTCACCGACAACCACGAGGACCGGGCTGCCCAGCGCCGGCACATCCGGCGTGCCATCGCGATCTACCGGGCGCTGCGCGCCGGCGGGGTGGTCGAGCAGCTCGACGAGCCGGACGAGACCGGCCGGCGGGTCCGTCTCACCGTCGACCTCCAGCTCGACTTCGCCCTCAACCAGCCGCTGTCACCGCTGGCCCTCGCGGCGATCGAGCTGCTCGACGTCGACTCCCCCGCGTACGCCCTCGACGTCCTCTCGGTGATCGAGTCGATCCTCGACGACCCGCGCCAGGTGCTCTCCGCGCAGCAGTTCAAGGCCCGCGGCGAGGCGGTCGCCGCGATGAAGGCCGAGGGGATCGAGTACGAGGCCCGGCTCGAACTGCTCGACGAGGTGACCTGGCCCAAGCCCCTCGCGGAGCTGCTGGAGTCGGCGTACGAGATGTACCGGCAGGGCCACCCGTGGGTGGCCGACCACCAGCTCTCCCCCAAGTCCGTGGTGCGGGACATGTACGAGCGGGCGATGACCTTCACGGAGTACGTCCAGTTCTACGGGCTGTCCCGCTCCGAGGGCCTCGTGCTGCGCTACCTCGCGGACGCGTACAAGACGCTGCGGCAGACCGTGCCCGAGGACGCGAAGACCGACGAGCTGGTCGACCTCATCGAGTGGCTCGGCGAGCTGGTCCGCCAGGTCGACTCCAGCCTGATCGACGAGTGGGAGCGGCTGCGCAACCCCACCGACGCCGCCGAGGCGGCCGAGGCGCTGGACGACCGCGTCCCGGCGGTCACCCGCAACGCCCGCGCCTTCCGGGTGCTGGTGCGCAACGCCCTGTTCCGCCGGGTCGAGCTGGCCGCGCTGCGCCGCTGGTACGACCTCGGCGAGCTGGACGGCGCGTCGGGCTGGGACGCGGACGCCTGGGCCGACGCGCTGGAGCCGTACTTCGAGGCGTACGACTCGGTCGGGGTGGGGCCGGACGCGCGCGGGCCGGCGCTGCTCATGATCGAGCAGGGCCGGGAGAAGTGGACGGTCCGGCAGATCCTGGACGACCCGGAGGGCGACCACGACTGGGGCATCAGCGCCGAGGTCGACCTCGCCGCCTCCGACGAGGCGGGCGCCGCGGTGGTCCGGATCACCTCGGTGGGCCAGCTCTAGATTTGTTTCGAAGGGGCCGTCCGGGATGCCCGGGCGGCCCCTTTTGTTCCCTGGGCGATGTCACACCCGTCGATTAGAATGTATGTACTAATCGAAGTCCTGACCTGGGAGGACGTCCGTGAACACGCCCGCCTCCGCCCCACTCACCCCCTACGCCACCCTGCTCGGCTTCACCCGCTACGTCGACCGCACCGGCCCGACCAAGGCCACCTTCGTCGGAGGCCTGCGCAAGCAGCGGGCCAGCCGCTCCGGGTTCAACCCGCACGGCCAGTTCGTCAAGGCGCTCAAGGCCGACATCGCCTTCCACACCGGCGGCACCCACCTCGAACAGGTGGTCGACGTGGTCAAGCCCCGCTGGCGGCCGCTCTACGAGGCCCTCGTCCCCGGCGCGAAGGCCTGGCTGCACTCCCTCGGCGAGCCGAGGGCCGTCGACCTCGCCCAGACCCGCGACGCGCTCGCCATGCTCGGCGACCTGCCCGTCAAGATCAACCCCCAGTTCGGCGTACGCCACGCCGACGGTCGCGCCGAGGCCGTCCGCCTGCACTTCGACGAGACCCCGCCCAGCCCGGAGGCGGTGCTGGCCACCCTGCACCTGATGACCCGGCACATGGACGCGGTGCTCCCGCACGCCGAGCCGGTCCTGGTCGACGTCCGCCGGGGCGAGGCCCACCACATGCCCGCCGACGCCCGGCCCGAGCAGATCGAGCGCTGGCTGGCCGGCGAGGCGGCCGCCTTCCAGGCGATCTGGACCACGGCCGCCTGACCCGTCCACCGCCCACCCACCCTTCCGACGGGCCCCCGGGCCACGACACGCGCCACCTTCCGAAGCCGGCTGACACCGCGCCCCGGGAGGTGGCGCGTCGCCGTTCCGGCGGTCCGCCGCGCCCGGGCGGCGACCCCGAGGCCACTTTCTCCGGGCACGACCGCGCAGCTCGGACGGCGATCGGCGGGCGCGGCGACAATCACTTTCCCCGTCAACCATTGAGCCTTCAACCATCTGCCGGTACGGTGGTCCCCAGGCGGCACCCGACAGGCCCGGCGGACCGAGATCCGGGCCGGCGAGGTGTTCCGTCGGCCGGTCGCGTCGCGGCCGGCCGCCCGCGACACGGCGCGCGTCGACCCGACCGGCCGTTCGGCAGTCCACCCAGCATGAGGAGCAGAACCATGACCCTGCCCACCACCGTCCGTGACGTCGCGATGCTGCTCGCCCGGATCGGCGTCGGCATCGTCTTCTTCGCCCACGGCTGGCAGAAGCTGGTCACCAACGGCGTCGACGGGACCGCCGCCTTCTTCGACCAGGCCGGCGTACCCCTGCCGACCCTGTCCGCGTGGTTCGCCACGGGCGTCGAGCTGCTCGGCGGCGCGGCGCTGATCCTCGGCGCGGTCGTCCCGATCGCCGGCGTCCTGCTCGCGCTGGACATGCTCGGCGCGTTCGTCTTCGTGCACGCCGGCAACGGCCTGTTCGTGGACAAGGGCGGCTACGAGCTGGTCCTCGCCCTCGGCGCGGCGAGCCTGCTGCTGGCGGCGGTCGGGGCCGGCCGGCTCAGCGTCGACCACCTGCTGACCGGCCGCCGCCGGGCCGCCGAACCGGCCCCCGCCGGCCGGGCCTGACCCGCACAACACAGTGGTGGGGGGGGGGGGGGCGGGGGGGGGCCCCCCGGGGGGGGGGGCGCGGGGGCCGGCGGGCGGGGGGGGGGGGGGGGGGGGGGGGGCGGGGGGGGGGGGGGGGGGGTTGGGGGGGGGGGGGGGGGGGGGGCGCCCCCCCCCCCCCCCCCACCACCGGCCCCGCCCGCGCCCGACAGGCCCGCTCACCAGCCGGCCGGCACCG